>CASGDQ010000034.1 GCA_949300325.1 uncultured Spirochaetales bacterium
AAGCAGCAAATGCAAGAGTTTCGACGACTTCGTCTTCTTTCTTCTTTGCAGTTATTTTTTTGTGCCGGTTTTACAAGTCAGCTCTTGGCCCGCAGTCTCCGACCTGGCAGAGCCAGTCGAAACCGGAACACCCCCGTTTTCCGACAGTCTAAATATAATAAAACGGTGGAAAAACAGCAATAGATTTATTTGATGAGAAAGGCTCAAATCTTTGAATCGACCTGAGAAAAGAATCTTTCAAGATCATCAAAGTGCATCACTGCATATTTATCCAGCCAAGTATCGCTTTTATTCACGATGACGATATCTGTCCCCTTTTGCACGGAAAGATATGGAAGGCTTGCTGCGGGATTAACTATAAGGCTCGTACCGAGGACAAGTACCAAATCGGCATTGGAAAAAGCGTTTTCCGCCCTCTGAAGAAGGCTCATATCAAGATTTTCCCCATAAAAAACGATATCCGGCTTGATCACGGATCCGCAATGCCTGCACTTAGGCACTTCCCCTTTTCTTACAATCGGGGCAATCTCCTGATAGGAGTAAAACGCGTGGCAATCCGTGCAGTACGCCCTTTCCAAAGTACCGTGCAGAGGATATACCTTTTTCGTCCCTGCTCTTTCATGAAGATAATCCACGTTTTGTGTGAAAATGCCCAAAGAAAGCTTTCCCATATCCTCCATCTTCTTTAATGTCTTATGCACGATATTGGGCTTGTACGCCTCCATATTGAACCAGTAAGGGATTGCCCAGGAATAAAATACATCCGGATGAAGACGGAAAAACTCTATGGATACTATCGTCTCCACATCCAATTTGCCATACTTTTTGCTGTAAAGCCCATCACTGCTCCTGAAATCGGGAATTCCGCTCATTGTGGAGACCCCTGCCCCAGTAAGGGCAACAACCTTTTTCTTCGTAGAAAGAAGTTTTAGAAAATCGTCTGTGTCAGCCATTATGATGCCCCCTGAATGTATTTCCGCTCAAATCGGTAAAAGACACGTTCACATAATCCCCTTCCTTCAAGGCGATGGAAGAGGAAAAAGAAACCATGTCGTTATGTGCATTTCGTCCGAGATACCTGTCTTTCTCGTCCCTGGTCATGCCAAGCACGATCACGTTTGAAGAAAATGGCAGCTTCTCCTTCTTTATCTTCTGCGCTCTTTCAAGCTGCTCGGAAATGAGCCTTTCAAGTCTTGCAATCTTCACATCATCATCAAGCTGTCCGTCCATGGCAGCTGCTTTTGTCCCTTCTCGTGGGTTGAAATAATACATGAAGGCTTCTGTACATCCCATGATCTCCATCATGGACAGCGTCTGTTCATATTCCTCTTCTGTTTCAGTCGGAAAACCGACCATGACATCCGTTGCTAAAGTGAGATCAGGAATCTCCTTTTTCATCTTATCGACAAGAGCTATGAACTTTTCCCTGGTGGTCTTCCTGTTCATAAGCTCAAGAATCCTGGTGCTTCCAGCCTGCATCGGAAGATGGATATGGGAACAGATCTTCTCATTTTGGGCAATTACTCTGATGAGATGATCCGAAAAATCCTTTGGATGCGGGGATTCAAAGCGCACAAATTTTATGTTGTCCATGTATGGAAGAATTATTTCCAGCAAAGTTGGGAAATCGACATCCTTCCCTTGATAGGAAGCCTTGTAACTGTTGACATTCTGCCCAAGCAGCGTGATTTCACGCACTTTCTTGCTGTCAAGAAGCTTTATTTCCTCAATAATCGAAGCAACATCCCTTGAAATCTCCCTTCCCCTTACATACGGAACTATGCAATAGGAGCAGAAATTGTTGCAGCCGTTCATGATGGGAACATAGCTGGACCACGACCCCTCCTTGAAATACGATGGCAGGAAAGAATATTTTTCCTCCTCCTCATAGCCCTTTCCTAAAATAATGTCCGGTATGTCGTTCTTGCTGTTCGTCCCCACCACTTCATCCACGAATGGAGCCTCATCCTTGAGCTCTTCATGCAGACGCTCAGCCATGCATCCGGTGACAATTATCTTCAAAGCGCCTTTCTTTTTCTTCTTAAGAGCTCCGAAATATCCCAAGCGTCCCCATACACGGTTTTCAGCCGTTTTCCTGACTGAGCACGTATTTAGGATCACGACATCGGCTTCTTCCGCCTTTTCTGTTTTTTCCAGGCCCCTTCCAAGGAGAATAACCTCCAATGCAGAGCTTTCGGCCACATTCAGCTGGCAACCATAAGTTTCAATAAGAAATCTCATCCCCTTCTCCTCATTGCCGCCATAAGAGTGTTTTCCATAAGCATGACAACAGTCATCAGCCCCACACCACCCGGAACCGGAGTGACTTTGCATTCTGTGGTCAAAAAGGAGTCGTAATCGACATCGCCCACCACTTTATATCCTTTTTCACTTGAAGGATCTGCAACCCTGTTCACACCGACATCTATCACGACAGCCCCATCCTTTACCACGGATGAATCCAAAATACCAGGCCGCCCTGCAGCAACGATTATGATATCGGAAGCTAACGTGTGCGCCTTGAGATCCGAAGTTTTTGTATTGCACACGGTCACGGTTGCATCCACACCTTTTTGCATGCACATGACGCTTATGGGCTTGCCTACTATGTTGCTTCTTCCAATCACGGTAACATTCTTGCCGGATAAGGGAATATCATAGTATTTGAAAATCTCCATTATACCCTTTGGAGTACAGGGCTCAAAACACTCCTGTCCAAGCATGAGCCGGCCTAAATTATACGGTGAAAAACCGTCTACATCCTTTTCTTTTGCAATTCGGTTTATAATTTTATCCGCATCGATATGCTTTGGAAGCGGGAGCTGAACCAAAATACCATCCACATCATCGTCAAGATTCAGCTTGTCGATGAGGCTCAACAGCTCTTCCTCCTTCAAATCTTCATCAAACCTATAATCAAAATGTACAAAGCCCAGAAGCGAGGCCATTTTGCATTTTGTAGCAACATAGCTCTGGCTTGCACCATCATCCCCGACGAGGACAACTGCCAGAGAAGGCGCTTTATTTCCTTTATTGATAAACTCTTGCGTTCTCTCTTTCAGATTTGCAAGAAGGCCGTCCTTTATTTTTTTGCAACCCAATCTTTCCATAAGTCTTATTTTTACTTCATTTCAGCCGTTAAAACAATCTATTTGAATAATAACGGTTAATTAGGTATCATCTAGAAAGGAGTAAAGATGAAAAAGTTTTTATGCATTTTTTCTGCGCTGATGCTTTTTACTTCCTTAGCATTCAGCGCCCCCTACTATGATACTGGAAGTCAGATATTCACAATCAATGCCGGCCCCGTGCTTCCAACATCCCTGACTGGACTTGGAAACGGCTATGATACGATAAATGGATTTGAAAGACAGAGCGTTGGCGGCTATGGTTCGATATGCTATCAAGTTTTTGCAAATCCTTATTTCGCTCTGGGCGGGGAACTCGGATATCTGTTCAATTTCGTAATCTCAGATGAGGTTTTCACAAGCGTACCAATACAGTTCAAGGTCACGGCTTTCCCTGTGCAGGGAAATTTCGAGCTGCCTATTTCTCTTGGCGTCGGACTTAACTACATCTCATACAACGAAAGCAGCAAGCTCACTGTAAGCGCACAGTTTGATATCGGAGCAAGATACTATTTTTCCGAGGAATGGGGTGTCGGTCTTCATGTTGGCCTGCAAGTGATCCCCGAATTCTATTTCGGAGACGAAAAAGCGAATTCGAACTTCCTTGCCACCTATCTTCCAATCACGCTCTCAGTGGCATACAGGCACTAAGGAGGAATTGAATGAAAAGACTTCTTTTATCTGCATTTGCATTATTGCTGATTCTTGTATCTTGCAATCTCGATTCAAGCACAGGCATTTTTGAGCAAATATACAACGAAACAGAAAAAAACAATGTCACAGTAAGTTATATGATCGGAAAAGAGAGCGACTCATATTATTTTTCCACAAAAGAAAACGGCTTAGCAAAAGCATCATCTCCTTTTGAACGCTACAATAAAGTGGAGTTTGTTGATAATCTTGTAGCCAGATTCATCGCGTCAAACGGTTATGTAATCTGTTCTGACAGAGAAAATGGAAAATATTATGCATTGGCTTTTGTCGGCTCCAGCAAAGAAGAAATTAAGATTACGGCTACAGCAAATAACACTCCTTCAATTATTGAGGGGGCTTATTTCAATGGCAACCCGGGGACAGGCAAAATGCTGACAGTGATACTTAAATCAACTGATGGAAACTATTTCTTTTACACCGGCGATCAACCCACGTACAATGCGGAGACGAAATCAGTAGATTTCTCTTCTGCAACACAAATTGAAGGTATTCCCGATTCTTCTGCGCCTCAGATAATCGGTCCAGGAAAATATACATTCATGACATATATCGAGGACGTCGATCAAACTAAATGGATAATCAATGATATTACATCGGTTGAGTTTTCAAGCCGGCCGATCCTATGCATCGATGGTCTTGTAATCCTTGAAAACGGCTATACCTACGTTCCTGACAGCTATTCAAATTTCGTAGACGATATAGGGGATTATTCGAATTTTACAGGAAACAGAGTTATTGCATCAGGGGTCGATCAAACAGGTAAAATTTATGGAATAACGGATGAATGCTCGTTCAGCTATAATCCTAGTGCAACTGAAAACGCATTCAAGTACAATCCAGCTACAACAAACTCAATCCATGTCGGCCTTATATTTGACTCAGATAAGATCAAAGTAGCAACAACAGAAAACGGAATCAAAGAATTCAATACAAGCAGCTTGTAAGGAACAGTAAAAATCAAAAAAGGCTATTGATCTTTAAATCGATAGCCTTTTTTACTATATGATGCTGTCTACTAAGAACGTTTTATCTGAAAGGATTCTATTATTCTAGCAATTCAGCGGCAGAACACTCTCTCATTGTCCAGTAATAATGCAAAAGAAATCACTCTTTCACTCCACCCAACATCAGTCCAGAAACAAAATGCTTCTGAATGAAGGGATAGATAATTAGTACAGGAAGCATGCCCAAGACCATCACTGCCATCTTGGTGTTGTTATAAACATAATTCCCTCCGCCCAGCGATTCATCTGATTCAAACATCAAAGATCTGAGGACGACCTGGAGTGTATATTTTCTGCTGTCGTTTATGAACATTATGACTTCAAAATACCTGTTCCAATAACTGACAAAATAAAACAGGATAACTGCGGCGATAATGGAGACAGAGAGGGGAACAACAATCCGTGAAAGAATAACAAAATCATTACAGCCATCCAGCCTTGCGGACTCAATGAGCGATTCAGGAATGCTTGTCATATAGTTTTTGATGATGATCACATTAAAAGTTGATACTGCAACAGGAATGATTATGGCAGACATCCTGTTTATCATTCCCAGTGTTCTGACAACAATATAGAAAGGCATAATGCCAACATCAAAAACAAGAGTGAAGGTCAGAATCTTCATGATGAAATTTCTGGCAATAAGATTTTTTCTTGAAAGTGCAAATCCCATAGGAATCGAAATTGCCATCGATAAAGCAGTACCTACAACAGCAACAAAAATGGAATTCTTGAAAGCTTGCATATAGCCGCTGTGGAGAACCCTATTATAGTTTTGTAATGTAAAAGAATGCGGGAAAAGAAGATACTGGTTACCCATGACATCAATATCCTTGGCTACAGAAGTGATCAAAACATTCCATATCGGGATTATCACCGACAGGCATACAAGCGCAAGGATGATCTTATTAATCACATTAAAAACCTTTCTTCCAGTAGTCTCTCGAATGGCCTGATGTTTATTTTTCATTTCATTATCCTCCTAAAGAATAGGCTCTTCCAGGAATTTTGCGCTTATCTTGTTTGTTGAGAGAACCAAAATCAAACTGATGATCGACGTAAACATCCCTACAGCAATCGAATATCCGATATCGCCTGCCAAAACACCTTCCCTGTAAACATAGGTCTGCAATACATCAGCCACGTCATAAACTGCGGCATTGTACATTACAAGAACCTGCTCGAAAATCATAAGGACATGTGCGAGATTCAACAAAAGCATAGTGACTATTGTTGATCTCATGCTTGGAAGGGTGATGTGGTAAAGCCTCTGCCAATGCCCTGCTCCATCTATAGTTGCAGCCTCATAAAGCTGAGGGTCGATGGTTGTCAGCGCCGCGATATATATTACGGCGCCATATCCCATCTGCCTCCATATGTAGGAACCAACGATAATCGATCGGAAATGATCGGGAGATGCCATAAAATATATCGGATCCTTGCCCAAGGCTTTTATCAGCATGTTCACAGGACCATATGAAGGAGATAGAAGATTTACGAAAATGCTTCCAACAACGACCCAGGAAAAGAAATAAGGAATATAAATCAAAAACTGAATCGCCTTCTTAGCCCTGAAGCTTTTCAATTCGTTTATCATCAGCGCAATGATCAAAGGAACTGGAAAATAGAATATGATGTTTGCAAGGCTGATTATTAGAGTGTTTCTGAAAGCATTCCAGAAAATCACAGAAGTGAACAGCCTCTTGAAATTATCCAAACCAATGAAGGAGACTTTTGCACGAAAACCATAATCGGTAAATGCCAAGCCAAGGCTGATCATCGGCAGATATTTGAATATCAAATACCATAACAAACCAGGTACAAGCATTAAAATCAGCAATTTCTGCCGTTTAATTACGACACTTAATGGTTTACCATCCTTTCTTTTCATATCCATCCACTTACTCCTTGTTTATCTTAATCATTGCAACATCTGTTTTTGCAAGGCTGCAGCTTAAAGCATCTTTTTGATGTCCGCCAACAAACAATTCCCATTCCCCTTTACGTTCATACCGCACACCCTCATCTCTGACCAGCGTAAAAAGATCCTCATCAAGTTTTATGGTCACCCATTTGGACTCGCCTACTTCTAGAAAGGTTCTTGTAAAACCGCATAGCCTTGGATTTAAAGGAGCATCGCGATCGCTGCAGCCGATAAAGCAGAACGATATTTCCTCTCCATCCATATTTCCTTTATTAGACAAAATAAAACTTACGCTCTTATCGAAATAAGAAGCACAGGAATATTCGAAACGCGTATAGCTTAATCCAAATGCAAAAGGATAAAGAGGAATGCCTTCAAAATACCTGTATGTCCGGCCTTTCATCGAATATGAGCTATAATCAGGCAATACGGTATCACCTTTGTAAAAAGTGACAGGAAGCTTTCCTGATGGGTTGTTCAAACCAAAAACCGTCTCGCATATCGCCTGTCCTCCGAATTCTCCCGGATACCAGGCCTGAAGCAATGCCTTGACCTCTGGATATTCATCTATAGCCGGATCCAGCGCACCGCCAGAAAGAAGAACCAGGATTATAGGTTTTCCTGCCTTTGCGACTGAATCAAGAAGCTTTCTCTGAGGTTTAGGCAAAAACAGATCATTCTTGTCTCCAGCAATTCCTCCGTTGCCATCGTCGTGCATCTCACCCTCTACCGTCTCATCTAGGCCAAGGCACAAAACAACAACATCAGATAATTTTGCAACAGTCACAGCTTCGGCGATGCGATCATCTTCCAATGCAAGACGCTCAACCCTGTCTTTGACCAGGGCGCAGCCTTGGGAGTAATAAACATATTCACCGCCCAAAATGCTTCTGAACCCTTCCAGCACCGTGCAATACCTGGCAGATGTGCCATGATAATTTCCATGCAGGGAAGCAATAGAATCTGCATTCGGACCTATAATCCCAATCTTAGGACGATCCTTCAAAGAAAGCGGAAGAAGGCCGTCGTTCTTCAGCATGACGATTGATTTTCTCGATGCGGACAATGATGCATTTTCATGTTCTTTTGAAAAGATTACAGAAAAATCAATATCATCATATTCGGTCTTTTCATCAAAAAGACCAAGCTCGAAGCGCGTTGTAAATACACGTTCACATGCCTTTTTTACGGTTTGTTTTGCAACCAGACCCTTTTGAACCGCCTTTTCAAGAAAATTGTACGTGCATCCACAATTCAAATCACAGCCATTATTGATGGCAAGGGAAGCAGACTCTTCCGGTGTTCTTGTTATTTTATGCTGCTCATGAAAATCACGGATCGCCCAGCAATCGGAAATGAACATGCCTTTAAAGCCCCATTTTCCTCTTATAAGAGTTTCTATCAGGCTTGTGCCGCAGCAGGGCTGGCCGTTAAGCATGCTGTAAGCGCCCATGACGGCATTCACACCTGCCTTTTTTATTGCAGCTTCGAACGCAGGAAAATACGTTTCCTCAAGATCCTTTTTAGATACTTCGGCATTGAAATGATGCCTTTCCTTCTCAGGACCGCTATGGGCAGCAAAATGCTTTACGCAGGCGGCGGTCTTCAATACGCTGCCATCCCCCTGAAGCCCTTTGATATATGCTGCAGCCAACACGGAGGAAAGATACGGATCCTCCCCATAAGTTTCCTGGCCCCTTCCCCACCTTGGATCACGAAAAATATTGACATTGGGCGACCATACAGTCAGCCCTTTGTAAATTCCTCTATCTCCTTTTGAAGAGTGTGCATTATACTTTGCCCGCTGCTCACAGGAAACAATAGATCCTATGTATTCTAAAAAAGAAGGGTCAAACATAGCGGCTAAGCCTATAGCCTGAGGAAAGACCGTTGCAGTGCCGGATCTTGCGGCACCATGCAACGCCTCGTTCCACCAGTTATATGCCGGTATGTTTAACCTGCCTATGGCAGGGCTGTCATATAAAAGCTGGGAGCACATTTCTTTAAGGCTCATTTTCGCAACAAGCTCTTTTGCCCTTTTTACGCAATTATCATGATCAGCCATGCCAGAACCTCAAACTATTTCAAAGAAGCATTGAGTTCCTCAAGAATTTTTGGCCCATTTATGCTGTTCCAGAAATTCTTGTACTCCGCCATGCCTTCCTCTATCGATACCGAACCGAGAACGATTTTTGCAGCAATCGACTCCCTTGTCGACTTGATTGACGGAGAAACCCTGTCATATGCGTCGGAAACCCCGACTGGAACATCTGCAGAATGATTTGGGCCAAGGTGATCTGCAACTGCATTGATGTGCTCCCTCTGGACCTTGATTCCGTTGATCATATCGTCATCAAGAGCGAAAGGCAGATTATTGATGTCGATGTTCAAGAAAGAGTCGGAAAGATAGTTGAGGGTATAGTTGTAGCCGCTGTTGGCCGCTTTTGCAGTCGGAACGATCGACTTGTTCTCATCGAGCGTGTAATGTTGCCCTTCAATGCCGATCCCGTAGAATGCCGGATAAAGCTCCGGATCCGTTACGATTGTCTCTATGACCTTGAAAGCCTCGTCTGGATGTTTCGTCTTTGCTGAGACAACCCATGCTGTCTGGGTAGCTTCGTTCAAAGCGCCCCCTTCCCCATTCGGCCCGACTAATTCATAGATAACAAACATCTCTGTCGGCACACCTGCAGTAGCAGTGTTCTGAATATAATTGATATAGTTTGTAATGTAATCGATATCAGCAGCGGACTTGCCGGTGTATACAGCTTCTCTCATCTGCGAGTTTTCAGTCGTTATGAATTCAGAGTTGAGAATACCTTCTTTATAAAGCCTGTGTATATATTCAAGGGCCTCATACATCTCTGGTTCCTGGAAGCCATCTATAAACTTCCCATCCTTAAGATAAACACCACCCCAGGCGCCGAAGGAATTGTAGAAGAACTGGAAATTGTCGATCCATTTTGGGAATGTGAAAGGTACGACGCCCGTTCCTTCAAGCTTTTTCATTTCCGTAATGAACTCTTCCGTTGTTGGAGCTGAAGACAGGTTGATGCCATATTCTTCCATCACATCTTTACGAAGCATTATCCCTTTTGATTTCGGATTGTTATAAGGAACGAAATAAAGGTTTCCGTCGATATACGGAGTCTCCAATATAGACCTATTGATTACCGAAAGCTTTTCCGAATTCTCAATATAGTCCGTCAGATCAAGCAGCTGTCCGCGGGAAACCATCTGCGGAAGCTTGACCATGGCCTGGGCAATGGAGAATACATCAGGGACGTCTCCGCTGTTGACCAAGGTTGCAAGCTTATCGGAATAGCTGGCCAAAGGAGGAATGATCGGAGAAATATTGACACCTGTCTTCTCTTTGATCATATCGGTAATGGCCTGTTGCAAGTCAGGATCCGTGCTTAGGCCGTAAGTATTGTCGGCCGTAGCCAGTTCAAGAGTCACTTCCCCGCTGTTTTCCTTCGATCCGTTTGCAAACACCATAAACGAGCAAAGCAAAACAATAAGGATGACCCAAAAGCATTTCTTCAAGTTCTGCATCATACAAAATCTCCTTTTATACTACCATTGCTTAATGCGTTATTTATTGTCAGTATATGGCTTGTTTTTTAAATCCTTGTTACAGAAAATTGCGAAAATATTTGTATTTTTTCGGTTAATCGATATTGAAAAAAATACAAAATCATTCAGAATTTATATAAGCTGAGAGCATTTTTATGGAAACAGACTACAAACTTACATTTTCAGGCAGGTTCCATTATAAGAAAGGCGGTGGATTGTCCCTGCATGGACACCCGGATGATTTCCAGGTGCAGCTCATTTATCATGGCAAGGCAATTGTTGGCGTGAATAATTTCAAGTTTACAGCAAAGGCAGGGGACATTGTATTCATTCCTCAGGGCTCAGAGCACTATTTCACGGTCATTTCCGAAGACGGGATGAAGACCTTGGAAATCAAATTCACCTGTTCGGATCCGGAGCTTCTTGATCTCATCAGTACCATCTCAACGCTCTTCAGAGACAAGAACAACATGATCTTCAACCGGTTTTCTTCGATTGTAATGGAAGGATACAGGAAACTATCTTCTTATAAAATGAAGAATAATGCCATGCTTGTCGAAACCATTATCGATCTATCGCGCCTATGCATGGAGACTCAGGGATCTGAAGTGCAGAATACGGAACCGCAATCATCTGCAGTTGCAACGGATTCTGCCGTCCTTGATTCAATAACCGAGTACATATACAGCAATCTGAACAGGAATTTCCAGATCGAGGAAATGGCTTCTGCCTGCGGATATAAGCAGGACTACATATACAGGACTGTGCATAAAAAGATGCAAATGTCTGTAATCCAATACATAAATAAGATCAGATTCGAACAGGCGAAGAAGCTGATCCAGCATTCAGAATTGTCGATGACCGAAATTGCATGGAACCTTGGATTTGAAAGCCTGCAATACTTTTCCAAGTTTTTCAAGCAGCATGCTTCGATGTCTCCATCGGAATACAGCAAGAGGACAAGAAACCTCATAAGAACAGATTATTAGCCTTTTTTCGAAAAAGTACAAAAATTCTATTGGATTTTTATAATGGTATATTTTGATATGGGTTTATACTTTTTCATAAAGGAGAATAAAATGAATATCAAGCGATATGCCCAGGTCGGCACAGGCGGACGGGCAAGAATGTATTATGAAGCCATCGTATCCACATATAAGGACAGCGCAGTGCTTACGGCATTCTGCGATCAATCCAAAACGAGAATGGACTATGCCAATTTTGTAATAGAAAGCAAAGGAGGCGCACGTGTCCCGGAGTATCTGCCGGACGAGTTTGATAAGATGATCGATGAGACCAAGCCTGATACGATCATCGTCACATCAATAGACAGGACTCATGACCAGTATATCGTGAGAGCGCTTGAAAAAGGATGCGATGTCATAACTGAAAAACCTATCACAATCGATGAGAAAAAAGCACAAAGAATCATAGATGCCCAAAAAAGGACAGGAAAGAAAATAAGAGTTGCATTTAATTATAGGTATGCACCTCATCATACAAAGATGAAGGAGCTGATAACAGATGGCGTGATCGGAAAGCCGTTTTCCGTTCATTTTGAATGGAATTTGAACACGGTTCATGGCGCTGACTATTACCGCCGCTGGCACCGCAACAAAATTAACAGCGGCGGTCTTCTTGTACATAAATCCACACATCACTTTGATCTTGTTGATTTCTGGCTGGATACAGAACCGGAGACGGTCTTTGCCTTCGGAAGCCTCAATTTCTACGGGCGCGCTGCTGCAGAAGCAAGAGGCGTCAAGGATTTCTATTATCGCTGCTATGGTTCTGATATTGCAAAAAACGACCCATTTGCGATAGATATTGCAAATAATCCTACCATGAAAGCGCTTTATCTAGATGCAGAAAAGGACAGCGGCTACATCAGGGACAGAAGCGTTTTTTCCGATGACATATCGATCGAGGATACGATGAATGTCCTTGTCAGATACAAAAACGGCGCGCAGATGTCATATTCCTTGAATACGTATCTTCCATGGGAAGGCTTTAATGTGGCAATCAACGGATCAAAGGGAAGAATCGAGTTCACAGCACTTGAAAAACCATATATAAATGCAGGAGGAGACAAGAACGACGAGGGAGCGGCTGTTTTCCACAAGATCCGGGTATGTCCTCTATTTGCACCTGCTTATGAAGTGGAGATTGAGAAGAAAGAAGGAGGACATGGCGGTGGGGACCCTGCCTTGCTCGATGATATTTTCTTAGATAATCCACCATACGACAGGTTCCATCGCGCGGCCGATTATGTTGACGGCATAAAATCCGCATTGACAGGGATCGCCGCCAATAAATCCATTGCATCCAACCTTCCTGTAGACGTATCATCCCTTGTAAGATGGTGAAAGGAAAAGATCTATGCAGCTTTTATTGAATGAAGACTTTAAGGATTTTTCCCTAGGGCCATTCCCCTATGATGCTGAACACTCAGCCATGGGAGAATACCATTTTTATCCAGAAAAAGGATATAAGGGAGCCTGGTTCGATCCTATTTCAAACTGGAATTACAAAGGACCAAGCTGGCTGGTCACTTCTCCCGCGCTTGATGGAACCCGCTTTATGGAGCAGATGCGCCTTGCAGATTCCCAAAAAAGAGGAGATATACCCTGTTTGAGAGCTGGTGATGTAGACTGGACGGATTACAAAGCGGTCTTTGTATTCCGTCCGCTTATCAAGGGCGAAATCTCAGGTATCCTTTTCAGATATCAGACATCAATGATGCATTACGGCTTCTATCTTTCAAAGGACGGAGCTGAAATCATTAAGACTGATATGCTTGAAAAAACCGTTCTTGCTAAAACTCCTCTAGATTGGGATCCTGATTTCTTCTATGAAGTGGAAATCGATGTATCAAAAGATAATTTCACCTGCTTTTTAAACGGTAGAAAAATCTTAGCTGCATCGGACGGCAGCTTTAAAAATGGCTGCATAGCGCTTTCTGCCTGTGTTCCGACACAGTATAAATCAGTCATTGTCTCCATGGACAAAATCCAATGGGATGAGTATAAGAGAAAAAAGGATGAGAAAAGCTGGGAGATTGAAGAAAAAAGAAGAGGATTTCCAAAAGCAAAGCTGATCAAAAGGATAGACCTTAAGAATTTTGGAGCAGGCAGACAAATCAGATTCGGACATCTGTTGGGAACAAAGGAGCTTTTCTTTGTAATCGCGCAGCATCAAAGAAGGACATATAAGGACCGATATCCTTTCATAAGCTGTCTTACAGCAGTCTCTCTTGAAACAGGAGAAGTGCTGTGGCAGATCGGGGAACCAAGAGACGACGAGGATGTGATTGAGCTCACCACAGACCTGCCTTTCCAGATATACGATATAAATGGCGATGGAATCGACGAAGTCATCGCATCCTGGGATTTCAAGATCTTCATTTTGGACGGCCGCACGGGAAAAATCATCAAGTCCGCCCCAACTCCTGAAAACACGCAGGATCCCGCTTCTGTGACAGGGCTTGAGTTCGGACAATATGCCTTTAAAAGGCTGAATGTGGATGCAATAAGGATAGTAAATGTTTCCGGGAATGAAAAGCCAAGTGAGATCATGATCAAAGATCGTTATTCAAGGCTTTGGATCCTAGATAGCAATTTGAATGTCAAATGGTTTTTCTCAAAATACAATACGGGCCATTTCCCCTATTCATACGACTTTGACGGCGATGGAAAAGATGAGATATTCAGCTGCTACAACATGATCGATGATGATGGAAGGCTCATGTGGTCCCTACCCGTTCATACTGATCACACCGATGAGATAATCGCAGGAAAAATGGATCCGGATGCTGATGAATTCCTTGCAATAGTATCAGGCTGGGAAGGAGTCATGTTTGTAAAAAAGGATGGAAACATCTTCTTTAAAAAGATCAACGGACATGGACAGAGGATCAGCACCGGAAGCTACTGCAAAGATGTTCCAGGGCTTCAGATATGCACTACAACCTACTGGGGCAACAACGGAATAATCTACATGTACGACTGCAAAGGAAACGAGCTGTGGCATAAAGAGGCTTTATGCAACGGAAACATCATAGCTCCTGTGAACTGGAATGGATCTGGGCAGGATTTGATCCTTCTGAACGGGGATGTGGAAAAAGGCGGCTTGATCGACGGAGATGGGGATGTGGTCGTGTCATTCCCAGATGACGGGCATCCTTGCCTTTCTGCCGAAGTCCTGGATATCGATTCGGATCATCTTGATGAGATAATCCTATGGGACAGGAAAAGCCTTTGGATATATTCGCAGGAAGAAAAGAAAAATGGTGATGGAAAAAGGATCTATGCTCCCAAGAAGTATGAAATGTACAACGCTTCAAATTACCGCGGGGAGTACTCCTTCCCGAATTGGATAGAAAACAGCTGATAAAGCAAGGGCTGGTTTTGAGAGACTGTAAATAAAATTGTGGACATTTGAAAAAGCTCCTATGCTAGAAAAGAGGAAGGCATAGGAGTTTTAATATGGCAAAGAAGCCTGTAAAGCAGCTGAGCCCTGAAAGGAAGGAGCTCATCGCAAAGCTCATTGATG
>CASGDQ010000035.1 GCA_949300325.1 uncultured Spirochaetales bacterium
AGGAATCACATAGATGAGTTTTCCAATCACATTAAGATAATTGAGCATCAGTCCATACCTTTCAGCGTCTTATCCAAAACAAACCTTTCATAACATCTGACAATATATCCTGCATCCCGCTGGCGGATTGGGACACGCACGTCGTTGGTAAGCAAAAAACATCCATTCCCGATCTTATTTATATACCCCATGTTCACAAGATAGCTTTTATGGCAGCGGAGAAAATAGGGATTGGACATGCGCTTTTCCATGTCATCAAGCTTTTCGTTGGTTTTATAAAGCTCGCCGCAGCAGCAATGGATCAAAAGTGTTCTTCCCATGCTTTCAATGAACATTATCTTCTCCATCTCAAGCTCGACTACCTGACGCTTGCAGTAAAAGCGGATTGCACCTTCCTTGACAGCAGAGGAGAATACACGATCCAGCATCAAGAAAAGCTTTTCACGGTCAATCGGCTTCATCAGATATCCTGAAGCCTCTACCTCATAGCCTTCCAAGGCATAATCATCGGAATTGGTTATAAAAACAATCGGGACTATCCTGTTTTCTTTTCTTATGCAACGCGCCACATCCATGCCGTTCATGAAATCCATGTAGATATCCAAAATAACAAGATCGTATTTGAAACCTTCCGAGCTGGCTAAAAAATCCTCCCCGTTTGAAAAACAATAATACATTATGGCTCCCTGCCCCATGAGCCTTGAGGAAAAATATTTCTCCAGTTCTTGCCTCAACACCAACAGATCGGCTTCATTATCTTCACAAACGGCTATTTTCATGCACTCTCCAAACCTGATCTCATGATATATGTAAAAGAAACTGGAAACAAATGCAAGCACGTAAAAACAGGCCGTTGCATTTTTCAACACGGCCTGTTAAAGGACTTTCCCTTAATTGATTAAAACTAACCCTTTTTCCACATACTGACAGCATCAGCGTTCGATTCTGAATGTAGACATATATGATCCCCAGCAAGATGATGAGTACTCAGGAGGAGAAAGGAACAGAGGTTTTATGAAAACTATTTCGATATCGTATGTATAATCAAATGCATAGCGGTCGATAGCACTTATCTGGGAGCCTTCCAAAAACACTATCTGCTTAACCGAAGAAGGACCGATGATGCTTCTGCCGATGCTTTCAACCGACGAAGGAATCTCCAGCACATCCAAAGGGTATCCTGTGAAGGCATTCGGACCTATGGTTTTCAAACCAGAGTCATCCTCCCAAATGATCTTTTTAAGATTAGAGACCATGCTGAAAGCTGAATTCTTGATCTCCACCAAGGAAGAAGGCATCTCAAAATACTCCAAAGATGAGAAATAAAAGGCAAATTCTCCTATTGAAGCCAATGCCGACCCGTTTTCGAATGCTACGGCCTTGACGGTACCATTCCTGTAAAAGAGGTTATCTCCAAGAGCGGTTATTAAAGCGGGAATACCATAAAATTCATAATAAGGCTCCAAAAGTTTCACAGCAGCACCCGATTCATCCAATTCAAACACTTCCGATAGAGGCTTGAACACAGGGGCGATTACCATCGCATCCTCATAACTTTCATTTAGAAGCGGGAATTCAAGCACTTGATCACCTCCTGCTTCAGCCCACCCTACAAAGACCTTATCTTCATTATCAGGACCGAAAACATCGGGGATGAAGAAATCGTTATCGATTCCTCTTGGAGCTATCTGTACTGTAAAAGAGGAGTAGTCGACTTTAAGCGTCTCTTCATATTCCTGAAAGCTGATTACAACTGTATTCTCCCCCACAGAGTGGAAAGGAAGGCCTGAGTATGAAACCTTATCGCTTACATCCTCTTTTGAGCCATCATCGTACATGAGCATCGCTTCGATCCCAGAGAGGGTATAACCCGTTTTGAGATCATAGAGCATCGACACAGTGCTTGTGGCAGAAACAGACAGACCAACTGCTTTCTTTTCAATCTGCTCATCCTCTTTCAAGAATTCATCAAGAATCGTTCCGTCGGTATAGCTTAAATCACAGGAAGCAAACAGAAAAAGCAGCGGAAGCAGAAATAATATTGCATATTTTCTCATCGATATACCTAGAAATAACTTCTCATACCGACTGAAAACGGTATCAAATATGTCTGATAAGCAACTCTGCCATCATCTGCAAACTGTATCAAGGTATGGATCTGGGTGCTGCCATAGACGGCAAAATGGCTGTTGACATCCATCACTATGCCCAAAGAAGCTCCTACTGAGGGTCCGAACTTGAACTCATGTCCCAGCATCTGAACATGTCCACCACCCAAAAGTGTTATCGGGAATGATACAGGACCGGAATAAGGGGAGAATCTCAACGCAGCCATGAAAGGAGAGGAAAGCAGGTATTTTGTGCCGTTATCTTCCACCTTGATTATGTCCGTAATTGTGAGAATACCTAATGAAAACCATCTGGCAGGACTGTAGAACAATCCTGTTGTAGCAGCAACTCCTCCATCCATATAATCATGAAGATTCACATCTTCTATCGAGCCATCATCGACTATGGCCGATGATAGAGGATACACGGGACCGATGCCCGTCTCCAACTGAATTTTACCTTCTGAAGCATAAAGACCTCCGAAGATCAAACCTAATAATATAACTAGAGTTATAGCTTTCTTTTTCATATTGCCATCCCCCTCCTACACCACAAAGATAAGCTGAGGAATCTTTTAAAGATGGCTAAAACCAAGAAATACGCACACACTACATTAAAGCTGTGCAAAGAGCAGAAATGACACGCTTTTTCCAAGCGTCTTTATATAAAAAACATTATCTTTGAGCACTACCGTCACTCTTGTATCTTTCAAAAAGAAGAGCAAGCAGGACGAAAAGTATTCCAATCAGAATCAGGATGAACACCAAAACCAAGGCAAAGATGCGCATGACAAGGGCAAGGTTGAAGGCAAGGTCGAACATACCGACTTTAGGAAGAAGGATAAAAGCAGCAATACCGCCGATAAAAGATAATGAAGCAAGGGCTATCCCAAACCATTTCAAAAACATACATCGATTTTATCACGATAGCTGGAAGGAATAAAACCCAGCTTGAACCTTTCATGCTTTTATCCTACACTCAACTCAGCATAGAAAAAAAAGAAGGCGGAAATGGATAGTAAAAGCAAGCTCAACAACATTTGGGTGGTGTTCTTTCTGGCGATGCTCTGCTGCTTTTTATGGGGCAGCGCAACACCTGCAATCAAAACCGGATACAGGATTTTCTCAATCAATTCAGATGATACCTGGGCAATCATCCTTTTTGCGGGATTGAGGTTTTTCCTTGCGGGAATCTTGGTGATCCTTTTTCAATCCCTGATGGAAAAAAAGTTCATAAAACCGGAAAGAAAGGCTTTCCCTTCCATTTTCAAGCTGTGTCTGGCCCAAACTGTCGTTCAATACTACTGCTATTATGTCGGGCTTGCCCATACAAGTGGAGTTACAGGAACAATCCTTTCAGGAGCAGGAGGATTCTGCTCCATTATTCTTGCATGCCTTGTTTTCAGGCAGGAGAAATTCACCAGCAACAAGATAATCGGCGTTCTGATGGGCCTTTTTGGAATCATAATCATGAACATATCCTTTTCTGGGAAAACCACGATACATTTTTCATTCATGGGAGAAGGACTGATTCTGCTTGCACAGATAAGCTATGCGCTTTCCGGCATCCTTGTAAAAAAATATTCAAAGGACTTCAGCGTTGTCATGCTCAGCGGATATCAGTTTATCCTCGGAGGCCTGATAATGATCATATCCGCACTTGCCGCAGGGGCGAGGATAGACATGAATGTCGGTTTTTCTGCATATGTGCTCCTTTTATACATGGCTTTGATTTCCGCAGTAGCTTATTCGCTTTGGGGCGTGCTGCTGAAGTATAATCCGGTCAGTCGCGTCACAATATTCCATTTCATGGTTCCGCTTTTCGGAGTATTGCTGTCTGCGATATTCCTGAATGAAATCGATCAGGCACTGCAGATCAACAAGCTCCTTGCGCTTTTGCTTGTATCTCTTGGAATCTATACGGTAAACAGAAAGAGCTCAAAAGAACCGGCAAATTTATGAGCAAACCTCGCTTCTGACCACGCTCCAGGCATCCAGCAATCGCTTGAAAGACCAGGAAGCGTTTGCAGGAGAAGTTGAAGGAAGAGGAATAGGCTCTATGCCTGATGATGGATAGCAGTATTTCATATACAGGTCAAACGCCCTTTTTCCATTTGTATAAACAGCTTTTATATCAGAAGAAGAGAATATGAGAGACAGATCGTTTGCCACCACATCTGTTATAGAAGAATCTGATGAACCTTCTATGCGGCAGGAATGCACCACATCCCACAGAGCAATGTGCTCTTTATGCAAAAACTCCTTCTTATCTTCAATGCTGTCAAGCTCATAGCCGAACAAGGCTTCCATAACCTTCCAAAAACGATTCTGCCGATGATGGTAAAAGAATTCGCCCTCCCTGGACTTAACAGAAGGAAAAGATCCTAAAATCAACACCTTGGATTGTTCGTCGAACACCGGAGGTATGTTATGAAATACATTCATAAGCATGATTATATGCAAAAAAACTATTTGTTTCATAGATTGTTCTGCTATCATTAACAGGTGGAAAAAAAACAAGAGATCGCACTAACCTGCTGTTCCGATGCACGAAAAGAAAGCGAAAAGGATGAAATCGGAAAACTTATCAGATGTCTAAAATCCATTGGATTGGAAACAGTTCAAAGTTCTTTCTTATATTCTCAAAGCTCATATGAGCTGAAAGCAGAAGAGCTGATGGACTTCTATAAAAGCAAGGAAATTTATGACATTTTCGATATATCAGGGGGCAACTTGTCCAATACACTCTTGCCGCTGCTTGATTACAAGACAATAGAACAAAGCGGGAAAAGATTATGGGGATACAGCGATCTGACGGCTCTTATGAACGGGATATACAAAAAGACCGGAAGATCCTCGATGCTATATCAGATAAGGAACATAGTCAGAGATGCAGAAGGCAGGCAGGAAAAAGAATTTGAAGACTACTATTTTAAAAATAAAAAAGACCTGTTCTCTTTTTCTTTCTCGTTCATTCAAGGAGACGGTATGCATGGCATTGTCATAGGAGGAAATATCAGATGCCTTTTAAAACTTGCAGGCACCCCCTATTTTCCTGATATGGACGGATGCATACTCTTTTTGGAATCGCTGCATGGAAATCCTGCCTTAGTAGAATCTTTTTTCTCCCAGCTTGAGCAGATAGGAGCATTTGAAAAAGCCGCAGGGATACTTCTTGGCACATTCAGCGAAATGGAGGAACAGCAATATTCTCCTAGCCCAGAAGACCTGCTATCCCGGCATATAAGAAAAAACATGCCCGTTGCAAAAACCTATGAAATAGGACATGCATGCAGCTCTAAAGCTTTGCCCATCGGAGAATATCTGAGCATAGAAAAATGAAGGTTGCCGAATTTGGCAACCAAACCATCGATAAGTTTCCTTTTGATGACATACCCCTTGCAGCTTTACCCGCATGCCTGATCCACCTTGTCCTTTTGTTTTCACACCTACTGTCTTTAATATGAAGGCGAATTACTGCACTTCTTATTCACAAAACCAGTAAAACAATGCAGAATCAAGCTTTGCACTTCTTTTGCCCAGCAAAGGTTTTCCTCTCTCCAAGAAGAAAAATTATAGAAAGGATGCCGACTAAAAAAGCAGAAGAAGGACCTGAATACAATACTCCTTCGACTCCGAAAAACTTAGGAAGAATCAGCGTCAAAGGAATCTGTATGACAATCTGGCGGAGCACGACCAAGACAGAAGCCTTCAAAGGCTTTCCTACAGACTGGAGGAAATAGGAAGCAGCCATCTGCACGCCATCGAAAACCAAGAACATAAGAAAGATCCTGAGGCACAGTACAGAAAATCTGTTATACAAAGGATCGGAGGAACCGAAGATGCTCACCACCGCCATAGGTGCCAGTTGGAAAACAATTGTTGCAAGCCCTGTAATGGCCAGGGTCAGGAACAAAACATAACAAAAGGTTTTTTTGACTCTGTCATAACGCCCTGAGCCGTAATTGAAACCAAAAATAGGCTGTGCTCCGGTCACCAACCCGGTAACAGCACATTGGATAAGCGTAAAGACCTTCATCGTAACACCAAGCGCGGTCATAGGTATTTCCGCACCATAAATGCTCTTTGCTCCATAGTAGACCAGAACATTGTTTTGTACAGCAACTACGATGACTATCGCAACCTGTGTGAAAAAGCTTGAAAGACCGGATTTTGCAATTTGGAAAATATATGAAAAGCAGCTTGTGAAAAGCTTTTTTTCCAGATGTACCGATCGGGTCTTGCGGACCAGATAATAAACATTGATCACAGAATTGACTGCCATGCCTGCAACCGTGGCCCATGCAGCTCCGGCAACACCCATATCCAGCACAAATATTGCAAGAGGATCGCCAATGAGGTTTATCACACATCCTGCAACCATTCCCATCATCGCATAGAACGGGCTGCCATCCGCTCTTATGATGCTCATCGTTGCACCGCAGAAAACGCTGAAAATCATGCCAAGACTGACTATCCTTCCATATTCAAGCGAATAACCGATAGTCAGATCGGTTGCACCAAAAAACCAGCAAAGGGGTTCTAGCAGGATGTTATATAAAAAAGTGATGATCAGCCCAGAACCGATTGCACCGGCAAGACCTGACGCCATACCGTAGCCTGCACTCTTTACATCACCAAGCCCCATCTTGATGTTCATGTAATTGGCAGTCCCATCCCCGAAAAGGAGGGCAAAGGCGATCGCAAGCTGCATCATAGGAAAGATGACGTTAGTAGCCCCGTTGCCGAGATAGCCCACTCCTTGTCCAATGAATATCTGGTCTACCATGTTGTATATTGCGTTTAAAACAAGGGAGATGATACTGGGCACTGAAAATTTTATTAAAAGCCGGCCTATGCTCCCACTTGCAAGCAGATTATTGTCATTCATATGTTATAACTCCATATATCTCATTACTTTTAAAGAAATTGATTTGGAAAATATCAAACCAAACGAAATAGAATATACATGAACTACAAATATTTTTAAATTACAAAATCTTTAAATGACATTAGATATTATCTAATGCTATATTAAATATATGAATACACAACAGCTTCTTTGCTTTATCGCCGCAGCAGACAAACTCAACTTCACAAAGGCCGCTGAAGACCTTTTTCTCACCCCACCTACAATTACGCATCATATAAGAAAACTGGAAGAAGAGCTTGGGGCCGCACTGTTCGTCCGCAATTCAAAATATGTGAAGCTTACCGAAAAAGGCGAGCTCTTTTATGAATATGCAAAGGATATAGTCGAAAAAGAACGTCTAGCGAAACGTCAGATGGATGAAATAAAAAATCCAGATTTGGATTTTATCAACATAGGATGTACAAGCGTTATGGAACTTAATTTGCTGAAAAAGGTTTTGTCAGTATTCAGAAACACTTATCCCTCGCTTTATCCCAAAATCACCATAAACAACTACTTCCAGATCTCGACGCTGTTCAAAAACGGACAGATAGACCTTTTCTTTGCCACCAGGGAAATGGTATTTAATAATCCGGATTGCACATTCCGAAAAATATATCAGGACAGGGATTATGCAGTAATTCCGAAGAGCTCGCCTCTCTTTGGAAAAGCAGAGGTTTCTTTCAGCGAAATGGAGGATGAAGTATTGATCACACTCGATCATAAGCTTATCCCGCATGAGATGAGAAGCAACGTGAAAGACGTTCTATCAAGCCATGCTAACAGACATTTTGACATAATCTGCGCAAGTGAATCAGAAGGCATCCTCCTTGCGGAATCGGGATATGGAATAACCATCCTTCCGGGTTATATGCTGCCAAGTAATATTATCGATGTGCACATAGCCAAAATTAAGGAAGCGGACAGCTTGGATTACGGTATCGCATACAATCCAAAATCCAGGGATCCGAAACTAAGAAAGCTGATACAGATCGTGCAAGATGAAACATCAGGGATGTAAAAGATTTCTTTCTATCCAGACCGCAAGCCCATCTTCATCGTTAGTCAGGCATACCTCGTCGGCAGCATTTTTAACATGCTCCGGCGCATTTCCCATAGCAACCGCATAGCCAGAAGCAGCAAACATCGCCAGATCATTATCATAATCGCCAAAACAGATTGAATCAGAAATATCAATACCCAGAAGTGAGCATATCGTCCGGACTGCAAACCCCTTATCTATGCCAGGGGCGTTGACTTCCACATAACGGGAAGAAGAGGGTACAATGGAATAGGACGGAAGAAGTTTTTTCGCTTCCATCAGGAATTTATGGCAGCAGGAAGGGTCTCCGACTGCAAGAAACTTGTGCACATCCGTTTTTTGCGACATTATATCCGCCGGTTCTGCAGCACCAGCAGACCCGACAATCCTCTTTTCCAAATCATAACAGCTGTTGAAGCTATCTGCTCCCCAATGGGATGAATAGAAATACAAATAATCCATCCCGATACGTCTTGTAAGATTAAGACAAGTGGAAACCGCACTTGGCAAAAGGGGTGTTGATGAGATTATCCTGCAATCATAGTCGAATATGCAGGCCCCATTCAATGAGGAAACATACATGGGAAATCCAAGCTCATCCATTATCGGAGAGAGCCCATCAAGGCATCGGCCGGAACACAGCACAGTAATACAGCCTTTTTCAGAAGCCTTCCTCAAAGCGTTTTTAGTCCTTTCGCTTACAATATTGCTGCTGTTCAAAAGGGTTCCGTCTATGTCAATAAAAAGCACTTTCATATTTTTCCTCCGAATTTAGGAAAAAGCTTTTACCCCGCCCTACTTTACAGTTTTTCCAATTCAATGGAAAGAGGGTCCGCTGCTATAAGATACCTTGCTTCCACTCCCTTCTTAAAATCGAGTAGATAGCACAATCGCATATGCCCATGTTGTTTTTCCCATATTGCCTTAAAATTCCTTCTCTCGTCATGCCGCACCTTTCCATAACCCTTCCGCTTCTGGCATTTTCCACATCATGAAGAGCCTCTATTCTTAGGGCGCCAACATCAGAGAAGAGAAAACCAATTACAGCAGAAAGCGCTTCGCTCATATACCCGCAGTTCCATGATCCATGAGAGAGACAGTAACCAATTTGAAAAGAACTGCTTTCTTCTTTTATTTCCACAACGCTTATGTTTCCAAGAAGCCTATCTGTACCCTTTTCGGCAATCGCCCAGTTGTAGTAATCCTTTTTCTGATAGCAAGGAATCCAGGAAGAAAGGATATCACGAGTGACAGAGCTGTCTTTATGACTAGGCCATGTAAGATACTTTGTAACTCTGTCGTCATTAGCCCACGACGAAAACATCTCCTCTGCATCTGAAATAGCAAAAGGCCTGAGTAGAAGTCTTTCAGTCTCTATTTTCTTTGTGCCCATGTGCTCCATTTCCTGCTCCTTATTTATAGGACATATAGCATTCTCTAAAAGACATATCAAGAGAGAGAAAAAACTTGCTCAAAGTTAGTTTATATTATAAACTTATTTATACTAAAAAGGAGAAAAGATATGCCTCATAGTGAAACCGAAATCAAAAAAGCATTGGAAGATATAAAGGAAATGAAAAACATCCTTGAGCGCGGTCTTCCCAGACTCAGAAAAATATTTCTTACCCCTGCTTTCGGATGGCTTTGCATCTCACAAGCTGTTTTCTTCATCCTCATAATGACAATATACGGCCTTTTCAAAGGGGTAAAAAATATTGGAATAATCATCACTATCCTGATCGTAATTGACTGTATTGCAGCAGGCAAATGGAAGCTGGACATATTCCGCCATGGCGCAAAGGATGAGGAATACGATGGGAGCATCCTCTCTTTCTTCAAGCTTCCTTTTATAAAGGAACTGTTAAACGTAGGATATATTCTTGTCGGTAATACAATAATTATCTCGCTGCTTGTTGCACTAAGGATGAGCAGCTTATGGCTCCTCTATCCCCTGCTATTTTCTGGCATCGGCGTGACTTTCCTTTCCTACGGAGCAATACTCAAATCTTATTCCTACAAACTGGCAGGAATTGCTGGTATGCTTATTTCTTTCATTTCTGTAATGCTGTATGATGGCAGAATGGAGCTATGGGTTGCAGGAGGATCAGCAATACTTCTTTTGACCTGCGGACTAGCAATACTAAAGGAAGGAAAATCCTGATGGATGAAAGACTATTCAAGACGATCCACGAGAGGGCAAGACTTAAAATACTTACATATCTTGCCTCAAAAGAAGATCATACCGCTTTTTTCAATGATATAAAAAAACAATTTTCATTCACATCTGGAAATCTTTCCATACAGTTGAAGAATCTAGAGGAAGCCAACCTAATAACCGTGGACAAATCATTTTCAAACAGACGGCCGCTGACATGCATCACGCTTACAGAAAATGGCAGGAAGGCGCTGCTTGACTATGTGGATGAAATGGAGAAGCTCTTTAAACGCCTCAAATGAAACACCAAGCTGATTGTAAAATCATTCCACCGGCTATACAATCTTTGCATGGATGAACTTTTAATAAGAAAAGCATCGGCAGACGATGCAAAATCCCTTGTAACCGAATTTCTTCCGCTTTTAGGAAGCCAAACTGATAATCTCTCATTCGGCAAAGAAGGCCTTTCGGTAAGCATTGAAGATGAGGCACGCTACCTTGAGCAAAGCAATGATGAAAAGAATATTTATCTTGTTGCAGTTTTAAATGGAAAGATCATCGGAACCTGCCAGGCAAACCAGATGAGAAGGAGATTTAAGCACCGGTCGGAAATAGCCATTGGACTTCTAAAAGAATACTGGGGCAGAGGCTATGCCTCAAAGATGCTTGAACAATTGATCAAGCTGGCAAAAGAGAAAGGCACAGAAATCCTGCAGCTGGAAGTGCTGTCGGACAACACCAGGGCTATTAAGCTCTATACCCGTCATGGCTTTTCCATTGTGGGGCATTACAGAAATTTCTCATTTGCAAATGGCTCATATCATGATGCTGAGATTATGGAGCTTATGCTTTGTCAAAGCTGACGGCATAAATAGTGTGCGGCATTACAAAACCGTAATAATGCTTGACAAAGCGTCCGATGGGTTTCATCCCATTTTTCAAGGCCACATTAATCGAAGGGAGGTTATTATCTCTTATTATTGAGCATACACTTTTCAAGGAAAGCTTTTCAAATGCGAACTCCTTTACCGCTTTTGCCGCTTCAGATGCATACCCGTTATGCCAATATCTGCGGTTGAAGAGATAACCTATTTCCGATACCTTCCCGTACGGAGTATCCTGCCATGAGAGCCCGCACTGCCCGATAAGAACACCATCCTCTTTTCTTATCACGGCAAGCAATCCGTATCCATATTCCGAATATCTGACAATCTGACGGGATATCCAATCATCCACCTCGATATCGGAAAATGCATGCTCATACGCATACATCGTCTCTTTATCCTGCAGTATCGCTGCTATATCAGCTCGATCAGAAAAAGACATCTTACGCAGATAAAGCCTTTCGGTCTCAATTAAGTTTTCCATATTCTATCTCGTAGTATAAATTACATTCCGAAATTAGAATGATATATTCCATATCAGATTATATAGTTGTAATCTGGATAGTATCGGAACTGATACTTCCAGTCATAGATCCAGAGATAAATATAGCGAGCTCCCCTTTATTGATTATTCCAGAAGAAAGCGAAAGTGATACTGACTGGGCCTTCATCTCCTCCCTGTCTTCAGTGAATTTAGCCTTAATCGGATACACACCATAATCGAGACGAAGCTGACGAGCAGCCTTGTCATCAGTAACACATGCAACCACAGGGGCAGACGGCCTGTAGAAAGAGACATAATGGGCAGTCCGGCCTGTTACGGTCATGCATATTATAGCCTTCGCATCTAGGAAGAATGCGGCATCGACAGAGGAAGAAGCTATGGTGTTCACAACATCCGAGCCCAACTTGAGCTGCTTGTCTATGAACCTTTCCCTGTAATCAATCTGGTTTTCGGTGAATTCTGCAATCTCGCTCATGGTTCTGACAGCCTCTATGGGATATTTTCCAGCCGCAGTCTCCCCTGAAAGCATTATGCAGGTCGTACCATCATATATCGCATTTGCAACATCTGACACCTCTGCCCTGGTCGGACGCGGATGTTCTGTCATGGATTCAAGCATCTGTGTCGCTGTGACCACAATCTTGCCCTTTTCATAGCATTTCTTGATTATCCCCTTTTGTATTGATGGAAGTTCCCTGAAGGGTATTTCAACACCCATATCTCCGCGGGCAACCATGACCCCGTCTACTATGTCGATGATCTTATCAAGATTGTCGACTCCGCTGCGGTTCTCGATCTTAGCGATTATCATTATCTTCTCGCCACCATTTGCATTCAGGAATTTACGAAGCTTTTTAACATCCCCATCCGTCCTTACAAAGGAAGCGGCTATGAAATCGATATCCATGCTTATGCCAAAAAGCAGGTCAGCTCTATCATTTTCCGAAATATAAGGCTGATCTATGTCCACTCCAGGAATATTTATGGACTTGTGATTTGAGACCTTTCCTGCATTCATCACACGGCATATGAGATCCCGGCCTTTTATTTCCTCAACCTTCATTGAAACAAGCCCGTCGTCGATCAAAATGGTATCGCCTGCCTTCACATCTTCCGATAGATACGGATATGTCACTGGAACACCATCTTTTCCGCCCTCAAGCAAAGGATCTGCGTACAAGGTGAATAACTGGCCTTTTTCAAGCATGACAGACCCTGCTGAAAAATCCTTTACTCGGATTTCAGGTCCCTTTGTGTCGAGTATGAGGGGAATCTGCACCCCCATTTCGGATGCAACTTTACGCACCATCTCTATTCTGGCTTTATGTTCATCATGTGTTCCATGCGAAAAATTTAATCTTGCTGCATCCATGCCGTTGGATATCAGCTGTCTGATTCCTTCCTCTGAGTCAACAGCGGGACCAAGTGTGCATATTATCTTAGTTTTCCTCATATTCCATGTAATCCTTATAATTTTAAATTAAAAGACGTAGTGTTTTTAATCAAGAACAGTCTATAAAATTGCATCCGTCCAAATACTTTTTTTCCTGCTATAAATTATAAGCACGTCTTTTTTCAGGTTTAAAGCTTTTACTTCACTTTCATGCAAGAAAACCCCTCAACTATATATGACTTATATAAAGCCTTAAGGGGCTGCTGCCCCCTCCTTGGTAAAGGTGATTTCATTAAATAAGGAGATAATCGATGTACGATTGCACTACTGTTTACCAAGCAAAAAACAGCTCAAACGGTTCCTGCACAGCTTTTGATGATGACGAAAAAGTTGCGATCAGAAATCAGCTGACAGCACTCAAGACGATTCCTTTCACCAGAGAGGATTATCTAAGGGTCAAACTCGCATTGGACCGCAGTCACGAAGGGCTTGAGGAGATTAAAAAACATATCCTCTCGCAAATAGCATTAATTATCGTAAACAAACAGGCTCCCAAGCCATTGCTCCTTGTAGGAAAACCCGGTACAGGGAAAACGACACTGCTTGAAAGCGTCGCCGATTCGCTCGGCAAAGGCAAAGCCATAATACAGCTTGCAGGCATAACTGGAAGTTTTGTCTTAAACGGAAATGACGAAGGGTACAAGAACGCAACAATCGGCAAGATAATCAAAGCTTTCTTAAACTCGGAATCAAAAAACCCGGCAATCATTCTCGATGAGCTGGACAAGGTCGGCATCAGCAACTACAACGGAAAAACGACAGATGCTCTTTTGGACATACTCGATGGGCAAAGAGCTATGAATTTCGTAGATAACTATCTTGAAACACCATTTGACGCATCAAAAGCCTGGTACCTGCTGACAGCAAATTCCTTGGAAGGAATTCCGGAACCAATAATAGACAGATGCGATTTGATGTTCATGCCTGAATATACGTTCATGGAGAAAAGGATGATCTGTGAAAAAGCCATAAAAAAACACAATGATACTTCCCTTTTAAATACAATCCGATTTACAGAAAAACAGATCAATACACTTGTATTTAAATATGGAACAAGCATAAGAAACTTGAAGCGGACCGTGGAAAGTGCATTCTCTTTGTATGCAATGAATATCCTCGAAGGCAAAAAGACAGATGAAGGAAGGATTTACCCATACGATCTTTTCAAAGAGCTCACTGAGGAAAAACAGGCATCCCCGTTTACCTATAAAATCAAAAACGAACCTGGAATAGCACCAGCGCTTGCCGTAAACGAGAGTATAAGTTCAGGTGTGGTCCTTCCAATAGAAACCATCATAAGAAAAAACAGCTCTTACTCAATCTCGGTAACGGGAAGAATAGGAGAAACAATGATGGAAAGCATAGAGGTAGCAATAAACGTGCTTACAAATATTTTGAATATATCACAGCTGGGACAGGTTATGATCAACATACCATATCCCATACATAAGGAGGGCGAATCTGCAGGGCTTGCAATCCTTCTTGCTCTTCTTTCCTCATATTCACAGATACCGCTTGAAAAAAATACAGCAATTACAGGAGCTCTAACGCTTAATGGAGAAATCCTTCCAATTGGCGGTGTAATCCTAAAGATAAAAACTGCAATGGAAAATGGATATACTAGGGTTCTGATACCCTCTAACAACTATAACGAGGTAAAACAATACCCACAATCGCTTTTTAAGGGTATTGAAATCATTGCAGTTGAATCAGTTGATCAAGCAATAGAACATACTTTACCAAAGCTCTTGAAAAAGAAAATAGAAAGAGAAAATATGATATAATCCATTCATACATGTATAAAGAGGATTTAAAAAGGTATTATTCTTACTGGACCGGACTTATCCGGTCCAGTTTATCGGATAAGAAAACCAAAAATACATTAAGAGCTGCAAAAGCATCTTTAATCCAAATGCCCGGAGCAAGGAATGACCTATATAAACTGGTTCCTGCCAGCCTTGGAGATCGAAAAAGATTCTCGTTTTTTATGAAAAAAGAGATACCACTGGTTTTGAAAGCAAGAGGTAAAAATCATTTCGCAATCATTCAGGATGAAAACAAGGAAAATAGATATTTTACGGCTTTTATACGCAATTTCAAAATTACATCAAACAGAAGATTCCTTTTTTATCCGATGGAATCCACACTTGGAAAAATCATATTAGATATAGTAAGGGATGGATACAATCTCATTTATAGCTCGGATTCTGTAATGGCGCTTTTACGCCTTTTAAGAGATGGTCAGGAATTTTCATGGAAGGAGCGTGTTGCTTACATAGAAAATGCATATTCATATCCAATCAATTTCATATGGGGGCCTCCCGGGTCCGGAAAATCGACCAGATGCATCAAACTGATAAAATCTCCTTTAGTAAAAACTCTTGTCCTTGCTTCGACAAACCAGGCAGTTGATGAACTTTATGGGAAGCTGAAAAAGGAGACGGAAAATGTGCTTCGAATTGGACGGGGAAGCCGCTATTTTGAGGCTGTAACCGCATTGGATATAGCAAATTCAAAGAAAACCATATTATGTACGACCTTTGCCCAAATCTTTTTGAACTGGCAAATATTTTCAGAGTGCAACATCCATTTCAGCCATATCTTCATAGACGAGGCAGGAACTGTCAAAACACAGGATATACTTGCCATAGCTTTTCTAAACCCAGATAAGATGTATATAGTCGGGGACTTCAAGCAGCTTGGACCGATAACAGAAATGGGAGTCAAAGAGGTACAAAAGCCATTGATTTCAATTTATGACAATCTTGGAATCCCTGAATCGAGAAATCCGGAAGAGGCCGGCATATTCACCATGCTGGATCATCAATTCAGGATGAACAAAGAAATCGGTGAATTCATAAATAAGACCTTTTATGACGGACGCCTTTTAATAGAAGATGATAATAAGCAGAAAGAAGAGACCATCTTTTCTAAAGCAATGGAATGCATCGATTACTCTTTTTTCACTAACTGCGTGGAAAGGCATAAAGGATCACATATCAATTTTCCCAGTGCCGTGCTTACAGCCCTTTATGCGGCAATCTGGAAAGAAAAATATGGCTGCAGCGTCGGGGTAATCACTCCGTATAAGGCGCAAAGAGATCTTATTTCAGCAATAATCAAGGACTATAAAAAAAATAGCAGATCCAAAATAAAGGTGGAAACCGTCCATGGATTCCAAGGAAGCGAAGAGGATGTGATCATAATGGATTTTGTCGACTCCGCCCCGCTTGAAAGCCTTGGAATGCTATTCCAGGAAACAAACCAATACTGCACAGGATTATGCGACAGGATGCTCAACGTCGCAGTCTCTAGAGCCCGAAAGAAATTCATACTCCTATGCGATTATTCGTTTTTCTGCAAGCATATAAAGAAGGATTCATCGATTGAAAAATTGATTGAAAAATGTATAGAAGGCTCAAACAATCTCAAAAGCTTCAGAAATATGCTTCATGAGATAAACTCATATTTTAAGGATTTTATCCAGATAGGTTTTCCAGGAAAAAGCGTTAACTGCAAAAGAAAGGGCGATCCAAATGCATCATCTGCATGGAAATGCCGCAGCGCCATGTGGAGGCTGCTGAAAGAGGACTCTGAGAAAGAGATCAAAAGCATAACATATTATATAAGCACATCGAAAAGCAAAAGTGAGATAGCACCTACTGCTTTTCAAAAGGAACTTATGAAGGCATCGCTGGAAAAAAAGACAAAAAACTTCTTCACCATACGATACACTAAGGGCAGATTCAAGCTGTCAGAAGAATATCTGTTGCGCCATCCTGAGATAAGAGCTGTAAAATCAGACAAAAGAGAATATGCAATTTCCTCTGTTCTTATAAACTTTTCAGACGGAAGAAAGACTCTGGTATATGGCCTTTTCCATTCAAGAAAAGAAAGCAGAGCTGACTTGCCGTTTATCAGACTTGGAAAATTTAGAAATACGGTTAAAATATTATATGAAGAAAAATAAAACATACTTTTAGTTTGTGTATTTTTTGTTATTTATACTTTAAATTTGTTTGCCTCTTACGACAAAGAAATCATACTAAAAGTAATATGGAACAGGCAAAATTAACAAAAGAAGATCTTGCTGCCGTAGTTGGCGGGAATATTAAGAAATTGCGGGCAGCCTCGAAATTGTCCCAGGAAGAACTTGCCGAGAAGCTTGGCTTATCCAAAAATTTCGTCTCTTTGATGGAAACAGGAGTGAAATTTCCATCGGCAGAGACAATTGTAAAACTATGCAACATATTTGAAATCGAGTTTTTTGAACTGTTCTATGACAATGAAAAACTTCTTCCGGAGGATATGAAGAAGAAGATAGTCGACTCATTTTCCTCTCAGTTTGCAGAATTTATGAGCAAACAAATGGATGAAATAAAACAATTTAAATTATAATCATACTCTTAGTTTGTTTCTTCTTGATAATAATACTTTTAGTTGTAAAATAATCCGTAATTATAATCACAAGCATTATCAAGGAGAAACAAATGAAAAGAAAGCTTGTTCTTATCGGTCTTTCTGTCGTAATGGCAGTATGCCTTGCAAGTTGCTCATCCCTCTTCGGTGGTGGTGACTGGAAAGCATCCGCCCAGGACACCATAGTGGTGGAAAAGGATGAATTCACACTTGAAACCGAGTACAGCATGAAAGAATCGGGACTTCTTTACAGCATGCTGCCGATAAAACTCAAATACACGGACGGTCCGGATTCATCCAAACGCTGGGGAGTTTATGTGACACATTACTCAAGCATGAGCGGAAGCAGAGTTGTGACCGAATTCATGCTTTTAAACAGCAGAGGAGATCGCTATGTAAATAAATCAATCGGCGCTATGGTCTGGGAATATACCGATAATCCTTATTGCTATTTCTCAATAACAAACGAGGAAGTTGACCAGATCTACCAGGTCCTGTCAAATACGGAAGATCTTGATTATATCCGCCTAAGATACAACAGCAAGGATGAATACCAGCTGACACAAGCACAGGCATATGCAGTGACAAATTTCATCGATTATGTCAGAGCGAATGTGGATTTCGAAAACTGAAAGCAAACGAAGAAGCCGGGACATCCGGCTTTTTCATTCCTTTACAGCTCCGCTTGTAAGCCCTGCAATAAAATACCTTTGAAGGAACACGAAAATAATTGTGACAGGTATTGCAGCAACAACACTAGCACTCATCATGGCCGCCCAGTTTGTGCTTGCCTCTCCCAAGAACGTCATTACAAGTCCAGGAGCAAGGGTGCGCCGAGCCGGATCTGTTACAAGCGTCATGGAATATAGAAGGTCATTCCAAGACCAGACAAAACCATAAATGGCGATGGAAACCATGCCTGGAACCGCCATAGGGAATATTATCCTTGCCATGATTAAAAGATTTCCAGCTCCATCCATCTTCGCACTTTCAATAAGTGAATCCGGAAGAGCATCAAAATAGCTTTTCAGCGTCCATGTCCCTACAGGAAGGGTGAACACCACATAGCTTATCAGCAGGGACCAGTAGGATCCGAGCAATCCAAGCTTCTGCATAAGCAGATAAATCGAAAGAAGCAGAATCGCCTGAGGAAAGGCCTGGCTCATCAAAAATGCACCCATTATGAGTTTCCTTCCACGGTATCTGAATTTCGAAAAGCTATAGGCGGCAAACGAACTGACAAGAGTTGCAGCGGCGCTGCTCAAAAAAGATACCACCAGGCTGTTTTTCAGATAATTCATTATCGTCTTGTTGGTAAGAATCGATATTATATTGTCCAGCGTCAACTTCCCTGTGAAAAAATAGAGGGTGAATGTGCTGTCTGAAGGTTTTAAAGCCGTATTGATGAGCCAAAGGAGAGGAAGGAAAACAAAGGCTCCGATGAAGATGGTGAAAAACCAGAAGAAAATTCTGAATGCAAGTGTTTTCTGAAACATCTGAAATCCTCCTAATCCGATTCGTTGACTTGTCTGAGATAGACGAAGCTGAAGCATGCAAGAAGCACAGCCCACACGGTTCCTACGGTCGCAGCCTGCCCAAGCTTCCAGTTCTTGAAAGCTGTCCGATATACTTCCAGAGAGAGTGTCGTTGTAGCTCTTGCCGGACCGCCCTGAGTCATAGTCCAAGGGATATCGAAATGCTGAAGGTTTCCTATCGCTCCGAGGGCCAGCACCAGAAAAGCTATCTGCTTCATGGATGGAAGGATAATCAGGCGAAAACACTGCCAGTTGTTTGCACCATCTATCCTTGCTGCCTCAATCCTATCCATCGGTACGCTCTGCAGGCCCCCGAGAAGGAATGCCATATACCAGGGAAGCATCTGCCAGGTTCTTGCAATCACAACAGCAAGCAGCGCCGTCCCCGTCTGACCTAAAAAGGAAATACCGCTATCTATTATGCCGAGCTTCATCAATAATCCGTTCAAAATGCCATACTGGCCGTTGAATATCCAGGACCAAAGAAAACCGATTGCTGTTCCAGGGATTATCCAGTTGACAAGGGTCACGCCGCGCAGGAATTCAGATGCTTTGAATTTCTGATTCAGGATTATCGCCCAGATCAATCCTAAGGTAAAAGGAAATATGGTTGATAAAACAACGAATACAAATGTTACCCATAGTGTCTTAAAAAAGTACGGATCTGTGAAAATGCGGACATAGTTAGCAAGGCCGACAAACTTAGAATCCGGCATCAGCAGCGATTTATCAGTGAAAGACATCAATATCGCGCTGATAAAAGGATACAGAATGATCCCGCAAAATACCGCCAGTCCCGGCACCACCAGTAAAAATCCAACCTGAGGGTCGGTGAGCCTCCCCTGTCTTCTAATTCCGGCCATTCTGCATCCTCCTTCTAGTAAATTAATCTCAAAGGCTCTCAAGCCTCTTTCTCATACTCTCTACAGCATCCTCTGCACTCTTGCTTCCAAGAAGAGCAGCCTGGAGTTCTTCAACAACTATGGTCTTAACCTCGCTTGCGTTCGTCATTCTTGCAGTTTCATCCAGCCGCGCCGTCTTGGTGCTGTCCATAAAGCCCTTGAGATAGGCATCATTTTTGACTGCTTCGCTTTCTCCTGCACTGATTGTGACTGGAGGCATGCCGTTCTTTTCAAAATATTCCAGAGCCATATCGTCTGCGATAAGGGATTTTGCAAACTCGGCTGCAGCATCCTTATGCTTGCTGGAATCGAATATCACAAGCATGTGGCCCCACATCGTGGACTGAGCTGGATCGCCTTCTTTAAGTACAGGACGTTCCATAGCCGAGCATACATTGACAACCTCATCCGGTGCAACACCATTGCTCACTGCCTGTCCCTTCGCAACAACGGCATCATCATAGAATGCCATCTTGCCCTGTGCAAACAGCTGACGCGCATCACCTCTTCCGATGTCCATCTGGATATATCCTTTTTTAAGCATATCCTGATACCATTTGATCGTCTCTACTGCTTCCGGCCCGAGATTGACAGATCCATCCTCGTTGAAGATGCTGGTTCCAAATGTCCAAAGCCATGGCATCAGGTCACCGGCTGCCGTATCATCTTTTGTCGAGACTCCATACGGGACGATATCGCCGCCGAGAGCTTTGACATCTGCAAGGCACTGCTCAAACTCATCAAGTGTTTTTGGAACGGTATCCCAGCCTGCCTTGGCAAGGATTTCAGGGTTGTAGACCATTGTTATTGCAGCCATCGACCAAGGAAGACCAAGCTGCTTGCCATCCACATTTCCGACTTCCAAAGAGGATGAAGGGAATGTCGATGAAAGGTATTCGGCTCCAAACACATCTTCCAGATCTGCAAGGGTTCCAGTCTGTGCAATCGTATTGAAGATGCCGATATCCACCTGAGCTATATCAAGCTGCTCACCACCCTGGAGACGGATGAGAAGCTGCTGCGCAGTATCAGCCCAAGTCCAGCCGGCCCATGACACATCGTTTCCGCTTGATGCCTCATACTGCTGCATCATTTTCTGGAAGATATCCTTGCTGGCCTCTTCTTCTCCAGACCATCCGGCCCAAACTATGGTTTCCGGTCCATCCTGCAATGCAGAGGCTTCCTCTTTCGTTCCTCCGGCAAAAGCACCGGCGCATACGATCAACAGACTCAGAAACAACACCAAACCTTTTTTCATGTTTCGCTCCTTTATGTTTTTTAATATATTCCAAGCCTTCACACAATCGTGTTTCCAGCCTTGAAGACTTCCTTATTCTCAAAACTCTTTAATAGAGCAATGAACTCATCAAGATGATTAAAATAGACATCCCGCGGCAAACACCCGTATTTTTTACATATCGAGGCAGCGTATCCAACAACCTCGCCCATCATGCCGCAGGTGCGCATGACCCTTGCTGTGCCGGATGCATCATGGCTCAAGCTGGCACAGCGCCCCGCTATGAACATGTTCTTCACATTCCTCGAATACATGATTCTGTATGGAAGGAAATAGCAATCATCAGGAACTTCCTCCCTGCAATCCATCGTCAAAAAGGCATCCCCTTCATGGAAGCACGAATAAAAAGCCTTATCAGGATAATGGACATCGAAATTCCAGGTTGTGGCGCAGCAAGCATCAGGGAAGGAATATTTGAAATCCGCCTTTGTAAGAACAAGATCCCCAAGCAGCCTGCGGGACTCTCTTTTTCCTCCGAGAGGAGAACAGAATGTCAGATCATAATCCTGATAATCCTTATCCTGGTTTCTCAAAACGTCCCAAGCGCCGTACATTGCGCGGAAATTCAGATCCCTAGAACGCTCAGCACAGTAAATGGGATCTTCGGTCATTCCGCTTTCCCAAAACCAGCATCCAAGGGAGAACTCCCTGCTGTTGCCATATATGTCCTTTGTTTCACCCCGTCCCGGAAAATTGCAATTCTTGAGGTCCACAGCCCATGGACATGAAGGAAACGGGGATGGATTATCGACTTTCTCAATATGCCAAAGATTGCTTATACCCATATGACCGTTTGTAGTCACTTCATAATCTGCACCAGACATGGCACCAAGATTTCCATCACCGGTACAATCGGCAAATAGAGGAGAAGAAATTGAGAAGAACCTGTCATGTAAAAAATCCCAACACAATGCGGAGGTTATCATTCCATCCTCTACTTTTGAATCTACCAAATAGCAGTTCAGAAAAAGAGTCAGATTATCCTCCTTTTCAAGCACAGCCATCTTCTTCTCATCCTCATAGAGATCCGCCTTGTTAATTGATCCGTAATGTCCGATTCTTTTCTGTTCGAACTCCCCTACTATGTTTCCAATGCCTCCAAACGGTTCATAGTTCGTCCCGCCTCCAAGCCAGACGCGGATTTCAGAGCTGTTGTTGCCGCCGACCATCGAACGATCCTGCACCAGGCATGTCTTAAGCCCGCTGCGGGAAGCCGCCACTGCAGCGCACATGCCGGCAAAACCTCCGCCAAAAACTGCGTAATCGAATACCTTCTCCTCTATTTGGCAAGAGCTGAGGATGCTTTTCTTGTAAAAATCAAACACACTGGATGCGTCTTCCGGTAATACAGGATCCTTATTCTCAGTCACATATATATACGCGCACCGCCCTTCGAAGCCTGTCAAATCTTCAAGCTCAAGAATCTTTTTCCCTTTCTCAAGTGAAAACTCTCCCGCATACTCCCATGCCCAATGGTCGTTCTTTGCTCCCAATACAGGGGAAGCATCATTTTTAAACCTTATGCGAAATATTCCCGGAGCCATGTCTTTATGCCATGGGCTTACCCAGTTGTATGTATAAGCATAGACGTGATACTTGCCGCTTTTTTCTACCTGTATTGCGGTTTTTGCATTTTCAACTTTCTTTCCAAGCCCGTGTGCAAGCAGATATGCCCCTCCCATAGTAAGGATGAACTCCGTATCCAAAGTCCAACCGCCAAAATCGTCAAAAGACGCGGTATTTATCAGCAATGAATGATTTAACACTCTCTTATCCACCATCTTGCATCCTCCGGCTTTTTTTCTTTTCCTGATTTCATATTCACCCCTCAATCAGGATTTTAAAATGTTGTTTTGGACCCAAAACTTGTCAAATTTGATATTTCAGTTATAATGCAGACATGATAGATTATTCATGGCTTGACAGATATAAAGGCCTTTATGCCCAGCTTCTTGAAGGAAAAGTGTTCATAGGAATAAGCAGTAACACGGAAAGCATCCACAGAAGCACGAAGATGAAGGAAGGGATGCTTTTGACCTGGGTGATAACCGGAAAAGGAATCTTAAAAACTCCTGAAACTGAATACGAGATAAAAAATGATTCGATCATGTTCAGGCACCCTCTTCTAGACTACCAGCTCACATTGTTTCCCCAGCAGAAACACCGTAGGTGTTACCTCTCGCTTCCAATGGAATTTTTTTCATTGTTTTTGGGAATGCATCCTGAACTCATAAATGTTCCACCAGTATTTGATATAGAGCCTAACAAAGCCCATTTGGACGAATTTCTGCTTCTTTTTGATAAGATTCATGACAGCGGAGACCAGGATTTCTTCCAGATACTTCCGTACATAGAAAGATATCTATTGCATTTTCTAGAGCCATACCTTGCTCAAAGCCGCGCTGGCGTGCTGAAAAAAGCAAAGGCTGTTTTGGAAGAGGATTTCAATTCAAGTCTTCCCGATATTGCCGAAAAAATCGGAATGAGCTACAACACCTTCCGAAAAGAATTCACCAGGGTATACGGGATGAGTCCATCTCAATACAGGGTCAGATCCAGATGCGAGAATGCAAAGCAGCTTCTGTCCATGGGCTACAGCTGCAAAGAGACAGCAGACAAGCTTTCCTATCCAGATCTCTATTCCTTCTCCCACCAGTTCAAGCTCACAACCGGCATTAGCCCCAGATCCTACAGAAAAGAGCATATTCTATGACACCATCTTGTTTTTTCTGCTACACTGAAGCCATGTTCATCAGAAAAGCGGAAAAGAAAGACATACCGTCATGCTTAAAGATCTATGATGCTGCAAGAAGCCATATGAGAGCAGAAGGGAATATCAGGCAATGGATAAACGGCTATCCATCAAAAACCATCTTAGAAAAGGATGTGGAAGAAGGCGTTCTGTATCTGATTGAAGATGACGGGTTATGCCATGGAGTTTTCATGTGCAAGATGGGCCCGGATCCCACTTACAGCAAAATCTACGATGGCTCATGGCCTGATGACAGCGAATATGCTGTGATCCACAGGATCGCAGGAGATGGGAAAGTGAAAGGAATTCTGAAAGAAGCTGCCGCTTTTGCATCATCAATGGCGCCTTCGATCAGGATAGACACTCACGAGGACAACATCTCCATGCAGAAAGCTCTGGAGAAAAACGGTTTTTCATACTGCGGCATTGTGATCATCGAGGATGGGACAAAGCGGCGGGCTTATCAGAAAAAAAGTAATTAAACATCTTTGTTCAGTCTGAATCTGTACTTTCCTTTTCCAAATCCAGCAACCGGTCCAACGCCGCTTTTTGCAGCCCACGGTGCAAGAACCAGTATAATGTCTATAAGAGCCAAGAGAAATCCAAGGGAGAAGTAAACTGACGAGGACGCTGTCGCCACGGCGGGACGGGAGTTGATATACCTTTGCTTCTTTTTCCGGCCAGACAGATTTTGCCCTCTGTGTATATTTCGATTTCGTCTGCAATCGTACAAAATCCGCCTGATCTATTGCCGCTGAGTAGTATCTGGCCGCTGTCTATCTGCCCAGGTTGCAGGTGCTACAGCCAGCCCCTTCCCGGCGTTAGCCGGAAACAAAGGTATAACACACACGACTGTCGTGTGCAAACAGAGGTGCTGCTTCGCCACTATTGGAAACCCAAAGCCAAAGAAATTGCGTCCCTCTAAACACCCCGCCTGGTCCATGCAGTGGCTATCCATCCTGCTCTCACACGACGGATATGCTTCTGTCCGGACAGGTAAACCGAAAGCCTTGCTGACTAATAAGTTTGAGCTGGAGATTTTCGTATTTGAATGCGAAAATCTGTTGTTACAAATTTCTATATCTAGTATAATAAAATCGTTGAATTTTCTGATCAGAGGTATGCATATGGTCATCTCTTACAATAAGCTCTGGAAACTGCTTATTGATCGCAAAATGAGCAAGGCAGACTTACGCAGAGCAACGGGAATTGTCCCAAACACCATGACAAAACTAAACCGCGACGAAGAAGTAACCCTGGAAACATTAGGGAAAATCTGCGCCGTGTTAAAGGTCAATGTTGGAGATATTGTAGATATTTTTCCTGAATATCAAGTGGAGGAGAAGGAGGAAAACGAATAATGACTACCTTTGAAAAAATAATGGCAGTTCTCAACCTGATCGCGGTGCTGCTTATTCCTGTTGTTGCTGTAATAGTAGGCCAATATCTTCAGGAACGAGCCCAAAAAAGAAAAGATAAGATGCAAATATTTCAATGTCTCATGACTCGCCGTATTACCGGGTGGGCAGCTTTAGAGGCAGTAAATGCCATTAATTCTATCGATATTGTTTTTACAAATAACAAAGAGATCAGGAAACAGCTTGGCATCTGGCGCTCTAAGTGCAAAAAAGACGTAGCAAGAGAGGAACAATATCGGGAGCAATGTAAACTGTTGGAGCTAATGGCAAATGATCTCGGATACAAAGATAAAATCACATGGGATGTAATTCAAAATCCATATTATCCGGAAGGATTAGATCAACAGCTTGCAATGAATAACCAAATTATGTCTGGGCAAGTAGAGTGGGCTAAAGCAGCCGGACTTCTTTCTCAAATGATGGGCAAGTCCCAGCAGAACTCAGAAGACAAAGACCATACCAACGATTGAATAGGTAGAATGGTGAAACGTTTTTAGAAGTCACTATACTAGGTGTTCAAACGTTAATATAACTAAAATACATCTAAGCATATTCTGATAAATTCCATCACGATATACCGAATTATTCGTGAGTATAGGAGAACAAAAACATGACGAATTTTTATGAAATTGTATTAACAGTGCTGAAATCCGACGAAAGGTTTATTGCCGAAGATGGCACCTTCCTGCGTAATGCTGTTTATGAGGCTACTATGAAGATGGATGAGGGACTTATCCGCCTCCTTCTGTCGAACGACATGACACGCACTCGCTTCTTTGTGGAAGCCGATGGCGTTAAGGTCTTTGATAAGATGGGATTTGCTTGGGTCATCAACAATCGGCAATTCCTGCCTGACAGCTATACTCGATATAAGAATAAAATTGGACTGGCTAGTAAAAATGGTGTCATGTTGTCTCTTTCCAATGAAACTGAACTGATATTTCCATATAAAGACTGTGTTCTGGAAGGCGGGCAGACAAAAGAGGACCAAAAGCGAAGTGAAATTTTTTATAATGAACTGTTGGCTCCTGATGCCATAGACAGATTGCTTGATCCTAAAGTTTTTTGCAAGGCCATGAGATACACAGCATCTGGTATTGAGGAAAATATTACTTTTAGCGATGAAAATAATTTAATTATTAAAGGCAATAATTTATTGGCTATATCCTCGCTTTTAAAGAGATATATGGGAAGAATAAAATGTATATATATTGACCCTCCATACTTTTTTAATGAAGCAAAAGAAGCGGACTCTTTCAAATACAATTCCAATTTTCACCTTTCGACGTGGTTGGTATTCATGAAAAATCGACTTGAAATAGCGCGAAAACTTCTTACCGCAGGAGGAACTATTTGGATAAGCATTGGCGAAGACGGGATGCACTACCTAAAAGTAATGGCAGATGAGATTTTTGGCCGAGACCATTTTATCGGAACGATCCCTCGTCGAACCCGTAATGGAAAATCAGATGTTCCATTTAATTTTTCTCAAGATTTTGACTGGTTATTATGTTATACAAATGTGGATAATAAAAAAGCACCTATAGGACGTAATGTAGAACGAAAGTACTATGAGACAAACGATTATCCAGGACAGCCTTGGAGGTTGGCAGATGCCACTTCACAGAGAACAGCTACCGAACGCCCCAATTCCTATTTTACGATGATTAATCCTAAAACAGGTGCAGAATATCCAGTAAGCGAGAAAAGAACATGGGCAGTAACAAGCGATACATTTGAAGAATATTACAAAAAAGGAGCAATTGTTTTTCCGGGTGATTACGACTTCCTCAGTATTGGAAAACCATATATGAGAAAATTCAAAAGTGAGGATGATTGCAACGGAAAACTGTCTGCAGTAATTTCCGATTTTCAGATTCAGGAATTCCTCCAAACACTATTTGGAAATGCCAAAAATAAGGATGGAAATAGCGAAATAGATACAATGTTTGGACGCGAAGAGTTCGACTATGCAAAACCCGAAAATCTCATTAAAGCAATCCTCGAAGTGGCAACTAGCGAGGGAGATATCGTTCTGGACTTTTTCCTTGGTTCAGGAACAACCTGTGCTGTCGCACACAAAATGGGACGCCAGTATATTGGTGTAGAACAGATGGATTATATTGAAACAGCAGTAGAAAGGTTAAAAAAAGTCATTGATGGAGAACAGGGCGGTATTTCAAAGGAGGTCAATTGGCAAGGTGGAGGTTCATTTGTCTACTGTGAGTTAGCAAAACTGAATCAAACGATTGTAGAAGAAATCGAAGCCGCTACTTATGATGCCTCCTTGTCAGATATCTACGACAGGATGATAAGGTCCGGCTTTATCAGCTACAAGGTAAATCCAGCTGATATCGATGCGGCTGTCGATGATTATGCCGCCCTTTCATTGGATGACAAGAAACGATTCCTGATGGAAATCTTGGACAAGAATCTCCTGTATGTGAACTATTGTGATATTGATGACGAAGAGTTTGGCATATCCGATAAGGACAAGGCATTCACGAGGAGCTTTTACAAGGAGGGATAATCGATGTCATTCTTATACGAAAAAATAGATGCCTTGCGTGAATATGGCAGTAGCGTTGTTCTTCCGTCCTACATCTCGGAGAACCTGAATCCAAATTTTGAACTGCGTCCGTATCAAAAGCAAGCGTTTGAAAACTTCATAACACATTTTGAAAGTAATAATCGCCCAAAACCTACCCAGGTGCTTTTCCATATGGCAACAGGTAGTGGCAAAACACTGATTATGGCGGGACTGATGCTGTATCTGTATAAGCAAGGATATCGTAATTTCCTGTTCTTTGTTAATCTCTCAAATATTGTCGAAAAGACACGGGAGAATTTCTGTAATCCGGTATCCTCAAAATATCTATTTGCAGATGAGATTGTGCTGGACGGAGAACGCATCCGCATTAACAAGGTAGATAATTTCCAGTACGCAGACCAGAATACCATAAACATTTGCTTTGCAACCACGCAGGGACTCCACATGGATATGTGGATGACAAAGGAAAATGGAATGTCCTTTGATGACTTTGACGAACAGAAGGTTGTGCTGATTTCCGATGAGGCTCACCACCTGAATGTTGACACAAGGAAAAAAATGTCTGCTGACGAGGAATCAAGTTATCATTCCTGGGAGTATACTGTAAAGAATATCTTCAACCGGAATACTGATAACGTACTGCTGGAGTTTACGGCTACCTGTGACCTTGCAAACCCGGCAATTCGTGCAGCATACGAGAACAAGATTATATTCAATTATGCTTTAGCAAAATTTTATAACGACAGATATTCTAAGGACATCATTACGCTACGCTCTGACCTAACCGTCATGGAGAGGGCTTTGCAGGCACTTGTCCTCAGCCAGTATCGGTTGAAGGTGTTTCAAGACCATCGTCTTGGGATTAAGCCTGTAGTCTTGTTTAAGGCGGCGAAAATTGCCGACAGCAAGGACTTTATGGCTGAGTTTATTGAAACGATGAAAAAGCTGACAGGCGCACAACTACGAAGCCTTTCTACTGCCATCAACAACGAAGTAATGCACAAAGCCTTTGCATATTTCGCAAACAATGGCATATCTTTTGATACGCTTGCTGCAGAGCTTCGTGATGATTTTTCTGAAGAGCATTGCATTTCTGTAAATGATGATAAGGATGCCACACAGAAACAGATTCTCTTGAATTCTCTTGAAGATACGGACAATCCTTATCGTGCGATCTTTGAGGTCAAGAAACTGGATGAGGGTTGGGATGTCCTCAACCTGTTTGACATTGTCCGGCTTTATGAAACAAGACAGTCAAGCGGTAAAAAAATATCCCCTGCTACTATAGCGGAAGCACAGCTAATCGGGCGTGGAGCACGGTACTGCCCATTCCAGCTTAACGATGAGCAACCGAAGTTTCAAAGGAAATACGATGAAGATGTAACCAGCGAGATGCGTATCTGCGAGACACTCTATTACCATTGCCAAAATGACCATCGCTATGTAACGGAACTGCGTAACGCCTTACGTGAAATCGGTTTGGACACCAACAAAATCATCCAGCGAGAATATGTCCTTAAGGACGAATTCAAAGCCACTGATTTATACCGGCAGGGATTGATCTTCTTAAATAAAAGAGAGGAAAAAGATAGAAAAGAAGTGCGAGGCCTTACGCCAACCGTCCGGGATGACATTTACCGTTTTCAGGCCGCAACCGGGGCTTCTGGTGTTGATTCCGTTATGATTGAAACATCGCAAGGCGTTGACCTTGTTTTCGATTTAAAGACAGCGCATATGACGATTGGAGAGATTGCGGCAATCAACTACGCTGTTGTTAACAAGGCATTGATAAAATATCCTATATTTAAGTTTAACACCTTGCGCTCATATTTTCCGAATGTTTCATCTACGAGACAGTTCATCATGGATAACGAATATCTCGGTGCTGTCCGTATAGACATTCAGAGCAAGGATGAACATCCGACTATGGAAACGCTTTATGCGGCAGTTTTCTACGTTCTTGGTAAAATCGCCGGCTCTATTTCATGCATTGAGAAAACATATCAAGGAACGAAAAATTTCTGGGCAAGTAATATCAGAGATATTTTTCGTAACAAGACTGTCAATTATACCGATCCACATGATGGCGGTATTGGTATCTCACAAAATGATCCATCCGTAAAGAGCGAGTGGAAAATCGACCTCTCCACGGAGGACTGGTTTGTCTATACCGATAACTACGGAACATCAGAAGAAAAAGCTTTTGTCGCTTATTTCCGTGGATATGTTTCTGATTTGCGAAAGCTGTATAACCGCATCTACCTTGTCAGAAACGAGCGGGAATTCCGCATATATTCGTTTGAAAATGGTGAACGGTTCGAGCCAGACTACGTTCTTTTTCTGCAGAGGGATAAGACGGACGGCTTTGAGCAGTTACAAATATTTATCGAACCGAAGGGCGCACAACTTCTAGAGAAAGATGCATGGAAGGAGAAGTTTCTACTCCAATTGCGTGATGAAGCAATTCCTGTAACCGTGTTTGTGGATGATAATAATTATAAAATATGGGGACTCCATTTCTTTAATCAGGAAAAACGGATGAAAGATTTTGATAAAGATTTACAGGCACTAATTAGGCAATAAAAAAGGAAAAAACCTCTAAAAATGTTAAATTGCAAAATTGTAAAAATATAGCGAAACCGCAAAAACGCAATTTCGCTGTATTTTTTTCAAATCATTTGAAAATGCTTTAGTGCATCCATAATCGCCGCTTACTTTTACAGGCACTCAGACACCGCTGGATTTCCAAATCTGGAAAGATTATCTTCTGTCAGAATTCTAAGCCTCACTCACGCTTAAACTGTGAGACATACAAACTGAATACTTATCCATGACGTATTCCTTGATTTCACCATAGATAGCCATTATATCAGCAACTATAACGTCCAGATCCATGTCGATTTTCATGGTATGATCCGGCTTTTATTTTGAGTCAAAAGGGCAACCGTCTCGATATGCATGGTCCTTGGGAACATATCCACCGGCTGGATTGCAACAAGGCGGTACGGACCGAACCTCTCTAAATACCTGCAGTCTCTTTCCTGGGTTTCCGGGTTGCAGCTTATATATACAATCCTCTTTGGACCAAGCTTTATGAGAGAAGAGAGGAAGCGCTCGTCCGAACCTGCTCTCGGGGGATCGAGAAAGGCCACGTCGAACGACTCCTTGTCTTTGGCCATCTGCTTGCAGAATACGGAGGCATCGGCATTTACGAACGTGACATTCATAATTCCGTTTTCCTTAGCATTCTCCTTTGCATTCTCAATTGCAACAGGATTAAGCTCCACACCTATTACAGAAGAGGCCCTTTTGCTGGCGACAAGCGCAATGGTGCCGGTTCCGCAATAGGCATCAAGGACCTTTTCTTTTCCAGACAAACCCGCCATTTTCATCGCCATGGAATAAAGCGCTTCGGTCTGCTTTACATTTACTTGAAAAAAAGACGAGGGCGAGATCTTGAAATCAAGATCAAAAAGACGGTCTGTTATATACCCCGGGCCCTTGAGTATCTCGATCGCTGCATCAGAAAGAACCATGCTGGTCTTTTCTCCATTAATCTGCCTTGCAACTGTCTTGATCTCCGGATGCATGTTCATAAGCGAATTGGCAAAATCCTTTGAAGCCTTGAATCTTGGAGTTCCAAATACGAGTATCACCAGCACTTCCCCGCTCTTTTGCGATCTTCTCATCAGAACATGCCTGAGATCTCCTATGAATCTATCCTCGTCGTACGGCCTCATATGATAGCTTTTCATAAGGCCTTTGATCGATGACATGATCTTCTCCGCATCCCGGAATTCAAGACGGCAAGAGCGAACCGCGATCAAATCATGGGTCCCTTTCCTATATAATCCGGAAACCGTTTTCCCGCTCCTGTCCTCCCCTATGACCGCCTGGACCTTATTCCTGTAATGCTCGGGCCTCTTCATGCCCATCACATCATAAACGGTGCAGTATCTTGAAAAAAGCGAATGGACATAATGAAACTTGTCTTCAAGCTCCTCATAATATGGAACAGAGGCATAATCGCAGCCTCCGCATTTGTAACTGATCGGACACCAGATTTCTTTTCTCATAAATTACCTAAAAACATTCCAATTATGGTATGATATTATTCTAATACTCTGAGACCATTCTTTTGCCAGAACTTTTCGACAACAGAAGAGGAAAAGCCTGCATCCTCCATCGCCTGCTTTAAGCAAGGAAGGCTCTCCACGCCAGGAATCTCCAAAGTTCCCCCTATTCCATCAAAATCGGTCCCAAGAGCAAGAACATCCTCACCGGCTACATCGTATATATGCCTGATATGCGCAATCATATCGCAGATGCGTGAATAATGCTCAGCTTTCGGTGTTCCCTCAGGATAGGATGATAAGAACGAGGGACAGAAATTCAGTCCGACAATCCCTCCGCGGTCAGAAACAGCCCGGAGCATCTCATCTGTAAGATTTCTGGTGCAATTGGTGATGGATCTTGAATTGCTATGCGTGGCAACAACTTTAACCCCGCTATTTACAACATCCCAAAAGCCGCCGTCGTTAAGGTGGGACACATCGCAGATCAGGTCTTCCTCCTTCATTCTCTCGAGCATCTCAAATCCCTTTTTCTTCAAGCCTTTTTCCATTACCGCAGGATCGGAAGAATTGGGATATCCATACTCGTTTTCCCAGTTCCAGGTAAGGGAGGCTATGCGCGGCCTCCAAGATAATACCTCTTCAAACCTGTCCATCCTTCCTTCAAGCGGTCCGAGATCTTCTATTGTGAGGACGGCTGAAACCATGTCATCAGACATATCGGAGCTTCTAGTGGCCTGCTTGACAGAATCCCCGGCTTTTTCCAATTCCGAAACAAACCTTTCATGAATGGCTTTCATCCTATCCCAGAACGGAATTTCTGTATGGCTGTCAAACGGAGTGAATATGGCAAAACACTGCGCTTTAGCCCCTATTTCATTCAGCCTGCTTATATCCACGCTGAAGCTATTCTTCAAAAGAGATTCCTTGCTGTCTTTTTCCCAAAGCTTATAAACCGTGTCACAATGAAAATCAATCATCTCATCCTCCGGATACATCTCCCATTTTAATCGTTTTCATGCTAGCATTGGTAGGGTGTTTGAAAAGCAAAACCTAACAAATAAGAAAATCGTGATTGTGGAATGTCTTTTTTATATTCTGCTGTTCATTCTTCTATTGCAGCTTATTGGAAAGTTCATACCAGAAGCATCGGCACTCTCATGGCAATCATTATCTGCAGGTGCTTTCATGTGCTTGGCTTCATTTGCCATGCTTGCTCTAAACAAAAATGCCAAACTGCTCATCAAGCCAAGCTTAAAAGGCTTCTTTGCAACAGGCTGGTATATAGTCTTATCAGCAGTGTTATTCTTTCTTATTCAGCTTGTTTTCCTAGACATTCTTCCAAGCGGAAAAAGATTGATGATGTTTGCTCTTTCCTCCCTATTTATCGCCATATCGGAAGAGCTGCTATTCAGGGGAATAGTCTCCAGCAGGCTGAAAGAGGAAATGGGAGAAAAGGAGAGCACAGTCATGCTCTCAGCAGCCCTCTTTGCAATAGCGCACCTTGCGAATCTCATTTCAGCACCTGCATTGCTCATATCTTCCCTTGTGCAGACTGTTTACACGTTCTCCCTTGGGTTGATGCTGACATATTCATATTTCAAGACGGAAAACCTGCTTGTTCCAATAGCACTGCATTTCTTATTCAATACGCTTTCATCCTTCTCCCTGGCCGTGGATGCAGCAGGATCTGGAATAAATGATATCAAAGCTGCAGAGGTTGCCATACTTCTTGCAATAATGATTCCGGGAATATTTTGGACTCATCAAAAGATTAAGAGGGCGCAAAAAGATAATAAGCCCTCTTAACTATTTCAAGATATAAATGTAAGTATCTATTACAAAGTACTCAATTCTTTACAAATTAAGAAAATAAACAGTACATGCCATCTAATTCTCCATACCTCTGAGGGCTTTTCTGAACTGGAAGGAGAAAAGGATTGCAGTAAAAAATACGGCGACAGCATCTGCAACCGGCTCGGCAAGATATACCGCCATGGTCTTATTGCCGGAGAAGATCATGGGCATTATGAAGATGAGTGGCATCAGAAGCACGAACTTCCTCATGACCGCAACTATTATCGATGAGGCAGCATTTCCTATGCTGGTGAATGTCATCTGGCATGCTATCTGTATTCCAAAAAGCAGAGAAACAGCCATATAAATCCTCAAGGCAGGAACAGTGAACGAAACAAGGGCTTCATCAGAGGTGAACATCGATACGAACATAGAAGGGAAAAGCTGTACAAGGAGCCATAAAAGCGTTGAAAAACTCATAGTTGCTGCAAGCAGATGGAAATAGGCGCTTTTAACCCTTTTCTTCATTCCCGCCCCGTAATTGTAGCTTATGATGGGCTGGGCCCCTTGTCCAAGCCCCTGCAAAGGAAGCATAGCAAACTGCATGACCGACGAGAGGATCGTCATTGCACCGACAGCTATATCCCCGCCATACTTCAAAAGCGAGGAGTTAAAGCAGACTGATATCACGCTCTCGCTTGCCTGCATGATGAATGTAGCTGTACCGAGGGCAAGAGCTGGGAGGATTATGGATTTTTTCAATCTTAGATCCTTCCTTCTTATAGCAAGCAGCGTCTTTTTCCCCGTGAGGAATTTCAGCACCCAAGCGCAGGAAACCGCCTGGCTTATGATCGTGGCAAGGGCAGCTCCCCTTACTCCTAGGCCGAAAGCAAAGATGAATATGGGATCGAGGATAATGTTGCAAACAGCACCGATCAGAACCGACAGCATGCCTGTCTTGGCAAATCCCTGAGCGGTTATGAAAGCATTCATCCCCAGCGTCAGCTGCACAAAGATCGTTCCTGCGGCATAGATGTCCATATACGAGACGGCATAGCCTATGGTGTTTTGGCTCGCTCCGAAAGCAAGGAGGAATGTCTCGTTTCCTAAAAGAAGAACGACGGTAAGGACAATCGAGATCATGATCTGGGCTGTGAAACAGTTTCCGAGCGTCTTCTGCGCACTTTCATAATCCCCGCGTCCCATGTAGATGGAAGCCCTCGGTGCGCCTCCGCTGCTTATCAAGGCGGCAAAAGCGGATACGATCATGATGATCGGCAGGCATACTCCGACGCCGGTCAGCGCCATCGCCCCGACTTCCGGTATATGGCCTATGTATATCCGGTCCACAATGTTGTAAAGCATGTTTATAAGCTGTGCGGCAACGGTTGGAAGAGCAAGGCGCAGGAGAAGACGGCCAATAGGCTCCGTAGCCAGAAATTTCTTATCGTTTTCCATTGTTATCCTCAAAAAACCTCGCAATGTTATCACGTATTTTGGCATTCAGGCTATTAAAGCATTCCTCTTCTTCTTTTGTAAACCCATCAAAGACAACGGATAAAAGCTGGTCGGTGCAATATGATATCTCTTTTTCTATGGGATAAGCCTTCGCAGTTAATATCAGATGGACCTTTCTTCTGTCGCTTTCATACGTTCTCGAGATCAAAAGCCCCTTAGCACATAACGAGGAGACTGCTTTCGACACATTGCTTTTCGAAAGCCTTCGAAGCTCTACGATATCCGAAGCAGTATCCAAACGCGGATTGTTATGAAGAAAGGCTATTACGTTAATTTCCATATCGGAAAGACCGAATTTGTCCGATATCTCCTTGAGCACCAGACTATGAAACTTCGAAACATATCTGAAGGAGACAAGCTGATCTGTTATGATTCCCATTTTACCCACCAAATTAAGAGAAAATAAAAGTTCTAAATAGAACCGTTCTAAAAAGAATAATTTATCTGCGGATAGTCAATATTCAGAGGGGAAAAACACGAAATATACACATAAGAAATAAATCAGAAAACTGCATCACAGATCCAACAGGAACTGGGAAGAATCATCATAAAAGCCTATCCTGTCGCCGGACATCTGAGAGCCGATAAGAAATGGGGATGATGGATCATGACTTTCCTTGGCCAATCCGCCTGAAAAGCCGGAAGCAGCATAGCAATACAGGCAGCCATGGCGGCATGTGCCATAAGCACCGATATCCCTGTTTTCCACACATAGGCATCCAGGGCGGGATTTCTTCAGGATCCCGCAAGCCTGGGATCCGAGAACTTCGGCTGAGATGCATCCGGCCTGCCGGATTGAATATTTCGAATAATCTTCTCCTATGGCGCAGCTCTGGAGGCATATGCCATATCGTTCTGCTTCTTCTTTCATATAAGAAAGGATCTCCTGCCTGTCTTCTAAGGAAACAGGACTTATTCCTGGCATGCGGACGCTCATGCCCTTATATAGGCTGATAAAGCTGAAAATGCATAGCCCCGTATAGCATGAGAATCTCTCTAAAAGATAGGAAAACGCCTTTTTATGGAATTGCACATCATACCTTCCATAAACCATCACAGGATCATAGCGCCAGCTTATATTATCCTTTCCAACGATCTTGGAGGCCTTTTGGAAAGATGAGACACGATCTTTTACTAGCGGCACGTTCCTCTCTATATCCCTTCCATAGCCTGTGACCGTATAGTACAAATGAATCCTGAAGCGTTCTGCAATATCCTCCAGATACGGAATCAATGGAGAAAAGTCCTTAGAAACAAAACATAGGATATCATTTTCATGAAAATCATATCTTATGACACTCTTCATGTCATATGGGTTGCGTACCAGGACATATCCTTCAGAAAGCCGGTTCAAAAGCCAAGGCGTATAAAAAGCAGGGATGTCCGTACGCGATGAGATATTGAAAATCATAGTACCGTTTCGATCTTGCCACTAGAGAAGAAAACAAAGCAAATCACTCTACAGACAGGACCTCATAGCCGGCATCCTCTACGGCTTTTTTAAGCACACTACCATCAAGGGATGTATCAGAAGTGACAACAGCGGTTTTCTTTTCAAGATCGACAGAAGCATCCGATACCCCAGAAACAGCCTTAAGGGCCTTTTCAACCCGCGCTTTACAATGCATGCAGCTCATGCCTTCAATAACCAATACTTTCTTCATAAGTCTTCTCCTTTCAAAATCCTTTATCTCAACCGGATCATATCCGGCTTCTTTTACAGCAGCCATAAGAGCATCATCTTGGACAGTGCCGTCGCATGAGACATATGCACACCCTTGAGGCAGATCCACTTTTATGCTTTTCACCCCGGAAACAGCAGAGAGGGCCTTTTCAACGGCTGCTTTGCAGTGTACACAGCTCATGCCGGAAATGCTTATGACTTTCTCATATGCCTTCTTTATCTCATACGGCACCTCTTTCATAGGAGGCTCAGTTTCCCCTTCAGACTCATATTCTTTTAGAACAGGAGCATCATCCGGTTTGAAAAACCTCAGGCGGAGGGCGTTTGAGACCACGCACACGCTTGATAGACTCATCGCCGCGCTTCCTATCATCGGACTCAGCAGAATCCCTAAGAACGGATAAAACATGCCCGAAGCAAGAGGAATCCCGATGATATTATAAAAGAACGCCCAAAACAGGTTCTGATGTATGTTTCTGATCACCTTGCGGCTCAAGCGGATCGCATTCACAACATCCATCAGGGAATCCTTCATCAGAACGATGTCGGCGCTCTCAATGGCAATATCGGTCCCGGCGCCTATCGAGATTCCCACATCGGCCCTTGCAAGAGCTGGTGCATCGTTTATTCCATCTCCGACCATGGCAACCTTCCTTGCGCCATCCTGAAGCTTTCTGACATAAGCTTCCTTATCCTGTGGAAGGACATCGGAGGCAACTTCATCAAGCAGAAGCTCTTTAGCTATCGCTGAAGCCGTCAGCCTGTTGTCCCCTGTAAGCATTACGGTTTTGATCCCCATCTCATGGAGAAGCTTTATCGCAATCCTGCTTTCGCTACGAATCGTATCGGCCACAGCTATGAGACCAAGAAGCGTTCCTCCACGGGAAAAAAGAAGAGGCGTCCTGCCTTTTTCGGCATAAGGATGTATGAGAAAATCAACCTCGCTTTCAGCTATGCCGTTTTCCTTCATGAATCTGGCATTTCCTGCAAAGCACAACTCTCCTTCAAAACGGGCTTTTACCCCGCGCCCAGGGACAATCTCGAAATCCTCAACCTCGGGATATCTTATCGACAAAGCATCTGCTTTCTCCAATATTGCAGCTGAAATAGGATGCCCGCTGGGTTTCTCTAGCATTGCGGCAAAAGCAAGAAGCTTTTCTTCGTCCATATCCTTGGAGAGCACCACGATATCTGTGACAGCCGGCTTTCCTTCTGTTATGGTGCCTGTCTTATCAAGAACGACTGTATCGACTTCGTGCAGGATTTCCAGGGCTTCAGCCGATTTAATTAGAATTCCGTATTCAGCGGCCTTTCCCGTTGCAACCATGATCGCGACCGGAGTTGCGAGCCCAAGTGCGCACGGACAGGAGATCACAAGCACGGAAATCGCGCAATTCAAGGCAAAGGCGAATCCATATCCTGCAAAAAGCCAAACTAGTGCGGTAATTATTGCGATAGTTATCACCACAGGAACGAACACACCGCTTACCTTATCGGCCATGCGGGCAATCGGAGCCTTGCTGTTTCCAGCATCATCAACAAGGCGGATGATCTTTGACAGCGTGGTGTCTTCTCCTACGGAGACAGCACGGAATGTGAAGCTTCCATTCTTGTTTATCGTGGCTCCGACAACCGTATCTCCAACCTGTTTGCCGACAGGAATGCTTTCTCCTGTTATCGCGCTCTGATCTACGGATCCTGCTCCGGATAATATGATCCCATCTACAGGGATGCTGTCACCTGGGCGGATCATTACAACATCGTCCTTGACAACCTGTTCCGACGGTATCTCGATTTCAATCCCATTTCTTATGACCCTTGCAGTTTTCGGAGCAAGATCGACAAGCTTTCCAAGCGCATCACCGGTCCGGCTCTTGCTTCTGGCCTCCAGATATTTGCCGACAGTGACAAGTGTGACTATCATAGCGCTGGATTCGAAATACAGCTTATGCATATAGCCATGCACAAGGCCCATATCAGAAATGGAAAGGCCGTACATCATCATGTAGATTGAGAAGATGCCATATATGAAAGATGCAGAAGATCCGATTGCTACAAGGCTGTCCATGTTGGGCGCCCTTTTTACGAGAGCCCTGAAACCATTTATGAAGAAATGCCTGTTTATGAGCAGTATAGGAAATGTCAGCAGGAGCTGCGTGAATGCTGATATGAGGGCATTCCTATCTCCAGCGAAAATAGGAATCTCAGGAAGGCCGAGCATGCCGGACATTGCAATGTACATCAAAGGAATGAGAACCGTTATGGAGGAAAAAAGCCTTCTTTTCATGCTCTCCATGCCTTTTTTTGCATTCTTCTTCCTCTCTTCCCATTCTCCTCTGAAACCGCCTTTCTTCAGAGAAGACAGGTCTTCATCCAGTGCGGCGGCGCCGTAGCCGGCATCGTGCACCGCCTTGATTATATCCTCCCTTGCAAGCTTCTTCTCGTCATACGAGCAGCTCATCTGGTTGGCAAGCAGGCTCACTGTGCAGCTTGAAACGCCATCGAGCTTTTTTACACCCTTCTCCACATGGGCTTGGCAAGAAGCGCAGGTCATTCCCGTTATATTGAATTTCTCGGATTTCATGAATCCTCCTGGAAGTTTGTCTTATACAACAATAGAAGATATACCCCATCTGTTGTAATGTCAAGATTTACAACAAAGTATAATGATGCTATACTTCCGGCGAGGGAGAAAAGGAAATGAGGCTCAACACGAAATGTTCTGTGCCGATACACATGCTTTTATTCATAAACAGATACGGCAAAAGCAGGAAAGTCACAAGCGAGGTGCTTTCAAGCAGCACCGGATGCAATGCAGTCATAATAAGAAACCTGCTGTCAAGGTTACAGAAGGCGCAAATGGTATCGGTCAAAAGAGGCTCCGGCGGAGCTGTCATGAAAATGAGAATGGAAGATATAACATTTTACGATGTGCAGCAAGCGGTGGATCCTGATGCGCTCAAAAACTTCATCGCAGTCCATCCTGAACCCAATTCAGGCTGTCCCATAGGAAAAAACATCGTGAAAATCCTTTCTGATCCTTCAAAACAGCTTGAAGAGGCGATAATCAAGGAAATGAAGAAAATCAAGCTTTCTGATCTGGTCGAAAGCCTGCAGCTTGCAGCAGATGAAGAATGCACATGCTTTGATAAGCTCAAAGAAAAAAAGAAGAAAACTGAGCAGGAAGGATAAATCAGAACCGTTTTTTAAAAAGCCAGCTTCTTCCGTAGTTGGAAGAATAGCATATCCCCTTCTCCGTATCTGCTATAAGCTTTCCATCTTCAATCCCTATGCTGATGAACGCACCAATCTGTGTGGCATGATACCTTGTGGAAAAAGTCCTTCCATCGTCTAGCGAGACTTCCAATTTCCTGCTGTCGATAGGACAGATCCTGAAAACTTCTCCATTTAGTTTTAAAACATCATCCATACCAAAATGTTATCAAAAATGGAAGGGGATGCCAAATACTATTGTAAACCGTCATATTGAATATCACTTTACAATTAATTATACTCTTTATCATGGATAAAACCCTGGCTGTACAAAACCTGTCATTCTCAATTGGAGGAAAAAAGATACTCGATGACGTATCCTTTTCTTTGGAAAAAGGGACAATAACCCTTCTTGCAGGAAAGAATGGGAGCGGAAAATCCATGATCCTCAAGCTTATAAAGGGACTTGAGAAGCCGAATGGCGGGAAAATACTTATAGACGGGCTTGAATGCACAGCAAAAGAAAGGATGAGAAAGATAGCTTTGGTCTTTCAGGAATCGATGCTGCAGATCGTAGGACAAAGCGTTGAAAAGGATATTTCCTTCGGACTTGAGAACCAGAAAAGAGGCAAGGAGGAAATAAAAGCGATTACAGAGGAATATCTGAATCTTTTTGAACTCAACGATTTGAAAAGCGAAAATCCGAGGGTGCTCTCGGGCGGAGAAAGAAGGAAGGTGATAATCGCAGGGGTATTGGCAATGGGACCTGAAATACTTCTTTTGGACGAACCTCTTGCAAACCTGGATTATCCATCGATAAGGACGGTATTAAATCTCCTGGTGAGGCTTAAAGACATGGGCAAAACACTTCTGATAGTATCCCATGAAGCAGAGAAGATGCTTGCCCTTACAGATCAAACTTTGGTGCTTTCAAAAGGTAGGCTCGTCTATGATGGTGAAAGCGAAAGAAGCCTGATTCCGCTATCTGAAAACGGGGTCCATATTCCTCCTCTTCCTTTCAAGGAGCTTTCATGGCTCTGATGATCTTCTCCCCCCGGGGCGGCAGCAATCTCCTTTCAAGAATGAATCCGCTAATTAAGCTCATATGCCTGATTCTCTTTTGTGCAGCCTCCGCATCATCAAGCAGCCTGCAGCTTGCTGCAATGCTGGCATTCATCCTTATCCTGGCATTGATAATACATATGCCTCTTTTCCAGTACCTCATAAAGACCCCATCCCTTCTTATACTGACAGCATTCATTTTCCTCACAGAGCTTGCAGTAGCAAAAAACATGCAAAATGCAATATATGAGGCATCAAAATTCTTTTTCCTGATAATGCTAGGCATGATAATGATGGATACGACGCATCCTGATGATCTTGCAGCATCGATCGGCTCCATCCTTTCCAAAGCATTTGGGAAAAAGGCATGGTCGTTCTCCTCTGATGTGATGCTGACCCTCTCCATGATTCCAAGAATCTTCTCAACCAGCAGAGCCATGCTCCTGGCAAGAAGAGCCAGAGGCGGAAGCTTCTTCTCCCATCCTATAAAAAACCTTTCCTCCTACACGCTTTCGCTTTTTCTGATGCTGCTGGATGATCTTAAAAATTTCGATCTTGCACTAGAATGCAGGCTCTATGATCCTCTTGCGCCCAGAAGAGGTCCTGGCTACCGCATCTCTGATATATCTGCTATCATTATTGCTCTGGGATGCTTCTTATGGACAAAGCTGCTTTAAGAAAGGAAATAGAACAGAAACTCGATGCTTTCAAGAAAAAGGATCAAGAAAGCCATGAAATAACCTCCAAGCTGCTGGCAATGGAGGAATATAGGAATGCAGATGTGATCCTCGCCTACGCACCTATGAAGAATGAAGTCGATATAAGCGCACTGTTTGAAGACGGACGGCTGCTTTTTCCCTACATAGAAGGAAAGGAGATGTTCTTCGCCCCTCCTCCGCTTAAAAAAGGCGCGCACGGTTTTTTCGAACCCGAGAAAAGAATCCCATCATATTTTAAAAACGCCATCATCCTCGTTCCAGCGAGGGCTCTGACAATGGATGGCTTCAGGCTTGGGCGGGGCGGAGGATACTACGACAGGTTTCTTGAAAAAAATAAGGCGGGCCTTTTTTCCATAGGCCTCGCCTTTTCTGTGCAGATAGTCGATAAGCTTCCTGTGGAAAACCATGACAGGAGGCTTGATATGGTGCTTACGGCCGGGCGATGAACTGCTGAGCCGAAAGATGCTCGAGAAACTCGGTAACAGGAGCCGAATAATTTCCATCCATAAGGCTTTTCCTGAATTCCGAATCATATACCCAGCTCAGGATGTTTGATACCGCATGCAGATATTCAGCCTGCTTCGTCCTGCTGCTGGCAATCACGAAAATAAGCTTGACAGGCTCGGGATATTTCTCATCGAACACTATCCCTTCCCTTGAACAGCCGAGGGCTATATGACATTTATCAAGATGGGATATCTTGCCATGGGCGATGGCAACCCCATGCCCTATTCCCGTGGACTGAAGCTTTTCCCTCCTATGTACGGATTTTGCAAAACCGTCCTTGTCTGGAAGCTCGTCGAATATCGCACATTTGGCGATGATCTCATCAAAAGCTTCAAATTTATCCCGGCTGGAAACATAAGTGAAAACCCTGTCCAGATTCTCTATTGCCACATCAACCCCTCAAATAATCATTGATCGCTTTTGCAGCCTTCCTACCCTGTCCCATTGCAAGGATTACGGTAGCGGCGCCCAAAACGATATCTCCACCAGCAAATACGCCTTTGATGCTGGTCTCTCCAGTCTGCTCATTCACAATGAAATTGCCGCGCTTGTTCACTTCTATTTCCGGAGTGGTGAGCTTGATAAGCGGATTAGAGGCATTTCCGATCGCTACGATCACCGCATCATACGGTTTTTCAAAATCGCTATCGGGAATCTCCACTGGGCTCCTTCTGCCGCTGGCATCAGGTTCTCCCAATTCGCATTTGCGTATCCTAAGCCCGCAAACCCTGCCATTCTCATCTCCGATGACCGCCACAGGCTGGCTGAGCATCATGATGTTGCATCCTTCCTCTATGGCATGCTCCACCTCTTCCTTCCTGGCCGGCATCTCGGCCTGTGTGCGCCGGTATACGATATCGACGCTCTCGGCCCCGAGCCTGAGCGCGGTCCTTGCAGCATCCATTGCAACGTTTCCTCCTCCCAGCACAGCAACATGCTTGGCAAGATACTGAGGTGTATGCGAATGCGCCGCATCATAGGCCTTCATCAGATTGCTCCTGGTAAGATATTCGTTGGCGCTCAAGACGCCTACATAGTTCTCCCCAGGGATTCCCATAAACTTCGGCAACCCGGCTCCGGTACCGATGAATATTGCATCAAAACCATCTTCCTCCATGAGTTCCTTGATTGTCCTGGTCCTTCCGACAAGGACATTTGTCATGATCTTCACACCCATCCTCTCAAGCTTTGAGATTTCTTTCTCCACAAGCTTTTTGGGAAGACGGAACTCAGGAATGCCATAGCTGAGAACGCCGCCCGTCTTATGCAGCGCCTCGTACATCACAACCTCATGACCGGCTCTGCGGACATCGGCGGCACATGCAATCGAAGCAGGTCCGCTTCCGACTATGCAGACCTTTTTACCCGTATCAGGGGATACTTCAGGAACTGTTTCATCGGCAAAATTGTAATCCGCAACGAATCTTTCAAGGCGGCCGATGGCAACAGCCTGGTCAACCGACTTGAGAGCCTTGCCGACTGTGCAGAATTTCTGGCACTGAGCCTCCTGAGGACATACGCGGCCGCAGATGCTTGGCAATATTGAAGACTGCTGTATCACATCCAGCGCGCCCTTGAAATCCTTCTTCTGCACATGGGATATGAAGCCGGGGATGTCGATTGAAACAGGACAGCCCTGTATGCATGGCTTGTTCTTGCAATTGAGGCATCTCTGAGCCTCGACAACTGCAATATTCTCGGTATAGCCCAGAGCAACCTCGTTCATATTATGTATGCGCTCTTTGGCATCCTGACTTGGCATGTCCTGGTGAGGTATGGCCAAACGGGCCTTCATATCCAGACTCTCAGGAAGAGATGCTAGTATTTCCGATGCTTTTTTATCGAGTTCTTCTTTATTGGACATATCAGGCCTCCCCTTCTTTTATCTGATTGGTAAGATGGCATACATGATGGGCATCAGCTTCCGCATCCCTGTATGTCCTCTGGCGGATCATCATATTGTCCCAATCGACCTCATGCCCGTCAAACTCAGGACCGTCGACACATACAAACTTAGTCTGACCGCCTACGGATACGCGGCAACCGCCGCACATTCCGGTGCCGTCGATCATGATTGTATTCAGCGAAACAAGCGTCTTGATGCCATACGGTTTTGTAGTGGCGGCACAGAACTTCATCATCACAGTCGGGCCGATTGCTACTACGAAATCCGGCTTATCGCTCTCACACAGCTCCTTAAGAGGCTCTGTGACAACACCTTTCCTTCCATAAGAACCGTCATCGGTAATCACTATAAGATCCTTATCAAGGGCTCTCATCTCATCCTCTTCGATTATAAGGCCCTTGTTTCTTGCTCCGATTATTATCCTGACCTCGTTTCCGGCATCCTTCAAGGCTTTTGCGATCGGATAAAGCGGGGCTACGCCTATTCCTCCGCCAACGCAGACAACCTTTCCGAACTTTTCTATATGGGTCGGCCGGCCAAGAGGTCCGAGAACGTTTTCGATATAATCCCCTTCGTTCATCAACGCCAAAAGATGCGTACCTTCTCCTACGGCCTGGAAAACGATTGTTATCGTCCCTTTAATTGGATCGGCATCAGCGATCGTGAGCGGGATCCTCTCATTGAAATCCCCTCCTTTCTGGACGACCACGAACTGTCCGGCCTTTCTTTCTCTGGCGATCATGGGGGCTTCGAGCGTGAACCTGAAAACCTCCGCCGATAGCTTTTCCTTCTTAACTATCTTGAACATTGCTGGCTAAACTCCCTAAGGTTCTCTTGATATACATGGTGAAATATAGCCGAATTGCCAAAAAGATGAAAGGACAGAGAGGATAAAAGCAAAAAAAATACGGCACATCCGCTTACAGATATGCCGTAATATGTGTGTCGACCGTCTTCCAGTCTAGTTGATTTTTACCTCGATCCTCTTGGGCTCGGCCTTCTTCATCTTGTTGATAACAACAGTGAGGATGCCGTTCTTGCTTGAGGCGCTCATGCCGTCTTCATCTGCATCATCAGGAAGCTGGAAGCTTCTCTGGAAGGCAGGAAGGCAGATTTCCTTGGCGATATACTCTTCCTTGGGGCTTTCCACTCCATCGCTGGAGATTGTGAGCACCTTGTGGTTGCAGAGAACCTTGATCGATTCCTCATTGTAGCCTGCGACTTCCGCCTCAACCACATAAGAATCCTTTGTCTCATATACATCCACAGGCGGGAACTTGTCCTGAGTGGAAGAAGCAAAGAAATCATTGAAAAAATTGTCAAAGTCGAAAAGACTTGGATAAGTTCTGTTGATTATGTATCTCATTTCATTTTCCTCCTTAGTTTTCGCCGTTTGCACCGACTTTCACTTCAATCCGCTTCGGCTGGGCCTTCTCGGTCTTTGGAAGGGTTATCTCGAGAACACCGTTCTTGAACGATGCACTTACCTTTTCCTCATCAAGATCATCAGGAAGCGTGAAGCTTCTTGAGAAATTCCTTACGGCTCTTTCCTTGACAAGATACTTCCTGTCATCCACTTTCTCCTCTTCCTTCTTGCCTTCGATGGTGAGAACATGCTTTTCCACGAATACCGAAATGTCCTTCTCATCAAAGCCTGGGATTTCAGCGTTTATTGTATAATTCTCCTTGTCTTCCCTGATGTCCACCGCAGGAATCTTGACTCCGGAGAATACGGAATCCAGAAGACTGTCCAGATCGTTGTAGTGTTTGTGATATTTCATAATTGCCATTTTAGGGCCTCCTTAAATTACTTTTTTGTTTTCATTTACAACATTGCAAAAGGCGTGCCAAGTTTATTAAATTATTATAATACAAGGAATTAATTATTTTCAAAGATAAAGCAACAGCACTCAAAGTGTCAAAATGACACAATTTTATAGAACCGTCTTTATGATGTGTCATTTTTAAACGGGTGTGTTTCTATGAAGTTGCCGATTTTGTGTCATTTTGATACATTTATTAATATAATTACTTATAATATAATAAATTAACTAAAACAACACTATAAAAATATAGCATGCACCACTGATTTGGGTGAACTACCACCGCCTTAAAAGGCGGAAGCTTCGCGATTCATCGACCCTCGGCCCTGGAGTTTGCAAATGCCTTATCCAAAGCCTCTCGGATCTCCCCGCGCTTGATTTCGGTGCGTTCCACGCCTACGTTATGCTCAAAAAGCCATACCATGTTCCTTGCTGCATGGACATCCCTGTCCTCTGCGCATCCACACACTGAGCAATGGAACTCCGTATCGGAAAGCTTCACCTTCTCAAGATGCCCACACTCCCTGCAAAGCTTTGTAGTCGGCAGACTCCTTGAGAGCACTATGGTGTCATCATGCCTCATCAGCCCTGATTTCACCCTTCCCAGAATCCCATGCTGAACAGTCTTTCCGAAATGCGACTTATGCCAAAGCGGAAGCATCTCGTCCTGTATTATCACGACGGAGTTCTCTCTGAACCTGGCTATTGTCTTGTTGGCCTTATCTTTCTTTCTGTTGTCGATCTTCTGGTACTCGACGGCAATCAGTTGCCTCGTCCTCAGCCAGCGCTGCGAGCCCTTTTCCTGTTTGGCAATCTTCTTCTGAAGATGCTTCAGCCGCTCCGTTTCTCGCACTGTCACCGATTCCTTATCGCCGTCGGATGTCGTGAAGCTTGTCCTGCATCCGAAGTCGATTCCTACAGTCCTGCCGTTCTTTGCCTTCCGTTCGACCTTGTCCTTGTCGATATATGTCGTTATCGCTATGTAATATCCGTCAGGCATCCTCAGAAGCTTCCAGTTTGCGATCTCATAATCAGGCCCTCCAAGAAACTGGTCGAGTCCATTGACCCTTATTGTTCCCTTTATACCCTGGAGCTTCACCTTGTGACGGTCAAGAATCTTATGGGTAACCCCATACTGCTTGTATTCGAGGCTCCCAACGTGGGACGTGAAGCCCAATGCCCCGACTTTGAAGCCTCTCTTCTTCCTTGTCGCAAGTGTTTTCAGGCTCGATTTTATCCTTGCCTGGATGGTCTGCCGTATCGAAACCGGAAGCTGGCCGTACTCCGAAGTAACATCTTTCCCGTCTTTGTCCTTATGAACCACAGTCTTCGCCTTGGTGTCATAATCGGAGATATCATTGTCTTTCATGAATGCGATCATGGAGTTGTAGCACCACTTCGCCTCGATGAAGAGCATCTGAAGCTGATCCATCTGCGACCTTGAGAGACTGCTCCTCTGTATCTTCACCTTGAAGACACGGCATTCTTGCGACCGCCTCTTTTCGTAAGTGGCCCTCATGGTCGATGCTATCATGTCGTTCTTGGAAACAGATCCGGCCGTCATACTTTTATAGTATCAGAATCGGTTATCTCTTGCAATGTATTACGTTCAAATATACTATAAACTTATGAGCGGATATCTTTCTCTGAATCATGAAAAATACCGGATGTGCTATCATCTGATATTCTCTACGAAATACAGGCTCCGACTTCTTAACCCAATCAAAGACGATCTCTTTGCATCTTTCCGAAGGGCTGAAGCCATGCAGAAGCTGTGGCATATAAGAGTACTCGAGGCGGATCTTGACCATGTCCATTTTTTCATAGAGGCGACACCTGCAGTCAGAATCGCTGATATCGTGCATTCCCTCAAGCAATGCTCGACATACGATATGTGGCGTACGCATCACGATTACCTCATCAGATTCTATTGGAGGGAGCATGCGCTTTGGACGAGAGGGTATTTCTGTGCGACCATAGGAGAGGTAAGCGAACAGAGGCTCA
>CASGDQ010000036.1 GCA_949300325.1 uncultured Spirochaetales bacterium
ATTCCCTCAAGCAATGCTCGACATACGATATGTGGCGTACGCATCACGATTACCTCATCAGATTCTATTGGAGGGAGCATGCGCTTTGGACGAGAGGGTATTTCTGTGCGACCATAGGAGAGGTAAGCGAACAGAGGCTCATGGAATATATTGAAAATCAGGGCTAAGTCGGCAATTCACATGCCATCTTAAAAGGATGGCATCTATCTTGCCGATTTTTGTATAATATAATCAGCAGATATGAAAAGCATACGGGAATACAGGGACTTCGTCCTCTACTGCATCTTCGGAGCGATGGCCACCGGAGTGAATATGATAAGTTATCATTTATTATACAATATTGCGGGAATAGGAAACGTCATCTCCACCTTTCTTGCTTGGCTTTTTGCTGTAACTTTTGCCTTTTTCACGAACAAGTTCTTCGTATTCGTTTCCTTCGACAGATCTCTGAAAACCGTAATAAGGGAGCTGATAGGCTTCTTCAGCTGCAGGATATCGACAGGAATCTTGGATGTTGTATTCATGTATATCACAGTGGACCTGCTCGGCCTGATGCCTGTGCTCTTAAAATTCATATCCAATCTGATTGTCGGAATAATAAACTACTTAGTAGGCAAGCTTGTAATATTCAAAAAGAAGAAAAAAGGAGAAAAAGCTTAACATCATCACTTCTTTTCACTAATTACAACAACACTGTTCATAGATCTTTTCATTCTCATAGCTAAACTGCCAGATGAAATGCCCCTAGCCTTTTCAGGCTCTGCGCTGGCAGAGCTGAAGATGAGGCTATAACAAATGAAGGCAGGATTAGAAAAATATCTTGCAAAAACTGGATGTGCCCGATTTTTCTGTGCGGTTGGGAAAATCATTATTATATTATTTGGGGCGGTAATTCCGTTTTTCAATGTGCGCGGCCGGTCTTTACAGGCATTACCGATGGCCGCAGATGAAAAGGGACCGTGATAATTTGACAAGGAGAAAAGAATGAGGATCATCAAAAACATCAGCAGCGGATGGCTTTTCAAGAAAGGCGAATGGCAGAATGAGAAGGATTTCAAAGATTTCACAATGGTCGATCTTCCCCATACCTGGAACGCATATGACGGACAGGATGGAGGAGCCGACTACTACAGGGGAAAAGGGACCTATATCTATAAGCTTTTTAGGCCCGATGCTCCTGAAGGATATCTCCACTATCTGGAATTCAAAGGTGCCAATGCGATAGCTCAGGTATTCTTGGATGGGAAAAAAGTATGCGAGCACAGGGGTGGATATTCAACCTTCCGTGTCAATGTAACAGAAGAGATCAAGGACAAGCCTTTTGTCATGGTTTCTGTCGTCGTAGACAATGCAGACCACTCTGATGTCTATCCGCAGATGGCCGATTTCACATTCTATGGCGGGCTATACCGGGAAGTGGAGCTGATCAGCGTTCCCCAGACACATCTTGATCTTGAATATTTTTCCGGACCGGGATTCCAATACACATCAAGGGTTTCGGGCGCCGATGCTTATTTAGATGCAACGGCATGGATCAAGAATCCACATGAAGAGGACATGGTCCGCTTCTGTCTGAGCAACGACAGCGGAGAAATCGTATGCGAGAAATACGAAAAGGCTGAAGAGACTGTGAAGACGAGCCTTTTTGTCGAGAATGCCCACCTATGGCAGGGAGTAAAAGACCCATACCTTTACAATCTGGAAATCAGTGTCATAAGAAACAACGAGACAATGGATATATCCGGATGCGATGTGGGAATAAGGTATTTTTCGGTAGATCCTGAAAAGGGATTCTTCTTAAACGGATGCCCGATGCCATTAAGAGGGGTCTCGCGCCATCAGGACAAGCTGATGCTGGGCAACGCGCTTGATGAAGAGGATCATTACATCGACTGCGAGCTCATTTCTGAAATAGGGGCCAATACGATAAGGCTGGCGCACTATCAGCACAGCCAGACATTTTATACAGCCTGCGACGAGTACGGCTTCGTCGTATGGGCAGAAATCCCGTTCATCAGCGTCATGAATATGGACAAGGCAGCGCATGAAAACGCAATGCTCCAGATGAAAGAGCTTATCATACAGAATTTCAACCACCCTTCCATCTGTTTCTGGGGCATTTCCAATGAAATCACGATAGGCGGAGAGCGCGAAGGGCTTGTGGAGAACCTTAAAGAACTGAACAGCCTGGCAAAGAAACTTGATCCGACAAGGCTCACAACAATGGCCCAGGTATCGATGCTTCCAATGGACAGCGTGCAGAACGACATAACGGATGTGGTATCCTACAACCATTACTTCGGATGGTACGGAGGAAATCTTGAGGATAATGAGAAATGGGTCGATGCCTTCCACCAGAAGTATCCCAATAGATGTCTTGGACTTTCAGAATACGGTGCGGAAGGAATCATCAGCTGGCATTCCGATGACCCCAAATGCAAGGATTATAGCGAGGAATATCAGGCAAAATACCATGAGTATATGGCCGATATGATATCAAAGCGCCCATATCTCTGGGCCACCCATGTATGGAACATGTTCGACTTCGGATGCGACGCAAGAGATGAAGGCGGAGTGAAGGGACGCAACAACAAAGGGCTGATGACAATCGACAGGGAAATAAGAAAAGATGCTTTCTATGTCTACAAGGCATATTGGTCCGACGATCCGTTCGTCCATATCGCAGGAAGGAGATACAGCCAAAGACCATATGGAAAAATGGATGTGAAGGTATATTCGAACCAGAGTGAGGTGACGCTTTTTGCAAACGGAAAAGAAATCGGCACTCAGTCTGGAAGTAAGATCTTCATCTTCAAAGACGTACCTCTTGAGGATGGCAACAATACGATAAAGGCTATTGGAAGCTCAGGAACATCGGATACTGTCATATTCACCAGAGTTAAGGAACCTGTTCCCGGCTATATCATGCCCGAAGATCCCGACGATAAGCAGGACGGGGTGAAGAACTGGTTTGATGATCTTGATGTCAATGCCCCTATTCCAGAGCTCACCTTCGACGATAGCTTTTTCAGCATAAACGATAAGATAAAAGACATTTTTGAAAACGAGGATGCAGGATGCGTAGTTCTCTCCGCCATCAGCAAATTCACCGGCAAGAAGATGAAGAAGTCCATGCTGATGGTCATGGCGAACGCCAGCTTGAAAGACATTGCAGGAGTTGCAGGAGCAAGCAATAAGGAAGAGGTTGACAGGATGCTTGGCATCATGAACAGCGAACTGCAGAAAATCAAGAAATAGAAGCCTGGGGGTGCATGAGCACCCCTTTGCTTTCTAAAAAGATATCATTGCAGTTATTTACATTGCTCTAAGGATAATATAGACTTACCAGGCTATGGAAATATTACCGGAATTTAAGATGCTCGGGCTCTCTGATGAGACGATCGGAGCCCTTCAGGAAAAAGGCTTCACATCCCCTACCGAAATACAAAAACTATGCATTCCCCTGCTGCTTAAAGAGGGTACCGAGGTAATCGGACAAGCCCAGACAGGAACAGGAAAGACAGCAGCATTCGGACTGCCCATAATAGAAACGCTTGAAGGCGGAGGAAATCTGGAGGCCCTGATACTCTGCCCCACCAGGGAACTTGCAATCCAGGTATCCGAGGAAATCCGGTCGCTTGAGGGAAAAAAGAATCTTGTAATCGAGGCCGTATACGGGGGCTCTTCGATCGAGCTGCAGATAAAAAAGCTTAAAAAGGGTGTGGACGTCGTTGTCGGAACTCCGGGAAGGATCCTCGACCATATACGCAGAAACACCATAAGATTGTCAGATCTCAAGTTCTGTGTATTGGACGAAGCAGATGAAATGCTGGACATGGGTTTCATTGAAGACATAGAAGCGATTCTTGCCCAAACGCCGGAAAACAAGAGGATGCTGATGTTCAGTGCAACCATGCCGAAAATGGTGCTTTCCATAGCAGAAAAGTTCATGCATGATTATCAGCTCATAAGAACCGAGAAAAAGGATACAAGCTGCAGGATGACCAGGCAGATAGCCTATATCGTCAAGGAAAGCGAAAAGCTTGAGGCTCTGACCAGGATCATCGACAGCGAGGCCTATTTTTATGGCGTGATTTTCTGCCGTACAAAAATACAATGCGAGGAGATTGCAGAACGCTTGATCTGCAGAGGATATGGAGCCTCCGCCCTTCACGGAGATCTTTCCCAAAGAGAGAGGGAAGCTATCTTGAAAGGAATAAAGGAGCATCGCAGCGAGATTCTAGTTGCAACGGATGTAGCTTCCCGCGGCCTTGATATACAAGAGCTTTCCCATGTCGTAAACTTTTCCGTTCCCGACGATCCTGAAATTTATATCCACCGTGTCGGAAGGACCGGACGCGCCGGACATGAAGGCATCGCAATAACGCTCTGCGGGCCGAGGGAGGTCAGGAAGCTTGCTTTCATCGAGCGCACCACATCCTCAAAGATAGAGAGGCTGGAAGTTCCTACAATCCGGCAGGTGCTTGCTGCAAAGAAAGAGAAAATCGTCATGGATCTCAAAAAGAAGCTTTCTGCAGAAGCCCAAAAAGAGTATTTGGTGATAGCTATGGAAGCATTGGAGGCAACCAAGGATCCCCTATCCGCTTTCGCTTGCCTGATCCAGGCATTATACGGCAACCAGCTCGATGAGAAACTGTATGCCGAGATCTCAAGCGGTAAGGATAAAAAGAAAGAAGGCAAAAAAGAAAAGCCGGGCTATGGAGAGAGAAAGGAAGACGAAGAGCTTACCAGGATATTCATCGCCCGGGGGAAAAGGGATGGGGTCACAAAGCGCTCGCTGGCCGGCATCCTTTGCGATCAGGTCGGATTAAGGGATGCGGAGCTGCATAACATCGAGGTTCTGGATGACTTTTCTTTCGTAAGCGCAGCAGAGCCGGTTGCAAAGAAGATACTGAAATATTTTTCCGTTCCTAAGGGAAAAGGAAAACCGATTGCGACCAGGGCAAAAGAGGAAAGGCAGACGGCGGACAGAAAAAGCAGACAGAGCTCGAGAAGAGGCAAAAAACGTCTTGAGGAATACCAGCCATACGGCAGGGATATCAGAGATGGAGAATATGAAGACTTCCGCATGAGTGTAAAAAAACATAAGGAAAAAGGGAGGAAGAAGAGAAAATGAAAGATCATTACGATTTTCTGATAGTCGGTGCGGGACTCTTTGGGGCCGTATGCGCTCATGAGCTTGCAAAAGAGGGAAAGAGTGTTCTTGTCCTGGACAAAAGAAATCATATCGGAGGCAATATCTATACCGAAAAGGTCGACGGCATAGACATACATAGATACGGAGCGCACATCTTCCATACATCAAACAAGGCGATATGGGATTATGTCAACGGCATCACCCCGTTTTTGCCATTCATCAACAGCCCTGTAGCCAACTATAAAGGAGAAATCTACTCCATGCCTTTCAATATGCACACATTCTCAAAAATGTGGAACATAAGCATGCCGGATGAAGCTGAAAGGATAATCGAGGAACAAAGAAAGGAAATAAAGGGAGAAATAGAAAATCTTGAGCAGCAGGCTATCAGTCTTGTGGGAAGAGATATATATGAGCGACTGGTCAAGGGCTACACCGAGAAGCAGTGGGGACGCAGCTGCTCAGAACTTCCGGCAGACATCATCAAGCGCCTTCCTGTGCGCCTGACATATGACAACAACTACTTCAACGACCGCTACCAGGGAATACCGGAAGAAGGATATACAGCGCTGGCAGAAAAGCTTTTAAAGGATGCGGATGTGATCTTGAACGAGGATTTCAACAAAGATAGGAAACGTTGGAGAGCAATGGCAGACAAGACGATATATACCGGATGTCTGGATGAGTTCTATGATTGCTGCTATGGTCCTTTGAGCTACAGATCGGAGAAATTCGAGACCGAAAAGCTTGAAAAGGAGAATTATCAGGGAGTTGCGGTCATGAATTTCACAGATCGGGAAACCCCTTATACCAGAATCATAGAGCACAAGCATTTTACAAAAGCAAAATCCCCTGTTACCTATATCAGCAGGGAATACCCTGTCGATTATACTGAAACAGGAGAACCCTACTACCCTATAAACGACGAGAAGAACAATGCGCTATATGAAAGGTATCGGATCCTGGCAGAAAAAGATGAAGGGCTTTTGTTGGGCGGGCGCCTTGCAATGTACAAATATCTCGACATGGACAAGACAATAGAAAAAGCCCTAGCCCTTGTTCAGATGTGCAGATGATCGTCGTATCTGGAGGAAAGGAGGTTTCGCATGAAACCTTCTTTCTTCTTGAGCATCTTGCTGCCCCGGGTGATCTTGCATAAGCTGATACTGCGGTTTTTGGCAATGTCCCTCTGGCTCTTTCCCCGATAAAGATCATCCATCAACAGCCACCGAAGAAGAAAATCATCAACCTCAGCGCTGGTGAACATATCATCAAACAGCCTCTTCATATCCTCTTCGTCATCGATCTTGGTGAAAACCTTTATCATATCGGCAAAGGCGCTGCGCCCTTCTGCCGTGTTCATCAGATTGCGTTCCTTTCTCATATCTGGCATTCTAACACAAAACATCTAAAGAGCGGGAGAGAAAAGCTTATAAAAATAGCGGAAGCACTTTCTGATGGGGTTTATCTGTGAGGCGCTGCCTGCTATCTGCTGTCTGGACAGATCTTCTATTTTCAGATAATCCTGCTTGACATCCTCAATAAGACTGGATCCGTAAAACACCACCGACAGCTCAAAATGCAGGAAAAACGACCTATAATCAAGATTGGTCGTACCAACGATCGCTATCCGGTCATCGCTGACGAACATCTTCGAGTGCACAAAGCCTGGTAAGAACTCATAAATCTTGACTCCAGAACGTATGAGCTCGTCGTAATTGCTGCGCGTGACTTCGTGAACCTGCTTCTTATCCGGATGATACGGGGTGATTATCCTGATGTCTATCCCGCTTTGAGCAGCAAGCTTCAAAGCGGCTTTCATGGCATCATCGGGAATCAGATAAGGCGTGGTGATCCAAACATAACGTTTGGCATTGCTTATCAGCTGAAGATAGGCATTCTCCCCCAGCGGCTCATCCAAAAGCGGGTTTGAGCCAAACGGCTGGATCAGACCATCCCCAGAAGACAGCGGCCTCGGCTGCATCTTCTCAAGCTCGTCTTTTTTATTCGTGAGCGCATCCCAGATATAAACGAACATCCTTGTGAAATTAAAAACCGCGGTCCCTTCAAGCCTGATCGCATTATCCTTCCAGTAGCCGAAGCGGATCTCGTCATTCATATACTCGTCAGAAAGGTTCAGGCCTCCGGTATAGCAGACATCCCCGTCGATGCATAAGATCTTCCTATGATCGCGGAAATTGAGCCTCGGATTGACATGCAGGCGCATGGGATTGAAGCAGATTGCATGTATCCCCCAGGACTCAAGAAGCCTGTAATAATTGATAGGAAGCACATTCACGCTTCCCATATCATCATAAATCACCCTAACGTCGACGCCATTTGCAGCTTTTTCCTTCAGTACCTCCAAAATGGTATTCCAGCAGGAGCCCAGCCCTATTACAAAGTATTCGATGAAGATGAATCTCTCCGCTTTGTTCAAATCGGGAAGCAGGGCTTTGAAGAACTCCTCTCCGGATGCAAAATACTTTGCTTTTGTGCCGCCGCAGGCAGGCATATGCGACATGTTGTATATATAAGAGCAGAGACGTGCATCCCCGCCGTCTTTAAGGCTTTCCAAGGCTTTTGCCATCTCCTGGTCATCCAAACTTATCGTCTCTGGATCTATCTTATAGGATTTGACCTTCTTTTGCGCCAAACGGCCGATCTTCTTATTTCCAAAAAGAAGATAGAGAACCCCGCCGACTGTGGGGAAAAGGCTTGATAAAGCGATCCAGACCATCTTGTAGGAAGGATTCTCATTGCGCGACATGACGAGCAGGACCACGATGGCAGAAAGGAAATAGAAATAGAAATAATACCCCTTGGAATACGCTGCCCACACGACAAGATAAACCATCAGGGAAAATTCGAATATGAAAAGGATGGACGACCAGAACAATCTAGATGTTACTACTTTGAAGAGTTTTCTCATCACTCTTTTTCCACCCTGTGTGAAAATTCGCAGCCGCACCATTGCTGACGGTAAAGGCCAAGCATCCTCGAAAGCTCAACAGACCGGTTGAAGCCGTTTTTCTTTTTGAAATCGATAGCCTCAAACCCTTCAAGGCCCTCAGCCTGGCGGAAAATGACCGCACTGTTCTTAAATCTTGAGATGGTAAGGGTTGTAGTAAAATGTGCAATACCCAGCTCTCTGGCCTTTTCATATGCCCTCTCAAGGCTGAAACGGAAGCATATGCTGCACCTTGCCCCATGCTCCGGATCCTCTTCATGCCCTATGATCCTTTCAAGCCACAAATCATGCCTATATTCATCCATATATATTTCGAGATTGTCATATCCTGCGACCTTGACAGCCTCCTGATATCTTTTGACAAACTCCTCATATGGATGTATGTTGCTGTTTGAAAAATAAAGAACCGGCTCCCAGCCAAGTTCTAAAAGACGCTCAATGGATGCAGTGGAACAAGGACCACAACAGACATGCAGCAAAATCCTATTATCATCGGCCATGATTCCATGTTATATAATAAATTTAAAAAAAACCATACGGGGAAAAAAACATGTTCGGAAAATACAAGCAAGGAATTTCTGTAATCATCCTTATAACCGTATTCGTACTGGTGGTGATAACTCCGCTGGCAACCATGATCAAGATGATCCTGATGGCTGCGGCATTGGTGATAATCGTACTCAACAGCAGAGGCAATGCCTATTATGCCAAGGCAAACAAAATAATAAATTCCAGAGACATGTCAAAAATAGATGAAGCTGTCATGCTTTATATGAAAGCCGTGAAAGCCGGAATAAGCACGAATTACCAGCTCATGGCCGGAACAATCATATTGCAGCATGGGAATATAGAAGAAGGTAAAAAGATACTTTCTACCCTTACAGATGATAAGAGCAAAGAAATAAGATGTGTCGCAAAGCTGAGCCTATCCATGTACTACTGGATCAAAAAGGACATAAAGAAGGCAATCGAACTCTGTGTAGAGGTTAAGGATGAAGGCTATAGGAACCAGAACCTTTATGTGAATCTTGCCACATATTATCTTTGCTCCGATAACCAGAAGCAATTTCAAAAGACTTTGAAGGAGGCCTCTTCCAGCAACATGCTTTCAGTTCCGCTGATAGATCTGCAGGCAGCCTATTACATTATGCAAGGAAACTGGAATACGGCCGGAGGATTATTGACCAAGCTTTTCAAGCAGGTCACACCGTCCTTCCCCGACCCTTATGTCCATATGGCCCAGATCAAGCTTCATTACGGAAACATCAAGGATGCAATGGAGTATCTGAAAAGCGGCTTGGACTGCATCTTCTCCAATACCGTGCTGTTTCAGAAAAAGGAATTGGAAGACATGCTGAGGGGGCTTGAGGATGAGGATACAAGACTTGCCTGGGCAGACGGAATCAACAGCAGCACCAAGATCCTGATCGGTGGAAAACTTCCTGAAATCGTGCCTGCATCAAAAAAATGCAGCGCCCTTCTCCTTCCCGGATACCCCGCAGAACCGGAATTCAAGCTGGACAAGGACGCACCTGATATAATCTCAAGGAATCTGGATGAGGATGACGAGAGGGATGTGGATACAGATTTAAACGAGCAGGATGAGATCTGGCTGAAAAAGCATTCGCAAAAATAAAGGATGTTTCTGCTTTTCAAATTCATGGTTGACAAATCCATTGTTCTGCCGGGATACTGATAATATCAATACGATATTACTGATAATATCAGATATTATTACCAGGTGCTGCTATGGCTGATATTTCCGAAAAACTAAAAATGGATATTCTGGAAGGAAGGTTTGGAGATGAAATCATCTCCGAATCGGAAATCGCTGCACAATACTCAGTTTCCCGCTCCTCTTCCAAGGATGCCTTGGTCAAGCTTACCCATATAGGCATGCTCTCATCCGTCCCGAGATGCGGCTACAAACCGGTCTCAAGAACATACAGGGAATACCTTGACATGCTCAGGATCCGATTGGATATCGAATCCATGTGCGTTAGGGAAATCATCCGCAACAATTCCTTCGATTTCACTAAACTAGAAAAGATTTGGCAAAATGGAGCCCAAGCAAAAAGCCTCAGGGAGACGTTCTTATACAACCGTGCATTCCATAAGGAATTATCAAAGCAAAGCGGGATCACTTATGCCGAGACGGTCCTCGATGACATAGACAACAAATGTGGAAGATTCTTTTTCCGCTATTATTCAATTGATTATCCCTCTGCACTCGAAAAAGGCCGGGATAATCACAGACTGCTTATGGAAAGCATCAGGAAAGGTGACGAGAAAGAAGCCTGCAGCATCCTTCAAAAGGATATCATGACGATTCAAGAGGAATTGGAAAGGCTTATCGGACCGGCAAAGAAAAATAAGGCCTATGAAGTTTCAGACAATTAACACTCTCCAGCTGAAGATCTCATAAGAATCAGTACTACAAGCTCAATTTATCGCATTTGAAACGAAATCCGATTTGAAATCCTCGATATCTGCAATGATGATGCGCCTGGATTCCTCAAAATCCCTTTTTTTGAGCGCAGCCAAAAGGCTTGCATGCATTTTGGAATCCTCTCTCTTCAAATCGTGGATAAAGGACTGCTCGAAATAATAGTTTACTCCGCGGAAACAGCTCCGCATCAAGGTTTTCAAAGTATTTGTGAAGAAAATATTGTCGCTGTATGAGCATAGGAGCAAATGGAATTTCGTGTTCATATCCCAATGTATGTATGGATCTTTTGTCGATTCGATCGTCTTTTCTCCGACATAGATGTCTTCCAGCTTCTTTATCTTCTCATCCGTCATGGTGGGCATGGACCTTTCCAGAGCCGCAACCTCGATTATGATCCTGAAATTGGTTGCATCTATCATTTCCTTGATAGATACAGGGCGTACCCTGTAGCCAAGCCTGGGAATACTTTCCAGAATGCCATCGTTGCAAAGCTCCTGAAGCGCCTCCCGAACCGGAGACTTGGATACCTGGTACTTGTCTATGATCATTTTTTCCGTGATTATCGACGAAAGATCATAGACGTTCCTTACAATATCTGCAAAGACCGCACCATACACAAGATTCTTTTTTTGTGCCCCTTCATTGACGATTATGCCCATTTTTGTCCTTTCCACTGGCGATTATATCATAAAAATATGCGTCACAAACAACTAAAGATGACAAAAATGCAAAAATATAGCATGCATGAGGCATAAAAATCAGTACTTGGTACAGAAGATCATGGACACGCATAAACCATCAGATAAGGAATCATAGCCTATCTTCATCCTCAGAGGAACCTCGACAAGCCCTATCAGACTGAAGACGCACTGTATTTCGGCACCTGTAGAGTATTTAAAATCCAGGGCATTCAAAAGGATATCGACATATCCTCCGATCTCCACATCCTTGAAAATAAGGAATTCCCCAAGCGTCGGGCTAAACGGCAGCTTGTATCCTGAAGCAAAAGATATAACAGTAAGCAGCTTCTTATCGGTCTCCAATCCTTCATACCCTACTCCAGGATTGATGAAATTCGTTTCAAACCCGTCAGCATAATAAAGCGGCACACCATCGATATTGTCGATGGCTCCGCGCATCCTGAAGCCGACATCCACATAGAAGCTCAATGGAAGCATGAATCTTGTGGAAATTCCGCCCTGAAGATAATGCCTAGGAGGATTGTCGAAAAGCTTTGAAGTGAGCTGATAACCGAAATCGGAGAATATGGTTCCCCATGGCACCTGGAACTCAGCTGCCAGTTGCACAGTCAAAAGATATCTCTCCTCATTATCGTTTGACGAGCTGTTGTAATATTCGAAGCTCTGATTAAGCTGGATGTCCATCAGGTCCTTTATAGTGGCGAATTTGAAATCCATTCCCTGCCTTATATAGAAGGACGGTATCCACGTCTTATATGTATTCCATAAGAATGCGCCCTCAAGCGATATCCTGTAGCGCTGGATCGGATATACGTTCATGGCAAGAGATATCACCGGATTTGCTTTGGATTTCTCCCAGGTACGTGTCTCGAACGATCCGCCTGCCAAAATCCTTATCTCCAGCGGCTTATATCGGAAATAATACTCCATCCCGATTTCCAGGCTGTCACGCAGGTAATATGGATAGCTGTAGGACTGATAGCTCTTCAAGCCTATATCGATGATGTTGGAGGGGCTTGAGCTTTCGATGCGGTCAAAATAATAGAGATTGTTCTTAGTCTTGTCTATCGTTGCGGAATAGGCCTTCCTCTCTTCATCAAACTCATGCACTCCTGCCTTGTACAGCTTGGAAAGAGCCTCTTCCTGCTCCTTTGCCGCCTGATAGCCCAGCTCTGCCATTTCATTTGCTGAGGCGAAATCCATGAACGAATACTGCTCGACATTACACCTTATCCATATGTATCCCTCATAAGTCTTCATGTCTGTTGCGGCCCGTTGGCGTTTTCCGACATCGAATGCGCCATTGACTATCGTAATCGGATTGATGAGGTTTATCGTATCGAGATCGTAGAACGTCGTGCTGATTATCACTGTATCGGTATAATCATATGCGACGTTTATAGGTGCAAGGGACTTTACCCCGCCGTCTATCAGCAGATGGCCTTTGTATTGTACGGGCGGGAAATACACAGGGAGCGCAAAAGAAGCAATAAGTATATCGGCAAAATTGCCTTCCGTTATCCTTACTTCCCTTTTCGTGACAAGATCGTCGCAGATGACCATCACAGGTATCGGCAGATCCTCCAGTCTCAGATCCTCCCCGACAACGGATTTGACAAGTGTCTTGAATGATTCAGGAAGCAATATGCCGCCCTTCAAAGGTATCGTGAAATTGAAATAATTGGACAGCTGCCCCACTGTCATTATCTCGGAAATCTGTTCAGGCTTCAGCCCTGCGGCATAAAGCATTCCGATTATCGATCCCATGGAATTCGAGACTATGAAATCAGGAACAATCCCATTTTCTTCCATATATTGCAAAACCCCGAGGTGGGCAAGAGCTCTTGCCGATCCTCCGGTTAAAACCAATCCTATTGGATCGCGCTCGCCCCCGGTCCTTTCCAGAATACGTTCTCTGAACTCTTCCTCGCCATAGGTGATGGGAATGTCCGAATCCAGAAAGTAATCGGAAAACTCTCCCTGTATCGCAGCAGACAGGCTGAAGGACACAAGCAGCGCACAGAAAAAAACCCAAATCCTTTTCATAATGTCTAGCATAAGCAAAATCAGGATAAAAAACAATAAAAGAAAGCACCTGATATAAACTGGCTGGAAAAAGAATTTGTACCGATTCATGTTTACAAAAGCACGGGTCTTTTGCTAGAATGCTATAGAACACGCGCCGGTGTGGTGAAATTGGTAGACACAGTAGACTCAAAATCTGCCGGGAGCAATCCTGTATCGGTTCGAGCCCGATCACCGGTAAAAAATGCCATTCTACCTTAAGAATGAAGAAACGGAAGAGGAATATAAAAAAATGATGGATCATTTCAGATCCACCTCATCCTATTCCTTCCCAGAAAGCACGCAATTTCCAATCTCAGATATTTTCAATGCCAAAAAAGGCATGATGTTTGCAATCCTCACCGGACGCACAAAATCCAATCAGAAGGTTGTGCTGAGGGGATTTTCCGGACAGGCTTTTGCTCATCACCGCGTCCCTGGATACGTTCCTCCCTGTTACAGCGAAAAAGCATGGGAAGAAATCACTTCATGCTATGATCCCATGATCAAGGAGCTTGGACAGAGGATGGAAGAAGGAGACGAGGCAGCAGGAAAAGAAAGGAAAAGGCTTTCAAAAGAGGCCTCTGAGAAAATAAGGGATCTCCATCTTTTTTACGACGCGGATGGAAAGACCTTCACTCTTGAGGAAATAGGAGAAAAAATGCCTACCGGCAGCGGGGACTGCGCAGGGACAAAGGTTATCAACTATGCCATGAAAAAGGGCTACAGGATTTCTGGTTTTGTGGAATTCTACCTCGGAGCAGATACAAATGAAAGGAAGAACGGGCAATTCTACCCGCCTTGCAAGACGCGGTGCGAGAAAATAATCAGCCGCATGCTGAAACTGGATTTCCTATACCTGGATGAGGATATCGCTGTAATCAACAAACCCTCGGGCCTCCTTTCCGTCCCAGGCAAGGGCGAGGACAAAAAAGACTGCGTAAGCGAACGCTTCAAACAAATTCTAAGCGATCCGATCGACAACCCGTTCGTACACCGTCTCGATATGGACACTTCGGGAATAATCGTTCTGGCAAGGACGAAACAGGCGCAGCGCACGCTCGCGATGGCCTTCGAGAGCAGGAGCGTCAAAAAGGAATATGAAGCTCTTCTCGTCGGACAGGTTGAAAAAGAGGAAGGGACGATAGATCTTCCGATACGCCTTGATGTTGAAAGACGGCCATATCAGATCGTGGACATGGAGAGAGGGAAAAGAGCAGTCACAGAATTCAAAAAACTCGGCTACACCATGGTAGATGGAACGCTTTGCAGCAGAATGCGTTTTTTCCCTCATACCGGAAGGACCCACCAGATAAGGGTGCATGCTGCATACGGGCTGGGACATGCAATATATTCTGACAGGCTTTATGGAAATCAGATAGAAGGAAAAAGATTGATGCTTCACGCCTCAAGGCTCGAAATAAATCATCCTTCCACAGGAGAGAAGATGGTCTTCAATTGTCCTGCTCCATTTTAAGGGAAAAAGGAGAAACGGAGCCGACCTGCATAAATCTTATGCCGAGCTCTGAAGAAAGATCATCGAGCATCGGGATGCTCTTTGTAAGATTTGCAACGCAATGGGCATCTGTATTGCGTATGAATTTTTTAGCACCCATCTCCAATGCAAGCTCCCAAAACTCCCTCATAGGATAGCTGGGCCTGGAATACCGGCTTGTTCTGATTAGTCCGTTGCCGTTCATCTCCATCGGCAGATCATGGCTGATTGCGCAGCTGATTATGTCTTTTGAAACGGCCTTGGCCTCATCATCGAATTTTTCATATCCGATGAAAAACACATCCGGATGAGCGGCAAAAGAAAAATGCGGATATTCCATTGCCCTGATCGTGCTTCTCGCATAGTCGTACAGATCATTCTTTTCAAGCGGACGGGTGAAAAGCGATTTGTACTCCCCGTCCTTCAATGTATAATGAGTGCCGAAAATGAGGTAATCGGCCTTTTCCAAAAGGCTATCGTAATAATCATCGAATTCAGGAAAATAATCGCACTCCCAGCCAAGGAGGATATCAACACCCTTTTTTGCATAGACCTTTTTCAAACGGAGAACCTCTTCTTCATACACGTCCTTTTTTGCAAAAGCCATGCGGGATGAATGAAGCCTGTCATCAGGAAATGGCAGATGCTCGGTAAAGCCCAGCACCCCCAGCCCATCCTCTTTTGCCCTCTTGGCATATTCCTCTGGATAACCGGATCCGTGTCCGCAATATATGCTATGTGTATGAAGATTGTAATCAAACATCAGCCTCTCCTTTATCAAGCATTATCCTGAGCCTGGATATCTCATCTTCCAATGCATTGATCCTGTTGCTCAGATCCTGCCTTTCCGCCTTAAGCCTTTCCAGATCCGCCTGTTTCTCCGAGAGCATCGCATAAACATGCTGTATATCCAGACGGGAAAGGAGCTGCGACTCCTTATTGCTGTTCTCCCTTATGCCGCTTTCGATTTCAAGCATGCGTCCCAGATGATCCAGTATATCCGGCGGGGTATCCTGATCCACCCATTTCTCACCATTTTCGAAGAGCATGAGCCCATAGTCAAGAAGCATTCTGGCATAATCGTCCTTTTTTGCAGAAAGCAGGCTCTCCATATCGTCTATCTCATTCCTTTCCAAGGAATCGGGAGAAATCTTTGCAGAAAGTATGCCGTAAGATCCGAGCTGAGCATCCCTTTTATCCATAAGCATCCTGATATCGAAAACAAGCTTGACACATTCTTCCGTAGTGAGGTAATTCTCCAATTTCTGGTCAAATAAAAGCTTGCCGTAATTCAAGAACCGTTCTTCCTGGTTCTTCTCAAAAGAAGAAAGATCCCATTTTTTGACAAAGCGGTTGAAAAAACCGTTGCTCGATGAAGACATTATCTTATCGTATTCGCTCCAATCGTCATTTATGAATGCTATCTCATCAGCAAGACGTCCTTCGGCTTTAAGGGAAAAAAGCAATGACCCAAGCTTCTTATATTTTTCCTCCAGCTGCCTGTCTATGGAAGCTATCTTTTCCCTTGCGCTGCTCATGGCCTGCTCTATCCTGGAATTCTTGCGTCCTTCCTTGCTGGCCTTTTCAAAACTGGAGCTGTAGGAATTCAGCTTGATCTCCATGTTTATAAGCTCTTCCAGCTCACGGGCTCCGACGGAAGGCTGCCAGGAGGGCCTGTTTGAAATCACAGTAAGGGCGAGCGCTTCGGCCTCGCTGCGCAGCGAATCCTCAAGAGCCTTTCCCTTACGCCTGACTTCTTCAAGCTCCATATCCAAAACTTCCATATCGATATAGTTTAGCACATCTTGTTTTGTTGACAAAGAGTAATGGGAAATTATATCCTTTTCTGCGGGATGTTATCCATCACACATCCTGAAAAACAAGCGAAGGAATTCTTACGCTCAGCTCATTAAGGAGAACCTTTTTAAAATGGAAAACGAAGCAGACAACCTTGCTCCAATGCTGGAAGAGAAAATCCGGCAGATCATCACAAAAATCAGTACAGATCCAAATCCTGCAGAACTTGAAGAAATAAAGAAAATCATCCGCAAGAACGTACCTTTCTTTTCCCGCGGGGCATTTTCCGCCTATCTCTTAAGGGAAATAGCATCACAAAAACGTGCAAAAGAGGGGAAAAAGCCGTTTGAAAAGGATAAAAACGAAGCAAAACCTGCTTTTGCAAAGAAAAAGGAAGAGCTGAAGAAGCCGGAAGAGGAAAAAGAAAGCCTTGCTGAATCAGCAAAAGAAGAGAAGAAGGAAGAAAAGGTCCTCCCAGCCGATGCAAAAACGCTTTATCTGAATATCGGCAAGATGAAGAGGCTTTATGCCAAGCAGCTTTCAGCGCTCCTTCAGCAAGAGCTTGGGATACAGAGGGACGACATCTATACTCTCCGCATCCATGACAAATACTCCTTCATCACAATGAGCGAAGAAAACTGCATAAAAGCGATCGAGAAACTCAACGGAAAAGAAATAAATGGACGTACAGCCCAGATCAACTATTCCAACAGGTAGGCTATGAGAATCCAGCCGTTTTCCTTGGGTACCGTCGGTACGAACTGCTATGTCTTATATGATTATGATGAGAACAAGGCGCTTTTAATCGATGCTCCGGACGGGATAGAAAGAGCCATTTCCTTTATAAGGTCAAATGGACTTTGCTTAGAAGCGGTCCTGCTTACCCATGGACATTTTGACCACGTGCTTGGATTAAAGGAAGTTAGAGCAGCTTTTCCTACCTGCAAAATCTTCATCGATAAGGAAGATAAGGACTATATCCTTGAAAAGGGGATATGGAACAAGCAGCTGCTTTCTCTTTGCTTTCCAGATCTGTTATATGATTTCGAGTCCGATCTTTCATCGCTTCCCGAAAACCTTTCATTTTATGAAGATTGCTGCTTCGGATTTGAGATAATGAGGACTCCCGGGCATACTCCCGGATCGGTGTGTCTTTATAGCAAGACGGAGGATCTGCTGTTTTCAGGGGATACTCTCTTCATGTGCGGCTGGGGAAGAACGGATTTCCCATATGGAAATCAAAAGGAATTGATGCAGTCTTTGGAGATGCTCCTTCATAGGCTGGAAGGAAAAACTGATGTGCTTCCGGGGCATGGCCCCTCAACGACGATAAAAGCTGAGATATCAGCATTAGGCCTATAAAGAAACAGGGGATGCAGCGCATCCCCATATTATTCCTATCTTCCTAACCTTTCATTTTCTGTTTTGCAGTCTATACAAAGCACTGCGGAAGGAATGGCCCTCAGCCGGCCCTCCGGAATCTTTTTACCACATTGCAGGCAGAACCCATATTTCCCGTCGGCAATCCTTTTCAAAGCGCTCTCTATGGCCTTGAGCCTTTTTGCATCCATGGCATTGAGCGCTTCCATCTTTCTGTAAGCAGCATCATCAGAAGCAAGATCGCTAGAATCCCGTCCGCTGGCGGAAAGCGCTTCCTGGCGGAAATTATCCTCTTCCGAATTAAGCTTTTTCAGCAGTTCGTCTCTTTCAGCTAGAAGACGTTCCTGCATTTCCTGAGTGAATGCATCCATCTTTAGCCCCCTTCATATATTATGAATGTAAAATACAATACAGCCCGGACGTGGTCAAGGAAAAATTGTAAATAATGGATAAAAAAATATTGCAGCTCAAAAATCATCTCTCTCATCACGTTCATGTTTAAGAGCCTCCAAAAACCTTCTTGTGGTCTTGATCATGAACGTGAGAACGAATAAATAGACGATGAATACGATGAAGGCGGCCCAGCGGGGACCAGTATAGGCAAGAAGAAGAAAAATAAAACCCAGTGTCATGAAAACCGATAAAAAGGCCACAGAAACGGCTATTTTTCTTCCCCTATGCAGATCTTTCAAGCGAAAGCCTCCCCTATTATCGAAATAAACTCCTCATACTCAGTGCAATGCGGAAGATCGGGGTTTTGTGCCAATATGTTTTCCGGAGCGCGGAAAAGGCAGCCATGGTCGGCCTTCCTTATCATGGCAAGATCGTTATAGCTGTCACCGGCGGAAAAGACATTCATGCCTATGCTCTGCAGGGCCTCAACAGCCTTCATCTTGCCGTTTTCCTGCCTCATCCTTATATCGGACAGCATGCCATTCTTATCGATCACAAGGCTGTTGCAGAATATGGTCGGCCAATCAAGCTGCTTCATGAGCGGAGATGCGAATTCAGAAAACGTATCGGAAAGTATTATCACCTGGTAGCGGCTTCTGAGATAGTCAAGGAAATCCTTGGCCCCATCAAGAGGCCTGATGTTGGAAATCACATCCTGGATATCTGAAAGCTTCAGGCCATGGCTGCGCAATATGTCCATCCGGAAATGCATCAGCTTATTATAATCAGGCTCATCACGGGTTGTGCGTTTAAGCTCCGCGATGCCGGTCTCATTGGAAAAAGCAATCCATATTTCGGGTACAAGGACCCCTTCAAGATCCAAACAGATAACGTTCATGCCAAGATTATAGCAAAACCGATTAAGCTATGGAACAAGAAGAAAAGGCAGCCTATAATAAAAATCCAATGAAAAAACTGCTTCCCTACCTGATCGCATTCATCACCGGCGGCGTAATCTCGATCATGGTGATATTCAATACGGAATTCGGACGCCTCACTTCAAGTGAAGTATCTCTTACGATCAACCAGATTACAGGAATCGTGACTCTCACCCTGATAATGCTGTGCTTTCCTAAAAGCGGACTTGTCAATCCCAAAATAAAAAAGGCTCCCTGGTATCTCTTCTTCGGAGGGCTTTTCGGAGTCCTGATCATCAGCGCTAATTACATAGGTGTTACGAAAACCGGAGCGACAATAGCCATGGCAGGTGCGGTGTTCGGACAGAGCCTCACAGGCCTGGTGATGGATCTGACAGGGCTGATGGGAGTGAAAAAGCAGCAGATAGGAATACGAAGATGGATCGGGCTTGCAATCTGCCTGATCGGAATAGCGATCATGTTCGTCAAAGGAGGGTCTGCCAATCCCTTATACATACTTCCAAGCATAGGAGCCGGAATCCTTACTATGATCCAGATGGTCTACAACAGCAGGCTGTCCTCATACAAGGGGCCCTTCAGGGCCGCCAGGGTTAATGTGATATCCGGGCTTTTTGGAGCTCTGGCATACTCCTTCATTTTTTATCCAGAAACAACCATAGAGGGATTCAGCAGGCTTTCCAGCGTCCCATTTTTTCTGATGGTCGCAGGAGGCCTTACAGCCTGCATAGTCGTAGTTAATACAAATATCGTGATCCCCAAGATACCGGCAGTCTATTCGGCACTGCTCCTTTCCTCTGGACAGATAACAGTTGCAGTATTTCTTGATCTGATGCTTTATTCGATATTCACTCCTGCCCTGCTTGCCGGCGCTGCGGTAATAATCATCGGAATAGCGGCAGGAATGGAAAGGACTCAGTCTATCGGATCCTCATCCTGATCAAAAGATCCGGGGTTGGGTCCGACAGGCATCTCGACATCAAAATTGGGCAGCTCCGCATTCAGCTTCTCGATCTTCTTCTTTCTCCTGCCCGATTTTTTGTTTTCATTATTATAATCCTTCTTTAAGAACTTGCCTGTGGAAAGGAATATCGCAACCCCCTTGAGGCTCGGGATGTTCGCACACACAATCTGAAGCATTGAAGTCAGAGGGACTGCCAAGAACATCCCGACAAGGCCCCAAATATATCCCCAGATCGCAAGGGAAAGAAGTATCACCAGAGGAGATATGTTGAGCTGCACGCCCTGAAGCCTCGGGTCGATGATGTTTCCCACAACCATCTCGATGCTTATCATCAAAAAGGCTATGTAGATTATAGTGCCCCAGCTTCCCATAAACTGTATTATCGCCATCAATATGGTTCCTGCGGTGACGATTATGCTTCCGATGGTAGGTATGAAATTGAGCACGAAGGCCAAAACACCCCAGACAAGCGCAAAATCAAGGCCGGTGAGCAATGCCACAAGATAAAACAGCACACCGGTCACAAGGGAGATGACCGTCTTTAAAAACACATATTTTGAAACCTGGCGGTTCATCTTCATTCCAAGCTTGCTGAACTTCTGCCCTCTTTCCCTCGGAAGGATCGCCATGACCTTCGGCATGAACGACTGCCTCTCAAAAAGGAGGAACAGCAGATAGACAAACACCATCATTGCATCGGAAAGGATACCTAAAAACTTGCCGAAGAACGATGTGAGATAACCCTTTACGACTCCGCTCCAATCTATGTTCAGGGAATTGAGAAGAGAGAAATCTCCCGGATCCTCATCGAACAGCCCTGCAAGATGCTGGCTTATCATCACATCAAGCCTATTGAGCCTTGCAACATAGAAGTCGAACTTTGAAATCAGCATATTGACCATCTGGAAGACTATATAGACGATCAATAAAAAAAGTATCAAAACCAGCCCCATCGCGGCGATTATGGACAAAACATCCGGAACCTTGAGCTTGTCCAAACGATTCAAAAACGGGTTCATCATTATGAAAATGAAAATCGCAATCGCAAAAGGGAGGATGAAATCCTTTCCTGTTTTCAGTAAGAAAGCAGCGACGATAACGGCCATGAAAGCCAAAATCCCCCTTATCTGCTTTATGTAGCCGGTCTCCATTTTGTCCATAACTTGAATTTTACTGTCTATGGATAAAAAAAACAATATAATCTAATATGTGTCACATGGATAAAAACTATTTGGACAGGATAAGGATAGTGCTTGTGGAAACGCAGGATGGAGCCAACATCGGCAGCGTCTGCAGAGCCATGAAAACCATGGGCCTGACACATCTTGTCCTTGTTACGGATAAGCAATATGACGAGAACAGGGTCAGGACGCTAGCCCTGCATGCTTCCGATCTCTGGGAGAACCGCGAGGAATTCAAGACCATAGACGAAGCGGTTTCAAACAGCATCCTTGTCGTAGGGGCGACAAGAAGACGCGGCAAGTTCCGCAAGATGAGCGCCTACAGCCCCGAGCAGCTGGCACAAAAGCTTTCAGAGCTTCCGGAGGGAACGGTCTCTATACTCTTTGGAAGGGAAGCCGACGGGCTTAGGGATGCTGAGGTGGCAAAATGCTCATCAATCGTAACAATCCCCACCAGCCCGCTGTTTCCATCATTGAATCTTTCCCAGGCTGTGCAGATAATAGCCTATGAGCTTTTTCTGGCTTCAAGCCCATACAAGGCAGGCATGACCGCAGTAAGCCATGAACGTATTTTGAATGCGGTATCCGGAATGTCGGAGCACCTGGAGAACATCGGATACTTCAAATGGGATGAAGAGAAGAAATGGACAACACAGTTCTTGTGCGACATATGCGAAAGGTCGGGCATGAGCGAGAGCGAGATGCAGAGATTTGAGAAGATCTTTGCAAAAGTGGACAAAATCAAAATACATAAGGATAAAACGCAGGAAGGAGAAGACAATGGCTGATGAATCCTTTTTGAATCCTATGCCGCGGGTCATCGCGCACCGCGGGGACAGCAAGCACTATCCGGAGAACACCTTGGAGGCTTTTTGTTCTGCTGTGGCCATGGGAATAGATGTAGTTGAAACCGATGTGCATCTTTCAAAGGACGGTGTTCTGGTGATCTGGCATGATCCGACGCTGGAAAGGAATACAAACGGAAAAGGTACTGTCGAGAGCCATACTCTTGAGGAGCTGAAGGCCTTGGACGCAGGATACACGTTCACAAAAGATGGCGGAAAGACCTACCCCTTCAGAGCAAAGGGCGTCAGGATGTGCACATTGGAAGAGGCCTTAACAGAATGTCCGAAGCAAAGATTCAATGTGGACCTGAAAAGCAAAAACACAAAAATCGTAGATGAGTTCATACGGGTTGTACGAAAGCATGGCGCCCAGAACCGGGTTGTCGGGGCATCCTTCCATCTTAAGAACCTGAAGCTTCTGCGCAAAAAGGCCCCCGAGATACTCACCAGCATAACAACGGCAGAGGTTGTAAATCTGCTTTTGAGGCAGAAGCTGCACATGCTTCCAAAAGCATTTTCAAGGAAGATAATATTCCAGGTGCCCATCAGGCAGGCTGGAATCAATGTGATAACCCCGGCTTTCGTAAAAGACATGAAAAAACGCGGGGCGGTTGTGATGGTATGGACGATAAACGATGAGAAGACAATGCGCTATCTTTTCTCAATCGGTGTCGACTCGGTGATGACAGACGATCCCGCACTTGTCATAAAAGTGGCAGAGGATATGAATATACGCTAAGAGGGAGAAATATGGAAAGCGAAGTATATTATTCTGACTTGAGAACAGGATTCAACAACAGTCTTTTGGACAAGCTCAAAAGGCTCATGAAGAGAGCCGGAATCGAGAATATCGATTTCAAGGATAAATTCGTTGCGGTCAAAATCCATTTTGGAGAACCAGGCAACCTTGCATTCCTGCGCCCGAACTGGGCAAAGGTTGTATGCGATGAGATAAAAGAACTTGGAGGAAAACCATTTCTGACAGATTGCAACACCCTTTATGTCGGAGGAAGGAAGAATGCGCTCGACCACATGGATGCAGCTTATACCAACGGGTTCACTCCGCTGTCCACTGGAGTTCATGTCTTAATTGCAGACGGGCTTAAAGGCACTGATGAAGAGGAAGTGCCTGTTGAAGGCGGCAGATATGTTAAGAAAGCCAAAATCGGCAGAGCTGTGATGGATGCCGATGTTTTCATTTCCCTTACCCATTTCAAGGGGCACGAGTCTACCGGCTTTGGAGGAGCATTGAAAAATATCGGCATGGGATGCGGCAGCAGAGCCGGAAAGATGGAGATGCATACCATGGGCAAGCCTGTGGTAAGAAAAGACCTTTGCATAGGCTGCCACAGATGTGAAAAGATATGCGCTCACGGCGCTCCCGTTTTCGATGCTTCAGGCAAATGCCATATCGACGAAAGCAAATGCGTCGGATGCGGAAGATGCATCGGCGTATGTCCGAAAGATGCGATAGAACCCACAAATTACAACAGCAACGAGGAACTCAACTACCGCATGATGGAATATGCCAAGGCCGTGGTATGGAACCGCCCTACCTTCCACATTTCGATTGCAGTGGATATTTCTCCGAATTGCGACTGCCATAATGAGAACGATATGCCAATAGTTCCAAACATCGGCATGTTCGCCTCATTCGATCCAGTCGCGCTCGATCAGGCATGCGCGGATATGGTGAACAGACAGCAGGTGAATGCAGACTCCGCGCTCTCGGAGGCAAAAGAGCATACCGGCGATCATTTCAGGGACATACACCCGGATACAAACTGGAAGCAAGGACTTGAATATGCTGAAAAAATCGGGCTTGGAAGCAGACGCTATAAGCTCATAAAAGTGAACTGATACCTTATCTCACAGGCTGGGACAAAATCCCGGCCTATTTTTTTGCACACACGTTGTACATAATCCACACAGGAAACCGATTATTCGACATCACAACTATTTGTTTCGTCCCTACCATCCACACTGAAAGGTATGAAATTCTAGGTATGGAGAAACAAAAATGAAAAGCAAAAAACTTGCAGCAGCAGCAATCGTCACACTTCTTACAGTGCCCAGCGTATTTGCTACTGTCTATGGAACGGAAAACGTATCGATTTGGAACAAGGCAGACGAGATCGCTGATAACAGCGTATCCTACGTGGCAACTTCAAGGGATATCACCCTTGAAAGTCTCGATGAAGCAGGCAACGTCATTAAAACGGATGTGGCATCAATAAGCGCAACCCCTGCAAACTATGGCTCAAGAATCTTGAGAACCATAGCAGGAGAAAGCGATGCAGTGGCGTTTACGGACAACTTCTATGACGGAAGCATCATCACCCCGTTCAACGACGATCTTTATGACCTGGATGCAACATATCTCAGAGATGAGGTTGTTAATGGAACAGATACAAAGGTCTACGAGGTCTCGATCGCACTTGATAAGAATCTCTTCTTCTTCAGCGATCCGTACAAGGAAAGCGGAGATATCATCGGATATGATTTCGATGAAGATGAGACGAACGACGATTTAGTCGTAACCCTTTGGCTCGATGCTTCCACCGGTGCCCTTGTCAAACAGGAAAACAACTATACCTACAATGTCGGAATCAGCAGCAGCAAGGTCAATTTCAAACAGACTGTCCTGTACAGCTCTTTTGAAACCAAAGACGGACTGGTATCGCTTCCTGTTTCAATCACAACCAGCGGCATAGTCGACGAGAGCACAAAAGCCCCATCGATTTACAACAGGGTAAGCTTCCTCATCACCGATCTGCTTGACGGTTATGTGGATACAGAAAACTACAAGCACGGATTCTAATACAATCTGACAAAAAAGGCGCCCCTTTTTACAAATATGCAGCTGCATAAAAGTTAAAGGGGCGCTTCTTTTTGCCGAATCATTTCAGATGCAACAGGCAAAAAAAGAGGCGGAAAACCGCCTCTCTGGGAAAGTAAAAAAGAATCAGCAGATCGACATCGGATCGATATGCGACTGCTCAATATCCTTGAAATACTTATATGTATCGACCTTGAGCTCTCCGCAAGCAGGCTCGTCACATACGATGATTGCAGCCCTGTGCATCTGCAAAGCGGAGCATGTCCACATCTGCGATACCCCGCCTTCCACAGTCGCGGCAAGCGCACGTGCCTTATTATGCCCGTTTACAAGAACAAGGACTTCCTTGCTGTCTGTTACAGTCTGGACGCCTACAGTAAGCGCTGTGCTTGGAACCTTGGATACATCGTTGTCGAAGAACCTCGAATTCATGACCTTAGTATCATATGTGAGGCTCTTTTCCCTTGTCCTCGAGCAGAGGGAAGAAAATGGCTCATTGAAAGCGATATGGCCGTCCGCACCGATTCCGCCCATAAACAGATCTATGCCTCCATAGCTCTTGATCTTCTCCTCATAGCGGGCGCACTCAGCCTTCAGATCGGGGGCATTCCCGTTAAGGATATTGATGTTCTCTGCAGGAATATCTATATGATTAAAGAAATTCTCGTGCATGAATGTCCAATAGCTCTGAGGATGATCCTTGGGCAAGCCCACATATTCATCCATATTGAAAGTCACGACGTTCTTAAAAGAGATGAACCCGTTCTTATTCATCCTTACCAGCTCCCGGTAGGTTCCGATCGGAGAGGACCCTGTTGGAAGCCCGAGAATGAAAGGACGATCGCTTGTCCTGTTATGCTCCTTTATCCGGGAAGCGATATACCTTGCAGCCCAAAGTGAAAGCTGTTCGTAATCCGGTTCGATAATGACGCGCATAAACTCCTCCAAATGCTTTATTTTTCAATTGTCCTTTTCCAGTTTACTTTCTTTTTCACATTATTGCAAACAAACTCTGAAAGACGCTCTTAATCACTCTCAGGACCAGCTTCCAACCTTTTCCATTATCGCCGAAGCCACAACAGCATCGCCGCTGTACACCACAGCGCTCTGCCCGGGAGTAAGCGCGCCGGCTCCATGGGTGAAATCGGCAACAAAACCCTCATCAAGCTTTTTTACAGAGGCCTCCAGTCCGGGAGAAGCGGACCGGATTTTCACAGAATATATAGGCTCTGTGAAATCAAGAAAAGAAACATAGTTTACATTGCTGCAGAATACGCTGCCTGAAATCGTATCCTCCTTAAGGCCGACCACGACCCTGTTCTTCTCCGGCTCCAGGGCTATGACATAAAGCGGTTCGCTGTATGCTATCTTCAATCCCTTGCGCTGGCCTATAGTGTAATTCCAGAACCCGTCATGCTCGCCGAGCTTCGTACCGTCCTTGAAAACGATATCCCCTCTTTTCGGCTCAACCTGAAGCAGATCCGAATATGATCCTCCGTAAAAATCCTGGCTCTCCCTTTGCCCGGGTTCATGGAAACCCATCTGCTCATCTATCATGCGCACCTCGCTTTTTAAAAGGCCCCCCAAAGGAAAAAGCGTGAAAGAAAGCTGCTTTTGGCTCAGGCGGGAAAGAAAATAGGACTGGTCCTTCTTCAGATCCTTCGCCCTGAGAAGGGCATATCGGTTTCCCATCTTCTCCACCCTGGCATAATGCCCGGTAGCAAAATAATCAAAATCCACGGCTTTTCTGGCTTCATCCACCATCGCGCCGAATTTGATGATCGCATTACACCAGATGCATGGATTCGGGGTACGCCCGTTCATATACTCGCTTTTGAAATTATCCAGCACATTTGTCTCGTAAAGCGACGAGCAGTCGACAATGCGGTGCTTTATGCCGATTTTTTTGCAAACGGAATCTATCTTCTCAAGATCTCCGCTCTTATCCGGATTATAGCAGCTGTTCGGGCTTACCGGAGCTGGATAAGGAGAATCCTTGCGCCAGATGAGCATGGTTATTCCCTCTACCTCATACCCCTGCTCTTTCAACAGATATGCGCTGACGGAGGAATCTATGCCGCCGCTCATGCCTACCAAAACTTTCTTCATACTGCGATGTTAGCATAAAAGGCAGATGCACATCCTCATAAATATCTAAAAAATATGGTGAATGGCTCACTGTCATGATAAAATAAATCCAAGAGGAGGATTTCATGGCAGAAAAAGAGAATCAGATTGTAAAAAAAGAAAAGGCCTTGCCTGCAAAAAAGGATACTTCAAAAAAACTTCCTGTTGCTAAGAAAAATGAGAAGGCATCAAAAGCCGCGGTTGAAGAAATGGTGATCGATGTACCGGCCATCGAAGATCCCTCGATGAAGGCTGATGCAAAGTCAAAGAACAAGAAAAAGCAGGTCAGGTATATTTTCCGGGACGCAGAAAAAGGCTGGTATGAAAAAGAAAGGGACAATGCCCGCATCACAAAGTTCTATGCAACCCAGAAAGAGGCGGTTGAGGCAGCTAAGGAACATATAAGGAACTCCGGACTGCCGGGATCCGTCATAATCCAGAGCAAAGCCGGCAAAATCAGGGCCAACACAAAAGTCACAACAAAAAAACTTTAAGAAAACAAAATTAAATATCAATTAATATTGATTTTTAATAATCTCCTTATTATTTTCTAGATAAGGAGATTTTATATTATGAAAATCACTATGTTCGATACAAAACCATATGATAAAAAATACTTTGAGGAAGTCAATCCAAACTACGGCTTCGATATCAAATACCTGGAATCCACGCTTGGGGAGAACTCTGCAATCATGGCAAAGGGATCCGATGTGGTCTGCCCGTTCGTAAACTGCAATGTCGATAAGAAGGTAATAGACATTCTTGCCGATGAAGGAATACGGCTCATTGCAATGAGAAGCGCGGGATTCAATAATGTCGATCTGAAAAGAGCGGCAGAGAGGGTCTTGAAAGTGGTCAGGGTCCCCGCATATTCCCCGCATGCCGTTGCAGAGCATTCGTTTGCGATGCTTCTGACATTGGTAAGGAAGATGCAGCATGCATATGTCCGCACAAGGGAATTCAATTTCTCGCTATCCGGCCTGGAAGGCTTCGATCTTTATGGAAAGACGATCGGCATAATAGGCACAGGAAAGATAGGCAGATGCGCGGCCGATATCGCAAAAGGGTTCGGCATGCACATAATGGCCTACGACCCATATCCGCAGCAGATTGAAGGAATCGAGTACGCAAATCTTGAGCAGCTCCTTAAAAAGAGCGACATCATAAGCCTTTACTGCCCTCTGACAAAGGACAACAGGCATCTTATAAATGCAGAAAGCCTGAAAATGATCAAAAAGAACGCCGTTATAATAAACACCAGCCGCGGAGGACTCGTCAACAGCGAGGACCTGCTTGAAGCGCTGAAGGAAAAACGGCTTGCAGGAGCCGCGCTCGATGTATACGAGGAAGAAGCTGGAATCTTCTTCACGGACCAGAGCAACGAAGGGATAGAAGACGATACGCTTGCACGCCTGATAAGCATGCCGAACGTCATTGTCACTTCGCACCAAGGCTATCTGACAGAAGAAGCCTTGAGAGCCATAAGCGAAACTACTCTCAAGAACATAAGCGAATTCGAACAGGGCCTTCCCCTTTCCAATGAGATAAAATGATCATTTTCCGCCAGTAAGGAATGCATATGCCTCGTTGGCCTTCTGCATCTCCTTGTTGGCAAAATCCATAAATGCCGGATCCAGCTTATATGCCTGTATCCGGTCCGGATGGAAGCTCATCACCTTGTTGCGGTACGCGTTCTTGATCTCCTCATCCGTAGCTTCTGCAGACAATCCCAGGACCCTTAGATGGTGCAGCCTGGCATCCTCTCCCCTTCTGCCGCTATCGTGGATGAGGGAATCATAGAATTCGAAAAAGACCTTGCGCTGATCCTTGGTATCATCGAATCCGTTTGCATACCAGGCAAAATCAAGCGGTGTCAGGTTCATCCCATATGAGGCATACCCCTCTCCGCCAAAAGAGGGGTTTTCCTTTGCAAATCCGCTTCTCCCCTTTTCTATCACCATTTTGAACGCATCTGATCCCGAATTCTGCTGCATTGCCTCGACAAGCGTAAAATAATCGATCAGGTCCACCCTGTCGAGACCTGCATACATGCAAAAGGAGGATAAGAGCTTCAAATACTTTATCAAAGCATGCTTCTTGTCCTTTCCGATTTCCTTGTTATAATCCCTGATTCCCAGATCAAGCCTCTTGAGCGCGCCGACATCGACCTCCATATCGCTTTTTAGCATGAGAGTAAGGGTGAATAAGCCTTCGTTCTCAGGCTCATACTCCAAAACAAGCCGCAGCCCGTTTATGGAAAAATCCTTCAAGCTCCTGTAAAAGGCTTTCAAGCCTTCTTCTGTACGGCTTACCGATATGCGGTCGATAGTGAAATTCTCATTCTTGCTGGCAAGAAGCGATGAGGGGACGGCATACCCTGCCGAAGACAACAGCCTGAGCACTTCCAAAAGGGAGAACTGGGGAACCTTCCTTCGATTAAGCTCGTAGGTCCTGTATATCTCTTCGTTTTTGAAAAATGTCCTATGTATAGTGATCTCACGTATGTAAAGGCGGAATATCTGGCTTTGGATCACCGCTTCAAAAACATCGGCATCCCTCTTTTTACCTTCATGCTCCAATGAGACCTCCAAGCTTTCCTTTGCCTGGATAAAAACCGGAGAAAGGCTGCATGTGAAAATCCTTTCAAGCTTGTTTTCAAGATTCTTTTCCATACAAAAATCTTACATCAGAGGCCTGAATATAGAAAGTTTTTTAATTTGCAGGCAACAACTGGACAAAAGCACCGGCATACGCAAAAAGCAATGCAGTTTGATCATATTTTAAAAATAGATATCCAAATATTATGAAATTTAGCTTTACAGCAATAAATTTCGGAATTTTTTTGCATATGAAAACTGCTAAAGCCATAAATCCATGTTATAATCAAATTGTAACCGAATAACAGCAAAGGGGGCCTTAAGGAGGTGGTCATGCTGATCATATTGGCTCTTGCGGTTTTCTTCTCCCTGCTGCTTGCCCTGCTCAACTATATCAGAATCGGCAAGATGCCTGACGGCACAAAGGAAATGTCCGAGATCTGCAGCATAATACGGCAAGGAGCGGATGAATTTCTGAAATGCGAGTTTAGGATACTTTATGCCGCAGCTGCAGGAATCTTCATCATCTTAGCAGTTTTTGTATCTCTTTCAGGCGCTGTCTGCTTCCTGATAGGCGCAGCAATGAGCGCTCTGGCCGGATTGGTAGGAATGAAAAGCGCCACATTATCGAATGTGAGGGTCACTGATGAGGCACGAAGATCGGGTGACATCGGAAAAACCGTGAAAGTTGCATTGACCGGAGGTTCGGTCATGGGACTTTCTGTTGCAGGATTCGCACTCCTAGGCCTATTTCTTGTCTATATCGTATTCGGCATCATCATGGGACAGCTGAAGCAGGAAGCTGTGCAGTTTCACAGCAATTTCTTAGGGATTGCGGACATACCCTTTACAATGAGCGTATCCTGCTATGCCCTCGGATGCTCCGTAATTGCAATGATCAACCGCGTTGGAGGCGGCATATACACGAAAGCGGCCGACATGGGAGCCGATTTGGTAGGAAAAAGCGAATATAACATACCGGAAGATGATCCCAGGAATCCCGCAACAATAGCTGACAATGTCGGGGATAACGTGGGGGATGTGGCAGGACTGGGAAGCGATCTGCTTGAAAGCTATGTCGGGGCAATCACCTCAGGCATGATTCTTGCAATCTACACCTATTACAGCAGGCTGGGCTCTGCCGATCCGATAGGATACAAAACGCTTCTTGCCCTGGTGGGATATCCGCTTCTTTTCGCTTCTGCAGGACTTTTGAGCTGCACTGCGGCACTCTTCATTTTCAATCTGCATAAAGCGGGCAGGAACGCCAAAAAGAATCTGGATGGCACAACATACCTTGCATCAGGACTGACAGTAGTATCCACCTTGGCACTCACATTTGCATACTTTCCAAATGAAAGCTCCTATTCAGGGCTTGGTTTCAAAATAGCCGGCATAAGCCCATGGCTTTGCGCTGTGATGGGTATAGTTTCGGGAATATTGATAGGACAGGTTGCAGACTATTATACATCATACAGCCATAAACCGGCTCTATCTGTTGCAAAAGCAAGCTGCGAAGGCCCTGCCCTTACAATAACTAAAGGGATGGCTTTGGGCATGAGCAGCGTGCTTATACCGGTCATGCTTCTAGGGCTGTGCATAATCGCTTCCTATTACACAGCAGGGCTGTACGGCGTGGGAATGGCCGCCATGGGCATGCTCAGCTTTGTAGCAGTCACGGTATCGGTCGACACATACGGCCCAATTTCCGACAATGCCGGAGGTATTGCCGAGATGTGCAACCTGAAAAAAGAAGTCAGGCAGATAACCGACAGCCTCGATGCTGTCGGAAACACCACAGCCGCAATCGGCAAGGGCTTTGCAATAGGAAGCGCCGCCTTTGCAGCACTATCCCTTTTTGCAAGCTATCTATATGCCTTGAACGGGCAGGAAAGCTCTTCAGGCATTGCCCTGGTGCTCAACATACTTGATCCGCTCACCTTAGCCGGGGCGCTGGTCGGAGGGGCTGTGCCATATCTATTCAGCGGGATGCTGATAGAATCCGTTGCAAAGACGGCAGAAACGATGGTCGAAGAAATCAGGCGGCAATTTGAACAGGATCCGCTCATTCTTCAAGGAAAGAAGAAACCGGATTACAACCGGTGCATAAATATCAGCAGCAAGGGCGCGCTGAAGGAGATGAAGAAGCCTGCATTCATCGCGGTCGCATCTCCTCTTGCTGCAGGATTCATCTTCGGCCCCTCCTTTGTCGGAGGACTTCTGATAGGAACCACATTAAGCGCGATAATGCTCGCAATATTTACCGCAAACAGCGGAGGAGCCTGGGATAATGCCAAAAAGCATATCGAGAACGGCAACTACGGAGGAAAGGGCTCGCCGGCCCACAATGCATCCATCATCGGAGATACCGTCGGAGATCCGCTGAAGGATACTGTGGGCCCCAGCCTCGACATACTGATAAAGATAATGAGCGTGGTGGCCCTGATAACTGTAAGCATTTTCAGCAGATACAATATCGCAGCACTATTTTAGAAAAGACGATAACCATAAGATATGGTCAATCGCATCTTTTATGGTTAGTATTCACCATTAGGGTGCAAATAATCAATTTTCGCTCTTTGCCCTTTTTTGCGGCCTTGCTATGATTTTTCCCATGAACTGGCTGGAAAAACATATTACACTCGTATCGTACAACGACCCGAAGGATGAGATAATCAATGCATGGACGCATTTTTTCGGGGCAGGACTCTCTTTTGCGGGATTGATTTACATACTCATAAACCTTTCTTCCTACAGCACTGTGCAGGTCAAGGCGGGGCTTATCATATTCGCATTATCGAATATTTTATTGTATATGGCCTCAGGATGCTATCATCAGCTCAGGCCAGGCAATCTGAAGCGCATAGCCAGGATTTTGGACCACAGCAATATCTACATACTGATTTCCGGAACATACACCCCCATACTCCTGTTCATAAACAACAGGGCATCTGATATGGTGGCTATCATCTTATGGTCCATAACTGCTTTAGGAATAGCGTTCACGCTTATATTCTGGCAGCGGCTGAGAGTATTGCATGTCGCACTTTATGTGTTCATGGGATGGATATGCATTCTTTTCTGGAACGATATAATCCCCTATGTGCCGCAGGGTATGATAAAGTTCCTAATACTCGGAGGAGTAACATATACGCTCGGCATAATCTTCTATGGAATAAAAAAGATACCGCATGGCCATGCCATCTGGCACCTGTTTGTTCTTGCCGGCTCCATCTTCTTTTATGCAGGCATACTGCTTTATCTGCATTAACTGATTCTCTTTAGAGTGTATATCCCTCCAGATCCGGGCTCTGGATTCACAAAAGCGATAGACATGAACATCTTATCCCCGCTGATGGCATAATCGAGCATGCATACCCCGTCCTCAAGGCGGAAGGAAAAGGTATTCACAGTTTCCACCTCGATCCCAAATGCCTTTGAGATTACAGAGAAGGAAAACCCATCATGATCAAGCTCTATGCGGTCCACTCTCCAGGAAGAAGGCTTGAGGACGCTTGAAGAGTTTATCATCTCCGAGCATTTCCTATATACTTCGGCCTCTGGACTCTCCGATTTATACTTCGTCCATTGCACTGCAGCACCAAGCGGATAGAGCGGAAAAAACCTGTAGCTTTTGCCATCCCTTATGACGGAAACATCATAGTACTGGCCATATTTTGGATCCTGTACGGTTTTTACAACCATCCTCAGCTCCTTCATCAATCCCCTGTTATCCTCCTTTGTGGGATTGACCCAGAGGTATTCACCGTCCCAGCTGCCGGTAACGGCATTTGAAAACCAAGCTTTAATATCTTCATTGCTCTTGCTCCGGGCCGCGACTGCAACCTGATAGGAATGATCGGCTAAAAGGTTTTTTACAGTATACGACAGGCATGGAGAATTCAATCTGGCGATAAAAACCGAATCGATATATACATCATAATAAACCGCACCATCTGCAGCTTCCCAAGCCAGGCTTATGCCGTTGGGAATCGGAGACACCTCAAGAGCCAGGGCTGAAGCAGACAATAATAAAAAGACTGAAATCAGAGCAAACAACCTTTTCATATAGAAAACAATATACCATGGAAGAGAGGAAAAAAAGACGGCTTTTGTACACTATCCTAATACAAATTAAAAAAACAGTTGAAATAAGGTACTGTTAAATAATATATCCCCAGCCTTCAAAAAGCTTGCTCTTTGTCTAAACCACCTATAAAATTGCATTGTTTCCACCCCTCATGAAAATTATGAAATCTATATTTCACAAAGAATCAAACTCCACCTAACTTCTGTATTGAATTGAAATTGCTTGTTGAGAAACCATTGAATACATGTTAATATTCCAATTAGGATAACGCCGCGATGAGGTGTGTTCACAATACCTTTTCAGGAGGCCTTATATGGAAGAGAAGAAGAAAAACTGGGGAGGCGCGCGGCCGGGTTCCGGCAGGCCGAGAGGGATAAAAAAGCCCTATAAAAACATCACGATTGCGCTTCCTGAGCAAGCTGTCCCGCGTCTGAAGGCAATTGCGAAATACCGAAATCTTTCCGTTTCCAAGCTGATCCAGAATTTCATAAATGAGAATTATCTGCAGATGGCTGAAGAGATGCTGGAAGAGGTCAAGAAAGAGGAAAAGAGAAAAAAGAAGGAAGAGAAGGAAGAAGCCTGAAGACATGTGTCTTTCCATAAGGGGGAGACCATTTTCCATATACGGCCGGGAAACCGGCCTTTTTTTAGAGTAAAAAAGATGTTTTTCAGAAAGGAAAAAGAAAAGAAGGACTTTGACAGAAGCTTGATGGATGCGGCGGTTCTGACAGGAATCTGTTCAGGAGAGAAGACCTTTGGATTCATCGACAAGAGAACGGGGAAATTCAATTCAGTCTGCCTCGTAAGAAGCCAAAAAGAACTGGAAGAGATACTGGAAGGCTATGGACTTTTGGAAAAGGACGTGAAGCAGATATACTGATCAGATTTCAATGAACCTCAAAGAGGACGAAAGCTGGAAAAACACGTCATCAGCATGCTTTTCATCATAAAGGCCCCATTCGCTTGAATATCCCAGGCAGGGGCAGATGAACCTTGTCCCGTCGTGAAAAGCCTCCTTGCGGAAGTGGACATGCCCTGCTATCGAATACCTGATGCTGCAGCGCATGAAAAGCTTGCCGAATTCCTTCGAGCCTAAAAATGCATTAAAATAATCCCACTCCCTTCCTCTGCCACGCACGATGAAATCATCGTTTACAAGCATATGCGTGACTGCGATGATGTTTTTCCCTTCAGAAAGAGAAATGGTGCGATTCAGGCTCTCCAGCATCACAGTGGTCCGTCCTTTATTATCACGGCTCCAGCTGTTTCTCAGCTTGTCCTGCCAGGTTCTTCCATTATATGTCATGGAATCGAAATCGCAAGTTTCAGGAGACAAAGGAGAAAGCGTATAATCATACCATCCCACATCCCCCACAACAGCCCAGGAGCGGCCTAATGGAATGCTTTTCCCGCACAAGCACCTCGGATCGGACAGATACATGGAATATATCTCATCATTGCCAAGGCCCTCAAGCCGCCATAGATCATGATTGCCCGGAACATAATACACCGGTATCCTCGTAATGCTTTCTAAATCCTTTACCCAGGAAATCGTTGTATGACAGCATTCGGAAATGTCGCCTGCAATCAGGAGCATATCGGCTTTGGATGAGATGAGCATTTCTTTAAGCGTATCAAAAACAGCATAATCCTTATTCACATCCACGTGCAGATCGGAAACAGCGGCGATTTTCATAAAAGCTCCTTCTTCAGATGGCAGGCACAGAATCTCCCATCCTCCATCATTTCAAGAACAGGCCGGCTACTGCTGCATTGCGCACAAGCATAGGGGCACCGGGTATGGAACGCACAGCCTTCAGGCGGCGCCACAGGAGAAGGGACCTCCCCTTTCAGAATAATCCTCTTTGAGCCAGAAGAGGCTGAGAACAAGGCCTTTGTATACGGATGGACAGGCTTTGAGGCAATTAGCTCGGCTTCTCCTATCTCAACGATGCGGCCAAGATACATCACAGCAATACGATCGGACATGTATGAGACCACGCTCAAGTCATGGGAAATGAAAAGATATGTCAATCCCCTGTCCCTGCCGAGCTTCAGCAGCAATGCGAGGATTTGCGCCTGCACCGAGACATCCAGAGCCGAAACAGGCTCATCCAGCACAACGAATTCCGGCTCGGCAATAAGGGCAAGGGCTATCGCGACCCGCTGCCTCTGCCCACCTGAAAGAAAAGATGGATAGGAAGAGCTGAAAGAAGCATCCAAGCCAACATCCTCGAGCATCGACAACACCCTCTTTTTCCGCTCCTTGCCGTCCATCGATGGGAAATGTATCTTAAGAGGCTCTTCCAAAAGCCAGCCTATCCTCTTTTTCGGGCTGATGGAGCTATATGGGTCCTGGAACACCATCTGTATCTTTTTCCGATAAGGTTTGAAACCGGATTCGGAAAGCGAGGAGATATCAGCACCGCGATACAAGACTTTCCCGCCATCAGGAGATAAAAGACGCACCAGAAGGTTTCCAGTCGTCGATTTTCCGCATCCGGATTCGCCTACAAGTCCCAGAGTCTCTCCTTTACGAATATCGAAGGAAACATCATCGACGGCTGTAAGGCGCTTCCGTCCAGCCTTGAATGACTTTCTCAATCCGCACACCTCCAAAAGGGCCTTTTGAGATGTGCTCTGCTTGATGATTGTTGAAAACTCATCATGGAAAATGGGAATCATCAGCTCTTCAGCTTTCCTGAGACAGGTTATCTTCCTATTTCCCGCAACGTAGGTCTTAGGCTTGAGCAGGAAACAGGCTTCATAAGCCCTTGGGCATCTCGGGGCAAAAGGACAGCCCTTTGCTGCCCTTTCCTCCAAACGGGGAAGCGCACCGCTTATAGGCACCAAGGGCCGTCCGCGGGTAGGAATAGCATCCAAAAGGGCACGAGTATATGGATGGAGCGGGAAATCGAGCACTTGATCTGCATCCCCGCTTTCCACAATAAGGCCTGAATACATCACGTGGACTGTGCTGCAGATATCCCTTATCACAGAAAGGTCATGTGAAATCAAGAGTACGGCGGTATTGTTTTCCTTGCTCATCCGTCTCATGATATCCATGATCTGCGCTTCGACCGTGACATCGAGGGCGGTGGTGGGCTCATCCGCTATTATCAGCTCCGGATTGTTTATGAAAGCCATTGCGATCATGATGCGCTGCCTCTGCCCTCCGGAAAGCTGGTGAGGATAGCAGGAATAGATCCGCTCTGCATCCGCCAGCCCTACCTTGCCCATCATTTCCAGAACACGGGCACGCGCCTCTTTCTTAGAAACATCCTGATGAAGGCAGAGCGCCTCGCTTATCTGCTTTCCCACCTTCATCAGCGGATTTAGTGCACTCATAGGCTCTTGGAAGATCATCGACACCCGCTTGCCGCGTATTTTCATAAAAGCCTTGCTATCCATGCCTACAAGTTCCAGACCATCAAACCGGAGGGATCCGTTCTCCTCGGCATTGGCATTTCCCAGCCCTATCAAGGAAAGGGCGGAAATGGTCTTGCCGCAGCCGGATTCGCCAACAAGCGCGGCAACCTCGCCTCTTTTCATTGTGAAGCTGATATCGCTGACAGCAGGAAGAAATTTCCCTTTCTCATGTATTGTGATCGAAAAGGAGGAGAAATCAACGAGATCAATCATGACGACACCTCCTGTATGCCATCCCCTACAAGATTGAATCCCATCACCATTAGGGTTATCACGATTGCCGGGATAAAGATGTACCAGGGAGCGATGAAGATATAATCCTGAGCCTCGGAAAGCATGGTGCCCAGGCTTGGCGTCGGAGGCTGCACACCCAATCCAAGATAGGACAGCCCGGACTCGGACATGACTGCAGATGCAAAGGAAAGGCTTGCTGTGGCAACGAGCTCGGATCTCAGAAGCGGCAGGATGTGCAGGAACATTATCCTCAGATTTCCGTTTCCACGAACGCGCTCAGCTTTGACAAACTCCGATTCCCGATACTTTATGAAGCCGGATCTGGTTATCCTCGTAAACCTTGGAATCGACATCACAGCAAGCGCGGCTATGGTATTTCCAACGCCATTGCCGAAAACGGCAATCAGCATCATCGCCACCAATATGCCGGGAAACGCCATCTGCGCATCTATGACCTTCATGACGACCTCATCCAATAATCCTTTGTAATAGCCGGAAAAGGAGCCGAGAAGAATGCCGAAGAACAGCCCGATCGCGACAACCAGCAGGCCGATGGAAAACGAAGTCTGCAAACCTTTCATGACTCTTGAAAGGATATCGCGCCCGAATTGATCCGTTCCCAGAAGATGAGAAGACGAAGGGACAGCAAGCTTGTTGGATATCTCGATCGCGCTGGTGTCATAGGGTATGTAAAAAAGGCTTGTAAAAAGAACAAGCAGCAGAAAAGATAAAAGGATAAGGCCGAATAGGAAGCTTCCGTTTTCTAGATATCTTTTCATCTCAGCTTCCCCTCCTTATCCTCGGATCGATAACGGAATAAACCATGTCCACAAGAAAATTGAGGATAACCACTATGGCTGCAAGATATACGACAAGAGCTTGTATAAGCGGAAGGTCACGGGTGTTTATCGACACTGAAATCAACCGGCCGATGCCTGGAATGGAGAAGACATTCTCAACAATGATGGATCCTCCGAGGATATCAGCGGCGATCATGCCGAGAATGGTGATTACCGGGATAAGGGAATTTCTGAGCACATGGGAATACATTATCCTGGCCTCCCCTGCGCCCTTGCTTCTTGCTGTGCGGACATATTCCTTCCCCATTTCCTTTGTGATGGATACTTTTACGTATCTTATCAATATGGAAGAAGTGCCTATTGCGATTGAAAGCGATGGGAGTATCAGGGATCTAAGCCATGGGATGAGTCCCTCAGAGATTGGAGTGTAGCCTATGGAAGGAAGAAGATTCAAACGCACTGAGAATATGTTAATAAGAAAAACTCCCAAGCAGAACGACGGGATTGAAAGCCCGAGCTGGGTTGCCATAGAAAAAGCAATCGTCTTTTTTTTCGAACTGAAACGGGCAAGCAGAACACCGGCGGGAATCCCGATCAAAACAGTAAGAAGAAGCGAAAGGAAAGCAAGGGAAGCTGTTGCGCCAACGCTTGCCAAAAGAAGCTCTGAGACGGGCATCTGATACCTTAAAGAGGTGCCAAGATCTCCGGTCAGGGCACCTTTCAGCCAGTCGGCATAACGCTCGACAATAGGCCTATCGAGATTGAGGCGCTCTCTCATGGCCTGTCTCTCAAGCTCATCGGCCTCAATTCCCAGAATCACATCCACAGGATCCCCAGGAAGGATCTGGAAAACAAAAAAAGCCAGCAGGGAAACAAGGATGAGCGTGATCACCAAACCTGATGCCTTGGTCAGATAATATCCCATCTTTCCTCCGTCACTATTCGAAATACAGCCTGGATATATCCGTAAACGGAACGGGATACGCAACATATCCCTTCAAATCCTTGCGGCAGACGATATTCTGGTTGGGATCGCAGATGAACACGGACCCTGCATCCTCCAGAATCACTTTCTGCGCTTCCTTGTACATCGCCGCTCTCTGAGCATCGTCCGTCTCAAGGATTGCGGATGATATCAGCCTGTCGTACTCATCATTATTATAACGCACAAAATTTCTTGAGTAATAAGAAGTGTAGCGGACGAGTATGTCGTTCGGATCCAGCATCCCGGAAAGTCCTATGATGGTCGCCTCGTAATCAGCATTCTTATAAACCCTCTCAAGCCAGGTTGCCCATTCCACCAGCTCAATCTCGACCCTCACCCCGATTTTTTTGAGCTGTTCGGAAATAATCTGCGCCGTATCGACATGAGGCTGGTAATTCGATGGTACGGTTATAACCAGATCAAAGCCATCAGGATACCCCGCCTGCAAGAGCAGGGCCTTTGCAGCGTTGATATCGAATGAGTACATATCATCCAACCCATCGTTATAATAAACCGCCATCACCGGGGAGAATGCAGAATAAAGCTTTGTGGCATAGCCGTTGAAAACCCCTTTGATTATCTCGTCCTTATCCACAGCCATATTGAACGCCATCCTTACCCTCTCATCATCAAACGGGCTGATGGAATTATTGAGGGCGAAAATCTGCACCATGTTCTGCGGGCTGGAATAGATATCAAACCGTGAGGAAAGAACATCGGCATTATCGCCATTGACTATTGCAAAATCCAGCTGTCCTGAAGAAAGGGCTGTAACCACGGCACTCTCATCGGTCATCACATAAAACTCAGCCCTGTCGATCTTTCCAATCCTCTCCTTGTCATAGTATGAAGCGTTTTTTTCCAAAACGACCTTCTGCCCCGGCGTATACGAGACGAATTGATAAGGGCCGGTGCCGATAGGCTTTGTGGCATTATCCTCATATCCGGAAGGTGTGATTGCCGCAGAAAGCAGCTGCAAAAAGGATGCGTTGACCTCCTTCAGCCTGATTTCCACGGTCCTGTTATCAAGGGCCTTCACACTTTCGACACAAGAGAACTTAGAGCTTAGCGGACGTCCTGTGTCCAGGCCGGCATATTTTGAAATGGACCATACCACGTCATCGGCATCGAATTCCGAGCCATCGTGGAAAAGGACATCAGGACGCAGGAAGAAGGTATAGCAGAGGCCATCCTCCTCGATGCGCCATGCCTCTGCAAGGGCAGGAATGACCGCACCGGAGGTATCATAGCCCACAAGCCCTTCGAAGACATTATGCATTATGGCTTCCGTATCGCTTGCCGTGGACAAATAAGGATCAAGGGAATCTATCTCGCTCATTGTCCGGGTGCGTACAACCGAAGCTGTGTCCTTCTTACCCGCACACGATACAAGCAGGATAATAACTAAAAAAATAAATAGGAGATGAAACCTTTTCATATATACCTCATAATGCCTCTGATATCCTCAGCGACAAAGTCATACCCGGTCTCTTCTATCCCAAGCCGCCCCGGGCTGTTTATCAATATTGTCCGGATACCTACACCCGATGCACCCAGTACATCGTCATAATAGTTATCACCGACATAAATACACTCATCAGGATCTGCACCAGCTTTCTCCAGAGCCAATTCGAATATCCTTTTATCCGGCTTCTCTAGCCCTACCTCCGAAGAGATGAGCAAAGGGTCAAATTGCCCAGCAAGGCCGTTTGCTTCCAAAAGGCTTCTGCATCCCCTGTCCCAGTTCGAGATCAAACCGGTATGTATCCCCCTTTTTTTCAGGCTTGAGACGACCTCATCCGTAAAAGGATATTTCATCCAGCGCACCTCATGTCCCAAATCATGAAGAGTCGAAGAAACCGGCTCAAGATAAGCCTTCTCATCAAGACCTGCCAAAACAAGGAACAGGGAGACATAATCGCAGAAAAAGCTTCTATCCGATATCTCGCCGGGTCTTGTCCTCATGAAGGTCTTGTTTGCAAGATGGTATGCCTTATGCACCTCCGACAGCGGGAGATCTATCCCGTTGGCTTTCAGCGCTTTTTTAAAGAGCGGTACATGGTTGTTGTCCAGGAGCGTCAGCCCCAGGTCGAAGAAAACATATCCGACACCCATTGTCATTCCTTATATCAGAGAAATATTACCAATAAATCAACACTAGGTAAAATACCCTTTAACGATGTAAATGGGCAAGAAAAATAAAAAAGGCCCTCTACGGGCCCTTCCACCTGTCTCATCAAAGAGGCATAGAGGAGAAATCAGGAGCTTTGAAATGCTTGTCCATCTCCTGGATCTGCTTCACCTGCGTCCTGGTCCTTACGAGATTATGATCCGGATAATCTATCCTGTAATAAGTATCCCCATTGAGATAATCCGTCAAGAATCTGACGGCCATGATCTGTGTAAGGGTTCTTCCGCACTCCGGGATCAAAGCCCTTTCAAGCTCGTCAAGCCCGTCGTTGTCCTCCAAATAACCCTTCATAAGAGCATTATAGAAATCCATCGAAAAGCTTACCTTAGCTAAATCCTTCTCATCCTCGTCGGCTGTCGAGCAGCTGGTGCGGATCATATCCCCAACATCAAAAAGAACAGTTCCCGGCATCACAGTATCAAGGTCGATGAAAGTAAGGTAATTTCCGGTATCACGGTCAAAAAGCACATTATTGAGCTTAGTATCATTATGGGTGACCCACTTGCGCAGATGTCCTGCGTTATAGAGTCTGGAAATCACCGACCCGCGCTCTCTGTTCTCAAGAAGAAATTCAATTTCCTTTCTGCAGGTCTCTTTCCTGTTCTGGTAATTGAATTCCAGAGCCTTATCGAAATTCTCATAGCGCCATACCATGTTATGGAAATCAGTAAGTGTCTCATACAGTTTTGAAGCATCGACCTTCTTAAGAGTGTTATGGAATTCCTTCATTGCAGAACCCATTTTATATGCCTGCTCCGGGGTACTCATTTTCTGGTAGCTCATGGAATTTTTGACAAAATTGAAGATGCGCCAGAACCCGCTGTCATTTTTCACCCAGGTCTTTCCATCCTTTGTCTTCTTCAAAAAGAGGACAGGAATCTCTTTCAATATCAGCTCTATGTTGTCCATCATTTCTTCCGGCCGGGTGAAAATGGACGTATTCACCCTCTGCAGGATGAATTCCCCTTCCTCAAACCACAGATGGTAAGTTGCATTGATATGTCCGACACTGATCCCTTCGATTTTCAGGGGATCCTTCTCAAAGCCGAAAGAACGGCAAATTCCCAAAACATCAATTTCCATATCACCAGTATATGTAAAAAGGTGGTGGAGCGCCACAAAAATAATAATGCCACCGCCCCACACACAGGTTAACGCGGCAGAACCGAAAATTCCAAAGCGGTCACGAATTTCTTCCTAGAATACGGATCCAGGAATTCAGCATTGCCTTTCTCCCGCTGCGCTGCCCTGCCGTACGGAAATGCGTTGCACGGTTCGATTGCAAGCACATACTCGCGTTCTTTGAACATACGCCAGATATCAAAGCATGGCAGGCTTTTCCCGTCGAAGCTCAGGTCGACCCCTATTGCGGCATTACGGTTTTCAAGCCTTACAGTATTTATTTCCTCGGATGCCGCAACATGGTAGGTAACCTCCGCTTTCCATGATGCATCAGGCGGGTAAACCTTCAGCAGATCTTCCATATCCACTGGATCATCACTGCCCTTATAACGGCAGGAACGCGAGGGAATGGACAGCTTCAGCGATTCATCTAAGAATGGAAATCCAAAATTATAGTGGTACATCAGGCAGATCTGCTGCGGTTGTCCAGATGCGTTTTCCACTTCATCCTCCACCATTATGAATGCGATATCTGCACAGCCGATGGTTATCTTACGGCGGCGGACAAAGGAATAATCGCCCGTCGCATACTCAACCGTCCTAGCAGAAACGATGACGGCCTCATCATCTCTGGACACTGACAGATCATCCACTGCGATTGTTGCAAGGCGTCCATGCTGGAAATAATACCTTCCCTGATCCAACGAAGTCGGCCCGGCATTATCAAGGCCGCAAGTAGTCAGCATGCCCAAAAAGTTCCCGGTATCGACACGACGGTCCACGAATCCGCGGTGCTCAAGGGCCGTAAGCCCATCCGGGGTGATATAGTTTATATTAACCCCCTTGTATCTGACCTGGTAGATATCAAGACCGCGGTCAGGCACGAGCGTTACAGAAAGCCCGTTGCCTGCCTCGACAGAAATGCATAACAACCCGTGTCCGGGACCGCCGTCTAGGCGGAATCTCCTTACAGAAACAAGCTGGTCGTTATTACCGACGCGCTTGAAAGTTCCATTCTCATAGCTCATATTCCCTCCTAGACCATAAAACTACCAGGCTATCGGGGTCTGTCCCGTACCGATAAGAAACTCGTTGCATCTTTTGAAATGTCCGTTGCCGAAAAATCCCCTATATGCGCTCAGCGGACTCGGATGCGCTGATTCCAGTATCAGATGGCAATTTTTTTCGATAAGGATCTTCTTGCTGCGTGCATAGCTGCCCCAAAGCATAAAAACCTTCGGCCTTTCATCTCGTCCAAGCTCGACGATCGCGTTGTCTGTGAAAGTCTCCCATCCTTTTCCTGAATGCGATGCCGCACGATGGGCAACCACGGTCAATGTGCTGTTTAAAAGGAGCACTCCCTGTTTCGCCCAACGGGAAAGATCGCTTGACCAAGGCCCCTGCTCCACTCCTTCATCAATGATTTCCTGATGTATGTTCTTAAGAGAAGGCGGCTCCTCAATTCCCTCTCTGACAGAAAAAGAAAGTCCCATCGCCTGCCCCTGCTCATGGTATGGATCCTGCCCGACTATTATCACTTTGGTATCGGCGAAGCTCGTAAGACGGAAAGCATTGAAAATCTCATTCATTGGCGGATACACCACCTTTGTGGAATATTCACCTTTCAAGAAGCGCCTGAGCTCGAGATAATAAGGCTTCACCTGCTCGATATCGAAAATCGGCTGCCAATCATTTCCAACGTTTATCATAAGTCCTCCGCCTAAAACGAATCCTTTTCCAGTCTAACATGAATCAAGCCGCATTCAAAATAATGTAAAGCTGTCGGAAGTAAATCTCATTTGCAGAATACCATTAAATTAAAAGAACACATCACACTTTCCCCAAAAGGATTTCCCGTTTACGCAACTCAAATACTTTAGACATAATAAATTTTTCATATAGGGAATAATAAAGTATATATATTTAGGTACTATTTCTCTCTTCAATTCTAGTTCCCAAAATAATATGTTTATTACCATAATCACCATCCAAAACGTTCAGCAATGTCCGAACGGCCATTATGCTCATATCATATAACATGTTGTCCAGACTTGTCAGAGAGGGATTACTTATACAAGCATATTTTGAATTATTTATTCCAATAACAGCTATATCGTCAGGTATGCGCTTATTCAAAGTTGCCAACACATGCAAACCAATTAAAGCAAGAAAATCCTCGGCAAAAATAACCGCATCGACCTCACTATGTGAAGAAAAGAAATCTGTCAAAATATTCTCTACTTTTGAAATATTCATCTCAACTTTTACTAAACAGCTTGAATCATCACTAAGAAATTCTCTACAACCTCTAGTGAACCCTAATATTTTTTGCTGGTTACTAGGAGTATCGTTATAGTAAATGAAACAAATTTTCTTTCTTCCTTTTTCTGCCAATAACCTTACACAATCCATAACGCCATTACATTCATCTGCGACAACACCATAAACATTTGGGGCCTCAAAATAGCCATTACAAATCGCAACCGGGACGGATGGAATAAACTGGCTAATAGCTCTTTTTACAGTCTCATTTTGATATATTGAGCCAACAAGTACTAATGCCTCAATCTTTTTTTGTGATAGCATTTGAATATGTAAAGCCATAGACTCAGGATTCAAACCTGTATTATAGATTATGCAAGAATAACCTCTTTTTGAAAATTCTTGTTCAATATAATACACACCTTCAGTATGATGTGTCATCCTAATATCAGAAATGAGAATGCCTGCCATATGCGACGATTGCGTCACAAGACTTCTTGCCGTTTCATTGAGAATATAATTATTCTCAGCAAGAAGCTTGTGAACTTTATCTCTCGTCGCTTTCTTTACATATGGGTAATTATTAATAACCCGAGATACCGTTGAAGCAGAAACTCCAGCTTTAGCAGCTATATCATAAATCGTTATTTTATCCAAATTTCTACTTCCCTCCATATTTTATGAATATAATATGAGTGCAATGATTTCAAGGGGAACTGAACCGTTATTTTTTATCCCATGCCCAGTTCCACTTGGAGTAATAGCCACATCACCTGTTTCAATTTTTTTTATCACACCATTATCATTATATTCAGCACTTCCTGAAATTACATAATAAATTTCCGTATCACCATGATGTACATGATAACCAATACCAGATCCAGCAGGTACTGTTGTATGAGCAAAAACCCGACCCTTATCATTAAGTTCCTTAGGCTCATTTATAAGATTTCTAACCAAAATATAACCATCTGCATCAAACTTCTTATCAAATCTCTCTACTATCTTTTCACTTGCTTTTCTTATCATATTATAATCTCCTTATTAATATTAATCTTGCATTCATTTCTTTAAAATTATGCAATTTTCTCAAATAAAGTAACAATTGCTATACCAAGTTAATAAAGTATAAATACAATGAAGTACTTATAATATTCTTAACTCATACCACTTCCATATATCATTTACCTCCTTGAAGATTAGTATAACTAAAACACTTGTCTATTTCTCAAAAGCAAATAGATAAAAACTAGAATTGCACAGAATGTAAAAAAAGCTGCTACAAAAAATACCCTTGTTATTCCGATTAAATCTGCAACACAGCCCAGAAATAAAGAACTTATACAAATTCCAGCGTCTGTAGCCATTTGTATCATAGAATTTGCCATTCCACGTTCAGAGCTTCCTGTATTAATAATAGCAATCGAATGCAGTGTTGGAATAACAGAACCAAATCCAATTCCATACAGTATCGACAGGAATAACAAAGGAAGCAAAACATTGCAGTATGATATGCCAAATAAACTGACTGTAATTAAAATGGTACTTCCAATAATTGTTTGAGGAATACCTATTTTCTTTGAAATACGACCGACAAACATTCTGCTCAACGCCAAAGCCACAGCTTGTACAGTGAAAAACAATCCTATATTGTCTATTCCCTTAGCAGAAGCCCAAGTAGGAAGAAAAGTCACAAGTCCACTGCAGCCGAGCATGATTAAAAATACAATTAACGAGGGAATATAAACGAGTTTCCGTTCAGATGTGTTCTTTTCAGCATCTTTATTTGCATATTTCCTTTTATCTTTATCTTCTTTAGAAGAACTTTTTTTATATACATCTAGTATCGGATCCTCATATTTCACAGTACTCCCTACAATTAAAGAAAGTAAACCAAAAACAGCACAAGCAGTAAATAAAGCTCGATAACTAAAATCATTAATTAAGAATAATGCAATACCAGGACCTAATGCATATGATAATGTTTGAGCAAGATTATAATATCCCAATCCTTCTAGCACCCTGTCCTCAGGGAGAATATCTGTCGTAATTGTAGTAGCAGATGTATTACACAATGAATAAAAAGGAGCATTAATAACTCTAATTAGCATGAGCAATGGAATGCTGCTTATAAAACCAAAAGAAAACATTATGAGCGAGAAAACAATTCCAGATAAAACATATACCTTTTTTCGAGAATACTTACCTAATACTTTTCCCACAAAAGGCTTCCATAAAGCAGAAGCTCCCATATATATGCTTGTCATTGCTCCTGCTGCCATCAATCCTCCACCCAAAGATTGGACATAAAGGGGAAACGTTGTTGCTTGGAATTGTGTACTGAACGAAATTATCGTAGCTACAAAAAACATCTTCAGAAATTCTATTGTCCAAATTTTAGAATTACTGTTTCTAATTTCTGCAGCTTTAAAATATTTTTCCATATTAAATCATTCTCCTCATCCAAAACTTTAAATTTTCGCCCACTTACCAGAGTTGTATCTGGACATCAAAAGAACAGCACATAATGATTCAGAAATAGCTAATGATAGCCAAGCTCCATTCAATCCCAATCCCAAATAATTAATTGCTAAAAAAGCGAATAACGGACGACAAACTAATTGAGCAAAGGTATAACATAAAGCTACACTCTTTGTATCTCCGGCCCCTCTCATAGCTCCGGCCAGCACATATTGAAATGCTGCAAAAGGTTGCATCATAGCAACAATTTTTAAAGGAATCGCGCCATATTCGATGATAGCTCGATCTGAATTATATAAGCTGATAAGGCTTGGGCCACCAAAGAAATATATTCCCATTAAAACTATTGCAATAATCAAACTTAACTTTGCAGTGCAGTTTGTATATAAGACTGCTAAATCAGTTCTCTTACTCCCAATACTTTGACCGGCTAAAGTAGTTGATACAACCGAGAATGCTTGCCCACTCATTCCTGTAAGCAACTGAATATTCAAACAGATCACATGTGTTGCATATAAAGAAGTTCCTAAAGATGCAACAATTGCTGTAAAGACCGCTATTCCAAGTTTGCTTATTGATCTTTCCAGCATTGCAGGAAAACCTATGTTCAACAATTGTTTCAAATATAATATATCAAGCTTTCCAAACAACGCAGAAAATTTCAACTTTAAAAGATTATTTTTTTTAAAACAAAACAGGCATGCTAAAAAGAAGCCTGCAAAATGTCCACATACTGTAGCAATACCAGCGCCCAATACTCCTAAAGCAGGCATTCCTAACTTACCACCAATTAATACCCAATTTAAAATGATGTTAAGAATATTAGATGTTAAATTATATATCATAGGCAACCTTGTATTGCCAACACCCCGTAAAGAAGCAGTAAAAGACGTTGTCAAAGCCAAAGGTATAAAACCTATCATTAGCACCTTTATGTATTCTGTACCATAGCGTAATGTTATTGGGTCTGGAGCATTAAAAATAATTAATAAAGGTTTTGCAAATATAAAACCCAAAAAAGAAACAGGCAAAGCAAAACATAAGGAAAGAAACAAACCATTACGAACATAATCCGAAATTTTATCTATATAGCCTGCTCCGACAGTTTTTGCAATATTGGCAGTAAGTCCAATATTAATTGCAATAAACAATGTAATCAGTAGTCCACTTATCTGACTGGCAAGGCCCACTGCAGCAAGGGCCTCCTTGCCAACACCTCCAACCTGAATCTGATCAAACATCGTAGTGACCTGCAACAAGGCATATTCAACGGCAGCCGGGATAAATAATTTTATTATTCTTTTATATACAAGATCCCGGTTTAATCCATTTGGATATTCAGGATAAAAAAAACTCCTGATTTCTAAATTATGACTCATACACGATTGTTGAAGAACATCCTCTTTATCTGCAAGAACACAGCAAAACATATAACAGGATACCGGCTAGGCAACTTGCTAGCCGATAAAGAATTTTTTTGATAAAAAATAGAAACGGATTACAGAGATAAACTATCTTACTGGCCCCAATTCAGGTTCGTATGCTTTAACATTTTTAAAGTTATCCGCCAATCGGTTTTCAACTTCAAGGAAATCAGGAGTAACTCTTAATTGTTCAAAGCGTGCTATAACTGCAGGATCCGCTCCAAGATAATCATCATTTTCAGAATAAATCGTATTTTTATCTTTAAATACTCTTTGCCCGTATCTAATCATGCCAGCGATAGCACCTTTACTGAAACAATGGCAAGTAATCAGCTGAAAACCGAGTTTGTATAATTCATCAACATCGTCAACATCACTTTCATTGTCATCCGCATGTAAATCCGGATAACACATCCATCCTGGAACACGATCATGTATCTCTTTCCACGATGACCTCTCATTTCGTGCATTAATATTTTGGATCATGGTCATATGAGCCCCGACTTTTATTCCTAATTGAGCTCTCCTGATCGCTTCTTCCAACCCTAACATTTCATCTTGTTTTATACCAAAATATCCTTCCTTAAATTTCTTAGCTCCGCCTCCTTTGCAATTAGTTCGTGCTATCACCATGCAATCTGTTCCTTTAACAGCCTCAACAGCAGCCTGAACATGCATCGCCCATTGTTCTGCCGATAAAAATACTTGCTCCGAAACCCTAACGTTTCCGAGGCGAACTTCAGCTGTATCTTCAATAGATACTGCCATAATTCCTGCTTCTGCAAATCTTTTTATATTCCGATATGTCTCCATTGGTGTAGCACCACCTGCTTCTGTATCCGCCAATACAGCCATTCCTGTTCCTCTTGCAATTCGTTCGGATGAATACAACATCTCTTCCATACTCATCAAACCTCTCGGAGCACCTCCAACAAGAGACCATGTCTGTTCTGAGCTGCTTATTGTTACTGCTTCAAAGCCTATGGCTTCTGCAACTCTTGCAGAAATACAATCATAAATACAAGGAGCCCAAAGAGCCTCATGTCTTTCGTTGATAAGTTGAAAAAAACTTTTTTTTGCTGACATAAAAACCTCCTTTTTTTATCTCATCAAATTAAATTTTTATAGTTAAAACATGCAACAGAATGAGTGTCGGATACAGATTCCAACAATGGCATTTCTTTTGAGCACCTATCTGTCGCGTGGGGACAGCGTGGATGAAAAGGACATCCAGTAGGACAATGAATCGGGCTAGGTACTTCACCTTCCAATTCTATCCGATGTCGCTTTTTCTCAAGATGATAATCAACAACAGGTATTGCTGAAAGTAATGCTTTAGTATATGGATGCAATGAATGATTATACATTTCATCTGAATCCATGATTTCAACTATTTTACCCAGATACATAACGCAAATCTGATTTGCAATATGTCTTACCACAGCAAGATCATGAGCAACAAAGATATAAGTCAGCCCCAAATTCTGCTGTAACTCTTTTAAAAGATTGATTATCTGAGCTTGAATTGAAACATCAAGGGCAGAAACAGGTTCGTCACAAATTATTACTTCAGGATAACATGCTAGCGCTCTTGCTATGCCTATTCTTTGTCTCTGACCCCCACTAAGCTCATGTGGATAACGCTCACCTATCTCCTCAGATAAACCAACAATGTTCAAAAACTTTTTTACTTCTTTATCAATAGTTTGAGAATCCCTTTCTTTTCCATCAGAAATCAGAACCTCCTTTATTATCGAATATGCGGTCTGACGAGGATCCAAAGAACCATAAGGGTCTTGAAAAATCATCTGTATTTTTCTTTTTATTTTGTCATGATCCTTTTTAGATAATGCAAGAACATTTTCATTTTTAAACAATACCTCTCCACTAGTGGATTTAACCATTCTTAAAATTGCTTTACCTGTTGTTGTCTTACCACAACCACTTTCTCCAACAATTCCAAGAGTCTTCCCTTTCTCAATTTCAAAAGAAACATCATCTACAGCTTTGACAGTCCCAATAACAGTCTTGCTTATTCCTTTTGTCAAAGGAAAATACACTTTCAAACCTTTAACAGATAGAATTGGTATCACAGTTTTTGTCATGCTTTTTCCTCCTTCCCAAACAAATGGCATGCAACAAAATGGTCACCATTTCCCTTCCGTAATAATTCAGGTTCTTTCAAAGATCGGCAGAGATCACATGCATATGGACATCTTGGTGCAAATGAACAGTAATCAGGTAAATCCGCTAGACTTGGAGGTGCTCCTTCTATAGGAACAAGGTGATCACGCCTCGCCTCTTCGATTTTAGGTACAGCAGAAAGTAATCCAATAGTATAAGGATGAGTAGGATCGGTTAAAATATCTTCAGTTGTACCAGATTCTATTATTTTGCCTGCATACATAACGTAAATACGGTCAGAATATCTAGATACCAATCCCAAATTATGAGTGACTATGATTATGCTTGAATTATGAGACTTCTTTACATCCATGAGTAATTCCATGACCTGTGCCTGCACTGTTACATCCAACGCAGTGGTAGGCTCATCTGCGATAATCAAATCAGCTTCACAGGCAACAGCAAATGCAATCAAAACACGCTGTCTCATCCCTCCACTCATTTCAAAAGGATAATTTCTCATTCGAAGTTCAGCATCGGGTATACCAACAGCATCCAAAGATTTTACGGCAATTTTCCAAGCCTCTTTCCGGTCAATCTTCTTATGTGCTCTAATTACGTCTACAAATTGATCTCCAATTCTAAAAACGGGATTTAAGGAGGTCATTGGTTCTTGGAAAATCATTGCAATTCGGTTTCCACGTATCTTATTCATATCCGTTGCAGGTTTTCCATCTTTTAAAAGCTGTATCTCATCAAATTTAACATCACCTTCAAGTATCTTTCCTGGAGGAGTCTGAATAAGCTGCATTACCGACATCTGAGTAACAGATTTTCCGCATCCACTTTCACCCACTACGGCTACAACTTCATTCCTGTTAACGTGATAAGATACTCCTCTTACTGCGTGAACCTCTTTCTCTCCTAAAAAAAAGGATACTTTTAACCCTTTACATTCCAATAATACCGCACTCATAATACATCCTCACAACTTCCCTCTTAAACGAGGATCAATAGCATCTCTCAGGCTATCTCCAAAAATATTGAAAGCTAAAACAACAAGCAAAATACATAATCCAGGAATAAAAGCTAATAATGGCCTGTTAAACATGTACTGATAACCATCCGCAACCATACTACCCCATGATGCTGTTGGCTGCTGAATTCCTATCCCCAAAAAACTCAATGTAGACTCTTGCATAATTGTTGCTCCTAGATTCATTGTGAAGGTGACCATCATGGTAGGAAACGCATTTGGAAGGAGATGTTTCAAAATTATTTTATAAGATTTGACATTAGCAAATCTCAACGCAATTATATAATCGGTTTCTTTAAGACTTAAAACAAGTCCATACATAAGCCGGATATAGCTTGGAAGCATACCAAAGCTCAAAGCAAAAACCATACCAAATATGCTATGTCCAACTAATATTCCAATAACAATCGTAAACAACATTGGAGGAATTGCAAGCTGAACATCAACATAACGCATAATCACTGAGCTTAAAATACCATCACGATATCCTGCTGTAAGGCCAAGCATCATTCCGACAACGGCACCAACAACACATGATAGCACACTTATTGTCAAAGAAATTCTAGCTCCATAAAGTATTCTAGACAATACATCGCGGCCATGCAAATCACATCCAAAAATATGAGCGGCATTAGGCAATTCAAGAGAACTAGTCAGATCCATTTGATTAGGATCATATGGAGTCAAAATTGTTGCAAAAATTGCGGAAACCAAAAAAAGGACAATAACGACAACAGATGCATAAGCTATGAACCCTCTGCTAAAGAAAGTCCTGCACATTTCCCTAAATCTAACAGAAGTTCTCATTTTTTCCCTCCATTAATTCTTATGCGCGGGTCAACAAAACCATATGTGATATCCAGTAAGAGATTGGCAAATACAACAAATATCGAAATAACTAAAACCAAACTCTGGATCACTAGAAAATCATTATTCATGACAGAAGTTGTTATCAAACGACTTATTCCCGCAATTGAAAAAACTTGTTCGGCAAGCAAAGATCCTCCGACAATAGATCTCACCTGTAATGCAATTAATGTAATTACAGGAATCAGAACATTTTTTAACGCATACTTATACTTGATTTTAGTTGGGGATAATCCATAGGCCTTGGAAGTCCTTATATAATCTTGATTAATAACATCAAGCATATTAGTCCTTACCTGTCTTGCAATTGAAGACATGGGCCTAAAACTCATTATCAACATAGGCATAAAAGCATGAGATAAATAACCTTTAAAGTCTTCAAGAGGATTCACAAATCCAACAAATGGCAAAACACGTAATTTAACCCCAAATAAATATATCAAGATTATACCTATCCAGAAAATAGGTATACCATTCATCGTCGTCATCAATACAGTAAGGCTCTGGTCTATAAACGAACCTCGCTTCGTTGCACATATTATTCCAATGACTATACCCAGAATAATAGAAAAGACCATTGCTGGTACAGTCAACCATAAAGTAACAGGAAGCCTATCTTTAATAAGACCGGCAATATCCGTGCCCAACATAACAGACATGCCAAAATCACCTTTCAGCATATTGGTAATCCATAATACATATTGAACTGGAAGAGGCTTATCCAGGTTTAACTGCTTCCTCAAAGTATCTACAGCTGCCTGATCCGCTTCATATCCAAGCATTGTCCTAACAGGATCTCCTGGCAGAAAATGCACTATCAAGAATGCAAAAACAGAAATAGCAAAGATAGTAAAAAAGGCATACAAAATCCTTTTTGCTATATATTTCATGTATGAATTCATAAAATGCGCCCTTAAAACTGGATTGTTGAAACCAACAATCCAGCGTGAATTAAATAGCTTAATTAAAGCTTTATTCTATATAGGTAGTTATAATCATTACCCCTGTTATATGTATTGCAGAAACCTTTATCAACAATATTAGGCTGGGTAATTATCTGATCATAATATGCCGTAAGAACAGGATAACCTATCATATACTCATCTATTAACAAACGCTCGGCTTCTTGCATGCTTGCATACATTGTGGCCTCGTCAGTAGCTGTAAGAGCTGTCATTATTGCAGCATCCAAATCATCAGGATGTATTTTATTTGCATGATACATTCCTACAGATCCCTTTTCAGTTGCTCTCTTCGAGAAATTCGAGACTGCCTGATTAACAAGATTAGAGCCATAACCATGTCCGCAAAGAATCATGCCATCAGTCACTCCATCGCCATAAATACCACTTGTAGATTGCCAAGCTGCATTATCAAGATATACCAATTCTGCATCAATATTTACATCTTTCAAATATTGCTGCAAAGCTATCATGTACCTATCCAATCCTTGATCCAACCCTGTAATAATTTTTGTTTTGAATCCATCAGCATAACCAGCTTCTGCCAGTAATTCCTTAGCTTTCTGAGGATCATAACCGTAGCCTTTTACATCAGGATTATAAAAACCTGTACCTTCAACAGCATATTGGTTAGTTACAAAGGTTCTATTATAATCCAATGATTTCACAATTGTTTCTGAATCAATCGCATAAGCAATTGCTTTTCTAACACGTACATCAGCAAGTGGAGAACCCTCAATAGCACTGGAGAAAATCAGGAAATACACTCTATTCCACATCTTATTTTGGTACAGGTTATATCCCATGGAAGACATCATATCTTTCATACCATAATCTCCACCATTAAAGACATCACACTCTCCTGCCAGCAATGCAGCCTGCGCTGCCATATTATTTCCATATATCCTTGCTTCTATTTCATCATATAAAGGCTCTATATCTTTATTCCAATAGTTTTCATTTTTCACAAACTTTTTATATGAATCAGTAACTTTTTCCACAAGGACATAAGGACCAGTACCTACGGGATTCTCTAAGCACCAATCATAGCCATGCTCATCAAAAGCCTTCTTCGAATACATCATTCCTGCACAATTATTCAGCGAATAAGGTATCTGAGAATTCCATTCTTTGAGATGGATGACCACTGTATCCTCATCTACTAATTCAAAATAATCTACAGAACCAAAATGAGTTGCAGACGTATTGGAATTTTCCTTGAAATTTTGTAAATTCCAAAGTAATACCTCTCCAGTAAATTCAGAACCATCGGAGAAATTTACACCATCACGAACTTTCAACGTATATGTAAGTGTTTCAGGATCTCCTTCAAACGATTCAAGCAGATAAGGAACCACTTCGCCTTCGTTGTCAAACATTAAAAGAGGTTCATATACACAACCAAGAAGATAAAATTCACTTCTAAACCTCCATGGAGCATAACTGGAAACTTCAACAATCGATCCTACAACTAGTTTTCCACCCCTAATGATATTATCTTCTGTAACTTCCAAAGAGACTGTTTCAAACTCATCAATTTGAGAAGCATTCTGAACAACATTACCATTAGATGCAGGAGTGGAACTTACGGTCTCCTCTTTTCCACCTGCAGCAAATACAGCAAATGCCATAAAAACAATCAGGACTAAAGCGATAAACCTTTTCATTTTTTCCTCCTTTTTTTTATTGATATATCAACTGAATTCTTTCAGACCTTCAATTGCATATACTCTTACAGGACAAGAATCCAAACCTTTGATATACATAGGTGCAAATGAAATAAAGAAAACATCCTGCTTTAATTCATCCAAATTCTTTACAACTTCCAAAAAAGTTATATTCTTCGCCATACATATATCGTGAAATGGTTTTACATCCTCATTACAACTTTCAATTGAAACACCATCGCCAAATGCTACACATTTCACCTCGTGATCAACAAACCATTGTGCTGTTTCTCCGTTTACAAGTAATCTCTTATCATTAGGCCCATTGGTTTCTGGGGTAAAAGGGGCAAGTTTATATATTGAATCTATTATAACTACATCCCCTGCCTTTACTTTTGCACCAATAGCTTCCTCCAGATCCTTATAAGAAATGTGTTGCAATGGTTCTAAATTCTTAAATTCATAGTAAATGCCTCGTCCCATGAAACTTGTTATTGCCAAAGCAGAAACGTCAGCGCCATTCTCAAAATGATGATAGGGACATTCACAGTGAGTACCTAAATGCGTCATGATATCAACATTTGTATGAAAATCCGGTATAGGTCCTCCTGTATTAAATCGATCTAACTTACATCTCCGAGTTTCAATAGCAGGATCAACCAATTTTGATAAATCTATTACCCGTAAATTACCAAGTTGATGTACACTCATTTTTTCATCTCCTTTTTATTTTTATTTTCCAAAGCATGAATACAATGGATTATAAGTTCATGAAATGGAACAGAAAGGCCAACAGTACGTGCCGCTTCTGCAACTGAACCACTTATTGTATCAACTTCACTTTGCCGACCATCGTGAATATCCGAATAAATTGAGGTAAAACCCTCGGGAGCATTTGTACACACATTCTCAACATCAGCTATAACATCTTCTAAACAGAAGTCCAATCCAAGTGCATTAGCAACATCTACTGCTTCCTTACATAAATTACGCATAATCCAATTTGCATGAGGGTCTTTATGGATAAACCCTAATGGAACTTGCAACAGCGCAGTAACAGATGAAGCAGCTGTGTTAGTAAACAGTTTTTGCCAAATTTGTTTCTGTATGCTATCACATACTTTGCAATCAAAACCGCACTCAGTAAACAAATTGGCAATGTTTTGTAAGATTAATGGATTTCCTTCTAATAATCCAATACTTGTTTCGCCTACTCCTCCATGAAAAATATATCCAGGGCTAATAACAGAAGAATTATGTTGAGTAGTACCAATGATGACATGTTGTCTATCTGCAAATTTCAATAGTTTTGACTCATGTCCCGCTCCATTTTGTAATGTCAACAAGTAAGTATTTGGGCCTATAATTCCTTTGTTACTTTCAAGAGATGAAATTGTAAACATTGATTTTACAAATACAATTACTAAATCTTGGTAACCAAGAGAAACTGTATTCGTACATCCAAAAGGGAAAAAAGAAGAAACTGTACCATTTTTTTCTTTAATCCTAACTCCATTCTTATTTATTTCATCAATAAGAGAAGAATTGACATCAACAACAGTCACGCAATTTTTCTTTGAAAGATATCCGCCAAAAAGCGAGCCCATTGCTCCTGCTCCTATAACAGTTATGTTCATCTATTTCCTCTTTTTTTTGCAATCGATTTCAATACATCTGATATATATCTATTAACATGAGTTTTTCAATTTTGCAATAAAAATTTTTATAAATTGGAATAGCAAAAGCTTATTTAAGTATCTGATTTCTTTTTTTGTTATGCAATCGATTGTATAAATTTATAAAATAATTGATAATATACTCTTCTTTTACCACACGCGTTAATAATAACTATTGTTCATATCATAATAAAATTAACAATGATATAAACAATGAGAATTGCAATTAAGAAAATCAAGTATATGATTATTAGTCTCTGAAATATCTCAATAAGTTATGGAATATATTTTTCAAGCTCTTTGACCACATCAGGAATTCTTGAGGCATCATCAAGCCTTGCTCCGCAGGCAAAGGCGTGGCCGCCTCCTCCAAATTCAACTGCAACCTGATTAATCTTAATCCGGTCAGAACGGAACTCCACACGTATTTTCCCATTAAGATCGGCAAAAAGCACAAAAATCGGATAGCCTTTTATGTCTCTCATGCAGGACAGGGCTTCGCTGACCATATCTGGTGTAAGATGATACCGGTCTATGACATCCTGGGTGATATACATATATAAAACACCTCCCGGACTTACCCGCAACTGAGAATAGGCATGTATGATGAAATTCACACTGTCCATGCTTCTTTCATTTATCTTTGAGATGAGAAAGCTCAGATCAAAGCCTGTATCAAGAAGCGTTGCAGCAGTCCTTAAAGTGGAGGAATCCACCGAAGGATAAGAAAAGCGTCCAGTATCGGTTACCATGCCAGCATAAAGGCACCTTGCCGCATCTGCTCCTATTTTCAGTTTCCGCCTTATCGCATGGCTTGCAATTATCTCGCAACAGGAAGAAAGCAACTCTTCGATATTTTCATGCCCATAGCTGTCCATGACGATGTGGTGGTCTATCTTGAGGATCGACGGGGCTGCCATGAAGGAAGGATCCGCACTGCGCTCCCTTGCAGAATTGTCCACCTGGATCACAAAGGCATCAGAATAATCGACAGATCCTGGCAGATTCCAGGAGCCCAGAAATCCGAAACGGGCAATCGGCTGGTTTACGACAATCGGGGAAATCCCATAATTTTCTTCAATAAGGTATTTCAAGCCGAGGGAGGCTCCTATGCAGTCGCCATCCGGCTGTATATGCCCTATCACAACGGTCTTCGGATATTTTATTATTTCACGTTCGATTATTTCAAATGCGTTCATGAAACGATTATAAAATGACTATCACCAAAAAGAAAGGCCCCGCTATGCATCAACCCCCAAATGTTGGAGACGACATTTGGGAGTTTTTTTTATGGGTGGAAAACGAATTTCAACAAAAACAAAACTAAAGGTTCTCGAATTATTGAAACAGGGCTTTAGATCCCGGTACATAGCAAATCACCTTCATATGCATCGTTCAACTGTAAAAAGGTTGGAATATTTATTTGATGGAGGAGATGAGAGCTGGGTGTATGAAACCTATTGCCACCGTTACAAGGCAATGTCTGAAGCTGCGAAACGGAAGATTGTGAGACGGGTCCTGAGTCTTGAAATCACGAAGGCGGAAGCCTGTACGAAATACAAAATAAGCAATAATGTTTTAAATCTATGGATCCGCAATTATAATAATCATGGTATCACCACTCTGAAAAAGGGTCGACCAGCGAAGAGGGGTTGCAATGACGGAAGAGGAAAAGAAGAGGATGAAGGAGCTCGAAAGGGAGAACGCAGAGCTGAAGCAGGTCGCCGCCTTCTGGAAGATATACTACCGCACCTGCGAGGAAAGAGAGACGGATCCTCAAAAAAAAATGTTCTACAGGCGGTTGCAGAAGGGCAGCGTCTTGGAATACCAGCCGAGCGGTCGCTTAAAGAAGTAGGCATCGCATCCAGCACCTACTACTACTGGCTGAGCCACAAGGACTTGAAGAAGGAAGAGGACGAGGCTCTTGCCGCTGACATAAGGGAAGTACAGGAGGACAACTACTGGGCGTATGGGGCTCTCAGGATGACGGAGGCGCTCAGACAGTCGGGCAGATACGAATCTATCAACCACAAGCGCGTGGAACGCGTGATGCGCGAATACAAGCTGAACGCGAAAGTACGCCGCAGGCACTATCCGAAGAACTATTACAGGACGATGAAGGACAACGGCCCGGAGCTTCCTGCCAACGTGCTCGACAGGGACTTCTCTGCGGACGGTCCACACCAGAAATTCGTCACGGACATAACCTACCTTCCGACCGAGGAGGGCTGGTGCTACATGGCGGCCATTAAGGACCTCTACAACAACGAGATAGTTGCAAGGAAGGTAAGCAGGAACCAGACGCTGGAGCTCGTGATAGACGTGGTCAAGCAGCTCAGGAACAGGGTCGGGTCCCTCCGTGGATGCCTGCTTCACTCCGACATGGGCTGGACTTATACCAATGCTAGATACGTCAAATTCCTCAAGGAGCTCGGTATCGTACAAAGCATATCCCGCAAGGGGAACTGCTGGGACAACGCATGCATGGAGAACTTCTTCGGACACATGAAGTCGGAGACGATATACCAGAGGGGCAGGAACAACAGAGGATACAAGTTCAATGAGATAAGAAAGATTGCCTACGACTATGTTACATGGTATAACGAAG
>CASGDQ010000037.1 GCA_949300325.1 uncultured Spirochaetales bacterium
CAGCCATAGGAAGGCGATGGTCGCCGTAATGAACAAGCTCTCGAAGATCATCTTCACCCTCCTGACAAGAGGAGAAATATATAAGGAAGAAGCTTGATTCACATTTCTTATACTTTTTCATTCTTTATAGTTGACTCCTGTGGTTTTTATTTTCTAGGTATAGTTTCAGTAAACAACCGATTTACCCAGCCAACAATAAAAATGTTGACCTTTTTTTTATAGTTGTTGCTAATTCCTGCCTTAAATTATTGATTTCAACCAATACTTTTTGCTATAAGCCTATTTTTTTAAAGTGAAATAAAATATAACAACTATCCCCAAATATCATATTGCCGCTGTATAATAACAGTCATGAAAAAGAAAAATATTATCATGATACTTGCCGACGACCTCGGCTGGATGGACATGGGAGGAGAGTTTTATGAGACTCCCGTGCTGGATGAGCTTGCAAACAAAGGCATTGTGTTCAGCAACGCTTATGCTTCCTGCCCGGTATGCTCCCCTTCCAGGGCCAGCATCCTTACAGGAAAATACCCGGCCACCCTCGGTGTGACCGATTGGATAGATCATACCGGACTATATCATCCGCTGAAAGGATATCTGGTCGATGCTCCATATATAAAGTATCTGCCTCCTGAAGAAGACAATCTCGCAAAGATCCTCAAACGCAACGGATGGAAAACCTATCATGTAGGGAAATGGCATCTTGGCAATGCGCCATACTATCCTGAAAAGCAGGGATTCGATGTAAACATAGCAGGATGCTATCTGGGACATCCCCCAATGGGATATTTTCCGCCATATGGCATAGAAACCCTTCCTGATGGGCCAAAAGGAGAATACCTTACAGACAGGCTTACAGATGAGGCCATCAAGCTGATAAGGAACAACGGAAACGAGCCATTCCTACTGGATCTATGGCATTATACCGTACATATGCCTGAGGGAGCAAAAGAAGAGGATATAGAGTATTTTCGCAAGAAGGCGGAAAAACTCGGCCTGGATAAGATAGATCCGTTTGTCGACGGGGAGGAATTCCACACCTTGGACAAGGTTGGAAAACATGTAAGAAGAAGGATGATACGCTCAAATCCGGTTTATGCCGCCATGATAAAAAACATGGATTGGAACATAGGCCGCCTTATTGAAGCGCTGAAGGAAACGGGAAAGCTCGATGATTCGATAATCATTTTCACAAGCGACAACGGAGGACTTTCAACCGCAGAAGGATCTCCGACCAGCAATCTTCCTGCATCCGAAGGAAAAGGCTGGATGTACGAAGGAGGAGTCAGGGTTCCATTGATCATTTATGGAAAAGACATTAAAAAAGGCAACCGCTCAGATTATCCCGTAACAAGTGCGGATCTTCTTCCTACCATCCTTGATATGGTCGATCTGGAATGCAAAGGAACCGATGGGATCAGCATCCTTCCCACAATCAACGGAGAAGAACAGGAAGAAAGGGCGATCTTCTGGCATTATCCCCACTATGGGAACCAGGGAGGCACCCCAGGATCAGCTGTAAGAAAAGGAAAATGGAAGCTGCTCGAATTCTTTGAGGACGGAAGAAGGGAGCTCTATGATTTGGAAAACGACATCGGTGAAAAGCATGATCTGGCAAAAGACTATCCAGAATTAACGGAAGAACTTGCGGCATTGCTTGAAGAATGGAGACAGAAAATCCATGCAAAGATTCCTCAAAGGAATCCCGATGTAGAAAAACCGTTGTAGTTAAAAAAAATATAGGTGGGGGATTGCGAAAATTCCCCCGCTATCATCCCCTTCCCATCTTTTTAGACTTCCGAAGAGGAAGTCCGGCAATCAGAAAAATCCTTGCTTAAGTATTTCATGCTTCAGCTGCAGATGCTTTGAGAACTTCAAAATCTTGCTTTTTGCTTCCGTTGGGCGGATAATCATATCTATGAGCCAGACACGATACGAAGTCGAACAGCAAAAGCAGCAGATGCCAGAGCTGATGTACGTATCCTATTCAAAATATGAAAGGGACTGGGCCTCTGTCATGCACTCCCATGCAACGGCAGAAATCATATATGTGACAGGAGGCAGCGGCACATTGAAGATGAGAAGCGGAAACTTCTCTCTTTCAAACGGGGATTTCGTAATGATACCGCCTCATATAATGCATACAGAAACCAGCAGCTCCGACGCGCCATTGGAATATTATGTCCTGGGAGTAGCCAATGTAACTGCTATGATGAGGGAAGAAGAAAGCTTTACACCAATTCTGGATCTTGGCTCCAGCAAGGATGAGGCAAAGGGATATATCTCTCAAATCTACAGGGAGATGCAGGAAAAGAGAGAGGGTTATCAAATGATGATGAAAAGCCTTCTCCTCCAGCTGACTGTAATGATGATGAGAAGAAAGAAAATCGAGCTGGGCTTTGAGGAAAGCCTGAATCTGAAAACAGATCTTGCCAATGTGAAGAGCTATATCGACAGCCATTACGCAAACGCGATCACGCTCGATGAGCTTGCGGAAATAGCGATAAAAAGCAAATACCATCTTGTCAGGGAATTCACAAAAGCGCTCGGAACCAGTCCGATAGAATATCTTCTTGAAAGACGGATAGGAGAAGCAAGGATCCTGCTTTCTTCCACAAGCATGACCATCAGCGACATCGCCTCTTCCATAGGTTTCTCCTCAGCCTCATATTTCTCACAACGATTCAAGCTAGTTACAGGAACAACCCCAATAGAATTCCGCAACTCCACACGTCTTTCCCGTGGGAAAACAGATAGAAACTTGCAAACTTATAAAATCGGCCCTAAAGTAAAATCATGAGAAAAAAACCGAACATTCTCGTCATAATGGCCGATCAGTTCAGAGGAGATGCCCTTTCATGCATGGGACATCCGGATGTGAAGACACCGTATCTCGACACGCTGGCATCAAGAGGAGTGCTTTTTGAAAACGCCTACTCCGCCTGCCCCAGCTGCATTGCAGCCCGTGCAGGATTCCATACGGGCCTCAAACCCGAAAACCACAAGAGGGTCGGTTATGAGGATGGGATTGCCTGGAAATACCCGCATACGATCGCATCGGAAATCAAAAAAGCAGGATATTATGCAGAGGCATCTGGAAAGATGCATGTCCATCCGCTAAGGAATCTGATCGGGTTCGATCATGTCGATCTCCATGACGGCTATCTTCATGCTGCAAGATATCAAAGCGTAAGCTACCGGGAGGCGCAGAAAAACGCCGATGATTACTATCATTGGCTCAGATGCGCCCTAGGAGCTGATGCGGATGTCATCGATACTGGGCTTGAATGCAACAGCTGGGTATCCCGCCCATGGTGCTATGATGAGAAATATCATCCCACAAACTGGGTGACAGACAAGGCCGTCGACTTCCTCAGATGGAAGGATCCTGATAAGCCGTTTTTCTTATATGCTTCTTATTTGAAGCCCCATCCGCCTCTCGATCCGCCCAAATATTACTATGACATGTATATGGGCATGGACCTGAGAATGCCTGCAATCGGAAATTGGGAAGACGAGGAATCCTTCAAAAACGCACCTGTGCTTTTCGATTCAAAGACAGGGCCGAAAGATGAGTTTGAAATCAAGCAGATGCTTGCAGGCTACTATGGCCTGATAACACATCTGGATCATCAGATAGGAAAACTCATACAGGCTCTTGTAGAGGCGGAGGAATACGATAATACGATAATAATCTTCACAGCAGACCATGGCGAGGAGCTGGGAGACCACCATCTGTTCAGGAAATCAAGGGCATACGAGGGCTCAAGCCACATTCCTTTGATCATAAGCGCGCCAGAAGCCTTGATACCGGGAATCAAGAGGGGCTCAAGATGCAAAGCGGTGGTCGAACTCATGGATATAATGCCGACCGTATTGGATCTTGCAGGAGCAAAATGCCCTCCTGCAGATGGCTTCAGCTTAAAGGAGCTGCTTTTTGATCCATGCAAGAGAGTAAGGCAATATCTTCATGGAGAGCATTCCTACGGCCCGCTCTCCTCTCATTGGATAGTGACGGAAAACGACAAGTACATATGGAATTCAGATTCCGGGAAAGAAGAATATTTCAATCTCGACAATGATCCGAGAGAACTGGAAGAGAGCTCAAAAGCCAACCAAAAACGGGTGTCGGAACTCAGAAGCATACTCATAAAGGAATTGGAAAACAGGAAGGAAGGTTTTGTGAAAGACGGCAAGCTCAATCCAGGCGTGCCGTATCCTCCTTATTATAGGTGACAGCTCTCCCTGCCTGAAGATTTTATAAAAAGCATTGTTGGAAGAAGAAATATCTTCACAGCAAATAATGCAAGGAAGTTGCCATCTTTCAAGGACCTCAGACAGTCCTTGCATAAGCGCGGCACGCCATCTTCCAGAAGAAGGCTCAGGGCTGTCGGAAAGAGAGAATCCCGCTACGTCAACAACATGAACCATGTGCTGGCAAAGACACTCGTCTCCGACGCGGAGCCTGGGACAACCTTCGTCCTGGAAGACCTCTCCGGCGTGAAAGGCGCGACTACGAGGGTCAGAAGGAGGGACCGGTACATCTGCGTATCCTGGCCCTATCATGACCTGGAAGAGAA
>CASGDQ010000038.1 GCA_949300325.1 uncultured Spirochaetales bacterium
CCGCCGGGGAAAAATCCGGTGAACTTCCTGGTCTCCTCGGCATCCAGCATGGAGGGCTTGAAGCCGAACCTGCGCTTGAAGCCGCCGTTGAATATGCGGGCATCTCCTGCAAGGACAACGACCATCGCCCCGTCCCCGTTTCTGAAGGCCAGGCTTTTTGCGATCCTCGCCTCCTCGCATCCTAAAGCTTCTGCAGCCAAGGCCACGGTCGCGCTGGACACATCGAATTCGATGACACGATCAGCATATCCGCATTTATCAAGATAGCTTGCAACCCTCTCGTCTATCATATGTTTTTCCACCCTTTGACAATATCGGCAACATCCATGCCATCGATATAGCACGATGTGAGAAGGAAAGCGGAGACTACAGCCTTCCTACGGACAGAATCCCTGCCCCACGACGAAAAATCCAGCAGCACGGATTGAGTCTCGCGATCCTTCGAGGAAAAGCCGAGATACACCGTGCCCACAGCCTTACCTTCAGACTCATCCGGCCCCGCGACGCCTGTGATCGAGAAAGCGACATCCGAGCAGCAGATTTTTCTGACCCCGTCGGCCATGGCCTCTGCGCATTCAGCGGAAACGACTCCGTATTGCCCGACTATCTTCTCATCGACCTTAAGCACATCCATCTTGACAGATGGCGCGTAGCTTACAACTCCTCCAAGGAAAAAGGAGCTGGAGCCGGGACGGGAGGTAAGGCGCTCGGATGCAAGGCCGCCAGAACAGGATTCAGAGACGCAAATGGTAAGATTCTTCTCCTTCAGCTTTTCAATCAGGATGTCGAGGGCATCGATACAGCCTGGGACAAGGCGCAACGGCCCCACCTCGTTTATAAGAGCAGAGACCGCTTTATCCCTCTCTTCCTTATCTGCTCCTGAGACATAGACGCTTATCTTGTAATCCTGGAAGCGGGTACCCCAATCAAGGCCGGGGCCGCACTGCTCCATGAGCTCTTCCAGCCGGGCCTCGGCGGTGATGAAGGAGGAATACTCGTCCCTTTCGCTTTCAGGAAGCTCGAGAGCCCTGCGTATGACAGGAAGCGCATAGCTGAAGAACATGGGCTCCATCTCCCTCGGCGGGCCTGGAAGAGCCAATATCAGCGATTTTCCATCCGTACCGTAAAATCCGGGCGCAGTCCCATTCGGATTCGGCATGACAGAAAACCCTTCAGGGATATAGGCCTGCTTTAAATTCGCTCCGCTTGCGCGAGGGCCTAGCCTTTTTATCAAAAACTCCATGCAAGACGGATCCTCGACAAGAGGAACTCCATAGCTTTCTGCTATGGCGCTGCGTGTCAGATCATCCCCCGTCGGCCCTAATCCTCCGGTTACGATTATTATATCGTTGCTCTTCTTCAATGCCGAAAGCACATGGGACACGGACCCGTCATCAGGAAGCGCGACAATCTCATTCATATGTACGCCGATATGCGTCAATTCACGGGAAACCAGCTGTCCGTGCCTATCCTGTATTATGCCGCGGGTCAGCTCGCTGCCTATGACAATCAGGCTTGCAGTGCTCATCTTTCTCTCCTGAAGAAGGAAAACGCCTTCAGGACCGCGCCGAGGGCCAAAAGGGCGGCAGAGATGAATATGGATGCATGCGCAAAGAGATCCACGTGCTCCACATAGAAAGTGTTTTCATAGGTTTCATGGGTATATACAGGAACATCATAAACATGATAGCCCATCGCAAACGGCTTCATCTCATCATGCATCCTCCCGTCAGGAGTGATCAGGCAGGAAATGCCGCTGTTTGTGCCCCTTATCGTCGACTTCCTGGTCTCTATGCTCCTGAATACGGCGATATAGGCATGCTGCCTCTCGGCCGCCTCGCTCTTGCTCCAGTTGTCGTTCGTCATGTTCACAATGACATCCGCTCCGTTTTTGACAAATCCTGCCGGAAGATATCCAAAAACATCCTCGAAGCAGATCGGAGTGCTGAATCTGACCCCGTCGGATTCGAACACGAGCTCCTCGGTTCCGTACTCCCACCAGTTGTAGTCGTTTGCAAGCAATATGTTATACAGCCATGGCAGCTGCTTCTCATACGGGAAATGCTCAGTGAAAGGCACAAGATGCTGCTTGCGGTATTTGTCCTTGATCCCGCCGTCCTCGAAAAGCACTACAGCATTATAATCCTTGCGGTTGAGGCTTCCATCCTCGAGCAAAGGACCCTGCTCAGGATCGATCGGCTCCCCGTCGGCATTGCCGGTCAAGAGAGGCACTGAAAGACCTTCGGCAAAATCTATGAACTCGAATACGAGCTTGCGCATCTCCTGATTATCCTCGTAGCTGTACATGCTGTTCCAGTCGATCGAGGGCACGAACGCCGTCTCGCTCCATATTACGATATCGGGATTCTCCTTTATCGCCTCGAGGGTATAGCGCCTGAGATTGTTGAAATTCTTGCGGTATGTATCCACTCCGCCCTTCCAGGAATCATGGTTGTGCTGCACTGCGGCAACCTTCCAGTACCTGTCGGGCTCCCTGTCGGTCCAATATGAGAGCTTGATGAAGCCATAGATAACGGATAGGGCTACCAATATTGCATAGACTACTATCTCGACAATATTCTTTTTGATGTAGGAGGAAAATCCGGAGATACCGGAAAACACCCTGTCTGAAAGATAATTGCCCAAAAATGCCTGAGGAAGCACCATGAGGAATATCAGCCCCCAGATTCCTGTAATATCCACGATCTGGATAAGAGGCATATAGCTGTAGAACGCATAGCATATCGTCCCATAAGGATAGCCTGCGAACCAGGATTCCGAAAGATATGCATAGGAAACCCATATCACAGCCTGGAGGATATAGCCTTTCTTTTTAAAGAAGGTATCGGCCGCCTTGAGCGCCGGGAACAGGATGAGCATCTCCCCGCCCTTGATTATCGGGACGATCAGTATCGCAAGGGGATGGAACGTCGTAAGCCAATAATTGAAAAAGAGGTAGAACATGAAGCCGAAAAAGAACCCGTAAGGGGCTATGAGCTTCCAGCTGGTGTTCCTTATGACCATGAAAACAGGGATCAAGGCGACAATGGCTATGATGCCTATCCCCTTTTCAAATACGAACCCCGGAAAGGCCAACGAATACACAAATGCAGTCAAAAGTAATATAAAAACCTCAGAACACACAGTTCTGAGGCTTCTTTTTTCCAAAGTTTTCAAACCAGTCTCCAGTCCTACTCTTCATCCGCCTCTTCAGGTTTGGATGTTCGGATATCCCAGACGAATTCCTTCAGCTCCTTACCGGGGCGGAAAATAGCCACGCCGTGCCTGTCGACTGCCACAACCTCTCCAGTTTTCGGATTCCTCGCCTTCTCGCGGCCCTTTCTGGTCCTTACCTCAAAAGTACCGAAGCCGCGGAGTTCAATAACTCTGTCCTCTTTGAGACCATCCTTTATTTCTTCAAAAAGCTCATCGATAACAGTATGTATTTCCGTTCTGTTCAACCCAAGCTTGTTATGAAGGTTTTCGATGATAGTCGCTTTAGTAAGTTTCTCTTCCATCTTTTACCACCATAAAGAAAAAAATTAAGCAAGCTTGTTGAAGGCATGAGCCATTCTGCTTTTCTTTCTGTCGACCGTATTGCGATGCATGACGTTCTTGTTGACGGCACTGTCAAGAAGTTTGAAGCTCTCCTTCATTGCAACTTCCGCCGCACTCTTGTCGTTTGCCTTGAGGGCTTCCTCGAACTTCTTGATGGAAGTCCTTACCTTGCTTTTTGCAGCGCGGTTGAGCATCCTGCGGACCTGATTCCTGCGTTCACTTCTCTGAGCGGATTTCTTAGCCACTTTATTTCCTCCAAGATAGATTTTTCGTTTTAAAGACTTATGCCGGACATTCAAATCCCGACAGCGTAAAACAAGTTACCATAATAAAACGATACGGTCAATATGGGAATATTAACTTTCTATAAGGAAAAGGATTACAGCGTGTCATAGGGCATCACTGCAAAAATTCCTCCTGAAACTCCCCGCTTACCTCCCAATAACCTGTATCGTTGTTGAAATACACTTCCTCCGCAGGAACATACATCGTACGCCCCTCGTTGGCCTGGATAGTAAGCTTTCTAGAAAGGATATTCACCTCGGTCACCTTCCAAAGATCATGGCCTATCTTCAGCCTGGTGCCCTCGGGCGGACAGCCCGCCTTCTCCTCTACATAATAATCGTATTCATAGGCAAGACAGCACAGCAGCCTTCCGCACGGCCCGGATATCTTCATGCTGTTAAGCGAAAGATTCTGCTCCTTGGCCATTTTTATGGTCACAGGGTCCATCTGGCTGGTGATGCAATGGCAGCAATAATCCCTGCCGCACACTGAAAGCCCTCCGATAAGCCTGGATTCGTCCCTTACTCCTATCTGCCTAAGCTCGATCCTCATGCGGAAAACTGAAACCAGATCCTTGACAAGATCCCTGAAATCGACACGCTCTTCTGCGGTGAAGAAGAATATCACCTTAGGCTCTCCGAGAAGGAAATGGGCAGTGACAAGCTTCATATTCAGCTTATGCTTGAGCACCTTCTCCCTGCACACCCTAAGCGCATCCTCTTCCTTCGCGGAATTCTCCTCATACCTGCTCATTTCCGCAGGAGTCGCAAGATGGTCTATGAATGCGACATCGCCATCCACATCAACCGGCTCGGGATCCTTGGTGATCCTGCATCCGGTGCACCACTCGCACTGGTGCACACAAGGATCGTCCTGGTCCTCTCCCACTACTCCAAAATGCAGGCATGCCCCATCCACCTCGCTGGATCCGGGCTGGTAAATATGGTCCGCCTTGGGGGCGTTTCCCACGACAATGCCCATATCCAGGCCGAATCTAGTATCATAAACCACAGCCGTGCCAGGATAGATCACACTGTCCCAGGCGGCAACGCATACATCGTTATAGCTGGGGTTCTTTATCACATATACATAAGCCTGTTCGGGCTTGCTTATTTTCTTATTCATCATTCTGAAATTATCATGCGAGGGTCAAATAAGCAAGTGGAGCAAGGAAATAAATCTATGGACAGAGCTGGAAACAATATGTAATCTACAGTCTATGGAACTGATTCTCGCCCCTCTTGCGGGCTATACGGACAAGGCATTCAGACAGATAGCGGTTGAGAACGGGGCGGACAAGACCGTTACGGAAATGGTGAGCGCCGAAGGCCTAGCGCGCAAGAGTGCAAAAACTGAAGCGCTGCTGGAAAAATTCGATGAGTCCGAAAACCTGGTGATACAGCTTTTTGCACCAGATGAGGACCCGATAAGACGCTGTCTTGAAAATCCTTTAGTGCAAAAAGCGCAGCATATAGACATAAATTCAGGCTGTCCGGTGCCCAAGGTCGTAAAAACCGGAGCAGGGTCTGCCATGATGAGGAATCCTGAAAACATATATAAGATCGTCAAGCTGCTCAAAAGCAGCACAAGCGCCGCAGTATCGGTCAAATTCAGGCTCGGCTGGGATGAGAATTCCATGAACTATGCCGAATACGCAATAGCCTGCGCAGATGCGGGAGCAGATGCCCTCACCCTCCATACGAGGACCAGGAGCCAAGGATATTCCGGCATAGCACGTAAGGAGCATTTTTCCGTACTGAGAAAGCTCTTTCCAAAGGACGATCCCTCCAGCCCGCTTTTATATGCATCAGGAGATGTGTTTTCCGCAGAGGACGCGCTATGCTATATAAAGGATTATGGCGCAGACGGCGTGATGTTCGCCCGAGGCGCGATAGGCAATCCGTTCATAATAAGGCAGACGAAAGACCTGCTTATGTCAGGATCGTACAAAGATGTGGATATCGAGGAGAAAATACAGACAGCCCTCCATCATCTGGAGCTTGCAATAGGATATTACGGGGAGAGCCTGGCATGCAGAGAGATGCGCAAGCATGTATTAGCGTATCTTAAAGGGCTTAAGGGCGGAGCTAGGGCGAAACAGGAGATAGCCGCGGCTAAAACATTTAAAGAGTATCAGCAGATCCTATCTTCCCTGCTGTGAAAACATAGAAAAAACAGCTGTAAAAATAGCGCAATTTTTCCTTGAATTGTGAATTTCACTATGATAGCGTTAATTTTAGAGGAGGAAAAATGCGTGTTCTAGTACTTGGTTCTGGAGCGAAGGATCATGCGATGACATGGTGGCTGAGCAAAAGCCGCCTGATCTCCGGTCTGTTCGTCGCCCCCGGCAACTACTGCACATCCGATATTGCAACAAAACTCTCAGAGGTCGACCCCTCAGATGCCGAACAGGTCTACAAGGCATGCATAGAGCATGATATAGACCTTGTATTCGTGGGCACCGAGGCTCCGCTGCTTACAGGAGTAATCGGTTATCTGACAAAAAAGGGCATTGCTACTTTCGGCGCACCTGCAAAAGCCATCAAGCTCGAAGACGACAAGGCCTTCAGCAGGGACTTTACGGACAGGCATAACATTCCAACCCCCAGAAGGAGCTTTTTCGCAGATTGCGAGCAGCTTGAAAAGTATCTGCTCCGCCATCAGGGAACAGAGTTCATAATAAAGAGCAACAACATAAGCCCCTCCAGGGAGACTCTCCATTCTACGGACACCGAGGCCCTGATAAGATATGCAGAGCATCTGCTGGAAAAGGGTCCGGTCTTATTAGAAGAATACATTCCAGGCACGCCGATTACCGCCACGATACTGCTTGACAACAAAGGATACATATCCTTGCCCATAGTCAGCGAGTATACAAAGAGGATGGAGAACGACAACACGCCCACAGGAGGAATGGGAGCGATCTGCCCTGTTCCGATTACAGACAGGGTGCGCGCCGCAATAAGGGAAAAGGTAATAAGCCCCACCCTTTACGGCATGAAGGTCGAGCAGCTGTCATACAGGGGAGTGCTCACCTTGAGCATCATAGTAAAAGAGGACGAAGAGCCGGTATTGGTCGATTACCATGTCAGGTTCAACGATCCTGCCGCCCAGGCCTTTGTCCCCCTGATGGAGACAGATCTGCTGGATATCCTCGAAGCGATCAACGAAGATAAGATAATGGATATGAAGATCGAGGTGAACGACGACTTTACAGTGGCTGTCGTACTTGCCAGCGAAGGATACCCGCTTAAGACCATGACCGGACGCCCGGTAGAAGGTCTTACATCATTAAAGAGGGTAAACATGGAAGGCCGGGCCGTGATGTTCTGCGGAGCCGTGGACGGAGAGGAAGGGCATCCTGCAACAACAGGAGGACGGACGATCACGATAGTCGGCCGGGGCAAAAGCCTGCAGGAAGCAAACGCCAGCGCCTATGCTGCAATCTCCAGCCTCAAATTAGAAGGCGGCTGGTATCGCGAGGACATAGGCAACAAATACTTTCAGTGAGATTTTCTGAATTCGTACATCAGTATTCCCGCCGCAACGGATACATTAAGGCTATCTATGTGTCCGCGCATCGGAATTGATACGATATAATCGCAGTTCTTCCTTACAAGAGGTGAAATGCCTGAGCCCTCGCTGCCCATGACTATCACGCTCCTTTTATCGAACGGCATATCATAACTCGAATCGCCGTTCATATCTGCAGCATATACCCAGAAGCCGGCGGACTTGAGCCTCTCCAGCTCGCGGGAAAGATTTGTAACGACACTGAGAGGAACATACTGGGCTGCGCCGCTGGATACCTTCACAACCGTCTCATTAGCCTGGACGCTCCTTCTTTCGGGGATGATCACCAAATCTGCTCCGAACTGATCTGCCGAGCGCAGGATTGCGCCCAAATTATGAGGATCCGTTATCCCGTCCAGAACCAGGACCAAAGCCCCCTCGCCCTCGCCTAGGGAGGAAATGAAGGACTCAACGGAAATCTCATTGAGCCTTGAAGCGCCCTTTCTCGGCCCCCCGAGATCGAGCAATGCGCCTCTATGATCGATTCCGGGCGCCATCCTATCAAGCTCCAGCCTGGATACCTTGCGTACAGCTACTTTTCCGGTACACTGCGCGGCAAATTCCAATCTGGCAAGCTTCTCCCCGCCTCCGCGCACAAGATAAAGCGTGGAACCCGCAAAGGCCTTCTTCAATCCTTCCTCAATGGCATGATAGCCGTAAATCCTTTCACCCATAACAAAGAAAAGTTATTTGTTATTTCATATTTGGTCAAGGAGCTAAAAAAAAAGATGCCATCGAAATGGCATCAAATCATTCCTCGTATTCCATCGGAGAAGGATGATCGGAATCCGAAAGCTCTGCTTGCAGATCCTTGACCAGCTTCCTTGCCTTCAGGGAAAGATGCTTCGGGATATCCACGACGATCTTGAGATACATGTTTCCCCGGGACGAGGAATTGATGTACGGAAATCCCTTGCCCTTCAAGCGCAGGATCTTTCCGGACTGCGTTCCGGATGGTATGGATACCTTAACATCGGTCCCATCGATCGTCGGAACGAATATGTCGCAACCCAGCACAGCCTGCGTAAAGGAAATCGGAACCTGAAGATATACATCCTGCTCGTTGCGCACGAAATACTTATCATCGCGCACGGTGATGAAGATCACAAGATCTCCTTCCGGCCCTCCGTTCTCTCCAGCATCACCCTTGCCTCTCAAAGTGAGGCGGGATCCGTTATCCACTCCCGCAGGGATGTTCACCATGAGCTTCTCAGTCTTGCGCACCGTTCCCGTTCCATGGCAGGAGGAACACGGATTATCCACAATCGTGCCGCTGCCTCCGCAGGTCGGACAGGTGGATGCAACCTGGAAGAATCCGGTTCCGCGGGCAACCTGCCCACGGCCTCCGCAGGTCGGACAGGTCCTTCTTCCGCTGCCGCCAGTTCCAGAGCAGGTCTCGCACTTCACTTTATGAGCGAACGAGATTTCCTTCTTGCAGCCGCTGACCGCTTCATTGAAATCTATGGTCAGCTCATATCTCAAGGAAGAACCGGCTTTAGCTCCGCTCCTTGCACGGGACGAGCCGCCACCGCCGCCGAAAAACGATTCGAAAATATCCGAAAAACCTCCGGCTCCGCCGAAAATATCGGAAAAATCCCTATATACATTGCTGAAGCCGCCGGCTCCGGCCTGCCCATCGACACCGGCAAAGCCGAACTGATCGTAATTCTTCCTCTTCTTGTCATCAGAAAGGATCTCGTAAGCTTCGCTGGCCTCCTTGAACCTCTCCTCTGCAGCCTTATCATTCGGATGCGTGTCTGGATGGTTCGCCATGGCTATCTTACGATATGCTTTCTTGATCTCCTCCTGGGTAGCCGTCTTGGAAACCCCGAGGACCTCATAATAATCACGCTTTGCCATATTATCCCCTAACGACAGAAACAGCATGCTGCCATGCTGTCTCCATCTTCACAATATATACGCCCCCGGAGGGGCGTTAATCAGACCTCAGTGAAGTCTGCATCTACAGATCCGTCATCGTTCTTCTTGCCTGAAGAGGACTGTCCGGATGCTGAATCAGCACCAGGCTGGGCCTGCTGAGCCTGCTCGTAGATCTTCTGTCCAAGCTTCATGGAAGCCTGCTGCACCGCTTCTGTCTTGCTCTTGAGCTCGTCAGCAGAAACATTCTGATTTCCAAGAGCGGTCTTGAGATCTGCGACAGCTGCTTCTATGCTGCTCTTTTCGGAAGCATCGATCTTGTCGCCGTACTCCTTGAGCGCATTCTCTGTCTGGTAGACAACGCTCTCTGCAGTATTCCTGGCCTCGATAGACTCACGCGCCTTCTTATCCTCTTCCGCATGCGCCTCTGCATCCTTGACCATCTTCTCAATCTCGGCTTCAGAAAGTCCGCTCGAGGACTGGATGACGATCTTCTGCTCTTTTCCAGTGCCAAGATCCTTTGCAGACACATGCACGATTCCGTTGGCATCTATATCGAAGGTAACCTCGATCTGCGGGATTCCGCGAGGAGCCGGAGCGATTCCTACAAGGTCGAATGTGCCAAGCGTCCTGTTCTGGCTTGCAAGCTCCCTCTCACCCTGAAGAACATGGATGGAGACCGCAGTCTGGTTATCGGAAGCGGTGCTGAAGATCTGGCTCTTCTTGGTAGGAATCGTAGTATTCCTCTCAATAAGCCTTGTCGTGACTCCGCCAAGCGTTTCGATGCCGAGAGAAAGCGGTGTTACATCGAGAAGGAGGACATCCTTGACATCACCCTTGAGGATTCCGCCCTGGATAGCAGCTCCCATTGCAACGACCTCGTCCGGGTTTACGCCCTTATGGGGTTCCTTTCCAAAGAGTTCCTTGACCATTGCCTGTACGCAAGGAATACGCGAGGATCCTCCGACAAGGATCACTTCATCGATCTGGCCTGCAGAAAGCCCTGCATCCTTGAGCGCATTGATGCAAGGAGTCTTGGTCCTTTCTACAAGAGGAGCGATCATCTGCTCGAATTTAGCTCTTGTCAAATCGGCCTGGAGGTGGAGCGCACCGCCGGCGTTTGCTGTGATGAACGGCAAATTGATTGTCGTGGAAGTGCTGCTGCTGAGTGTGATCTTAGCCTGTTCCGCAGCTTCCTTGAGCCTCTGCAGGGCCATCTTGTCCTGAGAAAGGTCAATGCCGTTCTTTGCCTTGAAATCAGCAACCAGCCAATCGATTATGACCTGGTCGAAATTGTCTCCGCCAAGGTGCGTATCGCCGTTCGTGCTCTTAACCTCGAATACTCCGTCGCCAAGCTCCAGGATGGAGATATCGAAGGTACCGCCGCCAAGGTCGTAGACTGCGATGGTCTCATCCTTGCTCTTATCCTTTCCAAAGCCATATGCAAGAGCTGCTGCAGTAGGCTCGTTTACAATCCTCTTAACTTCAAGACCCGCAATCTTGCCTGCGTCCTTCGTTGCCTGACGCTGCGAGTCATTAAAATATGCAGGAACCGTGATAACCGCTTCGGTGACCGGCTCTCCAAGATAATCCTCTGCAGTCTTCTTCATCTTCTGAAGGATAACTGCGCTGATCTGAGGCGGGCTGAGAAGTTCGCCATTAACAGAGACCTTGATCTCGTCGTTGGCTCCGGATACAACCTTGTAAGGGACCATCTTGATCTCCTCGCCCACTTCACGGAATTTTCTTCCCATGAATCTCTTGATGGAATAAACCGTATTCTCAGGGTTTGTAACCATCTGGTTCTTTGCAGGCTTGCCAACAAGGCGGTCTGCACCTTTATAACCGACTACCGACGGGGTGGTCCTATCACCTTCGCTGTTTGCAATAACAAGCGGCTCGTTTCCATCCATGACCGCGACACAGCTGTTTGTAGTGCCGAGATCGATACCAATAATCTTACCCATTTTTATATTCTCCCAAAATTTAACAGATTCATCGGGGATTGCTCTTCCCCACACTTGCAAAAATAATAACGGCGGCTCGAATCGTCAAGCTTTCGGCTTGCCAACCTTCACTTTCGCGCTTCTTATGACTTTGCCATGCAGCTTGTATCCCTGCTGGAAAACCATCAGGACGGTCTCCTGATCAAGCCCTTCCATCTCCTCTGCGGCATACGCCTCCATATCAGAAGGATCGAAGGGTTTGCCCTCTGCCTCGATAACCTCAAGGCCCCAGTTCGTCTTCAATATGGAAAGGATCTGATCCTCAACCATGCTTATGCCGCTTTTGAGCCCGTCAAAATCCTTATTCTCATTAGCGGATTTGATTGCGCGCGAGAAATTATCAAGCGGATCGAGAAGGTCTTTCACAATGGCCTCGTTGGCAAAGCGGACCGCAGTCTCCTTATCCTTGAGCAATCTCTTGCGATAATTCTCGGTCTCAGCCGCATCGCGCAGCATCTTGTCCTTTGCTTCAGATAAAGCCTTTTCCAGCTCTTCCACCTTCTTCAAAAGAGCCTGCTTCTCATCATCGGCAGCTTCAGATGGCTCTTTGACAGCCTCCTCTTCCACCTCCGGCTTATCTTCGATTATTTCCTTTTCTTCTTCTTTTTTCTTATCCATACCATTTCACCTGATAAAGGCCGGAAAAAACCGGCCTAAAAAGAAAATAACAACCCCGGGCTGAAGCGTCAAGTAACTACTCGTCATCCGAAAGATCTATCTCTTCCTCGTCTCCGATGAATATGTCTTCGGGGAATTCCTGTATTATCGATTCGGCCCTGCTCTTCTTTCCTTCACCAGGTTTGGCCATGCTCTCCTTCTTTGCATTCTCGAGCTTGAGCTTTACAACCTCGGCCTCCTGCTTCATCTTCTCTTCCTTGGCAGAGCGGACCTCCTCTTCGGCCCTGTCGAGCTCCTTCTGGGCATCGTTGATCATGCCGACCATCCGCCCATGGTTCTGCTGTATCTCATAAAGCTCCTGCTTGCCCTGTGTGACCTGCTCCTGGATTGTCGAAAGGAGAGCCTCGGAGGCCGCTATCTTATCCCCGAGCTCCTTCAGGGTGGAAACGGTCTCGCTTATCTTCTTATCCTCGCCCTGGCTGAGAAGGGATACCGTCTCCCTGGTCTCCCTTGCCCTGTCGACAAGGCTGGCAATCTGTTCGGCAACCTGCGTCTTTATGCTCTCGTAACGTCCATTGATCTCCTCAAGCTCGGCAACGAGCGCGGCCTTATAGCCGCTTCTGGCCTTCTCGGTATAGGCATCCTTTTCTTTGTTGAGGGTATAGATCCTGTCTTCAATCTGGCGCATGGCCTCTGCGACGGAATCCTTGATTTCGGTCTCCTTGGAATCGATGCGCTTCTCGATCTCCCCGGCCTTTATATCCGCATCGGCCTCGCTCTGGATCTTTTTCTCCGTAAACGAGGCATAAGCCTGATCGAAGGCCTGCGAAACGCGCAAAGACGCCTCATCGGCCTTCTGATCAAGCTTCTCCTTCCACTGGTCGAAAACACCCTGTATGCTTTCAAGCGACTCATTGAGCTCCTGGCGTATCCTCTTGCTGTCCTCTCCGGCAGTATCCAGGAACGCCCTGCAGCTTTCCTTTAAAGAAGAAACGGAAGCGCTTGCATTGCGTATCGCCTCATCAACCTCGTCGCGGGATGCGCGGATCTTTTCGGTATTCGCCTCTGCAATCCTCTCCTGCTCCGCACACTCTCTTGTAAAGCCCTGCTTCTCGACATTCACGAACTCCACGAACTGAGCCTTCTGCCGCTCTATGACGGACTGGAAGGATGAAAGCATTTCGCTGTTCTCCTTTTTCTGCAGCGCCGCCTGCTGCTTCAGGCTCTCCTGAGTAGATGTGACCAGGCGCACATAATCGGCCTTCAGATCCTGCATCTGATTGACCAGAAGCTCCGTCTCCTCATGGAAATTCTTAACAAACGTGGTTATGGTCTCCGCCTTCCTCACCTCCTGCTGCACCGCAAGCACGCGGTTTTCAGCCTGATCGGTCTGCACCTTGAGCTTTTCGAGTGCGCGGGAATAGGTGACGCACACCCCCTGCAGCCGGGCAAGGTCCTTCTCATGCTGGGCAAGCTTATCCAAAGAGGCGTTTATTATATCGACAAGGTTGCGGGCCTTCTCTATATGGCTGTTGACGTTGTCGGTACAATCCTGGGCAGTTGTCAGAAGGCGCTGGGTCGTAGCCGACACCTCCCCGCGGAAACTCTTGATCTGCGTATTCACATTAGCCAGGCTCCTGGATTTCTTATCGCTGGAGCGCACAGAGAAAAAGATGAGCATCGAGAGAACAAACAGCACGATCGACAAGATAACACTGAAAGACATTTACCACCTCCAAAGCCTCAAAGAAGGGCATCCATCAGTTCCCCGTATCCGGAGACCACGAGATCCGCCCTGCTTGATGCGGCCTTTTTCTTATCATTTGTTATAAGGACAGCATGCATATTATAATTCAACGCTCCGAGCACGTCCTTCTTCTCACTGTCCCCCACATAGAGGATGCGCTCGGCATCAAGACCAAGTTTTTCGCAAAGAAATCTGAAGCAGCAGGCGCTGGGCTTCAGATGCCCGATATCCTCGCTGGATATGGCATACTTTATATACGGCGCAAGCTTTAATGCTTCAATCTTCACCCCGATAGGGAAATCCGTCAATATGGCAACCGGAAGCTTGGCAGAAAGCCTCTTAAAAGCCTCCTCTACCCCGTCATACCCTTTTATCGAGGAAAACTCCCTGAGCCAGGGATCATGGAAAACCCTCTTCTCTTTTTCAAGGAACGCCTCCAGCCCTCCCTTGAGCCCATGGGGATACATGAGATCGTATTCCCTTCTCTGCATTTCCTGCTTTGATGGGGATGGAAAATCATTGTATCCGTCCTCCTTCCTCATGGCCGCCCTCATCCTCATATACTTGATGGCAAAAGGAAGATGCAAAAGAGAAGTCTTTACAAGAATGCGGTCGGTGATGCTCTTAGGATACAAGGTGCCGTCTATATCGAAAGCCACGCAGGCTATGTCATGCTCTTCAAGGAAACTCATTTACCTCTCCTTGATGCCTGCTTCTTGTTTCTGACGATGGTCTTCGCCTTTTCCATCTCCTTAGAGATTCGGGCCTTTCCTCCCGGCTTCTTCGATATCCCTTTGCTTCTTGAAGACGGAGCGGTTTTAGCGACTATCTTCTTTGCAGCCAATTCATCCTTGGACGGCCCCTTTTCATTCAAGCTCGGATTCCTCCTTCTTTCCCTCAGGGATATCTCAATAGGGATGTTTGCAAATCCGAAATCCTTCCTGAGCATGTTCTTTATATAGGATACATACGTTTCAGGGAAATTCTTGATCCTGTTTACAAAAAGCAAAAAGCGCACAGGATTCGTGGATACCTGCGTACCGTAAAGAACCTTATAATGACCGTCGGCCCCGCGAGGCGGCTCGTAATCGGCAGTCCAGGCCTTGAGCGCCTCGTTGAGCACCGCTGTATCTATCCTCTTGTTAAGCTGCTTCCATACCGCCCACACGGTATCAAGCATCTTGCCCACATCCACCGATTCCTTTGCGGAAATCGGAACAAGCGGGGCAAAGGAAAGAATCGGGAATAAGAACCTCACCCGGTCCTTGACCGCTTCGATCTCGTTGCCGATGCCTTTCATAAGATCCACCTTGTTCAATACAAGGACGATCCCCTTTCCGCGCCTTACTATCAGCTGTGCGATCTTCTTGTCCTGATCTGCCAAGCCTTCCTTGATGTCGATCATCAAAAGCACGACATCAGCCTCGTCGATGGTCTTTATCGCCCTGTTTACCGAGTAGTACTCGACATCCTCCTCGACCTTGCTCTTGCGGCGTATTCCTGCGGTATCGAGAAGGGTGTAATCGGTTCCCTTATATTCGAAGGTGGCCCTCATGACATCCCTGGTGGTGCCGGCGATTTCAGAAACGATGGACACATCCCTTCCTGTAAGAAGGTTCATAAGAGTGCTCTTTCCAGTATTGGGCTTGCCCATTATCGCAAGCTTTATCGTCTCCGGCTCCTCAGGCTCCTCCTCGATGCGCTCCAGAGAGAGCATGCCGAGCATAGTATCCTCGAGCTCCTCGAATCCGGATCCATGGGCTGCGGAAATTCCGACCACCCTCTGGTAACCGTAACTGAAAAAGTTCCATACCAAATCCTCCCTTTTGGGATCATCGACCTTGTTTACAACCAAGACGACCTTCTCCGCATAAGGGCGCAGCTCGTCAATGAGCATCATATCCTCTCCCGTGATATCGGTGCAGTCCATCACAAAGAGGATCAGGTCGCTCATGGAGCAGAGGGAAAGGGATTTCTCGCTGACAGCCTCGTCAAGCCCTTCTCTCTCGAGCTTTACTCCTCCTGAGTCGACCAGCGTCACAGGATGGTTTCCAAGAAGATAACGCGCAGGAATCGGATCCCTGGTGACCCCCGGAGTCGGATCGGTTATCGCCCTTCTTTCTCCGATCAGACGGTTAAAGAGCGTGCTTTTTCCCACATTAGGCCGCCCGATTATCGAAATCAGGGGCAGATTCGTATCTATATCAGCTTTATTTCTTATATCAAGTTTTTCGCCCATTGTTAAAATCCTTCAGCATCTCGGCCACTCTTTCATGGCTATTCATTGAGAGTACATTATTTAGCAACTTCTCGCAATCGGGCTTATAAAGGGTGCCCAGGCGCTCCTTGATGCGTCCTACGGAAAGCGGCGGCATGCTTAATGAATCGCAGCCCATCCCGACTAAAAGCGGTATCATATCGGCCTCGCTGGCGATCTGGCCGCAAACCCCAGCTGGAATATTTCTTTCATGGCAGTTGTCCACCACCATCTTTACAAGGCGGAGGACGGCGGGATTGTCTGCGCGGTACAGATGGCTTATCTTCTCATTGCCGCGGTCGACAGCAAGCACATACTGCACAAGGTCGTTTGTGCCGATGCTGACAAAATCGACCATATCGGCAATGGCGTCGGACAAGATGGCCGCAGAGGGAACCTCTATCATCGTGCCTATCTCGATATCAGGATCAAATGGTATCCTCCTTCTGGAAAGCTCCTTCTTAGCCTCCTCTACCAGGGCGATGCACTCCTCAAGCTCCTCGAGCGTGGATATCATGGGAAACATCATCCTCACATTCCCATGCCTGGAGGCCTTGAGTATGGATGATATCTGGCTCTTGAATATATCCTTCCTGTCCAAACAGAACCGAACCGCACGCCAACCAAGAAGAGGATTGTCCTCCTTGCCGCAAAACCCTTCGACGAACTTGTCCCCGCCGGCATCAAGGGTTCTGAAAGTCACTTTTCCATGGCCGAGCATGCTGGAAGCGATCTCGTCGTATATGCCTTCGCGGATGGAAAAATCCTCCGTGGCCCCATATTTCATTTCCAAGAACTCGGTCCTGAACAGCCCTATGCCCTCGCATCCCGCCTTTATGGCATCCCCGATGCCAAGCCGGTCCTCGACATTGGCCTGGAGGATGAAGCGCACACCGTCTGCCGTGCGGGCAAGCGTATCAGCCTCCCGTATCAGGCGGGCTTCCTCGTCTTTCTCCTCCTGCTTTCTCTTTTCATATGCTGCAATCTGCTTTTTTCCAGGAGATGCGGTGACATGACCTGAATACCCGTCGACGATTATGCACTCGCCTTCCTTCACCTGCAGGGAAAAATCCTTCAGCCCCACCACTGCCGGGATCCCCCAGCCCTTGGCAAGAATCGACACATGGCTGGTCTTGCCTCCGGCATCAAGGCATATGGCCTTGAGGTGCTGTATGCCTTCAAGCGCGAGAAGCTCGCTGGTCAAAAGGTTGTCGGCAACAAGCACGACATCGCGTACCAGCCTTATATGCTGCCTGGCCTTGCCCGTCAGCTCCTCTGTTACCGATTTCTGGATATCGACGATATCGATGATCCTCTCCTTCATATACTCGTCGCTTACACTGGACAAAGCACGGACAATCTCAGCAGTGGCGCATTCGACCGCCCATGCGGCATTATACAAATCGTTTTTGATATAGCCTTCGATCGCCTGAAGCCATTCAGGGTCGTCTATCATCAATATCTGTACGGAATACAATGCCCTCTCGCTGTCGGAGACGGCTTTCCCAAGATTATCGGAACAATATTTCCTGACTGAAGAGAAAGCCGAATGCAGAGCGGCCGTCTCCTTATCCACCTCATCTTTTTTCACATGAAAATGAGGCACCACCATTTCATCATGGCGGAAGATGAAGGCCTTTCCCATCGCGTGGCCGTCGGCGGCGGCTACGGCTTCAAATTCAGTCATAGCATTATATTAACTAAATAAAGACTGCTGTGCAAAGGGAAATTGCAGACTCAAAAACAAAACCGCATTGCCGTCGGAAATCGGTTATCCTGAATACCAGGAGCAAGTATGAAAAAATGTTATTGCTTTAATGCTGCTTATCCTATTTCTTTCCTCCTGCATATTCGATCCCGATGCGACTTATTACAACACCGATAACCACAGCGAATTAAAAAGCGGAACCTATACGGCTTATGACGGAAAAAAAAGGAATCAAATATGAACTTGTGATTGACGAGGAAAAAGACCATTAACCGATCACAGGCACAATGGCCTTGCCCGAGGGCTCTTATAATATCGATCCTTATGTGAGCTATGAAGGAAGCTACAAGTATGAATACGAAAGTCCATATCTCACCTACCAACCAGTATGACCGTCCTTCCTTTTTAAACAACAGCATAATGATCTTCGCAATGACAGAAGACTGATTTAGATGCAAAACCTCATGCAAAAAATAGGAAAAGGGGGCGCTTGCACGCCCCCCATAATCCAAATAAAGCTTTTAATTGGTACTCGCAGTCCCGGTAGTAGGAGTAACCCATATGACTTTATCTTCATTATTTCCCACACATCCCACCTTTACAAAATCGTCAGGAAATGTGCATCCCACTCCGTTTTTAGTCAATGTGATTTTGCTAAGAAAACTATCTTGAGATTCATTTCCAGATAGATTGATATTAATATTTTTTTCCACATGACTACCATTACAAGATCCTATAAAAGGTTGAACAGGGCTTGATCCATCTACAGTGTCTATTGAAATCCCTTTAAAATTCTTAATTTCAATTATTCCATCACAATAGGAACCGCCGGGGCCAACGCCGATCACAACCCCTAAAGGATAAGCGTCTGGCTTAGTAGTAACATTAGTAACCTTATCGATATTTATTTCTACGCCATCTACAGTAATATTTTCAACTTTGGCTTCAGTATCCGTATCTGATCTACCAACACCTATAACACAACCATAAATGTCTTTAAGATTTTTTATAGTTATTGTACCGCCAGAGACTGAAATACTCCCGCGTTTTGAACCTCCAGTACCGGCCGAATTTTCTCCAACTCCGATTATACTGCCTCCACCAATTGAATTTTCTTTTGTATCAACCGTAATATACGTACTATCTACTGTAATGTTACCTTTGGAATAAAGAGAATATATTCCGGTACCAATAATAGAACCGCTAATGGGAGCAGGACATGTAAGATTCAATTCTGAGCTTTTAACAGATATATCCCCAACTTTATTGGCTTGTCCATTTCCTATTACAGCTCCTTTAAAATTATTTAACTTAGAATATTCTAAAGCTATATTACTATTGGTAACTGTAATATTTGGAGTATCATACTGTTCGTTATTACTAGAATACCCCGTACCGGCTCCAATTACGGCAGACATTTGGTCACTAAAATAACCACCTTCATATGGTTTTGCACTCAAAGTTATCTTACTTCCGTCTACAGTTATATCGTCACAAGTCGAGTACGATCCCGACCCAATAACCGCTGAATACAATGCCGTAGAAGTTGTAGTGATGAGCTCAGCATTAATTATCGAATTGCTTACCTTCAATTCTCCAGTTGAGCCGGCAATATCATTGCCACTGGCATCTTCAGAATAAGACCCGGACCCTATCAATGCACCGCTGAAAAACCTACTGCAACTATAAATAAATTTAATTATGGCATTCTCTATAGTGATATTTCCGATTGTATCTCCTGCTGAACCACCGATCAATGCATCATGATCATACCCAAAATTGCGACTAGAAAGTTTCATGTATTCATCTATTATCAAGGTTGCAGGATTTGTAGGACTTTCCGTTGAAGTAGCAGCTCCTGTGCCTAAATCCCCTACAATTTTTACATTCGCATTTTCCCCTACAAGATGAATCACAGATCTACTACTGGGTGAGCCATCATAAAAAACAGAAGAGGCATAAACAGTATTTTTCCCAGAAAGCTTTATAGTCGGCGTACCACCCATGACTCTTACAATAGGTTGGGTAACCCTACTGCTTTCAGATCCAACGGTAATGCCATTAAGCGTTATCGTATAATCTCCGCATACTGTCACTAGCGGTTCAGTCAAAGTATCGTAAGTTCCCGTTACTGTATACTCTTTTTCACTTACTGAAGATACTCCAGAACCAAACTTGATCCCAGTTACATTCACCTGGCATTCGGCGGAAACTTCTCCGACGCTCAAAGTGATTGTGGCCGATCCAAACCCCACTGCTGTGACTTTTCCGTTCTCTACCGTCGCCACACTTTCATCACTGCTTTTCCATACAGCATTTTTGGTGTACGCATCATCCGGAGTATATGTGGGATTAAGGGTATAGGTTTCGCCACTCTTCCCGATAAATTCCAAATCCAGACTCTTATCCAAAGAGATGGATTCCACCTTGGTTTCTTCCTTTATCGTTATGATCGTGCCTTTGTCAATATTCAATGTGTTTCTAAATCCATTTCCAGATATCGTAATTTCCTGCGGAATCAGCAAGGGACTGCAGTAATAGCCGTCTTCATCTTTTGTTGAAAATGACAGGCTTTTAGTCTCTCCTGCGGGGATAAACTCACCGGTTGCGACATCGAATGTGAATGCGGTCTGAG
>CASGDQ010000039.1 GCA_949300325.1 uncultured Spirochaetales bacterium
GCCCTGAACAGGAAGGAATCGCCGGCAGAGATACTCAAAGGGACCTCTCCTTCATCAGGAAGTAGTTGCTTTTCTGCACTTCGGCCGCGAGCCTGACGGCGGAAACCGCATCATCATAATCAGGGCTCCCTGCTTTCTCTGCACCGATTATATCCTCTATGGTGATCTGTATAGATGAACCATGCGGATCCTGCCACTCAGGGAGGTGCTTATGGCAGTAATCGACAAGATCCCATTCGCTGTAACCGCTGAAACGGGTATTCACATCTGCGAGCACTTCCATTTCCATCGGGCTCAGATAATCATTTCCAGGATGCTTCTGAAGGACGATCTCATAATCATCGGTCCTGAAGCAGGACGACCAGAATGAACCATTGTCGACACGTCCATTCTTGATGAGGTCATATATCCTGCTGATGACAGGGCCATTATCCATGGATACATAGCTGTCTGTCGTTATGGAATTGCCCCATTCGAGGATGAAGCGCCTGTCGGCAAGATAAAGGAGCTTGATGAGCTTCATGTAGTTCATCCTGCCGGAATTCAGCTCGATAAGGCATGCGGCAGCCTGGGCAGCCTTCTTCTCATTGAATACGAATGACACAGAATACCTCATAGTCCACTCCACTTCCGATTCTACCAGCACGATAACGAAACGAAAATAAAAAAGCTTAACCAGTCTCCTGATTAAGCTTTAGAGCGGGAAACGGGACTCGAACCCGCGACATCCCCCTTGGCACGGTGGAGCTCTACCACTGAGCTATTCCCGCAAGTCTACACCCCAGTAAAAGAGGTTGCGAGAGAAGGGACTCGAACCCTTAAACCGAAGTACTAGTTCCTAAGACTAGCGTGTATACCAATTCCACCACTCTCGCGGTGTTTGATATGAGCCGCAAAGGGATCGAACCTTTGACCCGCAGATTAAGAGTCTGCTGCTCTACCAGCTGAGCTAGCGGCCCATGAATTGTATTCTCGCGCCCTGTAGGACTCGAACCTACGACCTGCGGATTCGAAGTCCGATACTCTATCCAGCTGAGCTAAGAGCGCTTTTGGGTGGAAGAAGGGATTCGAACCCTCGACAACCAGATCCACAATCTGGCGCTCTACCACTGAACTACTTCCACCATTATGGAAATCTCATGGCGTGTACCAGTACAATTTCAACATGCAGTAATATGCCAAAAACTGGCTTTCATGTCAACATCTTTTCGCAAAAAAATTTGTTTTTCTTCTTTTTCGCTCAGCTGGATAGAGTGTCTTTCTGAGTAACTATAAACAAAGCAAAGAATAGTCTCTATAGCATGATTATTAAAAGAGGAATAAGCACAAGCGCTATCACTATTGATACGCTGCCGGCAAAGCCTGCCAATTCTATATTGCCTTTCAACTCTTCGGTAAAGGCTGGGGCCGCGCTGCTTATCGGGGCAAATGCGGTTATGGCCACAGCTTTTCTTGTTTCAAGATCGAACGGGGCAAATTTGTAAAAGAGAATTGCAATCAGGAAGGCTAGAAGCAGTCTCAAAATGTTTACAGATATGACTTCCTTGAACAATTCTTTTGTGAATCTGAATTCCATCATCAGCCCAAGCATGAACATAGCGATAATTCCGTTGGCAGGACTTATGGAGGATGCAAAATCAAAAACGAAATCCGGGATCCTCAATCCGAGAGCAGAGAGAACCAGCATGATGAAATATACGGTAAAAGCCGGTTTTGTAAAAACCTTCAATAAAGCCTTAGGAATGCTTGTTCCCTCTTGCACTCCATTTACCACCATTGAAGTTATGATCACATTTGCTCCGACGCACATTACGGCATTTCCCATATCAAAAAGACATGCGGATATCACTCCTGATGCTCCTAAGAGCCCCGATACGAACGGCAGAGTGAAATTCCCTATATTGTATGCAGGAAGATTGAGCATATAAAAAATCTTGTCGTTGCGTTCTTTTTTCCGGCTTATGATGTATCCGAGGTAAAGCATCAGGCAATTTGATAAAAACCCGATAAGAGGAATCATCATCAATCTGTAATCGAATACGAAAGTTCTGAATGACGCTAATATTGCGCAAGGCAGCGTTACGTTCAAAATCAACCTTGACAAGGCTGCTGAATCCTCTTTCTTTAATACGCCTGCTTTTTTAAGTGCATATGCCAGAGCGATCATCAAGAAGAAAAAGAGTGCCCGGATTAATATTTCTCCCATATTCTCGTCCCTTATTGTTGATGGTATATTTTCCGCAAAAGGAAAAGAACCGTCCTATCCGGCAGAATCCTGCGTAATACCATCAGCATTTTGTAGGATGTTCCAATTGCAATACGTATAGGAGGGTTTTTCTTATTTGATATCTTCAACGCCGTTTTTGCAACTGTTTTGGGATCTTTTCCTTCCTTTTCATCCTTTTCCATCTGCCATATGGCTGCTTCAGCTTTCTTTTTATATACACTGTTTTCTAAGATATCTGTCTCTCTTTTTGCTGTAAAAGCAGTTTTTGTATCGCCTGGTTCAAGGATTACGGCTCTGATCCCAAAAGAACCTGCTTCCATCCTCAATGCTTCCATGTAAGCTTCCAGTGCATATTTTGAAGAGCTGTAATGGCTTTGAAAAGGAATGGAAACCCTGCCTGCAATTGAACTTATTGCGATGACAAGACCTTTTCCTCTTTTCCTCAGAACCGGCAGAGCAATACTGTTAACAGCAAGTACCCCGAAATAATTTGTCTCAAACTGTTTTCTTACCATTTCAATAGGTGTGTCTTCTGCGGCTCCTGCAATTCCAAATCCTGCAGAATGTATCAATATTCCAAAGCCGCCTATCTTAGCGAATGCTCTTTTTATTGAATCGGCATCAGTTACATCACACCTTATTCCTGTAATGCTCCCCGAAAGAAATTTCTCAACTTTTTCTTCTATGCTCCTGCTCAGTGCAAAAACATCATATCCGTTTTGTGCAAAAAGCTCTGCGCAGGCTTTTCCGATTCCGCTGCTTGCTCCGGTTATTACAATCCTGTTGCCGTACAGAAACTTATGGTTCATGACAATCTTATAAAACAAATTCTGATTAAGTTAAAGTTTTTTAGACAAAATACAGCCCAAACCAATTAAATGATCATGAGACAGTATATCAACCGTTGTTACAGAGCTTATCCTGCAGAAAATCAAAAATAAGATGTTCGGGTGCCAGAGGAAGGTATGGAATGAGCTTCTTGCTGAGAAGATTGAATACCATAAGAAATATAAAAGAGCTTTGAGGAATTATCCTTCAAGCCTTAAAAAGCAATTTGCATATTTGGAAAAAATGGATTCAGTTCCTCTTTCAAACACGCAGAAGGAACTTGAAAAAGCATGGATAAGAAATATAGAAAAAGGCTCATATCCAAAATTTATTCCGAAAGGTAGAGAGAAGAAATCTTATGTTCTCCTATCATCAAAGAATAATCTTGAGGTAATTTTGAAAAGCAAGAGGAACAACTTTATATTTTTTGGAAAAATAGGCTGGTTGAAATTCACTTGTCATCAGGCTTTCCCCGAAGGCGGAAAAATCCTCCATGCAAGGCTTTCCAATAGGTCTGCCGGATATTTTCATATTTCGATCTGTTTTGAAAGGAATATTGAAGTGGAACAGATTAAAAAAATCCGTTCTGATTTTGTGGAAGGTCTTGATTACAGCCAAACCCGGCTTGCAGTATCCTCCAGCAAGCGTTTCGATCCAAAAGGCGGAGATATCCATTGGTATAGAAAACTTGAAGAAAGGCTGGCTTTGGAACAAAAAAGGCTTTCATCTAAGAAACTATTTTCAAAAAATTGGTGGAAGCAGAAAGAAAAATTAGCGAAAGTGCATGCCAGGGCTGTTTTTAAAAGGAATGATTTTTTGCATAAGTATTCGCATTCTCTTGCTTCTTTTTGCGATGCTATTGCAATAGAGAATCTCAACATGAAAGAAATGGCTGAACAAAACAGGTTTGGAAAGAATGTGATGGATAACGGCTGGGGAAAACTGCGCAAGTTTCTTACCTGCAAGATGGAGCAGAGAGGTAAAAAGCTCGTTGTAGTATCAAAGTATTTCCCATCGAGCAGGAAATGTAATTTTTGCGGTTATGTCAATAATTCAATTTCGTTGGATGACCGTATGATAACCTGTCCTTCCTGTCTTTGCACATATGACAGGGATTTGAATGCGGCAAAAAATATCAGGGAGGAAGGAATAAGGCTTTTGAGAACCGGAGGGCCTCCGGGGATTGCCCGCTGGAATAGTCCGTCGGGAAGTTGAAAAAACAGGCCTTCTATCCGCCGCCCAACTTGGGCGGCACCTTTTTGACGTGGCCTGTTTTTATATTTTATATAAACTTGTTTCCGTAAAGCAGTGCATCATTACCGGTTGCAGTATTTTTAATCCAGCTCCAAATGTATATCCCTTTTTTTCTCCCAATGCTTGTGCCTTATAGGTAAAGTACATCCGATAAAGCTGCATGGTTTTATCATCTATCTGGCTTTCATGCATTTCAATTGCTTTGAACATGTCTTCCATCGTATCCGATACATCGATTATGCAATTCGGATATTCTGTGAAATAAAATCCGATGAACCTTGCTTGGTGTGGAGCTGTTTTGGTTGTTTTGGGATATTTTAGAAGATTTGATGATATGAATGCTTGAGCGGCGGATTTTCCTGTTATTATGTGGTCGTTGTGCGCCTCATAAGTCAACCATGGATCAGGGGCAAGAATTAAATCAGGCTTGATTATTCTTATCTCTTCTGCAAGCTTTGCGCTTAAATCTGGGATGCTTTCAAGACTGCCGTCTTCGTAATCAAGAAAATGGAAATCAGATGCTCCAAGGAATCTGCCGCTTTGTTCAGCTTCCTGTTTTCTGATTGAGACTATATCGTTTTCATATTTATCACTCGTTACCCCAAGTGAACCGTCAGTTACAGTCAGATAATGTATTTTTGATCCATTGTTTCTGATCTTTGCTATCACATTGCCACATCCGATTTCTGCATCGTCCGGATGGGGCTGTATCACAAGAACATTTTTCATTTCTGCAAGATAGAACTTGTCAAGAATATCAAATATCTCCATATATATCCCCCTTGTTGTTTAGGCTTTTTTGGATTTTAGCGAGTTTCTCATCTGTCAGATCATAAAAAAGCAGCGGAATTATTGTTAAGGCAAATGCTATTGCCGGTACAAGGTACATCATGGATGAGAAGGAGAAAGTGACAAGCGGTGTCCTTTCCATTGCATCGACATATCCGATTGCAACCATCATTATGCCTAGAATTGCTTTGCTGATCGTATTTGAAAGCTTATTTAGGAAAGTGTTGATAGAAAAGACGATTCCTTCTCCGCGAAAGCCCAGCCTATATTCAGAATAATCGATTACATCCATCAGCATTGCTGCAGATGTTATGGTTGTCACACCCGTGAAAGCAAATGAAAGGCAGAGCATGATGAGTCCGAATATGACGGATGATGTTAAAATCAACATTGGAAGAAGGCTGAAAACCGCTCCAAAAATACAGGCTGAAATGAAAACCTGTTTTTTTCCTGTATGGTCGATCACCTTAGGTGTGACCGCCATTCCAAGCACCATTCCCAAAACCAAGGAGGCTCCGATATAAGTTACATAGGAAGAATCGCCCCAGGCGTATACGACAAAATAAAGCTGTACAGCCTGCCTTATGTTATTGACCATGTTAACAAGAAGGAGTGCAATCATCAAAAAAAGCATCGGTCTGTTTTGTGTTATTGTCCTTATCTCATTTCTCAAATCGGCTTTTTCCTTTTTAGGTTCAATCCTTTCTTTAAGAATTATTCCGCAGATCATCATGAGAATGCTTCCGATTGCCGCTATTATCAAAGCGGAATAAAAATATGCTTTTCCATTTCTTTCTCCTCCCAATGCATTTATTATCGAAATCGACCCAACTGCAACAATCACAGTTCCGATGGTTCCTCCGATTTTTCCCAACGTGACCATCCTGTTTTTTTCCACAGGATTGCGGCTGATGACGCTGCTCATCGCCCAGATCGGAACATCGGATACTGTATAGCTCATATCCCAAAGAATGTAGAAAACAGTGCTGAATACAAGGCTTTTCATAGGATCGGATGAAAATAATGTGAAACACAGCACTGTGGAGATGAAAATAAATGGCGGGCCGAAAATCAGGTATGGGCGGAACTTGCCGAATTTTGTACGCGTCCTATCTGCAATAGCTCCCATGATAGGATCATTTATTGCATCCCATAAGGATGCTATCACTACAATGACCGTAACAGCGGAGGCGGGTATTCTCAAAATGTCTGTGAAAAAGAACATGATGTACATCGCCATGAAATTGTATATCATGTTCTGTCCCAATAAAGCCGTAGTGTAGCTTATTTTTTCAGATAGTCGTATTTCTTTTTTCATTACTTCATTCTAATCGGAGAAAAAGAAGAAAGGAAAGAAAAACAATATTTATTTTCTCAATATACTCCTATGCCTAACGCGATAGGAGTATAATTAATGGAAAATATAAATCCGAATACGGAATATTAAACTAAATATATATTAAAGACTGTTTATATAATTGACGGCGTTGATTGCTGCGATTGCTCCGTCATTTACCGCGGTGGCAACCTGCCTGACTTGCTTCAGATTGACATCTCCTGCTGCAAACACGCCTTTTAATGAGGTTTGCATCTTCTCATCCGTTTTTATGTAGCCATCCGACTTCTCAACATCATAGGCAGAAGAATCGGGTAGGTTTCCCGCATAAATGAATAATCCTGAGCCTGGACAGCTTATCTCTTCTTTTTCACCTGTGATGACATTTTCAAGCTCAAGCGACTCTATTTTCGCCTTTCCATTTATTTTGCAGAGGCGGCGGTTCAAAAGAAGAGTGATGTTTTTGGTTTTTTCAACTTTTTCTTTGAATTCATTTATTGAACCGAGCTTATCCTCAAAATGGATTATGAACACATGCCTGACATGGTTTGCAAGAAAAAGAGCCTCTTTGACTGCTCCGTCCGCTCCTCCCAATACATAAACATCCTTGTTTTGGAAAAGTTCCCAGTCCCTTGCTGCATTTAGTGCTCCAAATTCTGCTTCCCCCGGTATGCCAAGACTTCTCTTCTTATTGCCAGAAGCAATGATTACGGCTTTTGCCGTATAGGACCCCTTGTCTGTTGAAACAATTTTCTCATTTTTTGAGAAATCAACAGAAACCGCTTTTTCAAAGCGTACAACAACTCCTGAGTCAAGCACCTGCTTTTCCATCCTCTTAGCAAAGCCGGCACCAGTCTCATTTTCAACGATCCCAGTATAATGGGTAACTGTGGATACTTTTCCAATAAGACCTCCAAGCCTGTCTTTTTCAAGCAGCAGAGTTTTCATGCCTCTGCTTTTTGAATAGATTGCAGCGCTGATGCCCGCCGGGCCGCCGCCGATTATGATTATATCGAATGCTTCCATTCTATCCTCCTATCATCCGAAGAAAATATATATTTTATAATGAATAATGTAAATTTATACTTTATAATGTATACATAAGGAATTCTTATGATTGATTATCGTGTCAAATCTTTTTTAGAAGCCGCAAAGAATTTGAATTTTTCAAAAGCTTCCTCCATTTTGAATCTTACGCAGCCAGCTGTCAGCCAACATATCAAAAGCCTGGAAACAGAGTACGGTGTGAAGCTTTTTTCGCATGACGGGAAAAAAACATCTTTAACTGAGCAAGGAAAGCTTTTCTATGCTGCCGCATCGAGGATGGCAAGCGATGACGAGCAGCTGAGGATCCAGCTCTTTCAGCAGGAAAAAGCCTTCCTTCGTTTTGGAGCGACCTTGACTGTGGGAGAATATGTGATGCCTGAAATACTTTGCGGCATGATAGGAGAGAATCCTGATCTGAAAATCAGCATGCTGGTGGAAAATACTGATATGCTTTTGGACGCACTAAAATTTGGAAAGATCGATTTTGCAATCGTTGAAGGCTTTTTTGACGATAGGAGGTTTGTATCGCAGAAATTTGCATCGGTGCGCTATGTTCCTGTGGCAAAAAAGGGGAGTGTGAAAGGCAAAACGGCTTTCAAGGATCTATTTGAGCATATGCTGATCATAAGGGAAAAGGGCTCGGGAACCAGGGATGTATTGGAAAGATATCTTGCAGAGCAAAACAAAAGCATATCGGATTTCAAAGACGTTTATGAAATTGGTAATTTGAATGCGATTGTGAAGATGGTTGAAAATGGCTTAGGGATTTCATTCATGTATGAGCCTGTAGTAGAAGAAGGCTGCAAGAATGGACTATTAGAGATCATTGATGTAAAAGATTTCAATATCAAACATGATTTTTCATTCATTTGGAATAAAAACAGCATTTTTGAAAAAAGAAATCGAGAAATATATGAGATGATGACGTTCTACTCCCACCTAGGATTATGACCAGGATAAAGCTCTTCGGCGCTCCTGCTTTGCCAGTAGTCCAAACTATCCATGTCAAGGATAGTCAGCCGTCCTCCGTAACCGGTTTTCGTATCAACGTTCACTAAATCATATTTACTGTTTACAAAAGGAATTCCCTCAAGAACAGGGGTATGCCCTACAAAGAATCTCATCTTTGGCTCAAAAGGCTGCATAAGAGGTTTCATTCCATGTACATAGTCGAGTGCAGAGTAATAATAATCCCGTGACCAGACTGCTGATATTTCTGGAATCTTCTTATAGTCTGAAACCTCCGAAGCCGTCCTTTCATAGAGATTCCTTTTCATTTTTGACAGCAGAAGAAGACTATCGAGGGTTGTGGATATGGACGGACCTGCATGCATCAGGCAAAAAGAATTTTCTACTCTGACATACGGCCATGTTGCAAGATATTCAGCGTAATCGCGAAAACCTTCGCGCGTCAGGCCGGATTTTTTAAATGATGCGACGCTATGGTTTCCTCCCTGCTCAAGCCATGTTGGATAAGAAACTCCGTATGCCAGATAATTTTGCAGCCATATGTCATGATTGCCTATCACCGGATGAAAATTTTTCAACTGCCGGAAAAAGCGCAAGCACTCGAACACATCTGGATATCCGTCTGCAACATCGCCCGTAAAATAAAGATGATCTTTTCCGAATTCGAACCTGCACGTTTCAAGGACATCCATAAGACATCTGTATGCGCCATGCAGGTCCCCGATCAAAAGGCGTCTTGACATGGAACAAGGATATCCTATTAAAAACCATATTGCAAACGAAAGAAAATGATTTGGTTGTACAGCTCTTTCATACGTGCGATAATTGTTGAAGTTGCTGTATCACATATCAAGGAGGTCGACGTGTCGAACCAGAAGCAGAGGGAATCCCTTTCTTCCAGACTTGGATTCATTCTTCTTTCCGCAGGCTGCGCCATCGGGCTAGGAAATGTATGGAGGTTCCCTTATATAACAGGAAAATATGGCGGGGCCGTCTTCGTACTGATTTATCTGATGTTTCTTGTGATCTTAGGCCTGCCTGTCATGGTCATGGAATTTTCTATCGGAAGAGCAGGCAGGAAAAATATTGCTGGTGCATTGAAGACGCTTGAGCCGGATAAAAGCAGATGGCATTGCTATGGTTATGTGGCGGTCGCCGGCAATTATCTGTTAATGATGTTTTACACAGTCATCACAGGCTGGCTGCTTTATTACTTCATTTCCTCTTTTACCGGCGCCTTCAACAATCTTGACAGCAACGCTGTCTCAGCGTTTTTTTCTTCTGTACAGGCCCAACCGACATTGCAGATCGGGTTTGCCTGGCTTGCAATCCTCCTCGGTTTCATGATATGTGGGATAGGTTTGCAGAAAGGGGTGGAGAAGGTCACCAAGATAATGATGATCCTGCTTCTTGTGATCATGTTTGCTCTTGCCGTAAATTCAATACTGATTCCTGGTTCATCAAAGGGGCTGAGCTTTTATCTTCTTCCAGATTTTTCCAAGGTTTTTGAATATGGTATAGGAGAGGTTGTCTTTAATGCGATGAGCCAGGCGTTCTTCACTCTCAGCATCGGAATGGGAGGAATGGCCATATTCGGCTCATATATAGATAAGAAACAGTCCCTTACTGGAGAGTCTGTAAGGGTGATCGCATTGGACACGTTTGTTGCAATAATGAGCGGGCTGATAATCTTTCCGGCATGTTTTTCCTATGGCGTCAATCCTGATTCGGGGCCTGGACTTCTGTTTGTGACTCTTCCGAACATTTTCAATAAGATGCCTCTTGGGATTTTGTGGGGCAGCCTGTTCTTCCTTTTCATGAGTTTTGCAGCGATGACCACGCTTGTTGCAGTTTTTGAAAACATCATTTCATATTGGATGGATGAAAAGCATTGGACAAGGAGAAAGGCCACATGGGTAAACTGTATTGCCATAATGATCCTTTGTCTTCCGTGTGTTTTTGGTTTCAACATCCTTTCTGGCTTTACTCCGCTGGGGCAGGGTACTTCGGTATTGGATCTTGAGGATTTTCTGATATCAAGCACCATAATGCCTTTGGGCTCGCTTATTCTTGTGATCTTCTGCAGCAGCAAAAAAGGTTGGGGCTGGAAGAATTTTTTGAAGGAGGCAGACGAGGGGGATGGTCTGAAGTTTCCTTCTTGGGCAAGATTTTATGTAAAATGGATACTCCCTTTGATAATTCTTGTCGTATTCATAAAAGGCTATTTTGATACTTTCTCTAAATTGTTTTAGAAAGAATTATGCAAATTCTTGCATATTTATGCATAAAATTCTTGACTAAAATTGGATAAATTTGCATTATGGCAATATCTTTTTTTTAATGAGGGTGAGAAAATGAAAAAATTAATTGCCATATTCCTGGTTCTTGTTGCTGCATTCTCTATTTTTGCAGGAGGTGCAAAGGAAGAGGGGGCTAAAAAATACGTTTTTGCGCAGGATTGCACATGGCCTCCGCTCGAATATGTGGACGAGAGTGGAAAAATCGTAGGATTTGAAGTCGATATCATAAGCGAAATGAGCAAGCTTACAGGCATTGAGATGGAATCGAGGAATACCGGTTGGGATGGCATATTCGCAGGCCTTGTCAACGGCTCTTATGATGCTGTGGCCTCCGGTGTCACCATTACGGAAGAAAGGAAAATGACTCTTGATTTTACCGATCCGATTCTTGAGGTCGTGCAGTCAATAATCGTCAGGGCAGGGGATGAGGACAAGGTCAATTCCTTTGAAACCCTTTCCGGCAGCAAGGTAGGTGTGCAGATCGGTACTACTGGTCATTTTGTTGCGGAAACCGCTCCTGGAATCATCCTTTCTGTATATGATGAAATCCCCCTTGCGGTGGAAGACCTTTTGAACGGCAATGTGGATGCGGTCGTCTGTGATTCTCTTATCGCCGCCGATTTCGTGCTTGCAAACGAGAATTATGCCGGCAAGCTCTCTATAAGCGGGAATGCCTCAGACGAGGTTGAACAGATTGCAATGTGCGTCAAGAAAGGCAACACAGAACTTCTGGAAATCATAAATTCTTCTTTAAAAACTCTGGAAGAAAATGGAACTATTGATGCTCTGAAAGAAAAATATAATATCATCTGATTTTTGGGTCATGAGGCGTATGGCTGCTGTTCGGCAGCCATTTTTTTTGCACAATGCCTTTTCTTCTTGGGTATAATATAAAAATATGGAAAGAAAAGCGAAATTTGCCGGCTTTTGGTATCCTTCGGATATAAAGGAGCTGGATGCCATAATCAATTTTGAATCCAACAAAGATGGTGCAGGGCTCAGGTATGCGGTTTTACCCCATGCCGGGCTTTATTACAGCGGAAATCTGATCAATGAGTTTTTTTCACGTTTGGATAAAGATGTGGACCATGTTCTTATTCTTTCTCCTTCCCATTACCATTATCTTACGCCGGGGGTTTTCACAACCTCTTTATTCACATCTTCTGCCACTCCATACGGAAGCATAGAAACCAAGCCTTTTGATTTAAAGCCAAATGAGATTAATGATCGGGCCATCAATGATGAGCATGCTGTGGAGATGTTTCTTCCTTTTATAAAAAAACATGGCGGCCTTAGTGTTTCTTATGCTCTCATCAGCCATGTCAGAGATTATGGCGAGATAGATTTTTTGGCAGCAAGGCTTTTTGAATATCTTGATGACAGGACAGCAGTAGTAGCTTCAAGCGATTTCACGCATTATGGAAAGCGTTTTTCTTATGAGCCTTATGGCCCATATGCCGTCGGCAAGGTCGTGGAGCAAGACCTAATATGTGCAGGTCTTCTGGCACAAGGCAGGAGTGAAGAAGCATTTTCCCGTTATCATGAATCAACCATCTGCGGGCTTGTTCCGGCCCTTATCCTTTCCCGTTTTGCAAGTTTGAAGAAAGCCGTTGGCATGGTAGGACCCCATTGCACAAGTTTAGATAAAGGCGGAGAGGAGGATGATTTCGTATCATATTGTGATGTTTTCTGGAGGAAATGAGCATGGATAGGAATTTGCAGGCAGAGCTTCTTGCTTTGGCAAGAAAATCAATTGAAAGCTATTTTGATGGAACAGAATTGCTTTTGCCCGATACCGATCTCAGGCGCGGAGCTTTTGTCACATTGAGAAAGAATGGGGATCTCAGAGGCTGTATCGGTTATCTTGAGCCTGTTGCCCCTCTTTACAGGCAGATATTCATGCTTGCAAGGGATGCAGCTTTCAATGACATCCGTTTCAATCCCCTGACAAAGGATGAGCTGGCATCCTGTAAGATAGAAATCTCTATACTGACACCTCCTGTTTTTATTCTGAGTCTAGAAGATTTCATTTTGTCAAAGCACGGGATTGTGATGGAAAAAGGAGGAAGGCGGGCGGTCTTTCTTCCTCAGGTTGCTGAGGAGACCGGATGGTCCAAAAGCGAGCTGCTTTCAGCTTTGAGCAGGAAAGCCGGTCTTTTCAGCGATGCTTGGAAAGCTCCTGATGCCTCATTTAAGGTATTTGAAGTGGAGTCCTTTGAAGAATGAGATGCGATTTCTGCTATAGGCTGTGCGAAATTCCGGAAGGAGGGATGGGGTTCTGTAAAAGCCGTATCAATGATTGCGGTACTATCAAGGACCGATGCTATGGAGGGCTGGTCTCCATTGCTGTAGATCCTGTCGAAAAAAAGCCGCTTTACCATTTCTTGCCAAAATCCTTTACTCTTTCCATAGCCATGCAGGGGTGCAATTTCACTTGTGATTTTTGTCAGAATTATGAGATATCCCAACGCTATTTCATGAAAGATGCGGTCGATCCAGATTCCATAGTAGGCTATGCCTCTGCTTATAACTGTCCCTCTATAAGCTACACTTATTCTGAACCTATTGTATGGCAGGATTATATGCTTGATGTTGCAAAGCTTGCACATAAACGGAATATAAAGAACATAATGGTTACCAATGGCAGCTTTTCCGAGACCTCCCTGGAAAGGATCCTGCCGTATATCGATGCATATAATGTGGATCTGAAAGGCGATGAGGACTTTTATAGATGTATTTGCCATTCTTCCTTTTTTCCTGTCCTTTCTTCGATAAGGAGGATTTCGGAATATGGGGCGCATCTGGAAGTTACGACCATGGTGATAGAAGGCATCCATGATGAATCCATGATACGTTATTTGGGCAGCTGCCTATCATCATGCAATGTCAAGGTATGGCATCTGTCAAGGTTTTTCCCAATGTATTTGATGAGCGATAGGAGACCGACAAGCGAGACCTTTTTGAAAAGGATGCTTAAAATTGCCTTTGAATCCGCAGTCCCTTATGTATACCCTGGAAACAGCGGCCTAGATTCTTTTGCAAGATGTCCCCGCTGCTCCTGCCGCATTGAAAAGCCAAAAGCAGACGGGCTATGCCCTTCCTGCGGGGAGAAACTTTACGGAGTGTATCAGATCTAGCCCCTTTCAAGAAAATGCTGATTGTTGTATCCTCTTTCAGGATTCTTATCGGGAGGACGATGTGGATACGGATAAAAAGCTTCTAAAAGGACATCTTGCGGCAATTTCCACCGTGTTTTTATGGGGTACGACATTCATTTCCACAAAGGTCCTTCTTAAAGATTTTTCTCCCGCAGCAATCCTTGTCATCCGGTTCATGATAGGTTATCTGGCTCTTTTGGCTTTCAACCATAGGATAATTCCAATGCAATCCTTTAAAAGGGAGATCATATTTGCCTCTGCAGGACTTACCGGAGTATGCCTTTATTACCTTCTGGAGAATATTGCGCTGACTTATACCCAGGCTGCGAACGTGTCTGTCGTGGTATCATCTGCGCCTCTTTTCACATTTCTCCTTTCATATTTTCTTTCAAAAGGTCATGAGAAGGTCAGGCTATCCTTCATTATCGGCTTCATCCTTGCTCTTTTGGGTATTGCTTTTATAAGCTTTGCAGGCTCATCGTTCCAGTTGAATCCATTTGGAGATTTTCTTTCCTTGCTTGCCGCAGCGGTGTGGGCATTTTATGCAGTATTGACAAAAAAGATCGCCTCATTCGGATTTGATGTCATTCAAACAACCAGACGGGTTTTCTTTTATGGAATCATTTTTATAATTCCGTCCTCATTATTCTTGGGGTTTGAAGCAAGCTTAGCCTCATTCTTAAACCCTGTTAATCTCTTGAATTTCCTATATCTGGGAATCGGCGCGTCCGCAGCATGCTTCGCAATTTGGAATTATTCGGTTGCGATTCTTGGCCCGGTCAAAACAAGCGTCTACATTTATGCCATTCCTTTGGTCACAGTTATTTTCTCGGTGTTTCTGCTTGATGAGAAGATCAACCTGCTATCTGCCTTTGGCATGTTTCTTGCGCTCTTGGGATTGTTTTTATCCAATGGCGGCGGCACAGAAGAAAAATCATGAACAAGCATCTTTATCTCTTTATGCATCTTTAATTACAAATACAATACCTGTATACTGAGCAAAATTCAAAAAAGAGGGTTTACAATGAAGGTTCTCGTATTGGGTGCTGTCGCTGCGGGCACCAAAGCCGCCGCTAAGCTTAAAAGGGAAGACCGTTTTATCGAAGTCAAGATCCTTACAAAGGATGAGGATATCTCATATGCAGGCTGCGGCCTGCCGTATTATGTCGGGGGAATGATCCCCAGCAGGGAAGATCTCATTGTCAATACCCCTGAAAAATATTCTGCACTTACAGGAGTGGAGGTTGTCACCGGCGCACAGGCTGTCTCAGTAGATACGAAAAACCGCGTGGTGGAGTATCTGAAAAACGGAGCATCCTTAAAAGAGGCCTATGACCGCTTGATCATAGCCACCGGTGCATCTGCTTTTGTTCCTGATATCGAGGGTAAGGATTTGGAAGGTGTTTTCAAGGTAAGGACACCTTCGGATGCTGTCGCGCTGAGGAATTACGCAGATCGTGATGATGTCGGATCTGCAGTTGTCGTCGGTGCCGGATTCATCGGACTTGAGATTGCAGAGAACCTTTTGGCTAAAAAACTGAATGTCACGGTAATAGACTTTGCAAATCAGATCATGCCCAACGCATTTGACTACGAGATGGCTGAATGGGTCAGAAAGAAGATCATCGCGCGCGGAATCAAGGTTCTGGTCTCAACAGGAATCAAGGCTATAAGAGGAAATGATAAGGTCGAGGCCGTTGAAACCTCGTCTTCAGTTCTCAAGGCCGATCTGGTTGTTCTTGCGATAGGCGTGAGACCGAATACCTCCTTCCTTGAAAAAAGCGGCATCGAGATGTCAAAGGGAGCCATCCTTGTCGACGATTTTATGAGGACCAATATAGAAGGAATCTATGCGGCAGGAGACTGCGCTCTTGTGAGAAACAGATTCACTGGAGAGAGGATGTATTCAGCCATGGGATCCACTGCAAACATATCGGCAAGGGTCTTGGCAAAGACCATCGCCGGCAAGAATGCTTCTTATCAGGGAGCGTATGGCACAGGTGTTGTCAAGGTTTTGGATAACCTGAATGCAGGACGTACCGGCCTTACAGAAGCACAAGCTGTTTCTTTGGGGTATGAGCCGGTAAGCGTTGTTGCAGTTACGGATGACAAGGCGCATTATTATGCAGGCTCATCGTTTTTTGTCACGAAGCTTGTTGCGGATAAAAAGACAAAGAAGCTGCTGGGAATTCAGGTTGCCGGCTCCGGTGCTGTCGATAAGATGGTGGATATAGCCGTTACTGGACTGGCATCGGGAATGAGGATCGATGATTTTGATACGCTTGATTTTGCATATGCACCGCCTTTCTCGACGGCCATCCATCCGTTTGTTCAGGCCTGCAATATTCTTGAAAATAAGATTTTAGGGGAATTTGAGACCATAACGCCGTATGAGTATCTGAAAAACGGAGCAAAAGGCTATCAGGTGATAGATGCGCTGCCGGAAAAGACCATAGCGGGTGCCAAATGGGTTGATTTGACTAAAGTTGTTGATTCCATACCTGGAATAGCAAAGGATGAGAAGCTTCTTTTGGTCTGTGCGAAGGGCAAAAGGGGATATTTTCTGCAAAACAGGTTGAAGGCCGCCGGTTATACCGCCACAAGGGTTCTGGAGGGAGGATTGACAGTCAACGATGTTAAAATCGATTGTGGATCCCTGATTCCGGAATCCGAGGTCAAACGGGTCAAGGGGCTGGGCTGTCTTCAGGATAAGAGGAATCCGGATCATTTCAATGTCAGGGTCATTACTGTCAATGGAAAGATATCCAGCGAGCAGCATAAGGTCATAGCCGAGGCTGCGGAACGCTTTGGCTCCGGAGAGATCACCATGACCACCAGGCTGACTTTAGAGATACAGGGAGTTCCTTTTTCCAATATAGAACCTTTGCGTGAATTCATAGCAAAAGCGGGGTTGCAGACAGGTGGAACCGGATCGAAAGTGCGTCCGGTCGTATCCTGCAAGGGAACGACCTGCCAATACGGCCTGATAGATACCTTCGCCCTGTCTGAAAAAATCCATAGGATATTTTATGAAGGCTGGCATGATGTTTCTCTTCCCCATAAGTTCAAGATAGCAGTCGGTGGATGTCCTAATAATTGCGTTAAGCCGGATCTGAACGATCTTGGAATAGTCGGACAGCGCGTAATCCTTTTCAATTTGGACAAATGCAAGGGATGCAAGATATGTCATGTCGTGGATTCATGTCCGATAAAGGTTGCTTCTGTCAAGGATGGAAGGCTGCTGATTGAAACGGATGGATGCAACCATTGCGGACGTTGCGCCTCCACCTGTCCTTTCGGGGTTACCAGCGACTGGGTTATGGGTTATAAGATATTCATCGGAGGAAGATGGGGTAAGCGCGTGGCTATGGGAAAGCCCCTTTCAAAACTTATGACTTCGGATGAGGAAGTCATCGATATCATCGAGAAAGCCATCCTGTTGTTCCGCGATGAAGGAAAGACAGGGGAGAGGTTTGCCGATACCGTTGAGCGCCTTGGGTTTGACTATGTTGAGAATAAACTGTTCAGCACAAACCTGGACAAAGAGAAGATACTGAAGAAAGAGGTTGTAGGCGGAGCAACCTGCTGATGTGTTGCGGGTGCTTTTGCACCCGAACCGTTTTTTCTGGAATTAATTTAAAAAAAACGGTATCATCTTAATCGGATTTGCCAGACTGCATGATCAGGAAAGGGCTTTGAAATAATCCAAGCGCTGTTTTTGTTGTATTTCCCGGAGATGATCATGCCGAAACGTCGTATTGCCGTTTTCTTTTTTCTATTATTTTCGTTTGTTCCGCTGTTTTCTACAGCTTTTATTGATTCTGAAGGCAGGACTGTCAATGTGGAAAGCATTGAAAATACGGCATGTCTGAACTCATCTCTTGCCGACTTGTGGCATCTTGCTGGCGGAAATGTTTCAATAACAGTCAAGGATGCCATCGACAAAGGCAGTGCGCCTGAAGATGCTTTTCTTGTTGATAACGGAGCGGGTATACGCATTGATGAGGAAATGCTTATTTATGGTAAGCCTGATTTCGTGCTTGCCTCCCCGGATACGCCGAGCCATGTCAAAGCGGTGGAAAAACTAGAACGCCTTGATATTCCTGCTGCATTGATCAGATTGGAAAGTTTTGAGGATTTCTATCATTATTTTTCCATCTTGACCGATATAACAGGCAGAAAAGATCTTTTTGAGATTCATGGTGTAGAGCAGAAAGCCTGGATTGAAGAAATGGTTTCAAAAGCTGAAAAGGTTGAAGAGAAGCCTTCTGTCCTCTTTATTCGATGCGGAAGCGGTTTTTCCTCAACGCGAGCAAAAACCAAGGATGAGCATTTTGCTGCGAAAATCCTTGCAGATCTTGGTGCCCATAATATTGCAGAGGATGTTCCTGTACTTTCCGAGAGGCTTGCTTTGGAATCCGTTCTTGTTTGCAATCCGGATCTTATTCTTATCGTACCTCAAGGGGATGAGGAGGCGAGCATAGCCTATATGAGCAGCTTGCTGGAAAAACCTGGCTGGCGGGATTTGAAGGCGGTTAAGGAAGATAAGGTGTTTTTCCTTCCGAAAGACTTGTTCCATTATAAGCCTAATGGAAGATGGGCTGAAGCCTACTATTATTTGGCTTTGATCCTTTATCCGGAGGTTTTTGATGAGAAATAAAGTTCCATCTGCATTTTCTTGTGCGATTGTCCTGCTGTTCATAGTATTTATTTCTGCAATCGGGTTTGGCAGTTCAGGCGTCTCTGTTTCCTCATTCTTTTCAAAGGACGAGACTGCGTTGATAATTTTTTATGCCTTAAGGCTTCCCCGTGTTCTTGGCGCATTCTTTGCCGGGGTAGCTTTCTCTGTATCCGGAGTACTTATTCAGACTGCGACTGCAAACGAACTGGCATCTCCGAACGTGGTGGGAATCAATGCCGGGGCAGGTTTTTTTGTTTTGCTGTTTCTTTCTCTTTTTCCCTTTGCCTCCGCTTATCTTGCCCTCGCGTCTTTTCTCGGAGCCATATGCGCTGTCCTAATAGTGGTTTTCATTTCATCCATGGTCAGAAGTTTTGATGTCAAGAGTACTCTCATACTTTCAGGAGTTGCCGTAGGTGCGTTGTTTAATGCAGGTATTTCTGTCATTTCCTCATTGGATCCGGATGTCCTTTCGACATACAGCGCTTTTTCAATAGGAGGATTTTCCGGTCTGTACATGGAAAATCTGTATGTTCCAGCCTGTTTCATTATAGCTTCTTTCATAGCTTCCTTATTTTTAGCAGGAAGGCTGAATTACCTCTCTCTGGGGGATGAGATCGCATCCTCTGTAGGCATAAGGGTAAGATTGCTTAGGCGTTCGGCCTTGCTCCTTGGCGCTCTTTGCGCCGCTTCTGCCGTAACATTTTCCGGCTTGCTCGGTTTCGTAGGGCTTGTAGTGCCACATATGGCACGTTATATCATAGGAGACGATCTGAGAGTTAAATTGCCGTTTTCCGCTTTGCTTGGGGCCATACTTGTTATTTTAGCCGATCTGCTAGGCCGTATTGTCATAAGGCCGTCCGAGCTTCCGGCAGGAATATTCATGGCTGTAATAGGCGTTCCTTTTTTCTTATTTTTGCTGCTGAAGAGGAGGATGTATGATTGAAGTGGAAGAACTCGGCCTTGAAGTTGGCCGGAAAAAAATTCTCGAGGATATTTCTTTTACTCTCAATCAAGGGGAAATTACTGTACTTTTGGGCAGTAATGGAAGCGGCAAGACCAGTTTGATACGATGCCTAAGCTCATATTACCGAGGATATTTGGGACGCATAAAATACGGTGGAAAAGACTTGAAAGAATATCCGATGGAGAAAAGAGCGTCATTGCATTCTCTTCTTCCCCAGGCCGTCCCCTCTGTGGAAATGAGTTTGATGCAGCTTCTTTCTTATGCAGCAGAATCTTCCGGGTTGAAAAAAAATAGGGCAAAAGAAAGGATGGAGGAAGTGCTTATGCTCTCCGGAATGGAAAAATTTTCCACCACCTTGGTTTCAAGGATGTCTGGAGGTGAGCGTCAGCTTGCATTTCTTTCCTTCATGGCCGTAAGAGACAGCTATGCATATTATCTTGATGAGCCGGAGGCATCCTTGGATGCAAAATTCAAGAAAAGGGCAAAAAACATCATCGAGAAAATAAAACAGGAAGACCGCATAGTGCTCTTATCGATGCATGACATGAACAGGGCGCTTATGATTGCCGATAGGATTCTTGTCTTAAATGAAGGCCGTCTTGCATTCAATGGCAGCCCCTCGGCATTTCTTGACGGCAATCTGGGGGAAAAGTATTTTTCTCTTGAACTGAGAAGGCTGCAGGATGAAAACGGAAACAGGATTCAGCTTTATCTTTGAGAGTTTTGCATCCATTTTCTCTGCCTTTTCTCTTAATTAAAAGCTTGTTGCTTAAAATCATTAAAATCCAATTATGTCGATTTTCTTATTTTTACTTGTATTTTTTCTGTATGTTTGGTTTTGAAGCTATGAAAACCCATACATATTCATCTTTTTGATGATGAGATTCATGCTTTCAGATTTCAAACGGGGTACGTTTCTTGTTCTTATCGTAAGGAATTTGTGAACCCTTATCATGTGCCATGGATAAAATGCCTTCAAGTGGAAAAGCAAGATGGGAAGATTTTCCCAGAGGAGGAGTTATGACAAGGGAAGACATGCTTTTACTGGATGCGTTTTCTTACCAGAAGGATGATTTTCAAAGAAAAAGGCACATGATCATTTTTTATTCTTTGGCAAGCTTTCTAGGACGGATGGGAGGATTTTGCAAGACGGATCTGGATATCATAAACGCATCTGCGATACTTGAGAATATAAGATGCATGCATCAGGAAAATGATGAAAGGGTGGAGGAGCTGAAATATTTTTTGATCAAAGCTGGATATCCGGAATCTTATTTCAAGGATATTATCTTTCTTTCATCTAAAAAGAGCGGATCTGATGCCGATAAAAGGAAAAACCTGCTCGATGAGGCTCGTGCCATCACAGCATGCATAGAATCAGAAGAGCCTAAAAAAGAGGCGATGAAAGCACTTAAGGATTTTAAGAGCAATACTGGGCTGAAGCTGCTTATGAATCTGTGCCTATATTCGGGGTTTTGACAGCTGGAGATATTTTTTATATATTATCTCCTGTTTATGGAAGATCCTTTAAGTAGATGCGGGAGGTGCTTTTTATGACTCATCTCCCAGCTGTGATTATTTTAGTGGTGCTCTCAGCTGTTTTCAGCGGCACCGAGACGTCGTTCACTTCGCTTTCGATAATTCAGAAGAATGAACTCAAAAAGAAGAAGGGCAAGAGGGCAGAGGTGGCTTACAGCCTGGCTAATTCCCCCGATACGCTTCTTACGACGATATTGATCGGAAACAACATTGTCAATATTTCCGCTTCAAGCCTTACGACAAGCATGGTCATTTCTGCTTTCGGCAACCATGCTGTCGGGATTGCAACAGGGCTGTTGACGCTTGTCATTCTCATATTCGGGGAGATAACCCCCAAGCAGATCGCGATCAACCATAATATGGGCATCGCGCTCGCTATGGCTATTCCTGTGAGGATATTGACTATCGTCTTCTTTCCTGTCGTGTTCGTATTCCGCATGATATCCAATTTTGTGACCCGCATTTTCTGCCGCAACAAAAATGATGGCATGAGCGTTGAGGGAATAATGAGCGTCATCGATGCTGCAGAGGACGAAGGAGTTGTTGAGAAGAACGAATCGGACATGGTGGAGCGCGTTTTCGATTTTTCAAATACGCACATACTCTCGATAATGACTCCCAAAGTCGATGTGTTCATGCTGGATGGTGATAAGACGATAGAAGAAAGCTATGAGGAGATCGTGCTTTCCGGCTTTTCCAGGATTCCTATTTATGGAGAAAGCAAGGATGAGATTACAGGGGTGCTGATCTTGCGCGATATGCTGAAAGCCATCGCCAGAGGAGAAAGGAAAAAGAAGCTTTCAGAAATTGCATCCGCTCCTACGTTCGTTCCTGAAATTCTCCATGTGGATGATTTGTTCTCGCTTTTCAAGAAGAACAAGATCCAGATGGCGATGGTGCTTGACGAATATGGAGAGCTTTCTGGGGTTGTCACCATGGAGGATGTTGTCGAGGAGCTTTTCGGTGACATTTACGATGAGCATGAGGTTGTCGAGCCCGATGCCATAACAAAAAAAGAGGGTGAAGAGGGGACGTATCTTGTACAGGCAGATGTGTCATTCAAGGATTTCGAGGATTACTTTGAGCTCGATGTCGACAAGCAGGGATTGCTTACAAGCGTCGCCGCATACGTTACTCAGTTTATAGAAAGCATCTTAAGCCCTGGGGATTCTGTTGAAACCCCGATCGGAGTTTTCAAGGTTACAGAAATGGAAGGGCTGAGAGTGATGCAGTTCGAATTCCATCCTTCATTATCTGCAGAGAAATAGCAGGCTTATCTGCTTTCTGACTCAAGAATGGATAGATATTGAAAACGGCTGGCCGTTTTTAAATAATGGCCATTAAATCGGTAACCGATATTGTCTCATTTTGACAAATAGGAAATGCTTGCATCATTTTCCTGTCAGCTCTGAAAACGGTGTCTTCATCAATCCGGAATCGAGTGCTTGGTACAGGAATCTTGATGCAAGGGAGGAGTAGGGGCTCCATTTCATGCACCGCTTTATTACAGCATCCTTTTTCGTATTCTTTGTCTCGTACAGCCATTTATAGGCTTGCAGGAACGCTCCGTCCTCATACGGCAGTATATCCTGCCTTTGGAGGACGAAAAGAAGATACATCTTTGCTGTCCAATTTCCTATTCCCTTTATAGAAGTGAGCTCTTTCATCACATCCTCATCGCTCATTCCTTCAAGCTTTGAAAGATCAAGGCTTCCGTCTGCGACAGCGTTTGTGAACGACATGATATATCCGGCTTTGGCCTTGGAGATGCCGATTGATGCAATATCGTCCAGGCTCAAAAGCGAAATGCAATCTGCGTTTATCCGCCCTTTTGCAAGAACCTTCAGCCTCTCAATCAGCTTTCCTGCTGAGGTGCTTGAAAGCATCTGCGAGACAATCTGCTCGACAATAAACTCATACCCGTCGGTATACATGGGGCAGTATACGCTTTTTGCAATCGAAATAAGCTGCGAGAGCCTTTTGTCTTTCTTCTTGAGAGCTTTGATCCTCTCGTCTTCCTCAGTGATTATGAATGGCTCCATTGTTTCTCAAATCCTCATATCAGTATGCCGATGGTGTGTACGATAAATGCCACAAGCCATGCTATCAGACACTGCATAACGACTACAGCTATGCTCCATCTCCTTCCCAGTTCTCTTCTTACCGTTGCAATTGCTGCAACACAAGGAGTGTAGAGCAGGGTGAATACAAGGAATACGAATGCAGAGAACTGGGTGAACATGCCTTTTAGTGCGGCAATGTCCCCGCCGAGGAGCACCACCAGCGTGCTTACGACGCTTTCCTTTGCAGTAAAGCCGGTTATCAACGCCGTAGAAATCCTCCAATCGCTGAATCCGAGCGGTGCAAAAACAGGAGCTATCAGCGACCCTAGAGATGCCAGCATGCTGTAAGATGAATCGGTTACAAGATTGAGCCTTGTGTCGAAGCTCTGTAAAAACCAGACGATGATCGTTGCAAAGAATATGAGCGTGAAAGCTCTCGTGATGAAGTCCTTTGTCTTTTCCCATATCAGCTGGGATACATTCTTAGCCCTGGGCATCCTGTAGTTTGGGAGCTCGAGCACAAACGGCACAGGATTTCCCTTGAATCCGGTGGATTTCAAAATAAGTGCGGCAATTATTCCGACAATAATGCCTATCAGGTAAAGCCCGATCATCACAAGGCTCTGGCATGAGCTGAAGAAGGCAGCAGTAAAAAGAGCATATATTGGAAGCTTTGCAGAGCAGGACATGAATGGCGTCAGCAGTATTGTCATCTTCCTATCCCTCTCGGAAGAGAGCGTCCTGGTAGCCATTATTGCTGGAACCGTGCATCCGAAGCCGATCAGCATAGGCACAAAGCTGCGTCCCGAAAGACCGATCTTTCTTAGAATCTTATCCATGACAAAGGAGACGCGGGCCATATATCCGCTATCTTCGAGTATCGAGAGAAAGAAGAACAGTACGACGATTATCGGCAAAAAGCTCAGTACGCTTCCAACGCCTGCGAATATGCCATCGATCACAAGCGAGTGAACTACGGGATTCAGCCCGAATGCCGTGAGGCCGGAATCGACAGCAGATGTGAGCTTATCTATCCCCATAGCCAGAAGATCGGACAATCCGGTTCCGATAGGACCGAAAGTCAGATAAAATATCAGGGCCATTATAAGCAAAAACGCAGGGATAGCCGTGAATCTGCCTGTGAGGATCTTGTCCGCTCTCAAGCTTCTTATTCTCTGTTTGCTTTCTGAAGGCTTTACAACGCTTTCGTCGCAGACTGCTTCTATAAAGGAAAATCTGGAATCGGCAAGGGAAGCTTCCCTGTCGCTTCCCGATTCGCTTTCAAGCTGGAGCAGTATGTGCTCCAATGTCTCTTTTTCGTTTTCATCCAGTTCAAGCTGCTCAAGTATCGGCTCGTCGTTCTCTACCAGCTTTGAAGCGGCAAAACGGACAGGCAGCCCGCTTCTTTTCGCATGGTCTTCGATGAGGTGCATGATTGCATGCAGGCTTCGGTGCATCGCTGTATCGCTGTCGCTTCCCTCCGAAGGGCAGAAGTCGACCCTCCCGGGGCTCTCCTTGAATCTGGCCACGTGCATCGCATGCTCTATCAATTCTGCAATGCCTTCGTTTTTTGCTGCCGAAATAGGCACCACCGGAACGCCCAGCGCTTCCTCAAGCCTGTTGATGTCTATTGTCCCACCGTTCTCCCTAACCTCGTCCATCATATTCAGGGCGATGACAATCGGGATGTCCAGCTCTATAAGCTGCATCGTCAGATAAAGGTTCCTTTCTATATTTGTCGCATCAACGATGTTTATGATTCCATCAGGCCTGTCCTTTATCAGAAAATCCCTTGTGACTATCTCCTCGTTTGAAAAAGGGGAGAGCGAGTATATGCCAGGAAGGTCGACGACGGTTGCATTTTGTCCACGGATCTTCCCGTCTTTCCTGTCCACTGTGACTCCTGGAAAGTTGCCGACATGCTGGTTTGAACCTGTAAGCTGATTGAAAAGCGTGGTCTTGCCGCTGTTTTGGTTTCCTGCAAGTGCGAATGTTATGCTTACGCTTTCCGGAATAAGAGGCTTGTCTCCCGGCTTATGCTGCATCCTTTCTCCGATTTGCGGGTGGGCTATGCTTTTTTTCCTCTCTGACCCTTTTTCCCTGCTTTCTGGAGCATCAGCACTCATTATGCTTATCTGTGCCGCATCCTCTTTCCTGAGCGTGAGTTCGTAACCTCTTACGCATAATTCGATCGGATCGCCCATGGGGGCTATTTTCACTAATGTGACTATTGTTTCAGGAGTCAGTCCCATATCAAGCAGATGTCTGCGTACAACACGGGGACCACCGACTGCAACTATTTTTGCCGATTTGTTTATTTCCAGCTTATCTAGCGTCATATATCTCTCTCAGCTTGGATGATATAGCCGAGCATTACCTTTATTCAAGATGTGTGGGATAAATAAAATACTCCCGGGCGGAATCGAACCGCCACTGTTCCCTCCGGAGGGGAATGTAATATCCATTTTACTACGGGAGCACTAGAAAGATGTTTACAGTTTTCTCTTTAAATTGTCAATTATTTTGTTCTTTTTATACTCTTATGCATTTAAAGCATCTTATCTTAATTTTTAATCAGGATGTACGCCTTCATATGTTTTTATTGAGTATGCAGGATTTAAGCTCTGGAGAGGTGAGTTAATAACTAATATTATACATTTTTAATATGTAAATCGTATAATAAAAGTATAATTTCATATATAGTGATATATCTAAAAGATATAAATGTTTCAGCTTCCTTCTTTTCATGATATCATTTGCTCAGGAGCATTATCATGGCAAGATGGCAAAGGCTGCAATATCTTCCCTCTCTTACTCTTGGAGAGGATGGAAAAAGGGTTACCGGAAGTCCTTCACATATCAATCTTTCACGGCGCGCCGCCTCCGAGGGTGCAGTATTGTTGAAAAATGATTCTTCTCTTCTTCCTTTGAGCGGGGTCAGGCTTGCCCCTTTTGGGAAGGGAATTTATGACTATGTCAAAGGTGGAGGAGGCAGCGGAGATGTTACAGTCTCTTATGTCCGCAATATCATGGACGCTCTTCTTGAGAAGGAGAGGGAGGGCAGGATCGGTCTTTTCGAGCCGCTTGCCGATTATTATTCCTCATATGTTCGTGATGAATATGCAGGCGGAGGGATTCCTGGACTAATAGCAGAAGCTGAATTTCCTGATAAGATTGCAAGGGAAGCTTCCCGGTTTTGTGATGTGGCATTGATTGTCATAAGCAGGTATTCAGGAGAGAACTGGGATAGGTTTGCAAAAGGAGCTCCTGTCTTTTCTACGGAAAAGGAAACTGAGAAACTGTTGGAAAAACAGGCCTCGATCTTCGAAAAGGGAGATTTTTACCTGAGTGCAAAAGAAGAGGAGATGGTATCCTCGGTTGTAAAGCTTTTTGAGAACGTGGTAGTTGTTTTGAATGCCGGCGGGGTGATGGATGTGTCCTGGATAAAAAATTGCAAGAATATCAAGGCCGCCATTCATGCATTCCAAGGAGGAATGGAAGGAGGTTCGGCTGTTGCTGATCTTCTTGTTGGAAATTCATGTCCTTCCGGCAGGCTTACCGATACGTATGCGTATTCTCTTGAGGATTATCCTTCCACTGCAGGCTTCCATGAGGATATCGGATATGTGGAATACATCGAGGATATTTTTGTAGGCTATAGATATTTCTCAACAATCCCTCTTGCCAGCAACAAGGTCTGTTATCCATTCGGATATGGATTATCCTATACATCCTTTATCCTCAAGGAAAAGAGAGCAGAATACGATAGGGGGTGTGTCAGCCTTACAATCGAGGTTGAGAACACTGGTGCTTTCAGGTCAAAAGATGTCATAGAAATATACACGCAGGCTCCTGATGGAAAGCTTGATAAACCGGCTAGAGTATTATCTGCGTTTAAGAAAACAGTTTCGATCAATCCTTATAATAAGGTGGAAGTCGATCTGAATTTCCTTCTTTCGGATGTGGCAAGCTATGATGATGAGGGCCTTGTGTCCTTGTCGTCCTTCGTGCTTGAAAGGGGGGATTATACGTTTTATGTGACAGATGACGGCCTTAATTTCAGCAAACTTTCCCTTGTTGTGCATCTATCTGAGGATGTTGTTGTATCCCGCCACGAGGCGCTTCTGCAGCCATCCCTTTTGAAAAAAAGGATGAAAAAGGATGGTTCCTTTTCTTCTGTTGCAAACAGAGGTAGTGCCGCTCCTTTGAGCATTTTACCGCGGCAAAGCGATAGTGAAATGGATTTTTACTTTCCAGCTCAGAGAGCTGTAGAAAGAAGACGGGAATTTGACAACTGCAATCCCAGGCTCATTGATGTGGCAGAAAAAAGGATGGAGCTTGATGATTTCATTGCCGCATTGGATCTCGATACCCTTATCGATCTAGCCGGTGGACAGGTGAACACAGGAGTTGCGAATACCTGCGGGTTTGGCAATCAGAGCAGCTATGGAATTGTTAATGCCATGACTGCAGACGGCCCGGCAGGTCTCAGGATCAAAGCGGAATGCGGAGTCTTCACAACCGCCTGGCCATGTGCCTGCCTCCTTGCTTCCAGCTGGGATGAGCAGCTGGTGGAGGAGGTTGGAAGAGCCGCTGGAAGCGAGGTTAAAGAGAACAATATCGCAGTTTGGCTTACTCCTGCGGTAAACATACATAGAAGCCCTCTTTGCGGAAGGAATTTCGAGTATTACTCGGAAGATCCGCTCTTATCTGGAAAAATAGGTGCGGCAATGGTCCGAGGCATAGAGTCCAATGGAATAGGAGCATGCGTAAAGCATTTCGCTTTCAACAACAAGGAGACAAACCGGAAGGACAGCGACTCAAGGGTCTCGGAGAGGGCCGCCAGAGAAATCTATCTCAAGCAGTTTGAAATAATTGTAAAAGAGGCCTCTCCTGTCTCAATGATGTGTTCATATAATTTAGTGAACGGCATCAGAGTATCTGAAAACCATGAGCTGCTGACAAAAATCCTTCGTGAAGATTGGGGATATGAGGGCCTATTGATGACCGACTGGTGGACCCATGGGGAGCATTATCTGGAGCTTCTGGCTGGAATCGACTTGAAAATGGCTACAGGCTTTCCTGAAAGGCTGCGCCTTGCTTATGACAAAGGGGCTATTACCAGAAAAGATCTCGAAAACAGTGCAAGGCATCTGCTGGGTGCTTTGCTCAGGCTGGATTGATCTGGCATACGCCCCATGCATTTCACAATTCTAGGCTTTTTATGTACTCATCCATGCTTTGTGCGACTTTTTTAGCGTAGCTGACAGCTTCGACTACGGTCCTGGCTCCAAGCACGACGTCTCCTGCTGCAAAGATGCCTGCTCGGGTCGTCTCCCCGTTTTCGTCTGTAAGAAGAAGGCCGTTAGCGCTTGGTTTGAGACCTTCCGTCGTATCCACGAGCTTGCTCTTAGGCCCTTGGCTTATTGCGATGATCGTGTTATCTGCATAAAACTTGATCTCTTCTTCCTCTTCTTTGATGATGGCGCCGTTTTCATCCAATATGGTTCTTTTGAATACGGGGCCGTCTTTTTCTATCCTTATAGGGCGCATGCACCAGGAGAATTCGGCACCTTCCAGTTTTGTATACTCGATCTCTTCCGTTGCTGCCTCTGAAGTGTTTCTTCTGGCGAACAGCGTCACTTTGTGCTCCCCGCTCCTCATGATCGTTCTTGCCACATCCATGGCAGTATTGCCGACTCCTATTATTGCGATGTTCTTGCCCAGGGTATAAGCATCGGGGTTTGCCAAAAAATCGATGGCAAAATGCACATTTCCAAGAGTCTCTCCTGGTATGGACAGCTTTTTCGGCCTCCAGACGCCGGTTCCGATGAATATCGCCTTGTAGCCGTCGCGCAGCAGGTCGTCTATCACCAGCGCTCCTCCGATTGTCGTGTTTGGCCTGATGTTTATGCCCATTTTATCCAGCTTTTTCCTGTAACGGGCTAAAAGGGACTTTGGAAGCCTGAATTCGGGGATGCCATACTGCAGCACTCCGCCGATCTTGTCCCTGGCATCAAAGATAGTCACATCGTATCCTCTTTTCTTCATCTCGATTGCAATCGTGATACCAGCCGGTCCCGCACCGATTACCGCAACCATCTTTCCGTTGCTTTTTTCCATATCGATTTCCATCTGATCCAAGCAAGCTTCGGAAATATAGTTTTCAATCGAGGAAATGTGTATCCCTTCGCCCTTGCGGGAGAGCACACAGTGCCCTTCGCACTGCTTTTGATGATCGCATACGAGGGAGCAGATCACGCTGAGCGGATTGTTTTCAAAAAGCATGCATCCGGCTTCTTTGACTTTGTTCTCTTTGAGTTTTTTTATCATCTCTGGGATATCCGTATTGATGGGGCATCCTGTTCTGCATAATGGTTTCTTGCATTGCAGACAGCGTTCGGCTTCTTCGATTACGTGTACCATCATCTCCTCCTTTTAAAAATGGAACATAGTTTCATTTTATCAAATTTACTAAACATGTCCAGTCCTGTGTGATTCTTGATGATGTTTTTTTTGAAAGGTTTTATCATAAAACAAGGATTTGAAGGAACATCATGCTTATACCGGGAATTGTATCTGTCACATTCAAGACTCTGGATTTCAGCAGCATCATTTTCCTGGCCTCGAAGTCTCAGCTGGAGGCTATTGAGTGGAGCGAAGGGTGGCACGTTGAGTGTGGAAATGAAAAGGTTGCCGATGAAATCGGAAGACGCACGCGCGAATCAGGCCTTGCTGTTGCCGCTTTCGGCTCGTATTACAAGCTTGGAAAGAAAATGGATTTCATGTCTCGGCTTAAAACGTCATTGGCTCTGGGTGCCGATACGCTGAGAATATGGATAGGAGAAAGGCCTTCTTGCGAGATTTATGCTTCAAAAAGGCATGATATGGTAAAAGAGGCTCGCTTGATTGCTGATATTGCAGCAGATCATGGCGTTGTCATAGCCTGCGAATGGCACCGCAATACGCTTACGGATACAAACGAAAGCGGCTTGGCTTTTCTTGAGGAGGTGGATAGGAAGAATTTCCGCACTCTTTGGCAGCCTTCTCCTGACATGTGCATAAAAAAGAGGAAAGAAGGTCTTGAAAAGCTTGGTAAAAGGCTTGTCAATTTTCATGTATATCAGTGGAATCAGCTTGAAAGGCTTCCTCTGAGCAAAGGCAAAGATGAATGGATTTCGTATTTTTCCATACCCGATCCTCTTATCAGGCGGTATGCGCTTCTTGAGTTCGTCCAAAACGACAGCATAAAGCAGTTTCATGAAGATGCCCGATGCCTTAAAGAAATGCTGGAAATTATAAATGCCCGATCTGCTAAGGTGCCCAATCAAGATAAAGTATAAGGCATATTTCTATACTTTATATTGGTTAATTACTTTTACTGTGAGCAATAAATTAAATTAAAAAGAATGCGCATTTTTTTTCAACCGTTTTTCATAAGGAGGAAACCGATGGGTAACGGTTTTTCTGAAAAAGCAGGAGAGGATGAAATAATCATCCTTATTGGAGAAATGGAAAGGAGAATGAAAAAAACTATGAAAAAAAATCGTAATCTGATCATTTTGCAGATAATTCTTTCTGCTTTATGCCTTTTACTGCTGGCATCAAGCTGCTCGCAGATGGGTTTTGATGATTTATTCAAAAAAGACAGCTATGGCGCAAAGGACTTGGAAGGGCTCACGTTTTATTCAGACGATGACAGCCTGGGGTTCTCTTCTGTCAGCTTTTTTTCAGATGGCAAAGGAGTTGTTTCAGAAGGAGGAAGGGCGCCTGATAAGGAAATGACCTATACCGATGATGCCATTGTCTGCAATGGGATAAGCTATGTCTTGGATATACAGCTTTTCTTCGACTACATCGAAATCTCGTCTGACGATGGACGCAATGTGGTATTTTCGCTTGAGGCATGAATTTTAAAAGATGGTCCAAAGGGGGGATCTTCCCCCTTTTTTCATTGCAAAATCATCAGATAGGTTGTACAAACGGAAATAGGGATATGAAAATAGGCGTTACGGATTCCGGCGGCGGGTTCAGGGATATTTATGGAGTGGGGGTTTTGGATTATTGCCTCGACCATTTCATTTCTTTTGATTTATGTCTGGCTGTTTCTGCAGGAGGTGCCAACATGGCATCATTTATTGCAGGTCAGCGAGGCAGGAATCTCAAGTTCTATACAGAGTATGGACAGAGAAAGGAATATGTGAGCCTGAAGAATTTCATACATACCGGCAATTATATCAACCTTGATTATGTTTATGGATTCCTGTCAAACGACGGGGGAGAATATCCTTTAGACTATGATGCCTTTGAAAAGAATCCTACAGACCTGATTGTCGTTGCAGAGGAAGCTGAAAGCGGCAGGACCCGCTATTTTAACAAGAATGATGTGCACCGCAATGACTATGGAATTTTCATGGCCACCGCTTCGCTGCCTGGGATAAACCGTCCGTATGTCAGGGATGAAATTGCATATTTTGACGGTGCTCTCGCCGATCCTGTCCCGATCGATAAGGCCTTGAGCGAAGGCTGTGACAAGATTGTCGTGCTTTTGAGCTGGCCGGTTTCAAAGAAGAGATCTAGCGGCAAGGACCGTGCTATGGCAGGCATAATCGGGAAAAAATATCCATTAGCAGCAGAAAATCTCAAAAAGAGGGCCTCAAGGTATAACGCGGGGGTTTTGAAGGCTCTTGAGCTGGAAAAGGAAGGAAGAGCTCTTGTTCTTGCTCCCGAGCAAACGGATGGAGTCAGTACGCTAAGCAGGGATTGCCGGGCCCTTATGAAGCTTTATGAGAGAGGTTACAAGGATGGAGAGAAGATTTCCAAGTGGCTCAAATGACCTTTTTGTTCTTCCATTTTCCGCTTTTGTAACGTATGGAATATAGCGATCTCTGGACTATCCAATCGATATACATCGATATGATATATCCTTGAAATTATCGTTGCCCCTGCATTGTCCGATTATGGTTATCAAAGCAAGGTTCATGCCGTTTCCGGAAATATTGGCATAAGCATTGTATTGTTTGTAACAGCGTTGATCGCTATGGCGATTGTTCCAAGACTTGCAATAAGGGACTGGACCATGATTTTGCCAAATTGGAAGGTGGCGCCTTCAATTCCTCCTATGAGGGATGAAAGCGTTCTGCGTTGAAAATGGAAGCTCCATTTTCAAGCATAAGCTAAGATGGAGTAGTTCACTTGCTTTTCAATATGGTTTTTCCCTTTTATTTTTGCTTACATGGATGCTCTCAGATTGTATAATCATCCATATAAGGAGACTTTATGGAAGAGTTTTGCACAAAAGTTGAGAAAATAACTGAGAACATATACGTGATTGATCAGGAGATGGTGAGAGCTTATGTGATAGTAGGGGGAAACAAGGCGCTGTGTTTTGATTTCGGAGTAGCTTTAACGGATTTTAAAAAGTGTTTGAAAGAGATTACCGATCTTCCCTTCATCTACGTACTCAGCCATTCGGACCGGGATCATGTGGCTAACATGCTTTTAGCAGATAAGGTGTATCTCTCGCCAAATGAGCTCGATTTATTAAAGGATTATGGCAGCATGAGGTTCATTTCAGTTGAAGAAGGGCATGTATTTGATCTTGGCGGAGTTGAACTCGAGGTGGTATACACCCCAGGTCATACTCCAGGATCCATCTCCTTGTTATGGCGCAGTAAGAGGATTCTGTTTTCAGGAGATACTCTGTCTTATGGGCCGGTATATATGTTCGGTCCGGCAAGGGATCTTGAAAAATATAAAAATACTTTGAACAAGCTTCTTGATATGTCCCAAAAGAAAATCTTTTTTGAGATTTTTCCTTCTCATAATCTTTTTCCAGCCGATCCCAGCATAATCAAAGACCTGCTTAAAATAGTTGAAGATCTGGAGACGGGAAAAGCCGTTGGAAGAGATCCGGGCAGAACTTTTCCTGGCATTGAGGATGTAAGGCTCTTTTGTTCTGGAAAATGCGGCATTTTATATTAAATGCGGGCAGAAAAACGATTAAAGCAATCCCGCGGATTGCTGAAAAAATTTTTTGACTTCCTTTACAACCAGCAGATCTGCAGGAAGCCAGTTCAAAACATCGATTTCATCAATGGAAAGCCATACTGCGTCATCGTGCTCCTTAAGCGTAAGATGGCCTTCTGATACGCTTGCAATGTAGCAGTCCATCACCAGATGAAAATCGGGGTATTGGTACTCAATGGTTGCAAGGTATGATTCGACTTTTATTTCCACATCAAGTTCTTCCTTGATCTCCCTTATAACCGCTTCTTCCCCGGTCTCTCCGTATTCCCTCTTTCCTCCGGGAAATTCCCATAGGCCTTTGAAAGTTCCTTTACCTCTTCTTGTTGCATAGATCCGGCCGTCTTTATAAATGATGGCGGCACTCGCTCGTATTGTTTTCATAAATCTCTGATCGCCCTTAAAAACTGATGCTTATGCTTTTTCAGCACTCAGGAAGCTCTTGTTTTTCTGCAAGAGAGCCCTTGATCTCAAAAACGCATCTTTTCATTTCCGATACATTCTTTTTCAATTCATGTATTGCAATCAGATAGAAACCGCCGGCACACATTAAAAGCGTGCAAAGTATGAGCATGAAATAAAAAAAGACGTTTATGAAGATCATTTCTTTTGAGTTGAGGAAATAAGCCAGGTCGTTAGCTATGATGAAGAAATTAAATAAGACGGCTAAGAAGATTGCGAGAATCACGATAAAAACTATTTCGATTATTCCGATTATTTTAAGCATTGTACACTTCCTGTTAGAACAATTTTAATGTCATCCATCAAAAACGCAAGTGGTTTCATAACAGGGGCAGGATATATTAAAATAAAA
>CASGDQ010000040.1 GCA_949300325.1 uncultured Spirochaetales bacterium
AGATAAGAAAGATTGCCTACGACTATGTTACATGGTATAACGAAGTAAGGATTTCAAAAAAACTACGCTATCAATCTCCGGTGCAATACCGAAAATCGACAGCGTAGATCTTACTTCCTCCAACTTTGTGGGGTTAGTTCAATACGGGGCCAGTTGAGAAATCAAGCCTCACAGGGCTGCAATATTTGCTTTTGCCTGCTCAATAAGCTTATTGATATCGGCATTCTTATCAAGTGCAATGCCTTCGACCACATCGGCCAGAGCCTGGCGGATCTCATAGCTGTTTGCAAATACGGGATCGTAGGCAAGCACTCCATCAGGATATGTCGCACTCACATCTTTCGCTTCAGGTCCGATTCCGCCTTTTGCGATGCTTTCCTTGTAGGCAGCGGTTTCGATGCCAGCCTTGCTGGATGGTGCATATCCGGTATTGGCAGCATAAAGGCCGGATGCCTCTGCATCATACATGTATTCAAGGAAGATGCTGGTTGCAAGATCGGTAAGTGCATCCCCAGTCGAGAATCCGCAGAAATTTCCACCCTGCTGGATGACTGCAGGATTTACTCCTGTCGGAGAATATGTAACAGCGGCTTCAAAACCATCCGGCATGATATAGGCAGTACCGGCCGAAGAACCGATATAAACGATTATATTGCCGTTTGAGAACGGTCCTGAACAATACCCGTCTTCCCCAGCAGTTCTGAAATAGCCTTCCTTTATGCCCTTCTGCCACCATTGATAGAAAGCCATGGTCTTAGGCAGGTTCTCTTCATCAAAAAGATAGATATTTCCCTGGGTATCTGCATATCTGGCACCGAAATTCACCGGGCCGTAGATGCCGAGGTTATCCATCGAATCAAAGCCTACGCCCGGCTTGCCTATGATCGATGCAATTTTCTTAGCGGCATCCGCAAGCTCGTCCATGGTTTTAGGCACACTCAGGCCATGCTCGTCGAAAAATGTCTTGTTATAGAACATGACTTCGGTAGATTTTCCAAGACTTGTCGCATAGGTCCTGCCATCCGGGAATGCCCTGTTTTCCTCAAGATAGGAAGGAACAACGAGGGCAAGCTCTTCCTGGGTTATGCCGAAATCATCGGCAAGATAGTCTGTAAGATCCATGAGTTTTCCGCTTGGCATATAAGTCATCATATTGTTGTTATATGCCTGCCCGATATTCGGGGCCGTTCCTGCTGCAAGGGCGCTTAGAATCTTATTGTGGCAATCGCCGTAACCGCCCTGGCAGGTCGCATTAACCTTGATGCCATATTCGTTTGTCTCATTGAAAAGCGCGACAACCTTGTCAAGAGCCACACCATTTTCGTTCGTCTGGGCATGCCAGAGCTCAAGCGTGATACCGGCATTCTTGAGATCATCTGCTGTGATTTCTTTTAAAGCCGGAACCGAGGCTGTGTTTTCCTTGCTTCCCGATGCAAATACAGCAGAAAGCGCAAGAAGGAAAACAATCATGAAGACAAGAGTTTTTTTCATGTTTTTTTCTCCTTTATAATTTTCAGCAAACAAGCCGCAAATCAATTACCCTTTCAATCCTCCGCGGGCAATGCCCTGGACTATATACTTCTGGAAAACCAGATATATGAGTATCAGAGGCATGACGACTATCGTCGCACCAGCCATCATAAGATGATAATCCGACCCAGCATCGCTTGAGAAATACTGCAGCCCGATTGAAAGCACCCTGTTGTTGATGTTCCCGGTAACCAAAAGAGGCCAAAGATACGCATTCCAGCTTGCAATGAAATTGAAAAGGCCTATCGTCACCAGTGAGCTCTTTGAATTCGGCACCATGACTTTCCACAAGAACTTCCAATCGGAGCATCCGTCGACCTTTGCCGCCAGATAGATCTGATTCGGTATCTGATTGAAGAACTGCCTCAAGAGGTATATATAGAAAACACTTGCAGTGTAAGGAACAATCTGCGCCCATAGGGTGTCATACAATCCCAAACGGGTAATCGTTATGAAGTTGGTTATCAGATACATTTGCGAAGGGACCATCATCGTCGCCAAAAGGAAACTGAAAAGCTTGTCCCGTCCTTTGAATTCCAACCTGGAGAAAGCGAACGCACCCAAGATTGTCGTAAACAGCGTGAATACGGTGTTTGTGATTGAAACGATCAGAGAATTCCTGAAATATATCCCGAACGGATTGCTCTTCATTGTAAGGACCTTTACATAATTGCCCCATTGAAGCTTTTCCGGCCACCATACAATGCGGGGAGAAGTTATTTCCCTTAGCGTTTTCAAAGATCCTGAAATCATCCAGAAAAACGGAAAAAGCATGATGACCGCTCCCAAGGAGAGGAAAATGAAAACCAATATCCTGAGGCCTTTCGATCCTATACTGTTTTCATCCATGCCATCCTCCTCAATTTTCCGCAGCCCGTTTGTTGCTCATATGCATCTGTATGAAAGTGAACACCATTATAATGAGAAACATTATGACGCCGCTGGCGGCCGCAATCGTGTATTTGCTTGCCCCATAAAACTTATCATACATGTAATAGACCATAGTGGTGGCGCTATGCAGCGGACCATCATCCCCAAATAGCCCTACGACCTCCACATACGCCTTGAAGGCATTGATTGTGGCGATAACAAACTGATAGGCCATAATAGGCCCCAGCTGGGGAAGCGTTATCTTAGTGAACTGCTTCCATTTGCCGGCCTCATCTATGCGTGCTGCCTGATAAAGCTGGGGATCCACTCCCTGCAGCCCTGCCAGGAAAATCACGATTTTGAAAGCCAGAGCCGACCAGATTCCGAAAATGCAAAGCGTTATCATCGAATAATCAGGATCGTTCAGCCATTGTATGGCATCAACTCCAAAAATGGCCAGTATTTTATTGAATACTCCGAATTCGCTGTGGAAAATGAACCGGAAGGCCAAGCCTATCGCTATGGCATTGGTAACATAAGGAAGAAAGTATGCCGTCTGGAAAAACTTGGAGCCTTTTATCCCGCTGTTGAGCAGGACTGCAATACCCAGCGAAATCACAATCGATACAGGAACCGTAACGATGGCATATATGAAGGTATTGATTATCGCTTTATGGAAATTAGGATCCTTAAGAACCCAGATATAGCTTGAAAGGCCGAAACCCTCGCCCATTTTTGAAAAAATGTTGAAACTGTCATAAAGGCTCATCCTCACCGTATGTATCATCGGGAAGATGACGAACACAGCTATTATCACCAGGGCAGGGAGGAGGTAAAGCATCGCCCTGAAAAATGTTTTAGTCCGGTTCTGTCCTACCATTGCCCTATCCTGTCCCCCTTAGCATCGAATACATGGACCCCGCTCCTTTTCAAGGAGAATCTGACCGTATCGCCTTCTGAAACCTCATAATCGGATTCAATCAGCGCTTCCGAATCATTGCCGTTGAGGGGGAACCTGATCTGGAAATCACGCCCGATTGTAGCCTTGTATGCAACATCCACATGAAACGTTCCATCACCTGAAGCGGAAACAGGCACAAAGCTTTCAGGCCGTATTCCAACCTTGTACTCTCCATCTGGAAGATCCGCTTCTACAGCCCGGTCCCCATTTATGATGATATATCCAGAGGATATATGAGCATCAAAGAAATTGATCGGAGGATTGCCCATGAATCTGGCAACAAACGCATTAGCAGGATGCATGTATGTTTCCTGAGGTGATGCCACCTGCTGCACAAGTCCATCCTTCATCACGATTATCTCATCGGTGATGCTCATGGCCTCTTCCTGGTCATGTGTAACGAAAACAGTCGTGATTCCGGTCTTCTGCTGGATCCTTCTTATCTCTTCCCTGGTCTGGATGCGCAGCCTGGCATCAAGATTGGAAAGAGGCTCATCCAGAAGGAGCACCTTAGGCTGTTTCGCAATGGCCCTTGCGATTGCGACACGCTGCTGCTGGCCGCCAGAAAGCTGCGCGGGCTTTCGCATCAAGAGCTGTTCAATTGCAACGATGCGTGCAGTGTTCAAAACTATCTCGTCTATCGCTTCCCTGCGTTGTCGGGAATCAGGATGAGCCGACTTGAAGCTTTTGCTGTTGCGCAGTGGAAAAGCTATGTTCTCATATACGGTCATATGGGGATAAAGCGCATAATTCTGAAAAACAAGCCCGATGCCGCGCTTTTCAGGAGGAAGTGCAGTCACATCCTCCGAACCGAAAAAAATCTTTCCGCTCGTAGGCTCATGAAGCCCGGCCAAAAGAAAAAGGGTTGTGCTTTTTCCGCAACCGGATGGCCCTAACAATCCTACAAGATGTCCGCTTTGGATTGTTACACTGAGATTGTTTACAGCAATGGTCTCCGTATTTTCCTTAGAAGTGAACTTCTTGGTGAGACCTTCCAGTCTTATATCCATATGTTGTTGCCGGTACAGGGGAGACTCTCCCTCTTCTTCTCCTTTGCATCTTGATCAGGCTACAATTCCATACCCTGTCTATCAATAATCATTTTAACCTTTTTCCTGCTATTCTCAACTAAATTTAAATTGGTTAGAATACGCACTCATTAATATAAGAAACAAAAATGCCCTTCATAGTTACCATAATTCCTTTTTTAGAAATACACTATGAGGGCAAAAGTTTTCTTCACATTTAAAGACTTTTATGAAGATAACATATCAAATTATATCCAACGCAGCATGATATCCTTCATAAACAGCATTCGTAATATTTGATACATGGGAGGCATCGCCTACAACTCTTACAAACGGAGCAGTATGCAACAATTCCTGCACCGAGTCCCTATTGGGACGCTGGCCTACAGCCAGAATGACTGTATCAGCTTTGACAAGGGTTTTCTCTCCTGAAGCGGACCTGACAAAAAGGCCCTCATCACATATTTCTTCCCCAACTGTCGAGGTAAGAACAGAAGCATACTCGTCCAGCTTCTTCAAAAGTATCGGCCTATTCCTTATATTTGCATCAGGAGCAAGGACATCGCGCATTTCGACAACTGTCACGTCCTTTTCATCCATCCCAAGCTGTATCGCACATTCGCATCCGGCAAGCCCTCCACCAAGCACAACCACACGAGATCCTATCTTATCCTTCATCCTATAGTAATCATTCACAATAATAACATTATGCCCATCCACACCTTTTATGCGCGGTATAATGGGCTCTGAACCTGCAGCAATGATCAAAGCATCAGGTTTTACCGATTGCACAAGAGAAGCATCAACTTTTGTGTTCAAGTGGAAAATAACGCCTTCTATCAAGGCAATTTTCTCAAGGGTGACGCCCAGCTGGTACATTTCATATTTGAATGTTATTCCCTGCTCCCCATATAAAATACCACCAAGAACATTCTTTTTTTCATATAAGTCCACCTTATGTCCCAACCGTGCAGCGGTTATAGCGGCCTGCAATCCCGCTACACCTCCTCCTACAACCATTACACGACGGGGTTTCGGTGCCGGATAAAACCTCATGCCTTCGCTTTCTCTGCCGATAATAGGATTAACAGCACACCGCCTTGTTCCTGTATTCACACGTTCAGCCATACAAGTGAAACATCTCAGGCAATGTATGATCTCATCGCTTTTGCCACTCTCCACTTTTCTGGGAAGATAAGGATCTGCCAAAAGGGCTCTTGCCATCTCGACAATATCCGCCTTCCCTTCTCTCAATATGGACTCCATTTCAGCAGGATCATTCAAAGCCCCTATTGTTGCCACCGGTTTGTTTACATGACGTTTGATTTCCGCAGCAAGATACACATTGCAGCCATGAGGTGAGAACATAGGTGGATGGGTATCGAAAAAGCCAAACTGATAAGATCCTGCAGAAACATGGATAAGATCCACATAAGGCTCCACAGCCTTAGCAATAGCAACTCCATCTGACAAGGAATAGCCACCGTCGAAGAGTTCGCTGCCGCTCATACGCAATTCTATTGGAAATCCTTCCCCGACAGACAAACGGACACTTTTGAGAACTTCAATCGCAAAACGTACACGATTTTCAAAGCACCCGCCGTATTCATCTGTACGGTGATTGAAATATGGAGAAAGAAACTGATTTATCAACCATCCATGTCCTGCATGTATCATAACCATGCGGAATCCAGCTCTTTTTGCCAGAGCAGCTTTTTCCCCATAACTTGCAACAATGTCTTTAATCTGTTCTGCAGATAAAGCTTTGACAGGAATGCCGTCTGGGCGTACTCCATCTGAGGGTCCCCATTGGGATAAATTCTTCTTTTTTTCCTTATCAACAAGATAAGTGCCTGCGTACTGTCCGGAATGCGAAAGCTCCACAGAAGGAACCGCACCATGTCTTGAAATGGCATCAGCAAGATATGTGAATCCAGGAAGAGAACCAGGTACAGCAAGATCAAGATGCAGCATATGGGATTTATCTGTTTCAGGATGAACTATCAACTCACTGACAGTTACTGCCGCAGCGCCTCCTTTTGCCCGTAATTCATAAAAACCATATGTTCTTGGACCGATTGAACAATTCTCAGTTATATCGGTTGAACCCATTGGCGCAGAAAACATTCTATTACGAAAAACAACATTCCCTATCTGTATGGGACTTGATAAAAGTGGATAATCATTCATATCAAAAATAATATAATTAATAAAACCGGAATAAAAGAAAAATGTATATAATATTCAACCAAGGAAAACTTTTCCATTCAAGAAAGAAAAGTCTGTAATTTGGCAGAACAACATAAGGAAAGCAAGGCAAGGAAATGAAAACGGCACAGGAAATCATTCGTTTCTCCAAAACTATGTCATATGCACTACGCCATCATCCGGAAGAATTCGGCCTTGAGCTTGATGCCGACGGCTCGGTTGCGGTGTCGGAACTGCTGAGGGGCATATCTGAAAAAAAAGGCAAAATCTACACCGAAGAGGACCTGAATGCGGCAATGGAGATGCCGGGCAAGAAGAGATTTATAGTAGAAGGCTCAAGGATACGGGCCTACTACGGCCACAGCATCAAAAAGGAAGTCATAAGACCGGAGATAGAACCTCCCAAGTTTCTTTATCATGCAACAAGCCGCAAAGCGCTTTCTGCAATCCTTGAGCAAGGGCTCAGCCCCATGACACGTCAGCATGTACACCTTGCATCCACCAAGGAGACCGCGCTTGATGCAGGACGCAGAAGAGATCCCTTTCCTCCTCTGCTGATTATAAGAGCACATGATGCATGGAGAGACGGCATAAGATTCTTCCTCGGCAATGAAGATATATTCCTTTCCGACCCGATTCCACCTAAATACATCACTGTATGTCTGCAGCATGAAAACTCTGATAAGGAGACTTGATGCCAAGAAACCTTATAGCCGAAGATTTTGCCTGATACAGAGAATTACTGTTTGAAGGAAAAAGCACCACAACAGTAACATTGCGCCTGTTTTCCTACCTGCAAAAGAGAATCTGCTCTTCTTTTTCTGTTTTTACCTTCATAAATCTGCACTAATTACACTCCTACTCTGGCTTAATTTTCAATTTGAGTCAGAAAGTGAAAAAAACACAAACGATGAGAATGTAGCACGTGATGTCGGAATCAGCGGTGTCAATGTCCGTGAATGGTATCGTATTTTTGTCGATACACTAATCGGTTTTGAGGATTCTCCCTACAAAAAGACTAAAATAAGGAAACCTAATGCCTCAAGCAAGTTCTATCTTTTTGATGTGGGAGTCACCAGAAAACTATAGAGACTGTCTGCAATAGAGGAAGGGACTACGGAAGCAATCACATTCATAGCAAGGACTTTTGACAAAATGCTGGAGCACGGAACAACTGTCAAAAAGGTCCCGGAATTTCTTGCAGGTGTATTCGTATCCCTTATCGGAATGGAAAACGAGTTCGGCAGGCCTGAGCCTGCCCACGAAAGCCTTGGAAAAGGCATTGGTCACCAAATTTACAAAATGACGTACCGGCAGCGACCAGGAAATCACTTTTCTTGAGAACATGTCGATGACCGCACAGAGGTATGTCCATCCTTCATCCGTGCGTATTGCACCATGACATGAATCACAAAAAGGCAAAAAAGCAATAAAAATCGCTTATGCTGCAAATTCCAAACTTTTTTCAACGATAAAATTTCAATTTACACAAAATTTGCACAAAATCTGAAAAATCGGCTTAAGAAGGCATAAGAAAAGTCCTTACAGCGTAAGGACTTGACTTATTCGTGAGAGACGGGGCTCGAACCCGCGATCTCCGGCGTGACAGGCCAGCGCGATAACCAGCTTCGCTACTCCCACATTGCTGTGTTATCCTAACGGATAAGCAAAAACATGTCAATAGCATTTGAAAATTAATTTCAGCCTATAAAACAACACGCATGTTCAATTCTCAAACTGGAGATAAAGCGAAGAATCGGGACTGCCGCATGATGCAATCCCAATCCATTTCATATCAGCCCATAATCCTTCATAATCTTCTCCAGATCCGTTCCCTTCGCCTTCTTCAGGACCTCCTTAAGGGCAAGAGATTCAAAAAGCCTAAGCTTCATATCGGTTATTTTCTTTCCATCTCTCAGCTTTACAGCTGCATCCAGAAGACATCGAATATCATATGCACTTGCCCAAACTTCAGGTACTCCCCTATCTATATCCAAAAGCGTATATACGGCTTCCATTGCTGTTCTGATGGAATACTCAGTAGTAAAGATCGTATCCCGCTTTGTCTCAGCAAACTGTCCTAGAAAAGCGAAGTTGACCGCATTTTTCGGAACTACATCAGGCCTGTCCCCAAAAGCACGCGGCATGAAGAATGCTGTTATATATGGCATCATACATGGGATTGTATTGGCACTTATTGAAGCATAATCCTCGATAAATTCCTCTGGTACTCCGATGTGATACAGCCATTCCATACAGATTTCCTTGCCTGTACACTTTCTCATAGGCTTTTTAATATAATCGCCATTCTTATCGCTGAAAAGTCCGTAAAGCCAAACAAGACAATGGTCCTTGGGCTGCGAATGGAACTGCGGCTGACGATTGATTGTCCAACTCAAAAGCCATGAAGAATCCTTTACAGTTACTATTCCTCCTGTGACGACCTTACCGGAGAAAGGATCCCTCTTTGCTATATTCTTGATATAAGAGATGATTCTTTGATCAAGGGTTTCAACCGTGGCGCTCATCCAGTTGGAAAGTTCAGGATCACCGCAGAACTTTTCCGGATGCCCGAACGAAGGATCCTGAGCTGCAATCTTTTTCCACATATCCCAACCGCCTCCAGCCTTTATTTTTTTATTGAATACAGCAGGACTGTTCTGGCTGCCTAAAGAGGAATTCTCAACGCATCCACCGTTGGTGATGAACACAAAATCGCTCTCAGCAAGTTTTATGGAATCCTTCATACCATCAATCTCAATCTTTATTGCAACTGCTTTTTTCTTCTCATCTATGCAGTCAAACAGCACATTATCCACCTTGACCCCGTAATGGAAGCTGACATCATGCACCTGCAAATATTTCACCATCGGCAGTATCATGGATTCATATTGGTTATAACGGGTAAAACGCAAAGCGCTGAAATCAGGCAGGCCTCCTATATGGTGTATGAACCGCCGGATATACAATTTCATCTCCAACGCAGAATGCCAGTTTTCAAAAGCGAACATTGACCTCCAATAAAGCCAGAAGTTCGAATCCAGCACTTCTGAGGAAAAGACCTCGTCGATGGCCACGTCCTGGAGATCCTCATCTGGAGTAAAAAACAGCTTCATTATCTCCAGCGCCCCTTTATCGGAGATTGAGAATTTTCCGTCCGTATGGGCATCCTCGCCTCTATTTGCTGTTGCTCTGCAGAGAGAATAATTAGGATCATCTTTATTGAGCCAATAGTATTCGTCAAGCACGCTGACACCTTCAGTTTCTATGGACGGTATAGAACGGAAAAGATCCCACATGCATTCGAAATGGTTGTCCATTTCACGCCCGCCCCTCATTACATACCCTAGATTCTCGTATTTATAGCCGTCACAGGCACCTCCGGGAATCGGATCCTTTTCCAGAATATGGATGCTCTCTCCTTTCATCTGACCGTCGCGAACAAGAAAACATGCGGTTGAAAGCGCGGCAAGCCCGCTACCGATGATATATGCCGACTTTCCGTCCACGCCCGCCGGTTTCTTCGGTCGTGCGAAAGCCTCGTAATTTCCACTTGAATAATACATTTTTCCCTCCTGGGATAATCTTTCGATTACACGGAAGATAAGTGTTAAAAATGTGGAAAACAATGGATGCGGCACATATGCATGAATAATACATCAGACATACAGAAAGCACTTGCAATACTCAGGCAATACACATAAAAAGACCGTTCCGCATCAGTTTTACATTAAAAAAACGGCAAGAACGGCCTAAGGGCAATAGTATTCAAAAACACCTGCAGTCTACTTTCAGACGGGGACTTTCAAGACTATCTTCTTGATTTCCATCTTCTTTTCCGCAACGAGTCTGGGCTTATGGACATCGAATGGGGAAAGGATTATGTAATCCCCGCTTTCCAGCAATACAGTACTGTACATCTCTAGATCTTTATAGAAAGTTATATCATTTTCAGCATCATAAGGGGTTTTGACACAAAGGCCTTCCCTTTTTGCAACAGCACAGCATTCCATTCCTTCTATAACGTACTGGATGTCATAGTATCTCTCGTGTGATTCGAAAGCCACCTCGTCAAAATCAAATGTCGAATATCTTTGGACAGAGGCCCTCACCCCCTCTTCAAGCTCGATCCACCCCTCAGGTAAAGTTGCAAGATCCTTCCTTTTAAGAAAATTGAACGCAACCGTAAATTCAGGTGTGAAAATATCATAGGATCCTCTCAATGAAAGCTTTGAACTCAACATAATGCCACTCCTTTTTTGTGTTTTTTTTATGATAAACCAAGAAGGGAAAGAATTCATTACTTTTTTGCAATCGATTGCACATTTTTTATTCCCTCCTTTCTCCTAGAAAGCAAAATACAACATCTATAAATCATTATTCTTGAAGCTTATCGATTAATCTGAATACATTAACCATTAATAAAGTTATATGAAACATGAAAAATTAAATACTCAATCTATGTTTTTTATTCTTACATTCTTTTGTCAAGAAACACATATAAAAAAATATTTTGATGAATCATTATTCAAGTTTATCATTGGAAATAGGATTTGTTTTTTGATGAAATAAAGGGATTATCAAATCTTGTTTTACTATAGACGGGGGTTTTTATGGCGGATGTCGATTATTTCGAGCTTTCCAAACCAACATTAGAGGAGCTTGCGGAAAAAGGCGATACAGAGGCGATGTTTGTTCTGGGAATCAATTATTATTTCGGCGAATATGGACAACCCGATGTCGGTACGGCCTGGGACTATTTGGGCGAAGCTTATGCAAAAGGAGAAAAAAAGGCATCTGCGTTCCTTGGGGAGATGATATATTTCAGGCAGATAAAGATCGAGGAATTCGACTCCGATGAACAATACGACAGCAAAGCGTACGAATTATATAAGAAAGCGGCTGACCTAGATATGATTGCAGGCTATAAAGGCTTATGCAAGATGATAATGATGGACGATTATCCCGGAGAGGATAGCGATGAGATCATAAAAAAACTGGAAGTGATGAAAGACGAAGACGAGGAGTCGCAGTATCTGTACGACCTCATTCAAAGCGGCGATTATTCCGCTGATGATATTAATCCCTTGAATGAGTTCGGCCTTGACGACGAAGACGACGAAGACGACGAAGACGACGAAGACGACGATGATGAAGATGACGACGATGATGAAGATGACGACGATGATGAAGATGACGACGATGATGAAGATGACGACGATGATGAAGATGACGACGATGAAGATGACGACGATGAAGATGACGATGATGATGACGATGACTCTGAGGATGGAATAATCCGCCGTTGGCTTTCAAGGGATGTTCCCGAGGAGGCAGAGACCGAGTTGTCAATTTCATTGGACGATATTCTTGACACGCTGGACGAACCGATAGCTGACGACCTGGACGACAGCGAATTTGAATTCTACGAATGTTTCTATGGTGAGACCATCAGGGATCTTCTGCTGGATGTGATCAAGAGCGACGACGAGGCTGTGGAGATGCTGGTCGCTCTTTCGAAATACTACAGGATGCAGCCCGGTGAAGATATCCGTTATGCGGCATATTGGGCACATAAGGCGGTCATATTGGTGGAGAAAGGAATAGAAAGCGGCAAGATTGACAATTACGATCTCAGGCCTATGGCCTACGGGGAGTTGGGCAACGCATATTACTCGTATTCCTATGATGCCGACTTAGACTTCCCTAATGTCGAAAAGGCGGCAAAGTACTACTAGATCGCAGCGAAAACCGATTTCAGCTACAGCTACGACTACAACACCAACGGGGCAATAGCATTGGCATCGATGGCTGAATTATACAAAGCGATGGATATTGCCGACCTGGGCTGGAGCAACGGCATCAACCGCGCCTGGTGCGGACAGGTCCAATATTTCCGCGGATATGCCCAGACGGCCGCAAAATACTGGAATGACGCACTGGGAAAATCAAATGGCTGGGGAGAATACTTCATGGGTAAGTATTATTATATGCGGGGCGATGATAGCAAGGCATTTCAGCTTTGGCGGGAAGGCGCTGCGGAAGGCTCCAAGGAATGCGAGCTGGAATTGGCGAACCGCATCCTTTCCAATCCCTCGACCTCTTGGAAGGAAATACAGAGACAATGGGAGATAATGGACAGAATGTACAGAAACGACGAGACTCCCGCAGTATACAAATATATCTACAAGTTCTATATGGACAATAATTTCAAAATCGACATGTCAAAAGACGACAGAAGACTTGTGGCGTATAGCGCCCTTGACAAAGGAATCAGGAGATTCTGTCCGTACTGCGCGAAAATAAACTATGACGAGCTTGACGATACGCACATAAAGCCTGCAATCGAGGCATGGGGCTATGACGGATATGAATTCTAGATAGTTCGGTAAATAAAAGAAAAGGCGGACAAATCACCTGGATTCTATTTTAATAACTATGAGACCTCGATGCTGAAGAGCTTATCCACGGCTTCTTTCTCAGGGCAATCAAGGAGTTTCGCAAGATAGGAACGCTGACGGGCAGAGACAATTCCCCTGAGATTCTTTGCCTTCTTCAGGTGCTCAACCTTCACCTTTGAGAATGTTATCTTGTCCAGAGCAGACCGTATCTTGTTCAGGGTCCATTCCTCCTTCAGTCCTGCCATCCTCCGTCTTATCTCGGAGATGAGGATCGCGGAGATGAAGAGAGTGAAGAGCTTGCCGTCCATCGCTGCAACACCATGCGTCCCGAGCCTCCTTGCATCCTGCTTGTTCTTCAGATCATAGAACGCCTTCTCCACGGCATCCTTCGAACGGTAGATGTCCAGTGCCTCCTTCGCCGAGAGCCCCATCTGGTCCGTGACAAGGACAAGATAGCCTGAGTAACGGCTCTCGGCCTTCGCCAGCGTCTCATCCTTGTAAGAGTATGTCTTCGTGCCATCTTCCCCCTCATCCATCTCGAAATACTTCGCATAGAGCGGCACATGGGCCTCAACCCATTCTCCTGCATTCAGCTCCTGGAAACACTCCTGGAGCTTGATGTCCAGCCTTATGCCCCTTTTCCCGATGTCCTCGTTCTCGGATGTGTATACATGAAAGCGGCAAGGCCAATGACAGCTCTCGCTTCCCCAGTGCGAATCGATCGTCTTCGCATATATGGCTTCGCCATTGTCGGTCATGATTATGTTCCTCGGATGCCTTATCGTGGAACGTACCTCATCTATGGCATTCTTCGCAGTCCCTGACGAGAGCGTCATGGCTATTATGAAGCCGTATCTGTTGCTGTACATCAGACTTACGTTCTGCCTGCTGTAGAATCCCTTGTCCATCACGAACATCAGGTTGTGCATGTTGAATGCGAATCCTTCCCTCATGACATGCTCAAGTGTGGACACGTCATGTATGCTCCCGTCATGCACATGGTAATATAGCGGAAGCCTCGAGCCGCTGTCCACTATGAGGCCCAGATTCACCTGCGGCAGATCCTCATGGTCTCTGTTGTAGCCGAACTCCATCATCTCATTCTCCCTTGAATAGGATGAGATTGATGTTATGTCGTTGAAGCAGGCCTTCCCCGATGCTGCCGCATCCCTCCAGACTTTCAAGAACTCCTTCCTCCTCGCTTCCTCCATCCCCGAAAAGAGAAGCGAGATGTCCGCATCCTTGAGGTCCTTCCCAAGAATGGGGCTCTCATGATCCTCTGCCCATGAGGGGAAGAGATATGCCGCGTTCCTTCCTGATGACACATAGTAGAATGCAACGGAGAGTATTGCCCTCCACGTCTTCGGGAACGCCTCCTTCAGTGCCTCCGTCAGCTTTATCTCCGATGCCAGCAGCCACAGTACCCTGACCATCCCAATTCTCTTCTCATCAAGCATGCTCAGCTCCATATCCTCTGTTATGTCCGCTTTCACCAGGTGCTTCTTCTTCGGGATGAAGTTCCCTTCATCATCGATTTTGCCGACATATTCGAGCGACGTCTCGGCCTGCTTCTTCTCCTTGTTCCATACATGGGACCTCTGTATATATGCATATTTCCGGCCGTTTACCTCATTGATGTAGTAGCCGGTCTTCTCATCCTTCTTCATAGTTATTAATATTACTATGAAAACAAAGGTTGTTCAACTGGGAATGTGCTTCGATTTCGTTGAAATAAAAGAAATTATGAGAAATTCGGCATTTTTACATAGTTAATAGAATAGAGTTCAGGATTAAATTTCATTTTACATGCAAAACTGGCTTAAGAAGACATAAGAAAAGTCCTTACAGCGTAAGGACTTAACTTCTTCGTGAGAGACGGGGCTCGAACCCATCCTCTGCGTGTATTCCTTAGCAGTCCAATAACCTGCTTTGCTATTTCTATGGTCTGTTTACTGTTTATCATAAAGGAAATGCTATTGCAAGAGGCTAATTTAATGATTCAAAGGAAAGAAGTCATAGTGCAGTTTCAATTGTCAGGCGGAAATGTGCAACAAAGGCAGAAATCCATAAATACTAAGTGACTTTTCGCAACGACTACCCATATTGCGTATTTCGGAAATACGATTGCATAAGGTCGGAAGCGTGTTTAAAAAGCAATTGTCATTCGCTGAAGTGCTGTTTTTCTGAGGTGCAACGCCCCTTCTCGTCATATCCTCAAATGAACGTTGATATTCTTTCTTTGATATTCCGGAAACAAAGGGAAAACAGAAAGACTGTTGCATTGATTGGTAAGATATTTTTAAGCTGTTTCTGCAAATGATCGCCGAGTTTGCCCCGCCCCTATATTTAACCGCTTTGAGAATAAAGACTTACCAATTTGCATTTAGTGGTTCTGTGAAGCAGGATGCTTATTCATGTTTCCTATTTGTGTGTGCGTGACAAGAACTGTAATAGCAGGCACGAACCTGATTTTAAATCTAGCCAAAATTTGAAAAGAATTGTATATTATGTTTGAAAGCGCCCACCAAGGTTAAGGCTATGCCTCCTCAAATCGGTGGGCCAGTCACTTTATTATGCCAGCAAAGAGAACATTTGATAAACCTGCATTAACCATAGAACAGCAGATTGAGCTTCTTGAAAAGGGGGCTATGTGTAGAAGACAAGGATTTTGCATGCAAGGTATTATCCAATGTCAATTATTATCATCTTGAGGGTTATTGGTATTCTTTTTATGACAAAGAGAAGCCTGGCCATCAATTCTATCCCAATGTGAGTTTTTCACAGATTGTTAGATACTTTGAGTTTGATAATGATCTCAGGCTGCTGTTGTTTGCTGCCATATCAAGGATAGAGCTCTCCTTCAGGACACGCTTCATATACGAACTTGCTACTGAATATGGAGCATTCCCACTCAAGAAAGAGAATTTCAATTTCAAAACGGAATCCTCCTGGACAAGATCCTATGAAAAGCTGTTGGAGGATATCAGCCATTCAAAAGAAGAATATATCATCCATTACCAGAAAACATATGAGGAGGAGATTCCGCCCATCTGGATTATGGGAGAGCTTATGACTTTCGGTGAGCTTTCAACATGGTATGATAAATTTTTCAGAAGCACCATCAGGAAAAGGATTTCCCTTTTCTATGGTTTACAGCCAGAAGTCTTGACTTCATGGCTACGCGTGCTGTCGTCTATAAGAAATATCTGTGCGCATCATGACAGACTTTGGAATAAGATTCTGCCTTTTGAGATAATGATTCCAAAACATATTGCGGATAGCAGATTCAATGGGCTGTTTGTTGTCCGTGATGACATCAACTTCAATTCAAGGCGTATTTTTAATCCATTGATTGCTATGCAGTACCTTTTGAACCAAATTGGATTAGACAAGGAAAACAGCCTTCTTTCAGATGTCTGTACCTTGATGCGAAAATATCATATTGAGAATTATAGGCGTATGGGGATGCCACGTTCGCTTGAAACTCTGATCTCTCGAATCCCAGAAAGACAAGTACAGGATTTTTAGAGATATAATTGATATAGAAAAGTTTCTAACAGTTTCTGCATCTGATCGTCATTTTTCCTTGTCTCTACGTTGCATAACTCAGAATCAATAATGCAATAGTCGGAAAACATCTCCAACTCATCTTGTCCAACCATCCTCCTTGTTTATTTATCTATGGATGTAAAGGGATAACGATTTATTGAAATCCATATCTCAATAAATGG
>CASGDQ010000041.1 GCA_949300325.1 uncultured Spirochaetales bacterium
AATGGAAAGGTGCGAGAGAGGCCGAATCGGGCTCCCTGCTAAGGAGTTGACCTGCTAAACCCGGGTCCGGGGGTTCGAATCCCCCCCTTTCCGTTTTTTTTGAGACCATAGCTCAGCTGGATAGAGCATCAGTTTGCGGAACTGAGGGTCGGAGGTTCGAATCCTCTTGGTCTCGTAGGATTGGAGAGATGTCCGAGAGGTCGAAGGAGACGGACTCGAAATCCGTTGTAGTGCCTAGCATTACCGAGGGTTCGAATCCCTCTCTCTCCGGAAGAAAGCACTGGTGACAGTGCTTTTTATTTTAGTGTTCCTTACAGCTCCAGCTGTCAACATCCAGTTTGATTATCTCCACCATGTCCGCATGTTTTCTTTCAAACGAGGAATCCTTTTTACCATAATGGGACATTATGAGGTTCAAAGCGTAAAGCTTCCCGTCAACATCATCGATTATAGCAGCCCGTCCCGTACCCATTATGCTCTGGAAAGAAAACGAATAGGAGCATGGCTCATCTCCTTTTATAAGGGAATGGGATGTGTCCATTTCAAAGGAAACCTTCTCATTTTTCCGTATCAGATCCAATTTCCGGCCTTCTTTCGCACAATGGAAAAAAATTTCCAACCGGTCATTTTCCACATGGTACCCGAAATTAAGAGGCACGATATACACCTCGCCATCAGCATTAAGCCCAAGCCGGCAGCAATCGCAAGAATCCAAAATGGACAACATCTTGCTCCTGTCCGACACCTCTCTGTCCTTTCTGCGCATCACATCTCCTTTTTCCTATGATAATGCTTTCATGTGCGCAAAGTCCATTTAAGATCCACATACGGGAATGGAAATGGAAACATGGAAATAACCGTCCTTTGCAAAGGAATCGAACACACCCTTGTGGTATCCGATGATCCTGCGGCACGTATTGAGCCCGATCCCTGTGCTTTGGGGGCCGTTGGACGACGGGCCTATTTTATTTTCCACTTGCAAGTGTACCATTTCCCCTTCCCTCATATAGGAGATCTTAACGGGAGATGAGGGGTCGGCATATTTTTCTATGTTCGAACAAATATTGTCGAACGCCCTGGTCATGAGAGGCGCATCCAAACGGATCATGCATGAAAGCGGAGGAAAAAAACTTTCGATATGAAAACCTTTGTTTTCCAGGGAAAACGACGCCTCTTTCCAGTACCGCTCAAAAAAAGCATCCGCATCGGTATCCGCCATCTCCGGCAGTTCCCATCCGGAAGAGTAAACGAGAAGGTACTCAAAAAGCTTGTCGGCCATTGCTTTTATCTGATATGTCTTCTCAAGGCTCCTTTTAACAAAATACCCGGCCTGGTCCAAACTGTCATACTTATGTCCGTCCAAGAGTTCCAGATATACAAGCAGAGAAGTAAGAGGAGTTCTCAAATCATGTGAAAGAGCCGTTACAAGCTCTGAATTCTCTGCTCTGATCTTATCCTCTGCAATCTGATGCGCGACAACGGCTTTTCTCAGCTGCTCGATACCGTTTGCGAGTTCTCCTAGCTCATCATTGCCTTTGATGCATACCTGGTAATCCAAATCGCCTCCGGCAAGAATATCCAGCTCTCCTTTCAATTTTTCTATATATTTCAGCTTGCGATGCACAAAGGAGATGAAACACATGTAAAATGCCACGAAGGAAAAGAATCCCGAAATGACGATGGTCCAGTAATAATAGGCATCCCCGGAATAATAGTACAGAAAAGCGCTTAAGACGGTGCCATCGTTCAAAACAAGGTCATGGCGGTTCTCTTCATCCTCTAATGAAGGATCGTAGAGCGCCGGATTGAGCTTGATCCATGATTTCAAAACGGATTCGTACACTATCCTGTCTCCAAGATAAATCGACAGGTAAACCCGGTCCCCCCTGCTGCACCAGATATCCAGCGGGCGAAGATTAGAAATCGACACATCCTCATCCTCGACGAACAGCTGCAGATCATTGAAATACTTATCCCCCATGCTGTCCATGAAACTAAAGCCGTATACCGTCCTGTCAAGGATTTCATTTCCGACAAACATCAAGACAAAGAATAAAGATATTGCAACAAGTGTAGAAACGGCAATCCCGATGAGAAGCTTAACTTTAAGCCTGATCCGGCGCTCAGCCAACCCTATACCCCCTTCCCCAAACATTCTGGATGATCCTGCTGTTCTGATTATCATCCCCAAGTTTTCTTCTTATGTTCCTTATATGAACCATGACCGTATTGTTGCAGCTGTAGAAAAACGGTTCATTCCATACGCTTTCATAAATATTTTGTATGGAAAAGACCTTCTTAGGATTGGCAGCCAGAAGAAGCAGGATGCGGTATTCTATATCGGTTAAGGCAACATCGGCACCAGCTTGCTTGACAACGCATTGAGCGGGGTCGATCTCAACACCGCCGGGAAGAGAGATCATCTTATCGGGGATGCTGTTTTTTGCACCATATTCGTAATACCTCCGAAGAAGGGCTTTGACTCTTGAAATTATCTCGCTGCAGGAAAACGGTTTTACCAAATAATCATCCCCGCCTACAGAAAAACCCAAAGTCTTATCGGAATCCTGTGACTTGGCAGTAAGAAAAAGAATCGGCACGGCCGAGCGTTTCCGTATCTCGGAACATACCCCATAACCGCCAAGACCGGGCATCATCACATCCAAAATCACAAGATCCACGGATTCATCCACAAGGTGCAGGACCTCGTTGCCATCCGAGGCTTCCACCACCTCGTATCCCTCGCTTTTCAAAAGCAGGCGAAGGACTTCCCTTATTTCAGGATCATCATCCGCGAAAAGTATTTTCCGGGGGTTCAAAACAGCCTCCATTCGTTTTTGATAATTATAAACCGACAAAAAAGCGTTGTACAGGAAAGGGATCTGAAATTCAGATTTCTTAAGATTTTCCATTCCCTGATATTAAGAAAGACCTGTTAAAGTCATCAAAAGGAAAAGGGCGGCAGGAAAGCATGGAAAAAGGTGTTGATTCCAATGAACGAAAAGGTACCGGTATCAAGAACGGTCTTACTATATCACTTATTTTTCTGCTGCTCTTTTCCTCTGCCTTTTTATTGAAAGCTTATTTTTCAGGCGATTTCGATTCTGCAGAAAGTCTCAAAACCTATATAGGACATTTTGGCCTCTTTGCACCTTTGATTTTGGTACTGATCCAGATAATCCAGGTGATAATCCCCATATTGCCTGGATTCCTGGGCTGTATCGTCGGGGCCGGAATGTTCGGAGCCTTTGGCGGTTTCATATATAATTACATCGGTATAAGCACAGGGTCGATAATCGCCTTTTTCCTTGCAAGAAAATTCGGTTCACCTTTCGTCAAGAAAATGATTCCGGAAAAAAAATACATATCCTATGTCGATTGGGTGAACACAAAAAAAAGCTATACGGTTTTTCTGTTCCTCGCAATCCTATTGCCCCTCGCCCCTGATGATTTCCTCTGTTATTTCTCCGGTCTGACGGGAATGAAGGCCAGCAAATTCATTTGGATAATCATAGCGGCAAAACCATGGTGCATACTGGCGTACAGCATCATATTCGGATATTTGATCTAAGGAGACACGGATGCTTGGTTTTTACAATTACACAGTGGTACTGACCTACATGGGAATGCTGATTTCCTTTTTGGGGATAACGTCGGCATTGAACGGCGGCATATATCTTTCCTTGGTATGCCTGATGCTCTCTGGCGTCTGCGACATGTTCGATGGAAAGATAGCGTCCACAAAGGAGAGAAGCAACAGGGAGAAAAGCTTCGGGATACAGATAGATTCCTTAAGCGACCTGATATGCTTCGGCATGCTGCCGGCCATAATCGTATTCAAGATATCGGAGGGAAGAAGCGCGGTCTATATTTGTTCCATATACCTTTTGAGCGCATTGATCCGCCTGGCATACTTCAATGTCGAAGAGGAGGAAAGGCAGAGGAGCACGACGGACGAAAGAAGGGCTTACCTGGGCCTTCCGGTTACATCAGCTGCTCTTTTTTTACCCCTCTTCCTCAGTTCTGCCATCTTTTTCTCCCTCCCGGGCGATAAAATCGGGAAAGCGGTCCTTTTGGCGATGGCCGTGGCCTTCCTCACCCCGTTCCCGCTCAAAAAACCCGCAATACGAGGAAAGATAGCGCTTTTGCTGTGCGGCTGCGCCGAACTTTTTCTTATTGTGAAAGTGAGGGGATTATGACAAGCGACAAGAGTGTGCAATTCCTCTATAAGACTGCGTTAGGACGGGGACTGATGAAATTGATGCTGAATACGCATGCCGACCGCATTGCGGTAGCATACCTGAAATCATCTCTTTCAAAGCCGATGATAAACAGGTATGCAAAAAAGCATGGCATCAATATGGATGAGTTCAAGGACTATGATTTCCACTCTTTCAGGGACTTCTTTGCAAGAAAGAGGAGCGATATTCTTTTTGACAGGGATCCGAAGCATCTTATCAGCCCCTCTGATAGTTTTTTGAGTGCCTATACAATAAGTAAAGACAGTGTTTTTCATATAAAAGGGTCTTATTATTCCATCAAAGACTTGATAAGATCAGAAACACTTGCAGATGAATACCAAGCGGGATCCTGCCTTATTTTCCGCCTATGCGCCTCCGATTACCACCACTACTGCCATATCGATGACGGATACCAGGGAAAGAACCACTACATCCCCGGCCGGTTGCACAGTGTACAGCCTGCTGCATTTGAGACCTATCCCATATTCAAAACCAACAGGCGCACCTGGACGCTGATGGCTACGGAGAACTTCGGCCCCGTAGTCCAAATCAACATAGGGGCTTTTGTCGTAGGAGGAATAATCAACCTCAAAGAAAACTCCCGGTTCGCAAAGGTGGACGAGATGGGATATTTCGATCTTGCAGGATCCACGATCGTTCTCCTTTTTCAAAGCGGAAGGATATCGCTCTGCGAGGATATCGCATCTGAAATAAAGAAACATGGAGAAGCACGCGTTAAGCAAGGCATGTGGATAGCTAGCGCTTCAGATCTGAAAAACAGATGAAAAAATGCTTTTATGACTCTTGATTCTGTCCTATTATTGATATATTGTTAGTATAGACTAATATATATTCCTTTCTATCTTTCTCTTTTCTGTTAAAAACAACGAAAACTTACGGAAAGAAGGGATAATAAGGAGTATAAAGTTAGAATATTCTAACTAAAGAGGTAAGAATGACCTTCGACCAGCTTCTTGTCATGCATGCTTTTGCAACGCTTGCAGGAATAAAGTGCGCCTCCCTGCTCTGCCTTAAAAACCTCGAAGGAGATATGTCTGAGACAGAAGACAAGCTTTCTTGCAAGGGAATCAGATTTTTCAGGATTACTGGCAAAACAGGATGTCCGCTGCTTCTCATATACCGGAAGGAAAAACTTGAGCAAGCTCTTATGGACGAGACAGCTGAACGTATTTTGCTTAAGGAGGGATACTCTGGGAATCTATCCGATAAGCTTTCAAGGCTGAAAACCAGATTTTCCGAAGTCCCCTGTCCTCATGAAGTGGGCCTCTTTTTAGGCTATCCCAGCAATGACGTCCTTTCATTCATTGCAAACAGCGGGCAGCATTTTTTATGCTCGGGGCACTGGAAGGTATACCACGACGAAGATGAAGCAAAAAAGACATTCAAAAAATTTGATAAATGCAGGAGAACATATTGTTCACTGCTTAAAAACGGGGCAGAAATATCCAGGCTGTGCATAACAACAGCCTGAGGAGGAAAAGAATGAAGAAAATCGCAATCGTTTATTATTCCGCAACCGGCAACACAGAGGCCATGGCGGATATCATCAAGGCATCCCTGAACAATAAAGCGGAGGTTGAAATATTTACTTGCGACAACTTTACGCCAGATATGGTGAAGGATTATGACGCAATTGCTTTCGGCTGTCCTGCCATGGGGGATGAGGTATTGGAAGAAGACAGCTTCGAGCCTATGTTCTCAAGCGTTGAAGCACAGCTTGAAGGAAAGAAGACGGCGCTGTTCGGCTCATACGGCTGGGGAGATGGAGAATGGATGAGAAACTGGCAGGAGAGGATAAAAAACGATAAGGCTGACCTTGTTTCTGCTGTCATATGCCAGGATGCTCCCGATGAAGATGCAAAAGGAGAGCTTGAAGCTCTAGCAAACTCACTTTTATGAAAAAACCAAAGTCTGCCAATATTTTTGAAATACCAGAAGAATGCCTCTGGTATTTCTTTTTTTAAAGCAAAAAACATCACACAGGACTAAACAGAGGAAGCAGGAAAAGAAAAATGCAATAAAAAACGGAGGGTTTCCCCTCCGCCTGCAAAACAGCAGATATCATATCTTGAACCACAGGATTCCGTTTGCCTCGAGTTCCAGGTCAAACGAGGAGCCATCTCCCCGATAAACCGTTGTGGACTGCTTTTCATACGTGTTGTTGACGACACAGTATTTGCCGTTTTTCACATAAGCATGCACTTCCACGTTATAGTTGGTGCTGAACCAGGTATTGATCTCCGATTCCGCATTTTTCGCCCAAAGAACAGATCTATAAAGGATCCTATTGTTCTCGAAGGAATATGGAAGGCCGCTGATATATACGCATCTGCCTTTCCCATATTCATTGACGGCCATTTGGACTTCCTTATCACGCTGCACGAGAACTGTAGAGCCTTCCAAAGCATAGATCGATTTCATCCCTTCGCCGAAATCCACTTCTCCTTTGACATCGGCAAGAATGAAGTGATCCCTATGCTCCTGCCAGTTGTATTTGTCATAATTGAGAGTGAAACCTGTTTCCTTCTCGACCCCGAGCGCGCCTGCCAGCTGGAAGAACCTGCCCTGGCTCTGATGCGCAGTGGGCTCACCGACGCCGATGAAGCCTCCGCCCTCGTAGATAAAGGACCTGATTTTCTCGACTATGAAAGCATCTGTCCAATTCTCTCCGCCCGTATGCGCAGTATCGGCACCTCCGACATTGATTATGACATCGATATCCTTGAGGATATCCGGATTGCTTCTGATGTCATCGAAAGAGATGAAAGAGACATCGAACGGTGCGCCTGAAAGCGCCTCTATGACGCCTGCATAGCTGTAATTCTGCTTCTGATAGAGCGCATGATGAACCATGTGCGCTCCCCACGAGCGGCTCTTGCCCCAGCAGTTGAGGACAGCAACTTTTTTCATGCAGTATGGGGTGGTTCCCTTGATGTTCCCATAGAGGGTCCTGAACTCATCGCAAACTGATTTGACATAATCTATGAATTCAGGGAAGCCTAGAGCCAGTTTGAGATATCCGCCATATCCTATCCTGTCGATGGGGCTCCTGAGGATCGCTCTGCGGGCTGTGACCCAGTTGACTTTAGCCTCCTTGACGGGGTCCCCGTGTTCATTGAAGGTGTCAGGGAAGAAATATGGGAGGAACCGCCCTTCCCTATATTTTACTCCTTTGATATCAGAAATGAGGCGGAGAGTGCTTCCGTTTCCGACGCTGCCGACAATCGCATCTACGCCTGTCTTCTCAAATCCATCCACAAAAGGCTCGGTCCCTATCCAATGGTCGCCAAGGAACATCATGGCCTCCTTGCCGCATTCGTGCGTGATATCGACCATCTCCTTGACCAAGGCTCTGACCTCCTTCATCTGGAAAGCCATGAAATCCTGATATTCCTTGCTCGGTATCCTGTACTGATTGTTGTGGTATCCCTGGTCGATTATGAATTCAGGACGGAATTTGTAGCCCACCTCCTTCTCAAACTTGTCAAGGATGTATGGACTCACCGAGGCTGAATAGCCGTACCAGTCGACAAACTTCTCCCTGGCAAGCTCATCGAACACAAGAGTAAACTGATGGAAGAATGTAGTAAATCTGATGACATCCACATATGGATGCTCGATAATGAACTTTCTGAGCCTCTTCATCGTAAAGTCATGGGTCTTGGGCTGCCTGACATCGAATGTTATCTGATGCTCCACATCCCAGCCGTTGACCACCGCATTATACATATGCACAGGGTCCCAGATTATGAAAGCAAGGAAGCTTACCGTATACTCATGAAATAAAACAGCTTGGCTTATCGTCACTTCCCCTGACGCTTCATCATAGCTCCAAGAAGAGACGGGCACCACCTCTCCCGTGGTCCTGTCGATCACTTCCCACCATCTCTCACGGTCTTTCGGATTCACCTTGAGCATATCGGGATAAAGCCCTTTCATCAGCTTTATTGAAAGGCTGTCAGATACCGCAGGATAAAATGGTGTCATGATGTACATCTGCTGCACTTCGTCGGGATTGGCCTTCGCCCATGCGTTATCTTTTCTCGTGGTGTAATAAGTCGAATATATCTTTGCATCGGCATCTTTCAGCTCCTGCGGAAAATCGGTTCCGTCACAGTCCCTGATCGCATCAGCTCCCCAATAGTTCAGAATATCCAGTGTCTCTTTTACAATCCCTTCATCCGTAGGTATGGTGACACGTCCTTTATCAAGGTTGTTGCTCATAAGTTTCTCCTATAAAAGGTCAATAGTCTCTACACGGAAACAATTGACTTATAAATCGTTTGTGAAAAATTTTCCCATTCCAAGCGGAATGGGATTGAAGGTATCAGCCTTTGACTCCGCCGCCGGTAACGCCCTGGATGATCTTCTCAGAAAGGAAGATGTACAGCAGGAATGTGGGCAGGAACACGATGATGACAGCAGCGAACAATCCGCCATAATCGCCGGAATATTTCATTGCGTTCACTATCTGCAGCAATCCTACGCCGACAGGCGCCATGTTTCCGCTCGGAGCGAAGATGAGGGCCATGAAGAATTCGTTCCATACTCCAAGGAAGTTGAAGATCGTCACTGTAACGAGGCCCGGCTGCACCAGAGGGAATATGATTTTCCAGAAAGTCATCATCGGGGAGCAGCCGTCGATGTAAGCCGCTTCCTCATAACTCCTCGAAAGGGTTGCAAAAAAGTTCAGAAGATAAACCGTAGTATACGGAACCCTCATGAATATGAACAGCAATATCAAAAGAAGCCTGCCCTTGAGGTTCAGCTGGGTCGTAATTGCAAAGATCGGCAAAATGATCATCACAGCAGGGACGCTCATAGCGATGATGAGGCTGTTCTTTATCAAGCTGTTTGAAACGAACTTGAAGCGGGATATCACATATGCGGCAGGGGCTGATATGAGAATAACGGCCACACAAGTCGTGATTGAATAGAGAAGCGAGTTTCCGAAGAACAACGAAACGTTGTTTTCATTCCATGCATGAGCATAGTTTTCAAAGTGAAATCCGCTTTCGAATTTGAATACGTTTCCACTGAAGATCTCACGGGATGTCGAAAGGCTTGCGGCCAAAATCCACAGAAGGAAGGCGGCTGTGAAAAGTATCCAGATGCCGAGAATCAAATATGTCGGGAGGAATCTGATCTCCCTTCTCCAACTGAAATGAGTCGGAACTTTTTCTTTTTTCTTCATTTCTTCCTCCTAGAATTCAAGCTCATCGTCCTTGAGGATCTTGTTCATGACGACATAGACAATGAGTATGATGACCGCCAGCGTCACGCCAACAGCGGAGCCTGCGCCGGAGTCCCTCATGCTGTTTCCTTTTGTTCCGAATACGATGTCATACATATAGATGACAGGAACGATGGTTGCAGCCTCCGTATCAACCGGGCTGAACATCTTTGACCAGAGGAAGAAGGTCGCAGCATTGATGGTCCAGAATGTGATGTTGGTTTTAGTTACACCCTTGAGAAGAGGGATAGTTATCTGCGTTGCCTGCTGGATCTTGCTTGCTCCATCTATCGTGGCAGCCTCATAAATATCCTGCGGAATCTTTTCGATGCCGCTGATGAAAATGAGCATGTAGTATCCGACAGCACCAAAAATGAAGGCAATGAGCATCGACCAGAATTTCATATCTGTTCCAAGCCATTTCACGCCTTCGCCTCCGAATGAACGGATGATTACGTTAAGCATTCCATAATCCTGGTTGAACACATACTGTATCCACATCGTTGCAAGCGCAACAGCACTGACGACGTTCGGAAGATATATGGCTGCTCTGAAAAACTTTTTAAAACGGATTCCGCTTGTAAGCATCATGGCGAAAATCAACGCGATCGAAAGGGTGATGATTCCTCCGACAAACCAGATCAAAAGCATATTGATCATAGCAGTCCGGAAAGAAGCACTGCCAAAGACCGTAGCGTAATTCGCCAGTCCATTGAATTTCCAAGTGGAAACAGCGCTCGTCGCGCTGCCTATTTTGAAGAATGTCATTATAAATGTTCTTATGACAGGATAGAAATACATTACCAAGAGAGTAATAACAGTCGGTGCCAAAAACATTATTATCATTTTCTTATCTTTCTTCATAATTTTTGCAGCACCCCAATGGGATAAGGAAAACTGACTCCCTCCTTTTTTAAGATATTCTCATGATCCAATGTACCTTCTCTGCTGATGCAACAGCTTCTGAAAGGTTGAATCCACCCGTGAGAAAAAGCTAACCCCACACTGAAACAGGTTGTTTTCTTTCTAGAAAAAATCGGGAAGCCGCAAAGGCCTCCCGAACAACAAAACCAAACAAATCAGTAAAGCTTGTCCATCGCCTGGCAGAACTCCAAACCAGAAGAGAACTTCCCTTCGAAGAGCTGGATGACCGTGCTCTTTATGTTAGCCTTGATTGCGCTGTTCTGGTTCAATCCCATTGACCATGAAAGCGGAGACTTTGTCGAAAGAAGAGTCTCGATGGTTCCATCCATGATGGCTGGAGCTGTATTGCGCGGATCTGCAGGAATCTGCTGTGCTGCATCGGCCATCTTCTGGTCCCATTCACCGCTGGTGAGGAAGAGACAGAAATCAACGGCTGCTTCAGGATTCTTTGTATACTTCACAACAGCAAGAGAGTTTGCACCTGCATATGCGTTGGTGCTTCCAATTCCTCCATCCTCAACGCTTATTGTAGGATAGTTGAACATTCCCCAGTTGATATTTGCACCGGTTGTGGCATTTACTTCAGATGCGACATAGTTCGCGCAGACGACCATTGCAACCTTACCGGTAAGACCGATCTTGTTCTGTGATGAAGGATATTCATCCGGAGCACCGTCGGCGAGATATCCGGACTTGACAAATTTTATGATGTCGTCCGCTGCAGCAATGGCGCCCTTGTTTTTAGCCCAACCGCCGTTCATGGAAAGATCGATTGCCGCGGGTTCTCCAATCCTTCTCTCAAGCTGATAGCCGAAGAAGAAATCGGAATATGTGGAATCGAGAGCCATCGGCTGATATCCGTTATCTACCATCTTCTGGCAAGCAGCGAGGAACTCATCCCATGTTACAGGAATTTCAATTCCGCAAGCCTCGAAGATGTCCTTGTTATAGAAGATGCCTCCTACCTGTGGCTGCTCCGCGATCGAAGATACGAATCCGGACCACTTCACAACTTCATCAACAAAGCAAGAGAAGCTCTGTGCGGCATAATTCTTTTCCTGAAGGATGTCCGTAAGGTCATAGCAGTAATCGCAATATGTCTGGCCAATCCTCATATAGGAATCTTCAAACACATCGATCTTCTCTCCGGATTCGAGTGCGGTGAGGATGATGGTGTTTATGTCGCGTCCCTTCCATTCGATATTAACCTTGCAACCTGTTTCGGCTGCAAAAGCATCGGCTGCCTGTTGAAGAATCTTGCCCTGAGGCTCAGCTGCGTTCCACATCGACCATAAGGTCAATTCAGTCCCTGCATACTTTCCATCAGCATTGATAGTGACCTTCTGCTCGGAAGAACCACCTGCAAAAGCTGTTGATAAAGCAATAAGAGCAACAAGAGCAAATACAATCATTTTCCTGATTTTCATTCATACCCTCCTAACAATAAATCCCATAAGATGGGGTCATAAACGATATAATTGATGGAACTGAGGACGGCATTTTTCCTAAGCCTAGAGCTTCAACAGGAGTCTGTCCCAGTTCCCTTTCAATCCCTATTGGTTGGTTAAGCGGA
>CASGDQ010000042.1 GCA_949300325.1 uncultured Spirochaetales bacterium
ATAAGCTTTGCATGTTTGAGATCTTTAATAGTCATAGAATTCTCCTTATATCGAATCCGGCATAGCCGGCTTCTCATCTAGCTTTAAGAGTACCCTAAATGGGCAACGTGTGCAATATGGGGAAAAGCTAAATTTGAACCTGCGCTCTCCATATGATATGTCTATCCCCCATATGGAATAACCTGGCTTGGAAAAACCATGGGCGACACCACCTGCGTTATTTGGATGCATGCATGTTATCACCCATCCTTTTCTCTGCTATACTTGAGGCATGATCGAATTGGCAATACCTGCAGGAAGTCTTGAAAACGCACTGGTGGCATTCAGAAACGGAGCTGATGCCGTTTATTTCGGGATGAAGGATTTCTCCGCAAGAAAGGCTGCAGTCAACTTCTCGCTTGAGGACCTGGCCAAAATAAAGCGCTTTTCTTTTGACAATGGCAAAAAAATATATGTGACCGTAAATACATTGGTCGATGACAGCAACCTCCAAAACGCATTCCAGCTGCTTAAGCAGATAGAATATTACAGGCCGGACGGGATAATAATCCAGGATCTTGGACTTGTGGAGATGATCAGGGAGAATTTTCCCCATCTTCCGCTTCATGGCTCCACGCAACTTGCAATACATAACATAAGCGGGGTCAAGGCCTTAAGGGATTTGGGATTCAAACGTGTGGTGCTCTCGAGGGAGCTTTCGCTCAAGGAGATAAGCGCCATACGCAAGGCGGTTCCTGACATGGAGCTCAAGGTTTTCATACATGGTGCTATGTGTTATGGCTTTTCCGGACTGTGCATGGCTTCTTTCATAAAAACCGGCAGAAGCGCCAATGAAGGATCTTGTGCACAGGTCTGCCGCACCTGGTTCACAGATAAGGAAAGCGGAAAGAAATTCCATCCATTCAGCATGAAAGATCTCGAAGCGGGAGAAAGCATGCTGGAGCTAGACGAGCTTGCAATCGAAAGCGCAAAAGTGGAAGGGCGGCTGAAAGGAAACGAATATGTTGCTTCGGTCACAAGATTCTACCGCAGTCTGCTGGATGGACATCGGGACAGCAAGATGATTCACCGCACCACATTCAGCAGACAAAGGGGAGATGGCTACTTTCAATATTGCGGACCGGAGCATAAGAGGCTTACGACAGACTCATATGCTGGACATATGGGCATTCTTGCCGGATATCTGGAAAAACAATCCGGGCGGAAGATATATATAGATAGGGAATGCAGGATAAACGACCACGACGGACTAATGTACTTGAAAAAAGGAGGTCCTGATCTTGTGGAGGCGGTCAAATTTCCGGCGAAAACACTTTCTGACGGAGCGCTCGCACTTCCCTTTTCAGAGCGTCTTGAAGCCAGGACGGCAATATACAAGATAAGCGACAGCTCGCTGAATGAGAAAAAACCGGGATTGGATATCCCAAAGGAGAAGAGACGCATCTCCTGCAATGTGAAGGTTGATGAAAAATCTGTTACTCTTGAATCGCCTTGGATAAAAAAAGAATACAAAGTGGATATAAAGCCATCTTTGAACGGCGAAGGAGAACAAAAACTGAAAGAAATACTGAGCCAGAGAGGAGATGGAAAGAGCGCATTGGAAGTAGAGCGCCTGGACAATCTTTATCCCAGCAGGAACTTCTTCATTAATCCAAAAGATGTGAAAACTATCAGGCGTGATTTTTGTCAGGCGCTGGATGAAATTGAGGATGAGCGCACATACCAGATAAAAGATATGAAAGAGGATCAAGGATTTCCTCTTCCGCCCCGCAGCGCGATCTCATCAAAGCATACCCCGTTCCAAACGGACGGCATTGAAATCGATGGAAACACATATATCACCTTGGATGCAGTGATATATGATGAAGAAAAATATTATGAAAGGCTTGAAAAAAAGCTTGAGAAAATAAAAGGGCCGGTGATGATAGGCCTGAACAACATAGGACAGATCATTTTTGCCAAGAGCCATCCTCAATACAGCTATTTTGCCGACATATACCTTTATCTATCCAACAGGGAATGCGCAAAGCTGCTGAAAAACCTTTTGAAAGACAATCTCAAGGGGGGATATCTCTGGATCGAGAGATCTGATTACATAGGTCCCTGGCCGTTCAGCCCTGCAATTGAAAAAAACTTCATCCCTCCCCTTTTCATAAGCCGATCCTGCTACAGGCACGACTCCCTAGGCCTTGATTGCAAAGGATGCAAAAAGGAACATCTTTTCCTGCTGGAGCAAAACGGCGAGGAATACGAGGCATATGTGAAAGACTGCTGCACATATGTGAATAAAAAATAGCCGCCCGGCAGGACGGCATTAAATCAGCTGATAGATATCAGATAAGGTTGAAGCGCTGCACAAAGGCTTCCGCATTCTGGATCGATCCTCCTGCAGCTCCTTTCACAATATTGTTCACAAGCAGGCAGAAACCGATTTTTCCATTCTGCTCCTTTATCCTTCCAGTATAGACAACCATTCCCTTCGGATTTCCCCAGAACGCGTATTTCGGCTGCGGGAACGTGGGTTCTGCAGAATACACGACTGGCTTTGCCGGCGTGCTAGGAAGATCGGGAACCACATTGAACTCATCCCAATCTTTTATGATCATCTCTGCTGTGACCTTCTGCTCAAAATCAAGCCAAACCGTCTCAAGATGTCCGAACATGACAGGCACACGTACGGTATAGGCGTAAACTTCCGGATCTATCGAAAGGATCTTCTTGACCTCCTTCTCGATCTTTTCCTCTTCTCCCTTTATGAAAGGGATGCAGTTGTCAGTAATGTCAAAAGAGGAAAGGCCCGGATAACCAGCACCTGAAACGCTCTGATAGCTGTTGATGGTGATGGTCTTGATCCCATACTTCCTAAGCGGTGCGAGCGCCATTGCAAGCCCGGTTGTAACACAGTTTGCATTGGTGACGCAGAATCCGGTCTGAGGATACCCCTGCTTCCTGATAAGCTCGAGCTGCTCCATATTGGCCTCAGGGATGAGAATCGGCACATTCGCATCGTAACGCATTGCCGCAGCATTCGAGAACACATAGAAGCCGTTAGCTCTCAGCTGGGGTTCCGCTTCGCTTGCAACAGCGGCGGGAAGAGCGGAAAACACAATCTGGACACCCGCTTCCTTCATCTGGGCATAATTGAATTCCCTGACATCCATCTCCTTGATGCTCTCCGGCATCTCGAACGGCATGACCCAATGCACGGTCGCGGCGTATTTCTGCCCGACACGGGCGGCACTCGCCGTAACATAGCTCAATTCAAACCAAGGATGCTCCGAAAGCATCCACATGAATACCTGACCTACCGCACCGGTCGCACCAATAACAGCTACTTTGATCTTCTTGTTTTCCATCTTACTTCAAGTCCCCATAAGGATATAGTGAGCTCAAGAATAGTGTTTTTATAATTCTTGGTCAATGACTTTCACAAAATAATGTTAAAATTTTTACATAATGTTATTATAATAACAAATTGAAATTTTTCATATCTTTACTCTTTCTTTGCCTAAACTCTTAGCACATATTATCTTATATATATCCGACATATATTCGGAAATACGTGGGAGAAATATGAAAAATAAGACAATAGCCATAGCATTGGCGGCAGCATTGCTCATGCTGTTCTTTTCCTGCTCACCGGTGCCTAATCCGGGAAGGCTCGATCTGATACCGGTAGCAGATGACAGCACAACCGCAGTGAATGTTACAGCCTCAAGCGAATCTGCAGAGGTATTCTTCACTCCGATTGCAGGAGCAGACAGTTATGAAATAAGATACGGCATCTCTTCAGTGGATGAAAAAACATACACGGTGCCGACATCATCGTACAGCACATCAGGAATGTTCAATGTCAAGATACGGCCGCTGAATCCTAATACAAATTACAGCGTAGGAGTCTATGCGAAAAATAATGCCAATACCGGCTTCATAGCTGTCGGAGGGGCATCATTCACCACGCTTGATGCCGGAACACTTGATTATGCTCCTGTGGCATGGCTTGAAAGCAGAGGCCAGGACAGCGCCGATATCGCCATCAGCATGACAGAAGGTTTCTTTTACAGCGTATCGGTTTTAAATCCGGATGGTACTGAAATAGGAACAGCCGAGCCTGAAAACGGAAAAGCCTCAATAACAGGGATCGATCAAAATGGTAAATATACAGCTGTCGTCTATCATGGCAGCAGCGAGGAAAAAATCTCGCCTTATACTACGAAAATAGAAATCCCCGCCTACTCTATTTCCTATGCTGAGAATTTCACACTATCCTATTCAAACGGAACTGTGATAGCAAAAGGAGTTCCGTCAGATGCCACCTCCTTAAGCCTGTATAAGACGGTTGACGGCAGCGACAGCCTAATCAAGAAAACGGATAATCCAAAAGACACAGAATTCATCCTTCCCATTTCAAAAAGCTTCGAAAGCGGCATATACCATTTCATAGCAGATACGCCAAGCGGAGAAGTCTCCAGCAGCAATCAGCTGATAACAGCAGGCATCCTGGTATCTTTGGATGAAATCGGATACCAGCATATCACTCTGAGCTGGGACAATGGAGAATATGCCGACGGCGAGGTGATATATAATACGGTGGTGTCAGGAGGAATCAATGCAAAGCTGGATGAAGTGGACGGAAATTGCACGCTGTCCTTGTCCGGACTTGAAAGCAAAACCGATTACAGCATAAATATCGAAGCGGTATTACCGGACAAAAGAGTCTGCACCACAGATCTTAATCTCACCACAAAAGACTTTTCCGGCGTATATCAATGGATAAATACAACATCACCGCTCAATAAGAAAGTCGGCAATTTCGTCATCACTGTCGAAAATGCTCCACAAGAAAGCGCATATCCGTATTACATCCGCGTAAACAACCAGGATTGCTATTATGATGGTACCGAGTACAGGGTATTGCCGCTCATAGACGACAGCTACTCATCAGGCGAGAGCATGCCGGATGGCATGATATCATATCAGTCTGATGAAAGCTATGCGCAGGCATACCGCTGGAATGCCGGGAAATGGAACAAGACATCAATGTCTCCGGCAAAATGGAGAATAGCCGATTATTCCATAGGCTCCGATGTTTTCAAAACCACTGTGAACAGCACTCTTTCCGGATCTTCTTCCGAACTGCCGACCGAAACGACCTGGACGTTCAAGGAGGATTCTTCTGGAAGTCCTGTCCTTTATTTCAAAAACTATTCCTCCAGCCTGCTTGTGTCCATGGGCTTATATACAAACCCAAACTACGAGGCAGAAGGAATCGACAAATACACCTTCCTTCTTAAAAGGATTGCAGACGTATAGGTGAACATATGAAAAAGATACTTTCAACAATACTGGCGCTTGCCTTGCTTCCATTATCGATATACGCAACATTCAGCCCAACCTATGAAAAGCCCGTAAACGGGGAATTTGCTTCCCCCGCAAGAATTATAAACATGAAGCAAAAGACTCCTTTTGCATTCGAAATCCAAGCAGGAAGCGATATAGACGCCCTCTCATTTTACAGCAATCCTGCTAAAATGCTTGGAGGAAAACCGGCAGAAGAACTTGCATCATATCTTGCAGGGCAGGACCTTGAGTTCTGGCAGAATAATCCGCAGCTTGTACAGGTATTCTCATCATTGGATGACAATTTCCCATCAGATACCGGCGACGGATACTATCTTGCATCAATCAGGAACTATTTTGCAAACATGTTCCTTTCCGAAGCCTATGGAGATGCAAGAAGGGCCTATGCTGTGATGAACAGCATGCCGCTTACGGACGCCTATCCATACAATCCATACAGGATCTTGGGAGGGGATACATATCTCTCGCTTGAAATGTACGGTGGCAAAATCGAAAACAATTTCGGTTGGAACTGGGATGTCAACATGGATTATGACGGGGCCTCCTCGCTTCTGAATAATACAGGTGGAAGGATGTCCGTGGATGCAAGGGCAAATATCGCCTATGCGCTTCCATTAAACAAGAAATTTTCTCTTGGAATATCAGCCCAGCCGATGATCCGGTTCCAGATGTACATTCCAAACGAAGCGCTCATAAGCGCCAGGATGAACGATGAGATACTCTATCTGTTTACAGACGACCTTATGTTCGGAACCGGACTTTCGATAAACATTGGCACGATGTATGAGGTTGACGAGGAACTGGCTTTCACCATCGACTTCAGAAACGTTCCATCTTTCAGAAACTATTCATTGCTTCCAATAAGCAGCATTGCAGAAGGAAATGCATCCCTGCAGGAAGACGACACGATCTATTATATCCCGCCGGATGTTGCCTTGAGCGCATTCTGGGACAGAGGATCATACCATCTGCAAGTGGAAATCAGCGATATTCTGAACCAGGCCATCTACGATCGTTTCATGGAGGAACAGAAATTCGATTACTACTCGATCATGAAATTGTCCTTCACATACGATATAGATGACAATCTGTCTCTTACTGCCCGCTACCGCTACAGGGCGATTGGACTGGGAATCAGATATAAAGGAATAAAAGCCGAGCTTACGACCAAGCTGGACAGAGCTGCTCTTGGAATCAGCTTCGGATGGATAATCTAAGGAATTCATTAAAAAGCCGGGAGCGGAGGTTATGCCTCAAATATCTCCCGGCTATTTTTCTTTCAAAGATTGATGAAAAACGATTCTCCGCAATGCGGGCAGACTACTAAAACCCGTCCGGAAGAAGCGGGAACCTCTTTTTTGGCCTCTTCGGACGCCGTATTCTGTTTTATCACCTTATTAGCAGAAATAAAGGAAACCGATGCTCCGTCGACCGATACCACAGAACCAAAATTAAGCGGAACGAGAGAAGAGCCGTTTTTTCTCAGCTCGGTCTGTATGGCAGGACTGAAGGATTGAAGCGCCACATATTTAAAAGGCCTATCCTTGAAAAAGGATGCATCGACCTCGCTGTCGAAAGAAATGAAAAGCAGAAGATTCTTCTTTCCATCTATTGTATTGAGCTCATTATCGGTTGCACCAAGAGCAACATAAACAAGCCCGTTTCCATCATCTATGGACCAGACATTGCTGCTTACCTTTATGATCCTGCATCCCATCACACGCACCGTATGTATGCTGTCATCGACAGTATAGGATGAGGAATCCTTGGTTAGGGTGAAACCTTTGGAATCATAATTCCTATCCACTGTTATTTCATAAGAAAATGCGGAAACACAGACAAATGTCAAAAGCAATAAGACAGATAATAATCTTTTCATAAATCCCCCCAACAAACATTTTCCAATGATGCCAAATCCGATACTGAGATTCTACCATAGGCAGGAAAATATTTTCAACTCAGCTTTCAACGCCTTCAACCCAGTTTTTTAAAGCCTCAACCGTATCCTTATGCAGATACCTGCAAAATGGGATAAACAAGGAATGAATCCGGAGCATATCCAAAAATTGTTTTTCCCCGCCATCTTCCAACACCTTCAGCAGCTTCATAGATAAAAGCCTGTCATCAATTGTCAAAGCATAGCGCCTCATTACGGATTTCTTATCCACTAAATTGGAAGGAATCTGGAAAAAAGAAGAATCTTTCAAATCAGGCTTTGCATCGATTCCATCAAAATATCTGAGCATCTCTCCAGTCTTGAGGTTCAAAAATAAAACTTCTCCTTCAGATCTGTCTTCCACAGCTTCCGCAGCAGTTTGATAGTCCAGCATAAAAAAATCCTCCCAATGGCATTTTACCGCCACAGGGAGGCATAAGCAACAGTCAATAAGCCCGTCAGATAGCTCCGACCAAAGCAGGAAGAGCCATAGAAAGAGCCGGTACGAACGTCACTAGAAGCAAAAGCGCTATCAGGACCGCAAGATACGGCATGAGCATCTTAACGACCTTCTCGATCGATATCTTGCTTATTCCGCAGCTTATGAATAGAACCGATCCGACAGGAGGAGTCATCGTGCCGATGCACATGTTGAAAATCATGACAACTCCGAACTGGATCGCACTCATTCCGAAGCTCTGCGCAATCGGCAGGAAAATCGGAGTGAAGATCAGGATCGCTGGAGTGATATCCATGAATGTTCCGATCACAAGCAGAATGATGTTCATCAGGATGAAGATTATTATCCTGTTGTTTGTCACGGAAAGGAGCGCTTCGGAGATTGCTGCAGGAATTCCTGAGTAAGCCATGACCCAGCTCATCGCACTGGAAGCAGAGATCAGGAAAAGTATGATTCCGCTTGTCTTTGCGCTGTCTAAGAGAATGTCGAGGAAATCCTTTACTGTGATGCTCTTGTAGATTATCGACAGAATAAGACAATAAAGAACTGCAACGCCCGCACCTTCGGTGGCTGTAAAGATTCCTCCGACGATACCGCCGATGACGATCACGATCAAAAGCAGCGAAGGAATGGCTTCAAGTGTCGTCTTGACAGCAAGACTGAGAGTCGGCCGCTCGGAGACTGGATACTTGTTCTTCTTCGCATAGATGAACGCGACAACCATTGTGCCGAGTCCCATAAGGATACCGGGAATGTAACCGGCCATGAACAGGGCTGAAATCGATACGCCGCCGGCTACTGTTGAATAGACGATGAATGCGCTTGTAGGCGGAATCAGAAGCCCGGTCGGAGCCGAGGCGATGTTGACGCAGGTGCTGAAAGCCTTGTCATATCCCTCTTCCTCCTCCATCGGAGCAAGCGCGCCTCCGATTGCGGCAGCCGCTGCGACGGCAGATCCGGAAAGAGCTCCGAAAAGCATGTTTCCCAGAACATTCGTCTGAGCCAGGGAGCCCGGCACGCGTCCTACTATTATTTTAGCGAAATTGATGAGCCTTCTCGCGATTCCGCCATTGTTCATTATGTTTCCTGCAAGAACAAAGAGAGGAACGGCAAGAAGAGAGAAGCTCTCGATGCCGCTGTTCATCTTCTGCATCACGATAAAAGTGACCTGATCCCAGCTCAAGGTTGAAAGAGCAGTGACAATGCTCGATACGAGGATGCCGATGCTGATAGGCACTCCCAAAAACAGCAATACGCCGAATACGACGAAAAGCAATACGGTGGTAAGTGCGATGCTCATACCCTATCCTCCTTCGCCACCGTCTTGCCGGTGACATCTTCATAGATATTGATGGCCTGGGCGACCATTATGAACACACCGGAAATCGGGGCCATCGAATAAACGAGGGATCTCGGTATTCCGAGGAGTGCGGAAAATTCCTTTGCTGCGCTCAATGCAAGCTTCACTCCACCGATCACCATTACAAAAAGGGCGAATAGGAAGACCAGAAGATCAGTAAGCGTCACAAGGATTTTCTTTCTGTTCTCAGGAAGCTTGTCCCGGAGAAACACAAGGGCCATATGGCCGCGCACGCTGAATGCATAGGCCGCACCGATGAAGCCGGTCCACATAAGAAGATACCTGACGACTTCCTCTGTGAAAGCACTCGGATTATTAAGCACATATCTGGTGAAAACCTGATAGATGACAAGCAGGGACATTGCCACGAGCAGGACCGCTGCGATGCGGGAAAGAAGCCAGTTCATCCCGTTCTTGATTTTTGATAATACTTTTTCCATTGTTTCCCCCATCACTCTACTGAATCGATAAGATCAAGCAGCTCGCCGACTTCCGGATACATCTGGCTATACTCCTCAAGCATAGGAGCCGTAGCATCCCTGAAAGCCTGTTTGTCGACATCGTAGACAAATTCGACACCCATTTCGCTCTGGGCGATTTCAACCGCCTCATCGATTGCGGCATCCCAGGCTATCTTATGATTGTCTGTGCTTTCCCTTGCAGCCTGCAGGATAATCTCTCTATCCTCAGGTGCGATTCTTGCCCACACATCGGAGCTCATCACCAGAACATCGGGAATCATGGCATGCTCATCCACGCTGAACACCTTGCAGACCTCTCCATGAAGACCGGTTGTGAGCGCGGTCTCGTTGTTTTCAGTCCCATCGATGATGCCTGTCTGAAGTGATGTGTAGACATCACCGTAAGCCATTGCAACCGGAGTCCCTCCAAGAGCCTGCATCATATCGATCTGGCTGGCCATGTCCTGCACGCGGATCTTCAGACCTTTCAAATCGGAGGGTGTCCTGATGGCCTTGTTCTTCGTATAGAAGCTTCTGGCTCCGGATGTGTAGTATGTGAGGGCCACAAATCCGTCATCTTCCGTCGAAAGGAAGAAATCCCTCATCTCATCAGAATCCATGACGTGATAGAAATCCTCCGTATTGTCGAACAGGTACGGCAGACCGAACGTGTGGTAGGCGTTGTTGTAGGTTGCAAGCCCTGGTGCGGAGACCTTGGTCATCGCGACCACTCCCGCCATAAGCTGCTCCAAGACCTCCACCTCGCTGCCAAGCTGCCCGTTGGGATAGATCTTTATCTGTATCCTTCCATCGCTGAGTTCATAGACCCTGTTTGCGAACTCCTCAAGCGCGATGTGGACCGTATGGTTTTCAGCCATGTTGTGGGCCAGGGCCAAAACCATCGGGTTGTCGGCCGTCGCATCCTTGCTGTACTCGGCCCCCTGCTTTGCGCAGGAGGTAAGCATCAGGCAGCAGGCGATGGCGAAGACAACCAATCCGATCAATTTCTTTTTCATTTTGCCTTCTCCTATTATTTACATGCCAATCATGTCAAACTGCTCAAACGAGACCTTCACCGTGAAATCCTTCTTCGGATAAGGTGCCTTGATAAGAACGCTCTTCAGGCTCTGACTGTAATACCAGCCCTCCCCGGCTTCCTCGAACTTCCGCCTATGCAGGAAATGCTCCAGCTCCTTTCCTTCCATATACACATGGAAAGGGGCCTTCTCGCGGTGGATGAGATCGACGAGGATGTTCTCTATGCTTGATTTGTATCCACCTTCCTTTCTGAAGGAGATTTCGGTCATGACACCGCTTTTAACGCTTATTGTCGTCTCAAGACTCTTTCCTTCGAGGTAATCTAGTGAGATCCCATCGTCTTCAACCATCTTGAAAGAGCCGTCCCTGTCGGCGGCGACAAGAAGGTGCAGGTTCCTCACCTCCTCCGTCCTCAGGTTCTTCAGACCATCATCGCTCATCGGGATTACCGCATTGTCTGTCACAAAAAGAGGAATGGAGGAAATATCCACAGGGAAGGTGTGGGTGCTTCCACCCTCATAACGTTCACGGGTATAAAAATCATAGAACGCGCAACCTTTCGGGAATGTCACGGTGCGCTCCTTGGCACCTTTTTCGACAACGTTTGCAACAAGGAGAAAATCACCTTCCATGAAGTCGACATCCTCGTCATAGATGCTCTCATCTTCCTGGAACGCCGAGCACATCGGTTCCATTATGGGCAATCCGGTCTCATGGGCCCTTACCATCAGCGAATAAAGATACGGGGAAAGAGCGTAACGGAGGTTTACCGCGTCACGGATGACGCCCTTGACATCTGAATACATCCAAGGTTCGGTGACTGTGTTGTCCGTATTGACGGAATGGATGCTGAAACGCGGCTGGAAGATTCCGTTCTGTATCCAGCGTACGAAGAGCTCTTTCTCCGGAGACGGCCCGTAGAACCCTCCGATGTCGCACCCCTGGTTCGCCACTCCGGAAAGGCTCATGCCGAGTATCGTTGCAATGTTGAACTTGAGCGCCTGCCAGCATGTCAGGTTGTCCCCGGCCCAGGTCTGGGCATAGCGCTGTATGCCTGCGTGTCCGCTCCTGCAGACTATGAACGGACGCTCCTTCCTGCCATAGACCTCGCCTATCGCCTCCTTGGTGACATGGCACATGATGTTGCTCATCACGGCCTTGGTCGCACCGATTGTGGAGCCTTTCCCCTCGAAGCAGACACGTGCATCCTTGTCCACAAGACTGTCATACTCGCAGTTGTCGTTCCAAACAGACGAGGTACCCTTTTCTATGACGTTCTTCTTGAGCATTTTCTTCCATACTTTTCTTGCGTGCTCGTCTGTAAAGTCGACGAAGACCCCTTTGCCGCCCCACCATGTACCGACTGCCGGCTCATCCGAGATGCTTGACTTGACAAAAATCCCTTCCTTCTTCATCTCCTCAAGATCCGGATGCACCAAAAGTATGCCGGGCTTGACGTTCGGCGATACTCCGATGCCACGCCTTGTCATTTCGGAAAAGAACTTCTCAGGATTCTTGAACCTGTCCTTGTTCCATGTGAACACGCATCTTTTTAGCCCCTCTGCTGTCTCCTGGCTGGTATATCCGCTCGAAAGCTGGAAACCATCCACGGGAATCCCCTCTTCTTTTGTCGTGTCTATGAATTCAACGATGGCATCGTCGCAGTCCTTGTCCAGCTCCGGATAATACATGCTTGAGCCCATATAGCCCAGCGCATAACGCGGAAGCATCGCCGATTTTCCGGTAAGGTCGGTATAGCGCTCGATCACGGTCCTCACCGCAGGTCCGTTGATTAAAAAGAGATCCACATCCCCGCTGTCCGTCCTGTATATGGCGCTCGGTTTCCAGTAGTTGCTCTTCCTCCGGCCGATGTTGAAATCGCATTCCGCGGTGTTGTGGTAAAAATAGCCAACGGCCTTTTTGGTCCTGCTGTTAAGCTTGATGAAGAACGGTATGTGCTTGTAAAGGCTGTCGGTCTCCTCCGGATTGTAACCCATCGCATCAGTGGGGCTCATCGTCATGAACTTCTCACGCTTGTTAAGATGCCCTGACTTTTCACCGAAGCCATAGTAATGGTCCTCTGGAAGCATTTCGAAGGTATGGATCCTTCTGTTGTTCCCATCCAACTGCCAAGCCAGATCGACAGTATCGGAATGGATCATCGTTCCTTCCGAATCATAAACGGAAATCTTGAATGCCTTCTTCTCGATGACGACTTTCAAGGATCGTCCCTCGATGACCGTCTTATCCTCATCATCTGATACGATCTTTGATTCAGCGGCTTCCACCCTCTTCCTGTAGCCGGCCATGAATGCATCCATCCTGTCGGGCCACGCAGTGAGCGTAAGGGTGTAGCTCTCCTCGGCGAAAGTTCCGTCGAACCCGGCGCGGATCCTTACGATGTCGTCCGTAAGGAAGAATATCCTGATTTCCACCGCATCGGTGAGGACGCTGTAGTATCCGTCCTTCTTTTCCACGGATTTGCATACGGTGCTGATTTTCATATGTCTCCTCCTATCAAGAACAAGTATCTGTCACAATTTCAGGCAAATCTTGACAGATTTTGCTAATAGAAACCTATTTTTTTACATTTCTTGACATATTAGTAAACCGGTTTTACACTGAATATGGAAAAGAAGTAAAACGCTACAAATCAGACATTTAAGGAGCTTGAATGATAGACCGGGCCGCTTTGCGGATAGCGATGGGGAATGACGTGGCAGCAGAACGTGCACAAGGGGTGAACGACAACATGTTCCTTTCCCACTTCCATGACTTTTTTGAAATCTACTATCTCGAACAAGGGGAACGTTACCATGTCGCCGAAGACAAGATAATAAAGATAAAAAGCGGGGACCTGATCATATTTCCACCACATGTGCTGCACCGCTCATTCGGTGATGACGGCATGGCGTTCAAACGCATTGTGATATATTTCACCAAAAACGCCATCGATTCCGAAATCTGCGACAGATTTCTTCAGACCGGGGTTGCGGCCTATTCGATATCCGGCAGGAACGCAAACCTAATAAGAAACCTTGTCGTAGACCTGCGTGACGAGGATGAAAAACAGGAGGAATACTCGCAGCTGCAGAAGAAAGTGCTGATCAACTCCATTTTGATAACGATTGTACGCTCCAAAGCAGAACCGGAGAAGCCGCTTGCCCGCACCCGTATAACCGATGTGCTGTCATACATAAACAAGAACTATTTCAAACCTATGACGCTTGAGGAACTTGCGGATATGGCAAACATAACCCCGTTCTATCTTTGTCGCGAGTTCAAGAAGTATACAAACTCGACAATCGTGCAGTATATAAACACAATCCGTGTACTCCATGCGCAGCGCATGTTCCTGGAGACTGACAAGAACATGACAGAAATAGCTTTCGACACAGGATTCTCCAACATCACCCACTTTACACGCACCTTCAAACAGGTGACGGGCTCATCCCCACTCAAAACGAAAAAGCGTTTGAAGGAACATGATGGATACACGGTGATAGCCCAAAAAGGAAAGGCACTCCTTCCAGGAATGGAAGATATCACATGAAGATTGGACAATCCCATTCAACCGCTCTTGCAAAAAATTCCCGCACATGCTATATTCAGCCTGTTGCGGGGCTGTAGCTCACCTGGCTAGAGCGGTTGAATGGCATTCAACAGGTAGTCGGTTCGATCCCGATCAGCTCCACTTCACGCAACTCCCTCTAATGTAGGGAGTTGTTTCATTTTAAGGGCTCAACTGCAATTTTTTGCTGAAATGTTTTGACCCGAATACCGTTCTTGGCGGTCATAACTAAACGATAATTTAGCGGCTTAGTCTCCTATGGATATTTGACCGCTTATCAGTTTAGGCAAAAGATAATCTCTAAGTGATTTCAACTGTTTTTGTTCAAAG
>CASGDQ010000043.1 GCA_949300325.1 uncultured Spirochaetales bacterium
CAGCCATAGGAAGGCGATGGTCGCCGTAATGAACAAGCTCTCGAAGATCATCTTCACCCTCCTGACAAGAGGAGAAATATATAAGGAAGAAGCTTGATTCACATTTCTTATACTTTTTCATTCTTTATAGTTGACTCCTGTACGATAGTACAGTAAATATCGAATTGGTTAAAGACCTGAACGGGCATAAAATAGCTATTAAAAAATATTCTATTGTTATCAATCCAATTTCGGAGTATTATTTATGATATGAAATACATGGATGTAAGTACTGCAAGCGCCCTTTGGGGCATAAGCGACAGAAGGATACGCTATCTTTGCAACGAGGGCAGGATAGACGGTGCGATAAAGACAGGCTGGTCCTGGACGATTCCCTCCGATACCCCCAAGCCGAGGGACGGAAGGGTTTTGAGACACTTCAAGAATCTCGATATACGTCCGGGCGGTGTCGATGTCGACCGGCTTTTATCCCTTACGCTCATGCATCCGATCTCCGAGACTTTAAAAAGCGATGCCCGTTTCCTTTCCATTGTCAAAAACAGTTTAATATATTTGCTGGAAAATGAGAAAGTGAAAGTTTCGGAAAAAGACGTGAGCCATATATTTTCTGGAAAGCTTGTTACAACCCTTTCTTTGGAGACGCATCTGATAATAATAAATTTCCGCTCTGCAATGCTTTCTCTTTTTGATAGAAGAAAAGGGGAAAGCTGGTCTGACAAGGATATGCGGCTGCTTTATTCCAAGCTGATGCAGGGCATTGATGACATATCTAGCCTTTATTACAGGGATGGATTTTCCTTTCATGAAGTCCGCGGCAAGGAGAAGCTTAAAGTTGATGCGCAGATGGAAACCCTTCTTGCCCAGTATGAGGGATGGAAGGGTCTTAACGGGATGATGAGGGCTGTGATGCTTTATGGAGAGCTTGAGCGGATTCGTCCGTTCAGCCGGTATTCAACACTGTTTTCTTATCTGGTGCTTTCCGGGGAGCTTATTTCTTCCGGCATCCTTCCTCCTTTGTTCATGATCGGGGACGAGGCTGATTTCGAGGCCTCCTATTTCATTGCGCTCACCAGAGGCCGTTACAGGGATTTTACATCGTTTGTCGAAGGAAAGGTTTATAAAAGCTATAAGGAGCTTAACAAGGATGTATGACTACCTTTTTAAGGATGTGTGGATAGCCGATGGGACGGGAAATCCTCTTTTCAAGGGCAATGTTGCAATTTTCTCCAAAGTGATATGCCTTGTCGGCAAAGCAAGCCCTGCTGCAAAAAGAGTCATCCATAAGCCAGGCCTTGTGCTTTCCCCCGGCTTTATCGACATACATTCTCATGGCGATTTGGAAGTGCTTAGGAATCCCGGTATGGAAGCAAAGCTGATGCAGGGGATCACGACGGATGTCAACGGCAACTGCGGAATCGGAATCTTCCCCCTTTCTGAGCATGCCGAAGAACTGAAGAATCTCACAAGGGATGTTCTTGGGACTTATGATGGACCATGGGATTGGAAGGATTTCTCTGCTTTTAAATCAAAGGTGAATAAGAGCGCTATTGGAGTGAACATGCTGTTCTGCGCTTCCCACTCGGCATTGCGCGTTTATGCGATGGGAAAGGATCATTCCAGAATTGCAACCGATGATGAGATTGGGATCATGTGCCAGGCTCTGGACGATATGCTGGCTCAGGGCTGCATCGGTTTTTCTACCGGCTTGTATTATGCTCCCTGCATGTACGCGGATGAAAGGGAGCTGAAAGCCCTTCTTGGAGTTGTAAAGAAAAGGGATGCTCTTTTTGCAGTGCACCACAGATGTGAGGGAGATGAGTTTTTAGAGTCGCTGCAGGAGGTTCTGACCCTTGCTGCTGAGACGGGTGTGCGCCTAGAGATTTCTCATCTCAAAGCAATTGGAACGAGAAATCAAGATAAGGTTGAAAGAGGGCTTGAGCTTATAGACGAGGCAAGAGCAGGAGGGCTTGATGTGGCGTTTGACCAATATCCGTACGAATACGGTTCTACAAGTCTGTTCAGCCTGCTTCCTCCAGATATACTCAAGCTTTCCAGGCTGGAGCAGCGGCTTGCTGTGAGCCTGGACAGCGGAAGGCATGAGATCAAGGCTGAGATGCTTGATCCTCATGGTTGGGACAGCATCTACTCTCTGGTCGGTCCTGAAAATTTGCGGATACTTCATATGGACAGCCATAAGGAGCTGTCGGGATGCCTCCTGTCAAAGATCGCAGAGGAGAAGGCATGCGATCCTTTGGACCTTTTGCTTGATCTGCTTGCCGATGAAACGGGAACGGCCTTGATGGTCGATGTCACGCAGAGTGAAGAGAATGTGGAGCGCATAATGGCTCATCCATTGATGGGCTTCGGCACCGACAGCCTGTTTTCCTCTCCTCATCCGCATATAAGGACAAGGGATTCTTCCATGCATATCATGAGAGAGTATGTTTCAAGACGGAAAACGTTGACGATAGAGGAGGCGGTGAGCAAGATGAGCGGTGTGAATGCAAGACGTCTCAGGCTTAAAGACCGCGGTTTCATCAAGGAAGGCCAGATAGCCGATCTCGTCATCTTCGATCCTGTCGACGGGGTTGTGGATACTGTGATGGTCAACGGCGCTATTTGCGTGGAAGAGAAAAAACTGTGTGGACGTTATGCCGGTCAGATACTTTGAAAAACGATGAAGGTAGGTTAATATATTACGTATGTTGAGAGCTGGAGAAGATTATTTGGAAGCTGTATTGCAGCTTGAAGCCAAACAGAAGAATCCTGGAGTCAGGATAACCGATATTGCAAACAAGCTTTCTGTCACCAAGCCGAGCGTCATCAGGGCGATGAAGCAGCTTGGCGCGGAGGGCTATATCACGCAGGAAGCCTATGGTGATATTTATCTTACGGACAAGGGGCGCATGAAAGCCAGCCAGGTATATCACAGGCATTCTGTTCTCACAATGTTCTTTTCCGAAGTGCTTGGGGTGGAGCCAGTCCAAGCCGAACGTGATGCATGCCTTATCGAGCATGATATAAGCGCAGAAAGCATGGAAAAGCTTTCCACATTTGTTTTTTCATACCTAAAGAAAGAGTGAAAGATGTCCAAACTGTATATTTTCGATATGGGAGAAGTTGTCCTGTTAGGTGTTAAGACACTTAACCAGATGGCTGCGCAATACGGCCTCGATTACGATTCCTTCAGAGCTGATTATGGTCTGTATGACAAGCCGTTGATGGACGGTTATATGGAGCCTGATAATTATTACCGTCACATGGAAAAGAAATACGGCATCAAAATAGATGAGGATCTGTTTTTGAAGTATTTCAATCCTTCTTTGAATGAGGAATTGATCTTGATGGTTCAGAAGCTCAGAAAAAGAGGGGATCGTGCGGTGATAGGATCCAATACCTTCGCCCCTCATTGGGAAGTCATCTTTGAGCGGTTTAAGGAAATCCCGGAAAATTTTGATGCCCTTTATGCCTCGCATCTCATGCATATCTCAAAGCCGGAGGAGGCTTTCTGGCGCATAATATGCGAGAAAGAGAGAAAATCGTATATTGATACCTTTTTCATAGATGATAGGCAAGACAACATTTCAGCTGCACGCGGACTCGGGATTAATGTGCATAGATACCTTGGGGATAACAGGGAGCTGGCTAAGTTCTTGGAAATTTGAAGCTGGCATTGCTTTAAAAAGGTTCAACCCGGCTTGCACCGGGTTGAAATCGTATAGGAGGAATCAATTCCTAGAAGCTCAGCTTTCTGACAGCTTCCAAGGAATTTTCTATGGCTTCGGGAAGAGTTGCTCTTCCATCGAAAGCTTTCATATCTTTGAATCCCGTACCTGTTATCAGTACGACGATGCGGGCATTTTCTCCCAGCGTCTTTTTTATTTTCTCCAGATCTTTTTTGTAGCATGCATATGATGCAGCCGCGGCAGGTTCTGCAAGGATTCCTGCAGTTCTGGCAAGCTCAAGCTGAGCATCAAGTATTTCCTCATCCTTTGCCCTCACACACCAGCCGTCGCTTTCTTTTATATACCTTACGGCCATGCGCCCGTTTGCAGGAAGATCGACGGAAATGCTGTCGGCTCTGGTAGTTGCCTCCACAGGAAGGAATTTTCCTGTTTCGAAAGCTTTTGAGATGGCATCCGATTTTTCGCTTTGGCAGCAGATTATCCGTGGCAGATGCTCAATAAGCCCTGCCTTTTTGAGATCTATGAAACCTTTCACCACACCTGCTATTATGCATCCGTCTCCCACCGGCACATATACTGCATCCGGAGCTTTCCTACCCATTTGTTCAAATAGCTCTATTGAAATGCTCTTTTTGCCTTCTATAGTCATTGGATTGTATGCAGTGTTACGGTTTATTCCCCCGAAAAGCCTGGTATATTCTATTGAAAGCTTGAAGGCATCATCATAACTTCCTTTTACAGGAACCACATGTGCGCCGTACAGCACAGACTGCATCAGCTTGTTTATCGGAGCGCTTTCGGGGACAAAGAGGACGATATCAAGTCCCAATGCGGCTCCAACGGCGCTCATCGCCGCCCCTGCGTTGCCTGTGCTTGCGAGGGCGATTCTCTTTTCTCCTACGGCTTTTGCCTGTTCTGCCACCAGATAGCTTGCCCTGTCCTTGAATGAGCCGGAAATCAGCTGGCTGTCAAGCTTGAAGAACGTGTTTTCCAGCCCGTTGAGACTGTTCAGGCGTTTCGCTTTAACCAGCGGTGTCACCCCCACGGGGAAGGCGTCTTCCTCCGTGACGGGGTAGGGATAGAAATCGGAAGGCTTGACATGCTTCTTCTCAGCTGCAGATTTAAGCACGCTTTCATCGAGTTCCACTATAAGGTTGCCCTTGTTGAACGAGCTTCCATCGTTTTGTTTTGCGCATTCGGGGCATAAGTACATCACGTCTTCTGTCTCGTATGTCCTTTTGCAGTCGGAACAGATATATCTGAATCTCATTTCGAAACCTTCCTGTTTTGTTTAAACTTATTTTCCGTCGATCATGGAATTGAATTCTTCGATAAGCTCGTCGATCTGTGCAGTCAGCTTTGGAAGGCTCTTCCAGTAAGAGCGGTCATACCATTGCCTGTTGAGTTCCTCATAGGTCTTGCCCTGCTGTTCAACCCATGTGTAATACTTGAGGTTGTGGATTCTGAGCCTGTCATAGTAGTTGAGCTCAAGCGCATTGTCAATTCCCTGATGCCTGAGCGCGGCGGCATGCACCTTCGCCGCTTCTGTCTCATTGAACGCTCCTTGCTGTTCAGTGAGTTCCGCAAGGCGGGAAGTATACATGACGGAGCTGTCCGTAAGAATGGTGAATACAACGTCGTCTTCTTCGAGCTCATAGTATTTTGCCATTTTGATTGCAGAGAGCAGGTTTCCGATGCCGGAGATTCCAAAGAGCTTGAGGTCATCGAGCTGCTGGTCTGTAAGCCCTTCCTTCTTTAGATAGGATAGGCCGCTTTCCTCGTTGAACAGCCTGTAGATGTCCATGCAGTCCTGATCGTCTATGGAAAGGACCATGTCAGTATTCCTTACATTGTGAATCCAAGGCACATGCTTGTCTCCGATCCCTTCGATCCTGTGGGCTCCGAAGCCGTTTCTCAGCAAAGTCGGACACTGCAGCGCTTCTCCTGCTCCGATCTTGATTTCCGGATATATATCCTTCAGATGATCTCCTGCCGCAAGGGTTCCGCCTGAACCGGTGGAGGAAGCATAGCATTTCACGTTCTCAGGCTTTATGCCAAGCTCTTTCAGCACTTCCAAAATCGCAGCACCCGTCACCTCATAGTGCCAGAGATAGTTTTCAAACTGCTCGAACTGGTTGAATATGACGATGTGCGCTCCCCTCTGCTCATCCAGCTCGTGGCATTTGTCGAAGATTTCCTTGACATTCGATTCGCATCCCGGGGTTGCAATGATTTCTCCCGCCACGGTCTTGAGCCAATTGAACCTTTCCTGGCTCATATCCTCTGGAAGTATGGCTATGCTCTTGCAGCCGAGAAGGGCCGAATTATATGCGCCGCCCCTGCAGTAGTTTCCTGTCGAGGGCCATACCGCCTGCTGTTCCACCGCATCGAAATTGCCAGTGACCAATGCTGGTGCAAGACAGGCATAGGTTGCGCCTACCTTGTGTACGCCGCAGGGGAACCATTTCCCGGCAAGCGCTAAAATGCGCGCTCTTGTCCCTGTGATCTGTTTGGGGATTTCGATGAAATTCACGCCGCCGAAAAGTCCGCCCGATTCCTTGGGCTCGTTATGCCAGTTTATTCTATATAAGTTTATAGGATCGACATCCCATAGTCCCGTGACCTTGAGCTTGTCGAGAACATCCTTGCCGATGAGGTTTGGATTGATCATCTGCTTGAAGGTAGGGAGCTTGATATGTTTTTCTCTGCACCTTGCAGCATTCTTTTTGATGATGTCGTTTTTCTTTTCAAGATTGATGAGCATTTGCGCCTCCACTAAAATACTGATTTTAAGTATAATGGAGAAAGATAAATTGTAAAGCAAAAAGTTAACAGATTGATTATTTTTAGACGCTATTTTGCGTTAAAACTAAATTTTCCGCTGCTTTTTGTGATTATTACACCTCTTTTCTTTGCCTCGGCAAAAGCCTTGTTGAAGAGGGCTGTGACCTGCGCTCCTTTCCTTAAGTAGCCCATTTCATGGGAAAAACAGTCCAAAAGCTGCTTTTTTGAATAGTTAGCCTTGTCAGAGGTCTCGAAAATATATTTAAGACAGCATATGGCCTCGGTGACTGGGATTTGGTAGGAGTATCTGATTTCCTCCGGATTGTCAGGAGTAGGGCGGAAATAATAGCTGTCGCCCTGTTTGTGATAAATTATCTGGCCTTGCATTTCCTCTCTTTCCGTAAGGCCCTGTACCGCCATATTTAAGAGTATTGAGCTTCTGAGATAAAAATCGAGAGCTGAGCCCATTCTTTGGATTGAGAAGCTGTTCAACAGACGCTTGCATAGAAGTTCTTCTGTTATCGGCGCCTCTTTGTCTATGATTGCCAAAATCCTTTCTTTTGTTTCATTTTCGTAATCACCTTTGAGGTAATCGTCGGATTTCACATCCAAAACTTCCAAATTCATCTTTTCATAGGCTCTTTTTTCTATCATGAGCACAGTTTATCCCCTAATTTTCTGCCAAGCAAGTTTTTATTGGAATGGGGTGTGGATGAAGGATGATATAGTGTTGCACTTTGTTGCAAATTATGTTGACACTTCGTTTTTATGGTTTAGAATTGGAAGTGTAAAGGAGTGTGCTTATGTCTGATATTATGAGACCGGTACCGTTTTCCGAACTCTTGAACAGGATGGTGGGGGAGTTGAGGAACCACCACAGCGCTTTCGGGATTTCGGAGGAGTTGTTTTATAGAGGGGATGGCAAAAAGAAGATCAAGGTTTTCTCTCAGGAATGCGAGATGCCGCTTGGTCCGGCTGCGGGGCCTCATACCCAGCTTGCACAGAACATCATCACCAGCTTTCTTGTCGGTGCGAGATTCATAGAGCTTAAAACCGTGCAGGTGATGGATACCCTTGATATAGAAAAGCCTTGCATCGATGCAAGAGATGAAGGCTACAATGTGGAATGGTCTACTGAATATACGCTCCCTAAAGCGTTTGACGAGTATCTTAAAGCCTGGATAATTGTCCATATTTTGGATATGGCGATGAAAGAAAAATGGGAAAAGCCGTCTTTCATCTTCAACATGTCCGTCGGCTATAACCTTGAAGGCATCAAGACAGAGAAGATGCAAAGATACATCTCTTGCATGATGGATGCCAAAAAAGATGAGAAATTCGCTTCTTATATCGCGGAGGCCAAGGCCGCTTTGGAAGAGGATCTTTTTGAAGGGACGATATTCGAAGGCTGCGAGAAAAAGGTTATCTCCAATTTGGATAAGATAAGCGCTTTCATCAGCCCCTCGGTCACCATATCGACAATGCATGGCTGTCCTCCTCATGAGATAGAAGCCATCTGCACCTACATGCTTGCTGAAAAGAAGCTGGATACATTCGTAAAGCTCAATCCTACGCTGCTGGGCTACGATGAGGTGAGAAAGATATTGGATGACCTCGGTTACGGTTATGTCGGACTGAGAAGAGAATCATTCGAGCACGATCTGCAGTATCCGGATGCTGTCGCCATGCTTAAGCGTCTTATAGCCCTTGCCAAAGAGAATAAGAAGGGCTTTGGCGTAAAGCTTACAAATACGCTCGGCTCTGTAAACGACCAAGGTGTTCTTCCGGGAGAAGAGATGTATATGTCAGGCCGTGCTCTGCTGCCGATATCGACTACGGTTGCCTACCGGCTTTCCAAGGAATTTGACGGCTCTCTTCCTGTTTCCTATTCCGGAGGCGCCAATGCGCTTACAGTCAAGGATATCTTTGATACCGGAATCAGGCCGATCACGCTTGCAACCGATATGCTTAAGCCGGGCGGATATTCGAGGATGACGCAGATGGTCAAGATCCTTGACAATGATGATAGCTGGGCCATGAAGGCTATAGACTGCAAGAAGCTTCAAGAGCTGACGGAAAAGGCAAGAGATAAGAAAAGCTATATTGCTAAGGATTTCCGCGGCACGAACAATACAAAGATCAAGAATCCGCTTCCGCTTTTTGATTGCTATGTCGCTCCTTGCGTGGAGGCTTGCCCCATACATCAGATGATTCCTGATTATGTTGCACTTGCCGGCGAAGGCAGGCTGGAGGAGGCTCTGGCTGTCATTTATCTCGATAATGCCTTGCCGAATATGACCGGTTGGATATGCGACCATCAGTGTCAGAACCATTGTACAAGAATGGATTATGAGGGACCTGTGAAAATCAGGGAGGTGAAACGGCAGTTGGCCGAAAAAGCCTTCGCTTCTTATAAAAAAGAGATATGGGAGAAGCCAGAGGCTGAGGATGTCAAGGCCGCTGTACTCGGTGCGGGACCTGCTGGACTTGCTGCTGCATTCTTCCTTGCACGTGCCGGTTTTGCTGTTGATGTTTTTGAACGTGAAGCATGTGCTGGCGGAGTGGTCAGGAATGTGATACCCGATTTCAGGATCCCTTCCGAGGTTGTTGAAAAAGATGTGGCTTTCATAGCCGACAACGGGGTTTCTTTCCATTTCTCGGCGCAGAAAACCATATCCGGTCTCAAGGAGGAAGGCTTCAACTTCATCTTTGTCGCTATCGGAGCTGAAAAATCAGCAGATGCCAGGATTGCGGGAAATGGTGTGCGCGAAAGTGCCGTCAGCTATCTCAGGAGAACCAAAAAAGGGGAGAAGACCAATCTTGGAAAGCATGTGGTTGTCCTTGGCGGAGGAAACACTGCTATGGACGCATGCCGTCAGGCTGTAAGGGCAGAAGGGGTCGAGGATGTGCGCATCGTATATAGGAGGAGCATTTCCGAGATGCCTGCCGATCATGAGGAGTATCAGGCAGCTTTATCTGATGGAGTAGGCTTTGATTTCTTGGTGAACCCGTATGAATTCAAAGACGGAACGCTTTATCTTGATAAGATGAAACTCGGAGAGAAGGATGCCTCAGGAAGAAGAAAGCCTGTGGCGACCGGTGAGAGATTCTCAATCCCCTGCACCTATCTGATAACCGCGATCGGAGAGAAGGCCGATGATGAGAATCTGAGAGCGCTCGGCTATCTGACCGAAGAGGATGGGGTTTATCTTGTAGGCGATGTATCCACAGGGCCCAGCACTGTCGTCAGATGCATTGCGGAAGCCCGAACGGCTGTGGAAGATGCGATCGACAAGGTCTATTCCTCCATGCTCGAAGAGGAGGACGACTGCTGTTCTTCGGAAGATGGACATGAAGAAGATCATGAATGCACTTGCGGCCATAACCATGGTGAAGATCATGAATGCACCTGCGGCCATGATCACGATGATGCAGGCGAAGATGAGGATGAGGAAAGCAGGGAGGAGCTTACCAAGGCGGAGAATGCTTATTTCAAGAATCTTAGAAAGAAGAAGAGCTCAATTACATTCTCTGCTGAGAGGGATTCATCTTCATTCTTCAAGACCGAAGCTTCAAGGTGCCTTGAATGTTCATATTACTGCAACAAATGTGTGGAGGTTTGTCCGAATAGGGCGAACGTGGCTGTTGACATGAGGGCTTGGGAAGCATTCGAGGATCCGTTCCAGATCGTGCATATCGATGCGTATTGCAACGAGTGCGGCAATTGCGAGACCTTCTGCCCACACGATGGCGGTCCTTATAAGAAGAAATTTACGGTTTTCAGCCGTGAGGATGATTTTGAATCCAGCACTAACGATGGCTTCTTTGTCGATGATGACAGGGCTCTTGTGGTAAGGATTGCAGGAAAGGTTTATAAGGGAGGCTTCGACAAGGATGGTCTTGTCGTGGTCGATGGAGTCGCGCCCGAGGTATGCATGCTGATGGATGAACTCTTCTTCAGCTATGATTATCTTCTCGGGGATGTGGAGGAATGATGGATATACTTATCAGGAATGTCCGTATCATGCAGACGGAACCTCCGTTTGAGGTCAGCGAGGGCATGGATGTCCTAATAAAGGGCACCGAGATAGCGGAAGTTGGAAAGAATCTGCCTATAGCCGGGTGCAAGGTGATCGAAGGGGAAGGCAAAACGCTCATCCCTGGAAACGTATGCTCCCATCACCACTATTATTCCGGCTTGTCACGCGGAATGCTCATCTCCGCGGGACCTCAGACCGATTTTATTCAGGTCCTGAAGGAATGGTGGTGGCGCCTTGATCGTGGATTGGATGAGGAAGCCTGTTACTATTCCTCCCTCATCTGCAGCATGGATGCGATATTGAGCGGAACGACAACCGCAATTGATCATCACGCATCACCTTCTTACATCGAAGGAAGCTTGGATACGATAGCCCGCGGCATGGAGGAAGTCGGAATCCGCGGCGCTACCTGCTACGAGGTTACCGATCGCAATGAAGGGGAAAAGGAGCTTAGACGGGGTGTAGATGAGAACATTGCCTTTGCCAAAAAAGTGGACTCCAGACTGAAAAAAGGGGAGGATGTGCTGGTAGAGGCCATGATCGGCGGCCATGCCCCGTTCACCATCCCGGAAAGCGGCATGGAAATGATGAAGGATGCTGTAGATGAAACCGGAAGGGGTATGCATTTACATATAGCCGAAGATAAGTATGATGTGGTCCATTCACACCATATTTACAATGAGGATATAATCAGGCGGTTGGACCGCCATGGCCTTTTAAGCGGCAAGACGCTTCTTGTCCATGGCATACATATCAGCAGAGAAGAGGTGGATATCCTCAATGAGAGGGGCTGCTTCTTCGCGCATAACCCGCGAAGCAACATGAACAACCATGTTGGATACAACAGGCATTTGGCCGATATAAAGAAGCTTGTGCTCGGAACCGACGGCTGCGGCGGCAACATGTTCGAGGAGATAAAGATCGGATTCTTCAAGCATAAGGATGATGGTGGTCCGTGGTGGCCGTCCGATTTCCTTACTGCCCTCAATCGCGGCAACAGCCTGGTCGAGAGTGTTTTCTCAGGCCGTGGGAAGTGGGGCCGTGTGGAAAAAGGCTGCAAGGCAGACCTCGTGCTTCTTGATTATTATTCTCCGACTCCGCTGGTGAAGGAAAACGCAGCAACACATTTTGTGTGGGGCATGAGTTCCAATGCGGTCAGGACGGTGATAGTCAATGGAAAAATTGTTCTGGAGGACAGGGTGTTCCCGCATCTTGATGCGGATAAGATTTATGCAGAGGCCTCCCGTGTCGCAAAAAGCGTCTGGGAGAAGGTGGATAAAATAAAATCATAGGAGAAGATAGGAGTATGAGTATCACCAAACAGATTCAGCAGTTGGCGGAGAAGTATCGCGATTACACAGCGGAAAACCTTTCCAAGCTGGTAAAGACGAAGAGCTATTCCTCTAAGGAAGAGGATGTATGCCGTCTTCTTGTTGAACTTTGCAAGGAAGCGGGATTCGACGACGTCAGGATCGACGGACTTGGATCGGTTATCGGAAGAATTGGAAACGGCCCGAAGAAAATCGCATTCGACGCGCATATCGACACCGTCGAGGTCGGAAACATGAAGAACTGGAAGTTTGACCCGTTCTCTGGCGAAATCAAGGATGGTCTGGTTCTTGGACGCGGCGCGAGCGATCAGAAGGGCGGAGCTGCCTCGATGATTACCGCAGGAAGGATTTTGAAAGAACTCGGATATGGCGGGGAATATACGATTTATTTCACATTCACCGTTATGGAAGAGGATTGTGATGGAATGTGCTGGAAATATCTGATCGAGGAAGAGGGATTCAAGCCTGATCTGATCGTTTCCACAGAGCCTACCAGCTGTAGAATCTATCGTGGCCATAGAGGAAGGATGGAGATCAGGATCATCCTGCGTGGCATATCCTGCCATGGATCTGCTCCAGAGCGCGGAGTCAGTGCCGCTTACAAGGCCGCACGTGCTGCTCTTGCAATAGAGAAACTCAACCAGGATCTTCAGCCTGATGATGATAATTTCCTTGGCAAGGGAACCATTACCGTAAGCCAGATGGATGTCAAAGGACCGAGCCAGTGCGCGGTTGCGGATTATGCAATGATCTATTGCGACAGGCGTCTGACATGGGGAGAGGATGCCGATCTTGCAATTGCTCAGGTCAGAAAATATGTTTCTGAAGCCACAGGTGATGATCCTGATTCGATCATCGTCGAGATGCCTGATTACGAAAAGGTTGGCTGGACGAATCGTCCTTATTCCCAGGAGCTTTATTTCCCGACATGGAAGATTCCACAGGATCATCCGCTTGTACAGGCTGCGATTGCCGATTACAAGGCCCTTTATGCTAAGGATCCAGTGGTCGACAAGTGGACTTTCAGCACAAACTGCGTAGCAACCACTGGAAGACATAAGATTCCTGCTATCGGATTCGGTCCTGGAGATGAGGCCCAGGCCCATGCTCCGAATGAGATCAACAGGGTTGAGGATCTTGTGATCTGCTCCGGATTCTATGCCTTGCTGCCGTATTCGCTTGAAAAGAAGATTGATTGAGAACTACGGAAAAGGTCGTCTCATTTCGCCCGGCATTTTTTAAGTGCCGGGTTTTTATTTATTGTTTATCTTTTTGCCTTTTGGTAAGCTTTAGTTGTGAATGAACCTGAATGTCGTACAAAAAATGCCAAGGCTGTTGCTTTTCCGCCGGCCATGCGCTTTTTGCTTTTGCCGTTTTATGGCAATTATTTGAAATTTAAGTACCATCTGGTGCTCGAGAACCGAGATGAGGTCCTTCCTTTTCAAGGCCCCGCGGTGGTCTTTGCAAACCACGCCCATACTCTGGATCCTTTCTTTATTTCCGCCGTCTATCCCTATCATATAAGATGGGTTGCCGGATCCTATCTTTTCAAGATGAGGATGGTCGGCTACCTTTTAAGAAAATGGGTGGGCTGCATTCCGAAAACCCAGGGCCGCAATGATCTGCAGACCATACGCAATATTTCTGAGGCGCTGAAAAAAGGCGATATAGTCGGAGTTTTTCCGGAAGGGACAAGAACATGGGATGGGGATATGATGGATATAGCCTCCGGGACTGCCAAGCTCGTGAGATTGTTCAAGGTTCCGGTGGTGTTCATACATATCCGTGGAGGTTTTTCCTCCCGTCCGCGCTGGGCGGCAAGGGAGAGGAAGGGGCCTGTTACTGTCGAGGTTTTCAAGACGTTCACTCCAGAAGAGATAAGCTCCATGGACAGGGCTGAGCTGGAAAAAGCCGTCTCGGAGTGCTTGAGCTTCTCGAATGACAGATGGCAGGAGAAAGCTCATGTTCCTTATCGAGGAAAAAAACGGGCAGAGGGAGTGGAAAGCCTTTTGTATCAGTGTCCGTCATGCAAGGCTTACTCCACCATCAAAGCAGAAGGGGATGTCATATCATGCACGGCATGTGGCGCTTCTGCGGTATTGGACGATTACGATAGGCTTGTAGACGGCAGGGGAATCGGATTTTCCAAGCTTTCCGAATGGCATGACTTTGAGAAGAAAAAGCTGGCAAACCTTTTATCTTCTCATAAAAGCGGATTGCTGTTTCCTACAGATCGCGGCATCCTGTTCCAAAAAGGCTCAGCCGGCAGTTTGATCGACCTCTCGAAGGCCTTTAGTCTGGAATGCGATGCAAACGGCCTTCATTTTTCCTTTCCAAAGCCTTTATCAGGTTACGGGGATAAAGTCGATTTTGATTTTTTATCCATTTCCTCCATGGTCATCAATGCAAAACAGACCATTGAATTCTTTTATCAAGGCAATATGTTCCGCTTCCGCCTTAAAAGAGGTTCCAGCCCTTTGAAGATATGGGAGCTTTATAATCTTGTGCAGGCAAGGGGGTGATGTTTTGAATTTCTCTTATATGATCCATTGCGGCATAGTTTCTGCCGCTCTTCTTCTTGGAGCCTTTTTGAGGGCAAAGGTGCGTATTTTCCAGAAATACCTTATCCCCTCATCGATTCTGGGAGGAATTTTTCTTCTGCTGTTTTATAATTATGTCTCTCCGCTTTTTAATCTGAGCTCGGATTTCCTGGGGGACCTTGTGTACCATCTGCTGAACATATCGTTCATAGCCATGGCTCTCAGAATCCCTGAGAAGGTCGAAGGCTCTAAATCGCGCAGAGCGCTAGGTGCGAACGTGATTGCGGTTGTGGCACAGTACGGCCTGCAATGCCTTTTGGCCCTTATTGCGGTCTCTATAATGATTGCAACCGTATTTCCCGATCTTTTTCCTGCGATTGCGCTGACGCTTCCTCTTGGGTTTGAGCTGGGCCCAGGTCAGGCCTATTCGATGACGCTGCCTTGGGAGGCCATGGGCTTTGAGGGCGGCACTTCTGTGGGATTGGCAATGGCCGCAATAGGGTTCATCGTTGGAAGCGTCGGAGGAGTAGCTCTTATAAATATCGGTATCCGCCAAGGCTGGGTGAGCGCAGATGATGCGGCAAAACTGGAAAGCGGAGGAGTCCGTTCTGGTTTTCTTCCACGTGCTTTGCAGAAAGAAGGTGCGAGAAACACAACCGAAGGGGAATCCCTCGACTCCTTCAGCTATCACTTTGCCTTGATATTCTTTACTTATCTTGTAAGCTATGGACTGCTTTCTTTTATAAGTTTCCTCTTGCATTTTGCAGGGAGCTTGGGCGATGAGCTTGTGCAGAGCCTTTGGGGGATCAATTTCATTTTCAGCATGTTCTGCGCGAATATCGTCAGGCTGTTCATGACCAAGATGAACTTGTCCCATACCATCGATAACAAGACATTCAACAGGATCAACGGGGTATCTGTGGATTTCACGGTGATCTCATCTCTCGGCTCTATAAGCCTTGCCGCAGTAGCCTCCTATTGGCTTGCTGTGCTTGTGCTTGTGGCAGTTGGAATCTTTATTACCTGCTTCATCTTGCCTTGGTACTGCTCCCGGCTTTATGATGACCACCAGTTCAAGAGGATGCTGCTTTTGTTCGGAACAGCTACAGGAACGCTTCCGACAGGGCTGTCTCTGCTGCGTGTCGTTGATCCTGATTTCGAAACTCCTGTCGCCACGGATTATGTTTATGCCTCGGGGGTGGTGTTCTTTTTGGTTATTCCGATAATTTTGTGCGCTAATCTGCCTGCGGCAAGTTATGCGCAGTCGAATCCTTTGCTGTATTGGATCATGGTTGCAATCTCGTTTGCATATACTCTGGCGTGCATTGTTTGTTACCGCATTTTCTCCGGCAAGAAAGCCTTTGCCAAGCCGAGAACGCTGTTTTATACGGACTAGAATCATGGTTTTTCACTTTTTTTAAAAGAAAATTTATTTTTTTTACTCTTTTTGCCACCTGTTTTTATATATACATAAATTTCGCAGGTGGTTTTTCTTTGAATTTTCAAATTGTTGAATACAATGTTTGGGTGTATACTGTTCTCGGGGAATTATTAAGAAGATAATTCTTCATTTTATAAAGAAAAAGATAATGGAGAGCACAAATGGGTGTAACGCACATTGATGACAAGATCAGAAGAAGCGACGCCATCCAAAAGGCCCGCGGAGAGGCGAAATATGCGTCGGATTATTTCTTCGATGACATGTTGTATGCCAGGATGCTGAGAAGCAGCGTGCCTAGGGCGGTGATAACGTCCATAACATATCCTCCTCTTCCGGAGGGTTATTATTTCATCAGCGCAAAGGATATTCCCGAGGGGGGAATGAATTCCCTTCATATGATAGGAGATGACTGGAGGTGTTTTGCCGATGGAGACGTAAGGTATGTCGGCGAGACGATCGGCCTTTTTGTCGGTCCTTCCAGAGCCGTGCTTGAGAACCTTGTTGAAAACACCGTGGTTGGCTATGAAGAGAAGGAGCCTGCTGTGACGATCGATGATGCGATAGCAGTCAAGGGCGGGCCGATACTTGAGAACGGAAGCGATGTGATGTGCCAGCTTTATTGTGAGAAAGGGCGCAGCATGGAAGAGGTTTTCAAGGAAGCCGATGAAATATTCGAGGAGACTTTGGAAACGGGTTTCCAGGAGCATGTGCACCTTGAAACGAACGGTGCCGTTGTCACAAAAGAAGGAGAGAATTACGTCTTTTATATCTCTGCACAGTGTCCGTTCTATGTAAGGAAGTCGGTTGCGCAGGTCCTCGGCATACCTTTGGAGCGTGTGGTTGTACGCCAGAGCACCACAGGAGGCGCTTTTGGAGGCAAGGAGCATTTTCCAGATGTTCTTGCAGGACCGCTGCTTGTGGCAGAGAGCATCATCAACAAGCCGATAAAGCTGATATTCGACAGGAAGGAGGATATGCTTTACTCGGTCAAGAGACATCCTTCAAAAACGATATATAAGACGGCGATCAAGGATAAGAAAGTGATAGGCACGCAAGGCTGGGTCTATTACAATTGCGGAGCATACCTATCTGCATCCTTTGTTGTGCTGCAGCGTGGAGTCTTCCATGCAAATGGAGTTTATGATATTCCGAATACATATGTCGAAGGATTTGGAATGGCCACAAATACGTTCCCTAGCGATGCGTTCAGAGGCTTCGGAGCACCTCAGACGCTTTATGCGATCGAGATGCATCTCAATCATGTGGCACGCAGGATCGGAGTGGATCCTGTAGAGCTGAAGAGAAGCATGTTCATCAAGCAGGGCGGAGAGACCATCACCAACGGCCATATAGTTGAGAAAGTCATGCTGGATGAGATGCTTGATACGATTGCAAAGGCCTCCGATTATTGGAGGAAAAGCAAAGAATACGGGTATGGAAGCGGACGAGGGATCGGCATGAGCTTCTATAATCACGGCGGCGCTTTCACAGGAAATGGAGAGCAGTCGATAATCAAGGCCCATGCAAGACTGGTCAAGATTGGCGACAAGGTCAAGATCGAGGTCGGGTCCACGGAGATGGGACAAGGGTTCCAAACCATTTTGAGAAAGATTGCAGCTGCTGTCCTTGAAATATCGATCGATGATGTGGATTATCCGAATCCGGATACATCGATAGTTCCAGACAGCGGTCCTACCGCTGCTTCCAGATCGACCATGATAGTCGGAAAGCTTATAGAGCGCTGTGCGCTTGAGATGAAGGAGCGCTGGGACGAAGGTGATTTCTCTGTCGAAAAGGAATATGAGCATCCGGATGGACACCCTTGGGACCAGTCGGTTTTCCGTGGGGATGCATATCTCGGCTACGGTTGGGGTGCCTGCTGCGTGGAGCTCGAAGTTGACAAGCTTACAAACGAGGTGAAGGTGCTTGGCATCTGGTCCAGCCATGAGATAGGAAAGGCTATAGACGAGCTTATCGTCCATGGCCAGATAAACGGAGGAATCATTCAATCACTTGGATATGCTTCAATGGAGAAGATGGAGAACAAGGGAGGATACTTCCGTCAGGAAAGCATGTCCGACTACGTCGTTCCGACTAGCATGGACTTCCCAAAACAGGAATACTTCATACAGGAAAACCCATATGAATGGGGACCATTCGGTGCAAAGGGCATGGGAGAGCTTGTTTTCAACGGTGCCGATGCCGCGTACTGCGATGCGCTTGAGCGCGCATTGGGAGTGGAGACCTACAAGATCCCGCTTCCGCCGGAAGATATCGAGGAGGCTTTGAAGAATGGACGCTAAAATCACTTTCAGACTGAACGGAAACCAAGCGGTTTTCGTAGGCAATCCTCTTGCACGCCTTGTCGATGTGCTCAGAGAGGATTATGGCCTGGTTGGAGTCAAGGAAGGCTGCGGAGAAGGGGAGTGCGGTGCCTGCTCCGTCCTTAAGGATGGCAAGCTTGTCACCAGCTGCATCATCCCCATGGCCAGTGTCGACGGCTGTGAAATATACACTATCGAAGGAATAAGGGATACAGACAAGGGACGATGCATAATCGATGCTTTTGCAGATGGAGGAGCTGTGCAGTGCGGCTTCTGCATTCCAGGCATGGTGCTTGCCTCCTATGCCCTTCTTTCGGAGAATCCTGATCCAAGCGAATCTGATATAAGACTCGCGCTCAGCGGAAATATCTGCCGTTGTACGGGCTATGATTTGATAATAGAAAGCGTTAAGCTCGCGGCAAAGAGAGGAGGTGGACTATGGCAGTAGAAGCCTGTTACATTCCTAAAACATTGCAGGAAGCTCTTGAAATAAGAAAGGAAACGGGCGCCAAGCCGCTTGCCGGAGGCACCGATCTCATGGTCCAGGCGGCAAAGGGCACAGGAATTGCCCCTACATTCCCATTTCCGGTGATGGTGATTTCAAACATCAAGGAACTTAAAGGGATAAGAGTGGAGGATGGAGAAGTTGTCATAAAGGCGCTTTCAACTCCTGCAGAGATAGCTTCATGCGATTTTGTCCCTTACCATGTAAGAGCCGCCGCATCCCAGATGGGTGCAGTGGCATTGCGCAACAGCGCAACGATAGGCGGGAATATAGGAAATGCTTCGCCAAAAGGGGATCTTCCCCAGCCCCTCATCTTGTTGGATGCGAAGGTGGAGCTGGCGAGCTTGGAGGGTGTAAGAACAATTCTTCTTGATGATTTCATCAAAGGAAGCAAAAAGACCGTGCTGCGTGATGATGAGATCATAACAGCGGTAAGGATACCCGAGGTTGCATACACACATCTTTTCTATCATAAGATCGGCACTAGGAGAGCAAATGCCATAAGCAAGCTCAGCCTTTCCTGTCTGGCTCTTATAGAAGATGGTGTTGTAAAGGATTTTAGGGCTTCTACAGGAGCAGCAGGTCCGAAGGTCAGAAGAAGCCGCGATGCGGAAAAAATCATAATCGGTCTTAAAATCGAGGATATTCCAGATAATATCGGACGTTTTACCGATGCATGGAATTCCATATTGAGTCCTCATGCAATGCCCGAATGGAGAAGGGCAAGCACGAGAAGGATGCTTACATATTTTCTGGAGAAGCTTTCTTCGGGTGCCGAGCCGGGGATCATCGTCTGATTTGGATTTGAAAGGAGGTCATGTGAGGGAAATACTGAAACCCGCAACAGCGCAAGATGCTGTGAAAATGGTTGACAAAGGGGCATATATGCTCGGAGGTACGGAGATTTTGCGGCTGGGCTCCTCTGTGGATGCGGATATTGCAATCATAGATGTGTCGGCTGTCGTTCCTTCCGGAATATCGGTTTCCTCCAATAAAGTTGAAATCGGAGCTAGCGCAACGTTTTCTGATATTCTTGAAGCCAAAGAGATTCCTTCCTTTTTGAAGGAAGCGGCATCTGAAATGAAATCGCCGCAGCTTAGGAATGCTGCAACAATAGGCGGAAACATTGCAGCCAAAAGGGATGATTCCTATCTTATTCCTGCTCTTGTTGCAGCCGATGCTCATCTTGTAGTTGTAAATAAGAAAGGGGAAATCCACGAATGCCCGCTAACAAAGTACATTTTTAAAGATTGTTCATGTCTTATTCTGAAGGTTGTCTTCAATGCTGATGCTCATGTGTCTGTAAGGAGATTCTCTCTTACTAGCCATTCTCATGCGGTTCTGACATGCGCCTTCGGCAGCAATGAATGCTATGCTGTAAAAGGAGGGGGCATCGCCTTATCCATCGAGGATGCGGTTTTTGTCTCCGATATGTACGGTTCTTCGGAATATAAGAGATATCTTGCCGGTGAGGCAAAGGCCGAAGCGGGGAGGTGATTTATGGAAATCAGGACTGTAATAAACAATAAGAACGTCATCCTGAAAGCAGAAGCCTGGGAGGATCTAAGGACTGTGCTTTACAGGAGCGGCTTCACCTCGTTGCGCGACAGCGACGACAGGGAGGGGTTTTGCGGAAGCGATACGATTGTCTTCAACGGAAGGCTCATGTATTCGAACCTGATTTTAGCCTATAAGGCTGAGGGTGCAAAAATAAGGACGCCTGAATCCCTTTCCATCGGCAGAAAACCGAATGACGTGCAGAGGGCGATGATTGCATCCGGTGTCGTTCAGAGCGCTTACAATGCCCCGGAGGCAGCTCTTATACTCACATATCTGCTTGAAAAGAACCCTCATCCCTCAAAAGAGGAGATAAAGGACGCGCTTTCCGGCATTTTCATACGCGATGCAGGCTATGAGCATTATTATCTTGCTGTCCGTCTTGTGGAGGAGGAAAGGCAATACGGCTGCTACAAGACTCCCGTATCCCCATCTTTCAGGGACAATCTCAAGTTCGTAGGAAAACCGACTGGAAAAATCGACGGAGAAGCCCTCGTAATGGGTGAGAAGGTGTTTGTCGAAGATAAAGTGCTTCCCGGCGCGTATGTGCTTCTCGTTCTCAGAAGCCCCTTTGCACATGCATACATAAAGAGCATCGACATATCGAAAGCAGAGAAGCTTGACGGGGTTGAGACCGTGATAACCTGCGAAAACTGCCCGGATGTATATTACATGCAGGCTGGACAGGGCAATCCCGAACCCAGCCCTCATGACAGAAGGCTTTTCAATCGCAAGGTGAGGCATGTCGGCGATCGGGTTGCGGCAGTTGTTGCAAAGGATTACGAAACAGCAGAAAAGGCTCTCAGCCTGATTAATGTGGAATACGAGCCCCTTTTGCCTGTATTCACGGTCGAAGAGGCAATGGCTGAAGGCGCTCCTCTTGTTCACAACGGTTTTGTCGAATACCGCTCCGGGGCTCCTGCCGACCTTGATGAATACAATAAGAAGTATGAGAAGAGGGATGGCAAGGTCATCTACCAATTTCCTCTCCATGGGGATATCCGGCATAACATTGCAGCTGGGGCGCATGGCGGGATCGGCGATATAGAAAAAGGATTTGAGCAAGCGGATGCGATAGTCGATGAGACTTATCAGACCAGCCAGGTTCAGTGCACGCCCCTAGAGCCTCATGTATGCTATTCACGCATCGAAGGCGGACGTCTTGTCATCCACGCATCGACTCAGGTGCCGTATCATGTTAGGCGCATCGTCTCATGGGTCTGCGAGATACCCGAGCATAAGGTGCATGTCATAAAAGAAAGGGTAGGAGGCGGATATGGAAGCAAGCAGGATGTGCTTGTGGAGGATCTATGCGGCTATGCTACATGGATTACGGGAAAACCCATATACTATCGTAATTCCAGAGCCGAGGAGTTTTATGCCAATTCCACACGCCATCCGATGAGGGTCCGCGTCAAGATGGGTGCTAAGAAGGATGGCACGATAACTGCAATCTACATGGATGTAAGGGCCAATACAGGTCCGTATGGCAACCACTGTCTGACAGTGCCGATGAATGCTTCGAGCAAAACGCTGCCGATTTTTGCAGTGGATAACATGTATTACGACCTTACGACGTATTATACGAACATCCCTCCGACAGGCGCATATCAGGGATATGGGGCTCCAAAGGGTTATTTCGGCATAGTTTCCTGCATGGGACAGCTTGCCATGAAGCTTGGAATTGATCCGCTTGAAATGGCTAAAAAGAACATAGTCGATGAAGGCTATATGCTTGAGATCCTGCGCGGGCTTGGAGAAGGAAGGGAAGGTGCGGTGGTCCCTGTTGGTTCCTGCGGCCTTCGTGAAGCCCTGGACAAGGGTGGAAAGATGATCGATTGGGGAAAGAAGGAAGTATCTGATGATCCCGATTGGAAAATCGGCAAGGGCTTTGCGATGATACAGCAGGGCTCCGGGCTTCCTGGACTGGATCATTCGAATGCCCAGTGCAAGCTTGTCTCCGATGGCTCGTTCATCGTCTTAAGCGGAGGTGCAGACCTTGGCACCGGCCTTGATACGATTTCAGCAAAGTGTTGCGCCGAGATCTTGAAGTGCAGCCTTTCGGATGTCTCCGTAGTAAGCGGAGATACCGACAGCTGTCTGTTCGATACAGGCGCTTATGCTTCAAGCGGAACATATTTCTCTGGCAATGCTTCCTTGAATGCAGCAAAGGATCTTCTTAAAAAGATCATCCATGAAGCTTCATTGGAGCTTGGTGAGGCGGAGGAGGATCTGTTTGCCGCAGAACCGGGAAAGATAGTTTCCAAGAAGACGAAAAAAGAGCTTACATATGCCCAGATAGCGCATGCTGTACTAAGCGGCGACGGTCGTGGAGCGCTCATCGGCACCGGTACGTTTGTCACCCCGAATTTCGCAGTTCCGTATGGAGCGCATTTTGCGCAGGTGGCGGTCAATGTCAAGACGGGGCAGGTGAAGGTGATGAAATTCTACGCCCTTCAGGATGCGGGCACTCCGATCAATCCTGAGCTTGCGCTCTGCCAGATGTATGGCGCTGTCCAGAAGAGCATCGGACATACTCTCTATGAGAACATGATCCTTGATAAGGATGGAAGGTGCATAAATGCCAATATGACAGATTATGGCGCGCCGATGATAGGCGAGGCACCTGATGATTTCAAGGCTGTCCTGATAGATGTCAATGATCAGTACGGTCCATTCGGTGCAAAGTCGATAAGCGAGATTGCTACAAACGGTGCCGCTCCTGCGATTGCCATGGCGATTGCCGATGCAACAGGCGTGTGGGTCAGATCCTGGCCGATAACCCCTGAAAAGATTCTCAAAGGGCTTGGACGGTTCTGAAAAATATGCGGCTGGTTCTTGGAACCGGCCGTTTTTTTTCAGGATAAGAGAGTTTTGCTTTGCTCCAAAAGAAGCGTTATCTTGTCAATGTCCACGCTCAGTGGATTTGTGATATGCCTTTTCAAGGCTTGGATCAAAAAAAGCGAGTAGAAATCCAAGAGAAGAGGATCTGCATCCTTATCCCCGTTTGCCAGCCTGGAAAAGAAGATGTAGCGCAGCGCATCCTCAAGCTTTCTTTCAAACCGGATTGATGGACGTTTTGCTAAAAGCATCGAAAGGCTTTTTGACTCGTCATCTGCAAAATTTATGAGCCCTGCGAGGAATTTCTTCAAATCCTTTTCTTCGTCCAATTTCAGCAAGCGGTATATCAAATCGTCCTCGATTTCCTCATAAAGGTCCCTTACATTGTCATAGTAGCTATAGAATACGCTTCTCTCCACGCCGGCCCTATCGCTGACCATCCTTGCGCTTATCATATCCTCGTCTTCTGTTTCGAGAAGTTCTAAAAGGCTGTCCTGCAGCGCGAACTGTGCGCTGGTAAACGTTAGTTTGGATATTTTTGCAATGTATGAGTATGGATTCATATTGAGATTCTACCTTATTGCAGAAGATGGGGAAAGATATTTGAACATCACTGATGCCTTTCCTCCGCAGGCCATGCCCAGCTCGCCTTTGCTTGTTAAATCGAAATCGCATATCATCGTTTTCCCCTTTGAGGAAAGCAGGCATAAAGCCTTTTTCTTTGCTTCTTCTTCCAGCGCTCCTCCTCCGATGCTTGCTATGCATCCTGAGGATGCTACGAGCATTTCCGCACCTTTTCTTGCAGGCCCTGAGCCGGTTTTTCTTATTATGCGGCATAGCACCGCTTCTTCTTTCAAATCGGATAAAGCCTTCAATATTGCCAGATCGGCTTCTATGGAATCCTTTTCTCCGCGGTATGTGCAGATGATCTCTGCCATTATTGCAACAGCGATTTCCTCCGCTGTGGCGGCTTTGATGTCGAGCCCTATCGGGGAATGAACTTTTTCAAGCTCTTTTCTTGTAAAGCCTTCGTTTTCAAGCTCGTTCCATGTTGCTTCTATCTTTTTTTTCGATCCTATCATGCCGATGTATGAAGAGCCTTTTTTGAGGGCCTTCCTTATGCAGATCCCATCTGCTTTGTGTCCATGGGTGAATATTATGAAATACGGATTGTCGAAATGGTGTTTTTCAAGATCAATATCAGAAAACGGAAGAACATGCCTTTGGGCATTCATAAAACGCTCCTTGCTGCAGTATTCTTTTCTGTCGTCGAACACCGCAGTCTTGAGGCCGACAATCTCTGCTATTTTGTATAGCGCAGAAGCTATATGCCCGGCTCCGAACATGACAAGCGTAGGCGGCAGGCATATCGGATCTTCCAGGTTGTCCTCCCTTTTTTCGAATGCACAGGTTGAATCGATCAGCTTTCCATCAAGAAAAAGCGCTTCCTCTCCCGCTATATCAGGTGCCACAGCCAAGCTTCTTACGAGCTGCGCCGTACACAGCGTATCCTTCAGTCTTCTATAATAGTCATCCATTAATCTCCTCCTTGAGCGCACATATGGTTTTTTCGATCTCATCTTTTTTCGTGAATGGACCGGGTGAAAGCCTCAGCGTTCCCTGCGGGTATGTGCCAAGACTCATGTGCTCTATCGGCGCGCAGTGCAGGCCGACCCTGCATTCTATTCCATGATTCCTATAAAGCCTGTTTGCAAGCAATGCCAGATCCATCTTGTCCGTTGAGATCGATACCGCTCCTGTCCTCTTTTCTCCGCTTTTGGGTCCGATTATCCTGATATTGTCAATGCTTTCCAGCCCTGATACCAGAGAAAAGATGTTCTGCTCGTACTTTTTAAAAAGGTTGCTGGAATTTGAATTGATGTAATCAAGTGCGGCTTTCAGGCCGAAAAGCCCTGGAAGATTTCTTGTCCCGGCTTCAAATTTATCAGGAAATATGTCCGGCATTTCGATGCTGTCGGAAAAAGAGCCCGTTCCGCCTGCGATCAAAGGGGATGTCTTTTCCGCAATCTCTCTTCTTAAGACCATTCCGCCTGTTCCTTGCGGACCCAGCAATCCCTTATGCCCGGTGAAGAAAACTCCTGCAAGCTCCATTTCCTTCATGCTTATCCTTACAAATGGCGCAGCTTGGGCAGTATCAAGAAAGAGGGGAAGAAAGGCTTTCCTGCACAGCTCTGAAAGGACAGCAATATTCTCAATCCTGCCTGAAACATTGCTTGAGGCGTTTGCTATGACGGCTTTGACATTTCTTGAGACCAGATCCGTAAAGCGGGAGAAATCGGAGAGGCCGTTTTCATCCACCGGTATCCTTACGCTTTTGACGCCATGGCATGTAAGCGCTCTTTCGACGGCGTTATGCTCGTGCGAGGTCGTTATGACGATATCGTCCTTCTTGAAATATCCATGCACGAATATGTTCACGGCTTCAGTAACATTCTGCGTAAAAAATACCGTGTCTGCATCATCATATCCGAACAGCGATGCAATATCCTCCCTGAGAGCGCAAATCGCATCCTCCTCCTGGTATGCATTGTCGCTGTGCGTCCTTGATAGATTGCAGCCGAGCTCATTCATGAAATATAATACGGCATTTGCCACTCCAGGGGCCTTTGGCCAGCTTGTGGCCGAATTATCCATGTAGATCCTGTCCATGTGTTAATTGTATATCTTTTCCATTGCGTATGCAAAAAGATAATGTTACCATCTTATCAATCAGGAGGTTCTGATGATCGGTCAGAGAAAAAAATTGCTTGTTTCAGGAGCTCTGTTGGGGCTCTCAAGCATAATCCTTGTAGTATTGGGCAATCCCGGCAACATGGGACTTTGCATCGCTTGTTTTTTGAGGGATATCGTAGGTGCCCTGCATATTCATCCGGCACAGAATGTTTCATACATGCGTCCGGAAATACTTGGCATAGTGCTTGCGGCTTTTATTGTTTCTGTTGTGAAAAAGGAATTCCGTCCCCGCGGAGGATCTAATCCCGTGCTGAGATTCTTGCTTGGCGCTTTCATGATGATCGGTGCTCTTGTATTCCTCGGCTGTCCTGTAAGGATGGTTCTGCGTCTTGCCGCAGGTGATATGAATGCGCTTATTGCTCTCATAGGTTTTGCCCTCGGGGTCGCTGCTGGATCGGCATTTTTGAACCAGGGATTTTCTCTCGGTCGGAGCAGGAGACTGCATGTGGCCTTCGGCCTTGCTTCTCCGGTGCTGTTTCTGATCTTCTTGTTCATATTGTTCTTTTTCCCAGCTCTTCTCGTTTTCGGAGATGCCGCTCCTGCAGCAAACCACGCCCCGATCGTCGCATCCCTGTTTTTCGGCGCGGTGGTAGGAATCGCCAGCCAGAGATCGAGGATGTGCATGGCCGGAGGAATCAGGGATCTGATCCTTTTAAGGGATCCTGGACTCATAATGGCTCCTATCGCCATGTTTGTTGTGGCTCTTGTAGGAAATCTCGTGATCGGCAAGTTTAATTTGGGATTTGCTTCGCAGCCCATAGCCCATACCGAAGGCGTGTGGAACTTTTTAGCTATGTTCCTCGTCGGTCTTTGCGCGGTAATGCTTGGCGGCTGCCCCCTCAGACAGCTCATCCTTTCTTCAGAAGGGGATTTCGATGCATTCATAACGGTCATAGGTCTTATGGCGGGAGCCGCTGTTTCCCATAATTTCAGCGCGGCAAGCAGCGCGAATGGAACGACCGCAAATGGAAGGATGCTTGTAATAGTCGGACTTGTTTTCGCTTTTGCTGTAGCAGTGATCGTTACTATGAGAAATAGGAGGAAAGAAAATGGTTGATGCACGTGGACTCAGCTGCCCTGAGCCAGTAATCATGGTAAAAAAGTTTTTGAAATCCAATAATAATCCCAAAAGTGTGCATGTGCGCGTGGATAACGTTGCCAGCAAGGAGAATGTTACAAGGTATCTTGAAGCCATGGGGTACAAGGTTGAGATAATCAAGGAAGATGATGGATGGTCGCTGAAAGCAGGATTGTGACCCTGACATTTTCTTCCCATTACGAGGCGGTCAAGCTTAAGCGCGCTCTAGCGAAAAAAGGCATTGGCTGCCGTCTCGTGCCTGTGCCCAGGAGCCTTTCATCTTCCTGCGGCACGGCAATGGAAATAAACGAGAAGGATGCTTTTGCGGCCAAGGAGCTTGAAATAGCTGAAGGGGCGTTCATTGAGGAGGAAGGAAAATGGTCAAGCTTACGAGGATGGTGAAGACAAGCGGATGCGCGGCAAAACTGGCTGCGAAAGATCTGCATGAGGTTCTTTCCTCGCTGCCTAAAAAGGCTGATGAGAAACTTCTGGTGGGTTTCGAAGGCTCTGATGATGCGCTGGTCTACGATTTGGGAAACGGCGATGTCATGATATCAACGGTGGATTTCTTTCCACCTGTGGCCGACGATCCTTATACCTTCGGTCAGATTGCGGCGGCAAACGCGCTTTCCGATGTGTATGCTATGGGCGGGGACCCGAAGGTCTGTATGAACCTTGTGTGCTTCCCGTCATGTCAGGATCTTGATATTTTGAAGCAGATACTCACCGGCGGATGCGACAAGGTGCACGAAGCAGGAGCTGTTGTCGCAGGAGGGCATACCATTGCAGATTCGGTGATCAAGTATGGCTTATCTGTAACTGGTTTTGGTAAAAAGAATTCATTTTGGACGAATGCCGGAGCAAAGGAAGGGGATGTCATAGTCCTTACGAAGAAGATCGGGGTAGGGATAATCAATACTGCGGCAAAAGCGGACGAAGTTCCGGAAGCTCTTCTCTCTGAGGCCCTTTCTTCTATGAAAACCCTCAATAAGAGAGCAAAGGAAGCTGCAGAAGGCCTTGATGTGAGAGCTGCAACCGACATAACTGGATTTTCTCTTCTCGGCCACCTCTATGAGATGGCATCTTCAAGCGGAGTTTCGATAACCATAGATCACAGCAGTGTTCCGCTTTTTGACGGTGTTGTCGATCTTGCCCGGTTCGGTTTCCTGAGCGAGGGTGTTTACAACAACAGGGAATACATTGAAGAAAGTGTTCATTTCGAGCCATCTTTGAAAAGGGAGATATGTGATGTACTCTTCGATCCTCAGACATCTGGAGGACTTGCCCTTGCCATGAGCGAACCAGATGCTGCAGAGTATCTGAAAAGGATGTCTGATACACCTGCGGCTATGATCGCACGAGTTGGTAAGAAAAGAGATTATCCTGTGTATGTGATATGAAACGGATGCCATCGCTGATGGCATTTTTTTTGCTGTTCAAGATGCCGGATTGCGTAAATGTGCCAGACTTTCTTTTTGCATGGAAATAGCATAAACTGTTAAGGCATAGGTGGATTCCATGATAAACGATACACAACGTCCTGTCCGTTTGAAGGACATAGCTGAAAATCTCAATCTTTCGATAGGAACGGTGCAGAAAGCGCTTTGCAACCAAGGTGGTTGCAGCGAGCAAACGAAACAGCGCATTTTGGATGAAGCAAAAAGGCTTGGCTATAAAGCCAACAAGGCCGCGTCATCCCTTAGGCGTGGAACGATAAACATCGCTGTCGTCCTTCCAAAAGACGAGGGGATGAACCGTTTCTTCTATAAGAAGGTTTGGGATGGAATAAAAAAAGCGGCACAGGATTTTGCAGTCTACAACATCAATATAATAGAATATCCGTCAGATGATGAGATCGCCTGCTTGGTAGAACTTTTGAATGCAAAGGATTTCATGTTTGATGGCATAATCACGGAAGGGTTCGATACACCGGAATTCAATAGCATTTCAAATAAGTTCTATTCCATGGGCATACCTCTTTTCTTTATTAATGGATATGTCTATGCAGCGGATAATCTTCGTCTGAAACCTGATTCTTCCTCGAAATCTGGAGCCATAGCTGCCGATATCTTTAATGCTGTGATTGGCAACAAGCATGGAACAATCCTGCTTGTTGGCGGGGACCGTACCAGCGGAAGGCAGTACGAAAGGAGTACGGAATTCAGGCAAACAATATCTTCCTATAACCCTGATATCTCCATAATAGAAGCGTATTATGGGGCCAGCCTTTCTCAATATGAGGATTCCTTAGTGACATATTTCAAGGATATAAGCAACCTTGTCGGAGCCTATGCCGTATCATCAAGAAGCACATTCATTATGTGCCGTGCCATAAAAAAGGTTGGACAGTCCGGAAAAATCATAGCAGTCGGTACGGACATGTTCGAAGAGCTAATCCCATACTTCGAAGATGGCACGCTCACAGCAACGATCTATCAATATCCTGTACATAGAGGATATCTTGCAGTTCAGGCCATATGCCGCACGATAATGGGGCAGGTAGTCGGAGATGACAGCCTTCCTATGGCTGCAGTTTTCCGCCATAATGCGAGAGAATTCAGTAATTATGGGTCGAGTTTGAGTATAGCAAACGGAACTTTACAATAACGTTATTTCTATTTTTTATTAAATTTATATATCAAAAATAACGGTTTTAATAGTTTTTATGCTAAAATTTACTGCATATAGAAATTTTTGTAATTACTTACAGTGAGATTCTTTTTTTCTTGACAATAACGTTATTTCTGGTAACCTAATTATCAGGAGGTCATATGAAATCAAAATCATCTGTCTTAAGTGCTGATTTCTGGTTTGGTATCGTATCTCTTGTTGTTCTGATAGCTTTTTGGACGCAAACGGGAAAGCTAAGTGCTCAGGTGAAGATCATGCCGAGAGTTGTTCTTGCAATCGGAATTGTTTCTGACCTGCTTGTAATTGCAAAAGCGCTTAAGAATCCTGTAACCAAGGAAGAATGTGCATACAACAAGATGAGATATATCCTTACCGGATTCGTGGTTTTTGCAATTGTTGCCTTGCTTTTGGCTTTTTCTAGCGCCATAGGCATGTATTTGAGCTTGTTTCTTTCCCTTGTTGTCATATCAGGGACCATATGCGTGAAAGAAAACGGATGGAATTGGAAAAAAATTGGATTTTTTATCATGTACGACTTTATTGTTACGGCAATCCTGTTTTTGTTTTTCCGTGTTTTTCTTTCCATCAATACACCAACTGGAATCTTAATTTGAAAAGGAGATAAAAAAATGAAAAAATTATTTATTGTTGCTATTGTGCTTTTAAGCGTGTTTTCGCCTGTTTTCGCAGCTGGCAGCACCGAGTCATCTGGAACATCCAGCAATTATCCTTCAAGGCCTATAACCTTCATCGTAAACAGGGCAGCCGGCGGCGCCACCGATGCTGTAGCTCGTGTGATAGCTACCGCCATGCAGAAAAATCTCGGATATACGACTGTTGTGCAGAATCTTGAAGGAGGGGACGGACTGATCGGAGCTAATACAGCAATAACCTCTAATCCTGATGGATACACATTCATGATAGTAGGTTCCACCGAGATTCCGAACATGCTTGTCAATTTCCCTGAAGCTTCTTTCACCAAGGAAGATCTGGTTCCTATCTGCGAAGTCACAAGCAAATCTAAAATCCTTGCCGTAAAACCGAACAGCCAGATAAAGACGCTGGATGATTTCATTGCATATGCAAAAGCAAATCCTGGAAAGCTGACCGTTTCTGTAAGTGGAAGCAACCATTTTTATGGTGTGATCCTTCTCGAGGAAGCTCTTGGAATAGATTTGACGATCGTCAATGCAGGAAGTGGGAGTTCTGCTTATACTATGCTTCTTGGAGGACATGTCGAATGCGGTCTCCTCGATTCGAATTATTATGAGAACTGTGAACTCGAAGGAATGACGATCCTTGCCGACACCACGGATAACAGCGACGTCGTACCGGAAGGGTATCATACATTCACCGAGCTTGGTTACAACATGGTAGATACCAATTTCAATTACATTCTTGCTCCAAAGGGTACTCCTGCTGAAATCTGCCAGTTCATATCTGATGCTGTTGCAAAGCTCAATGATGAATATGACCTCAAGACTGCATTGGAAGCTACAGGTCAGAATGCGGTTTATGTCGGATATGAAGAATTCCCGGCTGAATATTTTGAGTATATCGATAAGATGGTGGACCTCTACAATCAGACCAATAGCCTTGTATAACAGGGGGTGTTTATGGAGATTTTAAGCAGTTTTGCTGCTATTTTCACAACAGACGCCATTTTGATGCTTGCTTTGGGGACGGTATTCGGTATTTTCATCGGAGCCATCCCCGGGCTCGGCAATGCCATAGGTATTGCCGTGATGCTTCCTTTCACATATACCATGGCTCCTCTGAGTGCAATATGCCTTCTTTCCGGAATATACATGGGATGTGCCGTCGGAGGTTCGATTTCAGGAATACTGTTGAATATTCCTGGAACAGCAGAAAGCGTCTGCACCACCATAGAAGGATATCCGATGACTTTGAAGGGAAGGGGAATGGAAGCCCTGTATCTTTCCGGAATTTCCAGCACCTTCGGCGGGATTGTCGGTTGCATATTGATGATATTCTTTGCGCCTTTCCTCGCCCGGGTGGCATTGAAGTTCGGACCTGCCGAGATGGCTGTCGTTGCAATCATAGGATTGACGATCATCGCTAGCCTTTCTGCAGGAAACATCTGGAAGGGATTGCTCGGTGCAAGCTTCGGAATGGTTGTTGCAATGATAGGAATAGATCCGATCATCGGCAGGTCCAGGCTGACATTCGGTTTCACTTCGCTCACCATCGGCTTCAAGCAGGTTGCCATTGCTCTTGGACTTATTGCTGGAAGACAGGTTATTGTTGAGACGATGAAGATATTCAAGGCCTGTGAAATGAAGAGGAGCGGATTGGATGAATCGGGCAATGTGAAGGAAATCGCATTGGAAAAGACGTCTCTGATACGTGTCCTCAAGGAAATAAAATCCAGAGGCGAGCTTTGGGTCATGATCAAATCTGCGTTCTTAGGCACAGGTATAGGCATCCTTCCTGGCGCTGGTGTTGATATTGCCGCATATGTTGCATACGATTCGGCAAAACATGGTTCTAAAGAGAAATTCAAGACGGGGGTTCCCCGCGGCATAATCGCTGCAGAGACCGCAAACAATGCTGCAATCGGAGGCGCGTTTGTTCCGATGCTGGCTCTCGGCATTCCCGGCTCCAATGCTTCGGCACTGATTTTCGGTGCACTCACAATCCATGGAATCGTTGTCGGTCCGACAATGTTCACCGATCATGCCGAACTCAGTTATGGTTTCATGGTAGGCCTTTTGTTGAGCGCAATCATTATGGGAATCGCTTATTTCCTTTTTACTCCGGCTTTTGCAAAGATAGTCAAGGTTCATATGAGATACCTGATCCCGCCGATTGTCGGATGTGTGCTTCTTGGAGCATACAGCATCAGAAACAGCATGTTTGATGTCTTTGTCATGATTGTTTTCACAGCTGTAGGATTCATCTTCTATTTAACGGAAGTTCCCATTGCTCCTGTTTTCCTTGGATTCATACTGCAGCCGATAGTGGAGAAAAACCTCAGCCAGGCGGCAACGATATCCAATGCGCAGAACATAAGCCTGTTAAGGTACATTTTTTCAAGCCCGTTGTGCCTTGTGATCATCGCAGTCGGTGCCTTGCTGATGTTCCTTAATGTCAGGGCATTGAGTGTCCAAAAGAAATCTTCAGGAGAGATCGGAGGCTGATATGGAAAAAAAGAATATCATTTTCCTTATAAGCGATCAGATGCAGAAGCGTGCTGTGATAGATGATCCGCGTTGCATCATGCCAAACCTGCGTGAACTTGAAAAAGATTCGGTCCTCATGGAAAATGCGCATTCTGTGAACGCGATCTGCTCTCCGTCCCGTGCTTCCTTGATTTCAGGTCTTCTGCCTCATAATCATGGAATGGTAGACTGTACCCATACAGTGCCGGAGTACCGTTCGAATTTCTCAACATCCATTTCCACTCTTCCGGAAGAATTGAAAGCAAACGGATACCGCCTTGCATATTACGGCAAATGGCATATAGAGAGATCTTATGATCTTTCAAAATATGGCTTTGAGGATTATGAGACCGAGAAGACGATTGCAAGCAGCAAGCTCACCTCGGTCAAAAAGGTCCAGATAAGCACCATGGGCTATAAGGACCATACGCTTTGCGGCGTCTATAAGGAAGGACAGGAGGCATCGGAGGAACATTTTGTCTATTCCAAGGCAATGGATTTCATCGAAAAAGTCAAAGGGGGACAGGAGCCATTCTGCGTCTTCATCTCGACTTACGCTCCTCATGATCCGTATTTTGTGCCAGAGGAGATTTTTAATCTGTATAACAATGATGACTTTGCATTGCCATCGGATTGGAATGAAGAGAGAAGCGATGCCCCAAAAATCTATTCCAGGCTGCATGAGGTATGGAAAGATCTGACAGAGGAGCAGGTCAGGGATGCGATCATGTGCTACTATGGCTGCTGCACTCTAGTCGACCGGCAGATAGGCAAGCTTATTGGATATCTTAAGGAAAATGATCTTTATGATGATACCATGATTGTGTTCTTATCAGATCATGGGGATATGTGCGGCTCGCATGGGCTATTTTGCAAGGGTGTTCCTGCTTATGAGGAGGCCTATGCCATACCTTTGGTTGTTAAGTTCCCGCAAAATGCTTATTCCGGGCGGAAAGAAAAGGCATATGTCGATACATGCGATATACTGCCGACCGTTTTTGAAGCTTGTAATGTCCGATGGAGCGGAAATGCCATCGATGGCTCGTCTTTCGTGCCTTATCTGAAAGGTGTGCGGGATTCAAAGGATTCTTATTCTGTAGCGGAATTCTTCGGACAGAGATTTTCTTATACCCAGAGGATAGTATGGCATGGCGGCATGAAGTATATTTTCAATGCATTTGACGATGATGAACTGTACGATCTGGAAAAGGATCCTTTTGAGAAATGCAATCTTGCAGATGATCCGAATTATCAGGAAAAGAAAGAGGATCTGTGCCGGTTGCTTTGGAAGAGGGTCATTGAAACTGACGATTGGTCGTTCAGGGATGCGCAGTATTGCATGCACAGGATTCTTCCCTGCGGGCCGGGACTAAAGAGTGTTGGAAGTGATTTCTCCCTCTATAATAAAACAATATGATTGTTTTTTGCTGCCGTCTGGCAGCATTTTTTTTCTTAATAATCAAGCTTGGAAAATCGGCCTATAAAAAGGTTACAGTGTCTCTGTTGATAAAAAAATGCCGCTTCAGGCAACCTTGAAATTCGCTTTTTGTGAGTTTTGTAATCCTGAGGGCAGAATGAAAAGCTTGTATGCATATTGCAACAAAATGCAACATTTTTCTTGCCTTATCCATACTTCCATGATATGCTTAGCAAAGTATAGGATAGGAGGACCTGTAATGGCCAAAGATAAAGCAGAAATCAAAGCTCTGATTGAAGAACTTAAGAAGCTTAAGACGGATAACATGTATCTCAACGATTTCTATCATACCTGGAAGGAAACCGATGATGAGATCATGGCTGTGTTCAAGGTTGCTGAAATACTGCGCGGAATGAGGGAGAACAACATCAGCACGAAGGTTTTCGATTCCGGACTGGGAATCAGCATCTTCCGCGACAATTCCACCAGGACGCGTTTTTCATTCGCATCCGCATGTAATCTCTTAGGTCTTGAGGTCCAGGATCTTGATGAGAAGCTTTCCCAGATTGCTCATGGCGAGACTGTCAGGGAAACTGCAAATATGATTTCCTTCATGGCCGATGTGATCGGAATCCGCGATGACATGTACATCGGAAAAGGGCATACATACATGAAGACCGTCAGCGAGGCGGTTCAGGAAGGTTTCAGGGACGGAGTTCTCGAGCAGAGGCCGACTCTGGTCAATCTCCAGTGCGATATCGACCATCCGACACAGTCGATGGCAGACCTTCTCCATGTGATCAATTATTTTGGCGGTGTGGAGAATCTCAAAGGCAAGAAGGTTGCAATGACCTGGGCATATAGCCCGTCATATGGAAAGCCTCTTTCCGTTCCTCAGGGCATCATCGGACTTTTCACAAGATTCGGAATGGATGTTGTACTTGCTCATCCGGAAGGCTACAACGTGATGGAGGATGTGGAGAAGGTTGCAAGCGAGAATGCCAAGAAGTCGGGAGGCTCCTATAAGAGAGTCAATTCCATGGCCGAGGCTTTCAAGGATGCCGATATCGTATATCCGAAGTCCTGGGCTCCGTTTGCCGTGATGGAAGAAAGGACCAAGCTTGTGGAAGAAGGCAAGTTCGACGAGCTCAAGGAGCTTGAGAAGAGATGTCTGGCAAATAACGCAAAGTTCAAGGATTGGACATGCACAGAAGAGCTTATGAAAACAACCAAGGACGGAAAAGCTCTTTATATGCACTGCCTGCCTGCTGATATAACCGGTGTTTCCTGCAAGGAAGGCGAGGTCGAGGCTTCCGTGTTCGACCGCTATCTCGTACCGCTTTATAAAGAAGCAAGCTTCAAGCCGTATATCATTGCAGCAATGATTTTCCTTGCAAAATTCAAGGATCCTTCCAAGAAGCTTACCGAGCTTCTTGAGGCAGAGGTGAAGAGGATCAAGTAACCTCAGACCCATAATAATGTTTCCCAGGGCTTGACCCTGGGATTTTTATTGTCCACCATTAGCTTTCTTTTCAACAGTGAATTAACCGAGGTTAGAATCCCTTTGCAAAGCCCATGCGCTATCGGCGCTACATCATCCAAGTGCTACATCGAGTATCATCATCACCACGAAGCCGAGCATTGTGGAAACTGCTCCTGCATGCGGATGCTCTTCAAGCTTGCTGTCTGGGATGAGATCCTCTGCAACGACAAAGATCATCGCACCCGCGCTGAAGGAAAGCAGATAAGGCTGAAGGAGCGCGATGTGGTTTGCAAGCATGAACCCGATCAGTGCGGCAACAGGCTCGACAGCGCCGCTGAACGATCCGTACAAAAACGCTTTCGTCCTTGACATGCCGCTTCTCATCGGAAGGCTCACAGCAGCCCCCTCCGGGAAATTCTGTATTGCTATTCCGATCGCAAGCCCAAGTGCCGAATAAAAGGAGACTGTGGGATTCAGAGAGGCTGCCGCACCGAGTGCGAATCCGACGGCAAGCCCTTCAGGAACATTGTGTATTGTTACAGCAAGAAACAGCCTTGTAGTTTTTTTCAATGTGCTGCGCGGCCCTTCCTCCTCGCCGTTTTTATGGATGTGCGGAACAGTGTGGTCGATGATGATGAGAAAGAGTCCTCCCAATAGAAATCCTACAGATGCCGGGATGAAGGATAATTTTCCAAGATGCTCCGACTGTTCTATGGCAGGGATTATCAGCGACCAGACGGAGGCCGCAATCATTATGCCTGAAGCGAAACCCAGAAATAGCGTCTGGGTACGTTCCTTTATCTCGTTCTTAAAAAGGAATACGAGTGCTGAGCCGAGGGTGGTTGCAAAAAAAACGATCAGCATCGCAAGCGTTAATGACAGTTTGCTCATGCATTAAGCTTATCTGTTTTGTCATAAATGGAAAAGAGCCGGAGCCCGGCTCTTTTTCTGTTCAAGGTCTTGTATTAAGCAGTTCTGAAAGCTCCTCGCTGCTCAAGCTGTAGCTGTAGAAAAGATCGTAGAAGGTTGTAACCTCCTTCTCAAGATCGATATCGGAATAAAGCTCTGGATAAAGAATGCTGCCAAGCCAGTATATTCCTATGATCCTGTTTACCCCAGGGGGTGTGTCGATGAAAGAATAGGGGCTGGAAGGTATCAGATAAACCTTGTTGTTCTTCACAGCAGAGAGCTCTGCCCATCTTGGATCCGTTGTTGCTGTTTTATATGCAGATTCCTCTGCTAGCAGAATGACATCCGGATCCCAGATGAAAAGCTGCTCGAGAGAGATTATGTTTCCTCCGCCGGAGTAGGTGGAAGGCACGACATTCTCAGCTCCGATAAGCTCGATCACCTCTCCATGGAAATTTCCGGTAGGAATCCCGTCCAGCCCTTCTGGAGAGGATGAATAGTATACGCTCACCGGTTTTTCAATCTGCTTTTTCGCCTCCTCTGCCTTGGCAAGGGCCTTTTCAGAGTATTGGGCGAGCTTTTCTGTTTTCTCCTCCTCTCCGATAAGCTTGCCAAGATTTCTATATGCTTCCGCAGTGTTTGTCAGGTAAGACTCTATGAACACCACCGGGATGCCGATCTGATCCTCCAGCACGTCAAGATCCGTATCGATCCCTTCTTTTATCTCGCCCATGTCGATTACGACTTCCGGTGCGGCGAAAATCAGCGCTTCTTTGTTGAGGTTTGCCTTCTTGCCATAGAAGGTGCCGAACTGAGGGAGATCCTGCATGCACTCAGGCATATAGAACATCGCCTTATCGTTTATGGTTGACGAAAGTCCCACCATCTTTTCAGGAGCTACGGTCGCGATGATCATTTGCGCAAGATTTCCAGAAGGGGCTATTTTTGTGATTTCTTTCTCAAATGTATGGCTTCTGCCCAGAGAATCGGTAAAACTGAATGAAGACAAGGCTTCATTTTGGCTGCTTACTGCAGCTGTTTCTTTTGCCCCTTGGGAAAATACTGGGCAGAGTACAGCTAAGAGGACAGCCAGGATTGTCAGTGCTCTTTTCAACATTGCTCTTTTCTCCTTTTAATTGTATACATGTAGATTTTCTTCCTGTTTCTGAAAAGCAGGGGATAATCCTTATCTTTGCTTTCTTCCAAAATAGGAAGCAATGTGCTGTTATAGCTTATTTGGAAAAACCTTTTTGCATCTTGCAGATTTCTCAGAGGCTGGTTGAATTCGCAAAATATGACGGCCTTCTCGTAGTCAAGTCCCAATGAGGTGAAAAGTTCCTCGGTCTTTCTGCTTTTATCCTCTCTTTTTGATCCTTCATAGCCTGTATGCGCGCTTATTACGTAGATGATTTTGTATGAGAGGCTGAGATAATGCTCAAGGCTTTCCTTTTTTGAAAGGCCTCCGAAAAAAAGCATCAGAAGAACGTCTGCTTTTTCATCGATAGCCAAGGCATCGGCATATCCGATCAGATCGAACCCAACTCTTTTATTGGCGCTTTTTACTGCAGCCATGCAATTATCGTAGGCCTTTATGTTGTAACCCTCTTTCTTGAGGATGGCTGTTACATATCCAAGCCCGGCTCCCAGTTCGAGTATTTTCTCATCCTTTGACAGGTGCTTTACTATTTCGGAGGCAATCAGCGTATGGAAGGAGAGATCGCGTGATGCCCTGTCATAATATGCTATTTTCTCCTCATCCCAGAAACCGTTTATTTGGGTATGCATATGTACCTCCTGTTTGCTCCGGTATCCACCTGGTCTATGAAAAGATTTCTTCCATAAAGGCTTTCAAGGAGATGGGATGATACAAGATCTTCCTTGCTGCCAGAAAAGACTATCGTGCTGTCATCCATCAAAAGTATTCTTGTCGCATACATCAGCGCCTGTTCCGGGTTATGGGTTGAGAACAATAATCCTGCTCCTCCTTCTCTCAGCTTCTCAAGCGTCTCGAGCACCAGTATCTGGTTGCCGTAATCCAAGCTTGCCGTGGGCTCGTCGAGGATGATGAAATCTGTATCCTGCATCAGTGCACGTGCGATGAGCGCCATCTGCCTTTCTCCACCGGAGAGCTCTGTCATATTCCTATCCCTTAAGCCCTCCATATTGAATATCTGCAAAATTTCCAACGCTTTTTTCTTTTCCCTCTCTCCTGGGGCGCTGAAAAGAGGGATGTAATGGGCAGATCCCATAAGCACCGTCTCCAGCACCGTATAGCTGAATTCCTGCTTAGACATCTGCGGTATGTACGATATGTGCTTTGCCATATCATTCTTCTTGAGGCTTTCAATATCCTCGCCGTTTATAAAAAATTTTCCCTTACCGCTTTTCAAAATGCCGAGCATGAGGCGGAATAGGGTGGTTTTTCCTGCTCCGTTTCTTCCTAAAAGCGCCACTGTCTCTCCGCCTTCTATCTTGAAAGAAACGTTTTTGAGCACTGGACGGTTCTGTCTGTATCTGAATTCAAGATCCTGAGCTTCAAGAATCATGCTTTTTCGCCTCCCTTGAAATCAAAAACAAAAAGAACGGAGCTCCTACGAAGCTCGTGAGGATTCCCAAAGGAATCTCTGTTGTCGTTGCAATTCTGCTTATGGTATCCACGATTGTTAAAAATGAGGCCCCCAGAAGCATCGACAGCGGGATCGTTGTCCTTGTATCGTTTCCGACCATCATCCTTGTAAAATGCGGTATCACAAGTCCTATCCATCCTATCTGTCCGGAAACGGCTACCGCAGCTGCGGTAAGCAGCGTCGAAGAAAGGATGCAGATGATCCTCAGTTTTTTTGTATCGACTCCCAGTGAGACCGCTTCCTCTTCCTCCAAGCTCAAAAGGTTTATCCTCCATGAAAGCAGCAATAGGGGAATGAATGCGATCAGCGAGGCCGTTGAAAGCAGGTAAAGATCCGAGTTCCTATATGAGGAGAGGGAGCCCATCAGCCAGTATGTGATTGTTGGAAGCGTGTTTTCTGTATCTGCCACAAGCTTTACAAAACTTGTTGCGGAGGAAAACAGGCTGCTTATCATGATGCCTCCAAGCACCAGGGCGAGCATGCGGTTGTAGCGGATGTTGCGCGCAATAAGCATCACAAGAAAGACTGCAAGAAGGCCTGAAAGAAATGCTGCAAAGGAAACCTCGAAATAATTTGCGTTGTAAAGCAATGCAAGAGATGCTCCGAAAGCCGCTCCCGATGAGGTTCCCAGCACATCGGGGCTGACCAGCGGGTTTTTGAACACGGTCTGCATCACAAGCCCGGAAAGTGCAAGGCCTGCACCTATCAAAGATGAAAGAAACAGCCTTGGAAGCCTTATCTTGAAGACTATGGTCTCCTCCTGCGCGCTCCAGGTCTGCGTGATGTCGAAAACTCTGGATAATAGGATTTTTATCAGGTTCACCGGCCCTATCGCATAGCGCCCTACTGAGAAAGAGAACAGGATCGAGAGGATGAATATTATGAAAAATACGAAAACTGCATTCCTTTTGTTCAGTTTGTCCATGACCTGCCCTTTATCGAATCATGTCTATTTTACATTATATTTTCAAAAATGCAATGGGATTTCTCAGGAATAGTCGGGGTCTATGTTGAACTGGAAGGTATAGGTTGGAAACTCCTTTTCCAGCGCGCTTTGGGCATTTTGCCTGAATTTTGCAACATCCTTCACAGAAAAGCCGATCACAACATCAAAGTGCACTCTTGAATCCTCGAAATGGACATGGAACGCATGTATTTCAACTATATCCTGCTCAACGGATTTCAGTACCTTCATCACCTCGCTTTTCATCAGAAGCACGGTGGGGTTCGAATCGTTGACTGCATACATGCCGAATGTGAAATAGATTCCGAGCTTGTCCATTATCTCATTCTGGGCCCCGGTCATCGCATCGAATATCTCTTCTCCTTTTGCCGCGGCCGGCACCTCGACGTTGATCGTGCCGATGCTCCTTGAGGGGCCGTAGTTATGGATCTGGACCTCGTAGCCTCCTTTGAGAGGAGGATGCTTTGAGATGATGCTCCTGATTTCCAATACGGTCTCTTTTTCAGGACGCTCGCCGACTATGGCGGAAACAGTTTCCAAAACAGCCTTTGTGCCTGCATATAAAACGAATATGGAGACGAAGATGCCTGCATATGCATCCACATTGAATTTCGTGAAAGAGGAGAGTATGACGGCTAAAACCGTCACGCTTGAGGAAAGCGCATCCGAAAGCGCATCGGTTCCGCTGATTTTCAGCGCGTCGCTATCGATCTCGATGCCGTTTTTCCTGTTCAGACGCCATAATGCAAGCTTGACCAGGATGGTGCAGAAAAGAGTGATGATCATAAGCGGGCTAGCCGAAACAATTGCGGGGGAGAATATCTTCTCGATGCTGACTTTGAGAAAGTTCAATCCAGCAAAAAGGACAATGAAGGAAACCAGCAGTGCGGAAATGTATTCAATCCTTCCGAAGCCGAGAGGATGCGAATGGGTAGGTTTCCTTTTGGAAAGCCTGTAGCCAAGCATCGTCACAAGGCTTGAAAGCATATCCGAGGCGTTATTAAAAGCATCGAATATGACTGCAACAGAGCCGGAGGCAAGGCCGACAAGCGCTTTTGCTGTGGCCAATACGGCATTTGCAGCTATGCCGATGATGGAATTCCTCTGGATTATCCGGCTTCTGTTCTTTTCTTTGTCCATATGACGATATTAGCTGAATCGCGTACTTGTTTGCAACAGGCGCTGTTTGCATATGCTATTGCATTAATCTTTATATTGCAAAATGTTATTACAAATCAAAAGATTGATATGGCAAACATGGGAATAAAAAAACTGAAATTGATGCATTTTTTTTCCTTTTCTTCAGTTTTTACTTTTCCTCATCGAAAAGAAAGGCTCTTATGCTCTTGTATGTCTCGTCATTGGTTTCCCTGCTGCTGTTGAGACACTCGTGCCGGGAAAGCGGAACATCGACGATTTTCAGAAACCGGTTGTCCAAGGTCTCAAACACTTTCTTGTCCACATAATTATCATCTTCGGCCCTGAGCAGCAATATCGGGATGTTTATCAGATTGAAGTTGTCCCTTGCCCGGCGGCTGGCCTTTATTCCCTCGTTGAGCCATTTCCAGGTAGCTCCGGACTTCTGGTATTCCTTATGCTGTTCCCTGTATGAGAGGTTTTCCTCGAACCGTCCGCGGTCAAAGCCTGCTGAGCTTTGGAACGTGTCGTTTGTCTTCTCCCAGATTCCCTGGCCGAATACGAAATTATCCTTTCTCCTATGGCGTACCATGATATCGGAGAGCCTGAATGCCGTATTTTCATTGACCCCATGGGTATTTATTTTCAGCATCGGGGAGGACAATACAGCCTTCTTAAAAGGGTTGTCTGGATTCTCTTCCAGATACAGCGAGGCGGCGCATCCACCCATAGAGTGGGCAAACAGAAAACAATTTCCATCCTGTTTTATCTCTGCAGCGAAGCTTTTTATCGTTTCCACATATTCGTTGAAATCCTCTATGTGGATGCGGTCGAAAAAAGCTGATCTGCTCATTCCATGCCCCGGCAGTTCGAATATGGTGCAGCTTATGCCCATTTTCAGGAAGTTGAAGATTATCTCCCTATATTTGTAAATCCCTTCGCTGAAGCCGTGGACGATAAGCATTGAAGCCCTCTGCTCATCCGCTTCATAAAGGCATGCATTGATCCCTTCCCGGCTGATATCCTTTTCCCTTTTCAGGATGTAGGGGATTATATTTTCGGCCATGTAATTTGAAAAGCTCATTTTTCCTCCCCGATTTCAGAAATGATTTTCTTTTCATCATAAAATAAGAATAAGATCATTCCAAGCAGACAAAAAAGACTTGAAACTATTGCGACCGCGCGATAGCCGAAGGCTGTCGAAATCGAAGTGAAAAGCAGCATAGCAAGGGATTGTCCGAGCTTGAAGGCGAAGGTTCTGGAGGCGAAGAACATGCCCTCCCTGTTTATTCCTGTCTTCCTGCTGTCTGCTTTTGCTATATCTGCCACCACAGCCTGCGGAAGGATTCCGAATATGGCCATGGCTCCTGAGGCGATAATTGAAAGAAGGAATCCCTGCGCGACAGCAGATATCCCGATAAGCCCTAATACAGATGTGAAAAGATATGCTGCAAGGAAGATGACAAATCCTGATACTATGAGCTTTTTCTTTCCTATTTTTCCTGCAACCCTGTTTATCGGGATATAAAAGAGCAGGGATAATGCGGTCATGAATACAAAAAACACGGTTGTCATCGATTCATCAAGATGCAGAAGCGAAGTGATGAAGAACGAAAGCCCGGTCTGGAACATCGTGATTGCAATCCAATATGCAATATCGGAAAAGACAAACAGCCTGAAATCCCTGTTTTTGTATGTAGCAGCAAGGGAAGAAAGGGATGATGGATCGCTTTTGGTTTTTTTGACATAATCCTTTTCCTTGATGGTGAACACCGGCACCAGAAGGCAGAAGAATGCGATCAGGGAAAGGACTATGAATGTGATGCGCATCGAAGAGATCCTTTCTATGCCATTTTTTTCGATCAAGCCCCAGATGACAGGAGCAGCATATGCCGTGGCGGTCCCCAATATGAATGTGAGGCTTATCGCGGTGGAAATGTCCAGCCTCTGCTTGTCCGTATGCCCGAGTTCGGGAATAAGGGCATTGAAAGGCGTGCAGTAGCAGGTTATGGCCAGATAATAGCATAAAAGAGCAAAGAGAAGGAAAAGTGCATTTATATTGCTTATCCCGTCTACAGGAGAAAAGAATACTGCGATGGTTGATAGCGCCAGGGGCAGGGACGACCATTTCAAGAAAGGTATCCTTCTTCCTGCTTTGCTTTTCAGCTTGTCCGACATGCCTGCAACAAGAGGATCCGTTATGGCATCAAAAATCCTGCTTACGGCGGTTATCGCCCCCACTACGGTGGCGATTCCAAGAATTGCGAGCCCCTGTGGGATGAACAGTTTATGCCCTTGATCAATCAGCTCCTGCGTGGGCTGGTAGTAATAGACCAGCCAGTTTGAAATGAGTCCGGAGAGCATTGCCCATCCGAACTGTCCTGTTGCATAGCACCAGATCTTGCCTTGCGATATTTCCATATTTCCATTGAACCACGCAAAAAAGGGAATTTGCAATAAATTAAGGTTAATTTGAAAGAAAAACAATGTATAATTTGCCTTGATGCTTTATAAGACTTTAGAAGAAATGTTCATAAAGGATAGGAGATGCAATTTCATCTCCATTACAGGGGCAGGGGGGAAGACCACATTGCTTTCCTCCTTCGGACAATATCTTAAGGATACGGGACGCTCCGTACTTTTGACTACGACCACCAAGGTGCAGGCACCGCTATATTATGATTATATGGCCGATCATGTTTTTCAAAGCGAGTCCTCGATCCTTTCTTATGAGGTGGAAAGGGGGAAGATGGTGTTTTATGCGGAGAAAAACAGCCTGGATGTAAAAAAAGCTTTTGCACCAAGGCAGGAGATCCTTGATGTCCTTGCAGGCCGTTTCGACTGCATACTCTGTGAAGCCGATGGGTCGAGGGGCTTGCCGATGAAGATACATTCATCCCGTGATCCGGTCATACATCCAAAAACCACTTCTGTTATCGCTGTAATGGGCTCAAGTGCGCTTTTTGGCAAGATCTGTTTTTCTGTCTTCGGTGATGAAGGTGAGGCTTTGGTGGATGAAAAGTACCTCAAAGGTTATTTTAATGACCCTGAGGCTATTTTAAAAGGCATGGACGGTCATGAGGGGGCTGTGCTTGTAAATGCAGCCGAGAATATGGATGAAAAAGGCTATGCTCTTTTTTCCTCGATATCGATACCTTATCCGATAATTTTCTGCTCGGAGAAGAAGGATGAGATTTATGCCCGGATATGAAAAACTTTTGGACCTTTTCGAGAAGAACAAGGCTTATGCGATAGTCTCCATAATTTCCACTTCAGGCAGGACGAGCAGGAAGACCGGGCGCATGGTGGTGTCTTTATCCGGACTTGAGATGGGGACGATCGGCGGAGGCGCTCTTGAGCAGAAGGCGATTCTGCTTGCGCAAAAGCATATTGTGCTCGGCAGGAATATCGAGATGGAAATCGAAAATGAAGCAGGAGGGAGGGTAAGGATATTGGTAGATGTTGTAAAAAAGGAAAGAAGGGTTGTTATTTTCGGTTCGGGCCATGTCGGAATCAATACGGCAAGGATATTATCCTACCTGTCCTTTGAGGTTTTTGTCATCGACGAAAGGATCAGCTATGAGAAGGAAGCTGGAATTACTTTTTTGAGGGCCTTAGACAGCAACGTAGTTCTCGATGAGAGGACTGCAGTGCTGATTTTCAGTCCGAGGGAAGCTGAAAGGATATATTCGGATATCAAGGATACCCCGGTATTCTTTATCGGAATAATGGGCTCCCGCGGATTTGACAGATGCTATGATCCGAGAGTGCGCTCCCCACTGGGTCTTGAGCTCGGTGGAGAAAGCCCTGAGGAGATTGCCATATCCGTTTCTTCCCAATTGCTTGCCGCCTTTAATGGAGCCGATGCCTCTTCTTGTTCCTCATACCTTGATGATGTTGTCGTTGTGAGGGGGGCAGGTGATCTTGCAAGCGGAGTGATCCTTCGTCTTTTCAATGCCGGCTATCGTGTGATAGCGCTTGAATGCGCCAAGCCTCTTGTAATCAGGCGCACTGTTTCGTTTGCAGAGGCGGTCTATGAGAATAAGGCGGTTGTGGAAGGAGTGCAGGCGCAGCTTGTGGAAGATAAGGCGGAAATCTGGCGTACTCTCGATTCTGGCATCGTCCCCATCCTCATCGATCCTGATGCGTCAATACTTGATTCGATACGTCCGCTTGCGCTTGTGGATGCAATAATGGCTAAAAAGAATCTTGGAACAAAAAAGGGCAGGGCTGGAATTACTATAGCCCTGGGTCCTGGATTCTCTGCCCCGGATGATGTGGATGCCGTGATAGAGACTAGAAGAGGCCACAATCTGGGAAGAATAATAAAAGAAGGAAGCGCAGAGGAGAATACCGGAATTCCCGGACTTGTTATGGGGTATGGCAAGGAGAGGGTGATACATAGCCCTGGGCCGGGGGTGGTGCATCATGTCCATTCCATCGGAGATATAGTCAAAAAGGGCGAAATCATCTGTTATGTCGGCTCATCTGCTGTCCTTGCCCCTATTGATGGGATGCTCCGCGGACTTATCAGGCAGGATCTGGAGGTGGAAGAGGGTTTGAAGATTGCGGACATAGACCCCAGAGGAAAGGATGCGAGCTTCATGACCGTCTCTGACAAGGCCATGGCTATTGCCGGAGGTGTGCTGGAGGCTGTCGATTGCTATAAAAAACTGCTTGGAAGATGAAATGCGCCCTCTTTCAGGTTTGGCGATGTTGCCCGTGGCTTCTTAAAGAATTATAATGCCGTTGAATTGGTGGTTTTATGAGTGTTTTAGATAATCTGGATATTCAGCTCGGATATTTGAAGGAAAGCAGAAGCATCCTGGCTTCCTCCAGCCTTGAAGAGAGGAACGATGCTTTGAGGCTCATAGCGGATGCGCTTGAGAAGAACAAGCAGTTCTTATTTGATGAGAACAATAAGGACCTTGAGGAAGCGGAAGGAAAAATTTCTGCTCAGATCCTTCATAGGCTTGCCTTCACCCAGGATAAGCTTGATTCTGTTGTCAGCGGCTTGATGGATCTCATCAAGCTTCCGGATCCGGTTGCAAAGACGTTGGAAAAGAGACAGCTTGATGATGGCTTTATCTTAGAGCGCAGGAGTTTTCCGATCGGAACGATCGCAATGATCTTCGAGGCCCGTCCTGATGCTCTTGTCCAGATGGTCGGCTTGGCTCTTAAAAGCGGGAATGCCATCGTCTTGAAAGGAGGCAGCGAAGCGAAGAATTCCAACCGCGCATTGGTTCGTGTAATTAAAGAGGCATTGAAGGACTCTGCTGTGCAAAACGGATGGATACTGCAGATAGAGAGCCATGGGGATGTTGAAGCGATTCTTAAAAAGGATGATTACATAGATCTTATAATCCCCCGAGGGTCCAACGCTTTTGTGCGCCATGTCATGGATAATACCACGATACCCGTTTTAGGACATGCTGACGGACTTTGCTCGGTATATGTGGATGAGGATGCAGATATCGATCTGGCTGTGAAAGTATGCGTGGATTCCAAAATGCAGTATCCAGCAGCCTGTAATGCCGCAGAGACGATTCTGGTGAACAGCCGCATCGCCGATGCATTTTTGCCTGGATTCAAGAAAGCTCTCGAACCTTATTCGGTAGTAATCCATGGGGATGAGAGGACAAAAGGCATTATTTCATGCATCAAGGTTGAAGAAAAGGATTATTATACGGAATTTCTTGCTTTGGAGCTTGCTATAAAGGTTGTGGATTCTCTTGATGAGGCGATCGAGCATATCCGCATTCATGGCTCCGGACATACGGATTGCATAATCACTGAAAACCCGGATGCACGTGACAAGTTCTTCAAGCTGGTCGACAGTGCAGATGTATTCTGCAACTGCTCCACGCGTTTTGCCGATGGCTTCAGGTTCGGCCTTGGAGCGGAGGTAGGCATTTCAACAGGAAAAATCCACGCCAGAGGTCCTGTCGGTCTTGCCGGATTGATGAGTTACAAGTGGCTCCTGACCGGCCATGGAGAGACTGTTGCAGAGTATTCTGGGAAAAACGGAAAGAAATTCAAGCATAAGGATATTCTATGAGGGACTTTTCCAAAATCAAGAGGATCGTTATAAAAGTCGGAACGAATCTCCTTACAAAGGACAACGGAATAGATGAGGAACGCATAGGAGATATTGCACGCCAGATTGCCGAATTGAAGAACAGGGGCATGCAGGTCCTTCTGGTTTCATCCGGAGCCATAGGGATGGGAGCAAAGCAGCTTAAGCATTTTTCTCCTGTCGTGCATATCGCAATGAGGCAGGCATGCGCTGCAATCGGCCAGCCTATGCTGATGAGCGCATATCAGAAGGAATTCGAGAAGCATAATCTTCTTTCTGCCCAGGTGCTGATAACCCGGAGCGTTCTTAATAACAGGAAAAGCTATAACAACCTTCGCTCGAGCGTGTCCACATTGCTTGCGCTAGGAGTGGTTCCCATTTTCAACGAGAACGACGTTGTGTCCACAAGCGAGATTGGCAATGTGTTCGGGGATAATGACAGGATGAGCGCGCTTGTCGCCTCAAAGATCGATGCGGGGCTTCTGATCCTTTTAACGGATATCGACGGGGTATATACCGGCAATCCCAAAAAGGACAAGGATGTGGTTATGCTTAAAACCATCGAGAAGCTTACCCCCGAGATCTTTTCATATGCCAGAGGAAAGGGATCGATGTTCTCTACAGGCGGAATGAAGACCAAGCTTCTGGCAGCTCAGATTGCAAAGGATGGCGGCTGCGGCACAGTGATCGCCTCAGGTTATGAAGAGGATTCCCTCATTCGGATCATCGAAGGAGAGGAGCTTGGGTCATACATCCTTCCTGATAGGCGTTTGAGCCAAAGGGAGAGATGGATCATGAACACATCGACAGAGGGCGTGATCGTTGTGGATGACGGAGCGGCTGCGGCCTTGATGAACCATAAGTCCCTTCTGCCCTCAGGCATTGTTGCAATCAAGGGAACTTTTGAAAAAGGAGAGGTCGTACTTGTAACAAACAAAGCGGGAACCGGTTTATTAAAAGCGGTGCCGAATTTCGATTCAACCGAACTTAAGGCTCTTATCGGCCATAGGAGCTGCGATATAGATAAGATTCTGGGAAAAGGTAGGAGGGATGTTGTCTTCAGGCCGGAAGACACGAGCCCCGTGGAGCACAATGTCTGATTACAGGACCATACATAGAAAACAGGATCTGGAGATGAAGATCTCCTCTCTGTACCGTCAGGTGCAGCTTGCCATCGGACTGTTGGATGTTTCCAGCAAGGAGGATCTCATATCCTCGCTGAACTGGTTCAGGGAGAACATGAATTTCTGCCTCCATCTTGTGACAACCCAGGACCGGGCGGAGGAGATGGACCTGATGGATAAATATCCTGAGGTCACTTTCATACTTTTCAAGAATCCGACTACCACCGGAGAATACATAAATGCCTTTGCAGATGAATGCTATACCACATATTTTCTGGTTCTCAGGACCGATACTGTGCTGATAGAGTATCAGGGACAGGCTTTGATGGAGGTGATGCAGGAGAAAAATCATCCGGCCCTCATAACCCCTGTGATGATATCCAGCGAAGCCGAGATCCTTCCTACCTTGAGAGCTCCTCACTTGAGCGGCAAGGATTTCGATCCTTTAAGCTTCACCCCTTCAATAGAGGAGGCGGGGCTCGAGGAGAATCTTTATCCTGTCATGGGGCTTGGGCTGTATGACAGGGCGCTTTTTCAGCGGCTCAGGGCGTATGACGAGCTGATTACCGGAGAATTTTATCAGATGGCGGATTTCGGCCTTAGATGCTATCTGCTCGGCTATTCGATATATACCACCCGAAGCCTTGCGATCCAGTTTCCACAGAGAATGACCGTCGTCGAGGACAGAAGCGCTTGCGAAGGGATGAACAGGTTCTATACCAAGGCCATGAGCATCAGAAGGATTGCAGGAAAGAATGTGGTGGAGAAATGGAAGCCCTATGTCGATAAGCCTCTTTTGAATGATGAGATAAAAAGGAAGCAGGTTGTCATACAAAAGACTGATTTCTTTTCTCTGATGGAGAACTGGAAGGTCGGCAAGGAAGGCTGAAGCCTTTTGAAAGGAGAATCGGATGTGGCAATGCCCCATATGCGGCAGAAGCTTTAAGAGAAAGGATCAGTCGCATTATTGCTCTGATAAGATCTGCAATGTCGACGAATATATCGGCAGAACGTCAGAAAAGGCTCAAAAATATTTGATCATCGTGCGCCGTATACTTTCTGATGCGCTTACCTCTGCCGATGAGACGATTTCATGGTCTATGCCTACTTTTAAAGAAAAACGGATAATAATCCAGTATGCCGCATTCAAGGACCATTTGAGCCTTTTTCCCGGCCCGGATGCGGTAAAAGCGTTCGAAACAAGGCTTTCTCCTTATAAATGCAGCAAAGGAACCATACAGTTTCCTTTTGATGTGCCTTTGGATGAGGATTTGATAAGGGATATCGCACTCTGGTGCCATGATCATCGATGAATGAAAAAGGGAGGATGCCCTCCCTCTGCCGGACTCTTTGCCAAATGGGAGATGAAAAGCCGGGTGAATGTAATGAATAACGGATGAGTGAACCTGATTTGTGAATGGTCGGTATCGTTTTTCCGGCTTTAAATCGGCTTAAGTCCAGCTTCATGTATCATAACCGTATCCGGCCTTAATTCGGCATTAACAAATCTTAAGAATTCTTAATCGAAACGCACATTCTTTGTTATTTCTTCCTTTTTGCGGTGTTTATGTTTTTAAACTGTTTCTGGAGGTATTGCATGGATGATTCATGCATAGAAAAGCTTGAAAGCCTAAAAAGAGATTCCCTGATGCTTGAGATAGGAGATCCCGCTGTTTACGAAAAAGGGGGAACAAGGTTTGGAGGAAATCCTGATGTTCCAGAGGATTTTGAATGGCCGTTTGGCAAAAATAGGAACAAGAGCGGCACTCATCCCCTGAGCTTCATAGCCCAGTTCGATTGTTCTGATTTATCACGATATGAATCGGCTGAGGTTTTACCCAAAAAAGGAGTGCTGTCGTTCTTTTATGACAAGCAGGATCAGCCCTGGGGAATTTCTCCAGATGAATTCTCGGGGGCCAGGGTATATTGGTTTCCTGATAAGAGCATTCTCAATCCTGCGCCATTTCCATCCTGCCTCGATGATTGCTTCAGGTTCCCTTCTTTAAAGATAAAAGCAGAAGAGCATTCCTCCTATCCGTCTTTAGAAGATTTCTTGACGCTATTTCCTGGCGAAAGCGAGAATGGATATTTCGAGGCCCTGGCAAAGCTTAGAAAAGGATGCAGCTCGCTTTCCTCAAAACTGCTGGGCTGGCCTGATGTAATACAGGATTCTATGGCTGTCAGCTGCGAACTGGTCAGGAATGGCCTTTCTCTGAGAGACATACCTGATAAAAAGCGCAAAAAGTTCATCGATTCGGCTCTCGGATCCTGGCTGTTGCTGTTTCAGCTGGATATGGTGGAAAGCGGTGATTTTTCTTTCATGCTGGGCGATTGCGGAATGCTTTATTATCTCATAAGAAAAGAGGATCTGCTTTCATTTCGCTTTGAAAATGCTCATGCCATGGTACAATGCTATTGATGGAAGATTCATTCGATTTTGCTTTAAAACGGTTTTATGAGGATTTCGGCACATCACGGCATATGGTGCTCTCCACAGCTTTATCCAACAAGCCTTCCTCAAGAATGATGAGCATTGTCCGCATCGGAGATGTTTTCTATTTTCAGACGGATATGAATTTCAGGAAATACGCTTGTCTTATTGAAAATCCGTATTGCTCCCTTTGCATCGATAACATGCAGATGGAAGGCCTCTGTATGGAAAAAGGGCATCCTTTTGATAATCCGGATTTCATGAGGGTATATGAAAAGAGCTTTCCCTCTTCCTTTTCTAGGTATAGCTCTTTGAAGTGCGAGCGGGTTTTCTCATTTATTCCAAGCTTTTTGGAGCTTTATTCATACTTGGATGGAAAACCCTATATCGAAGTGTTCTGCATAAAAAAGAAACTTTATAGGAAAATACCTTATGATGGCGCAATAGGATTTTCCTATGGTGATGTTCTATGAAGGATTTTTCGCGCAGCATCACGATGTTTTCCCTATGCGGCCTGAATTGCGGGCTATGTCCCATGAACATTGGAAAATATTGTCCTGGATGCGGAGGCGGAAGTGGAAACCAAAGCTGTGCCATCGCGCGGTGCAGCCTTTTGCATGGAAAGATTGAATTCTGTTTCCTCTGCAGCGATTATCCCTGTTTGAAACTTGAGGAATTCGATTCTGCTGATTCCTTCATTCCACATTGCCGGAGAAAGGAGGATATCAGCAAGGCGATTGAAATCGGTGTTGATAATTACGTAGAGGAGATCAGGCAGAAGAGGGCGCTGCTTGAACTTCTCATAGCTGAATATGATGATGGGAGAAATAAGACATTGTTCTCTCTTGCCGCATACCTTTTGGATATGAATGAGCTTGAAGCGGCGTTGAAGGAAGCTAAAAAAGAGGAAAGTCCCGGTGAAGATAAGAAGAATAGGGCGAAACGGATCTGCCGCATATTGAAGGAAAAAGCCGATAACAAGGGTATTGTCCTGAAATTGAGGAAAAAGAGCGGCTCATAGTGACAATCCTTTGCGATTATCTTAATCTTTTTTTATGAAATTCATACTTTTTGATCTCGATGGAACCCTCCTTCCTATGGACCAGGAGGTTTTTATAAAGACATACTTCTCACTCTTATGCAAAAAGCTGGCACCTTTCGGCTATGAGCCGGATGCTCTGATTAAGGCGCTTTGGCTCGGGACTTCCAAGATGGTGCAGAATGATGGAAGGATGAGCAACAAGGAGGTTTTCTGGGCTAGCTTTTCATCCGTTTTCGGAGAAAGGGTTTTTTCCGATATGCCGATAATCGATTCTTTCTACGAAAACGAGTTTAACCAGGCCTCATCCGTCTGCCATGAAAATCCGCAGGTTCCAAAGCTTATAAAAAGACTGAAGGATGCAGGATATTCCCTTTTCCTTGCAACAAATCCGGTCTTTCCAAAGGTTGCCACGCTTTCGAGAATGAGGTGGGCAGGCTTGGAGGAATCCGATTTCATAGGGATAACCACATATGAGGATTCATTTTTCTGCAAGCCATGCCTGAAGTATTACGAGCAGATACTTGAAAAGCTAGGCGCCAGAGCATCTGATTGCCTTATGGTCGGTAACGATACTGCAGAGGACATGGTTGCAAAGAATCTTGGGATGGATGTTTTCCTGCTTACAGATTGTCTTATCAATCAAGCAGGAGAGGACATCTCAAAATATCCGAATGGCGGGTTTGCTTTGCTTGAAGAGCATATTTTCAGATGAAAGCTGATGAAATTGAAAAACCCTCCATTTTCTCTGATCTGGAGGGTTTGTTTTATGCTCCTTATCAACCGTTCTGGTCGTCCCTTGCTTTCGTTTCCATTATGAGCCTTGTCTTCAGTTCCCTGAGCCTGCTTGAAAGGGAGACTTTATAGATGTGCGGGTTGATCTGCCTCTTGTAGCTCTTGTCGAATTCTGTCAGCATCTCCATGCTCCGGCGCTGGATCTCATGGATATTGATTTCAGGATACAGCCTCTTTCCCTGTTCCATCTTCTTAGAAAGAAGCGGCTTGAAAGTGGCGTAGTTCTTCTTTTTCATCATGAAGAAATCCTGTGTGCTGAACGGATGATAGAACGGGATGTTTGTTCCCATTTCCAGATCCTCGTCTGCAAGCGTGATGAGGTCTGCAAGCGCCGAACCGTACATGTCGAAGAATCTCCAGACCTGCTTGATGCCGGGATTTGTGGTCTTCTCATAGCTGTTTGATACCTTCAGCGTAGGAACGAACACTCCGTCCTCCTCCTTTGCAGCAAGCTTGTAGACTCCGTTGAGCGAGCTTTGGGTGCCTCCTGTGACAAGATGGGTTCCGATGCCCCAGCTGTCTATAGGTGCGTTGTCGTTTACGAGGTTGAGTATGATCTCCTCGGTAAGGTCGTTTGATATTGTGATCGTTGCATCGGTCAGGCCAGCTTCATCAAGCCTTCTCCTGATCACCTTCGGCAGGTACGACAGGTCTCCCGAATCGATTCTTACTCCGATTTTCTTTCCTTTCTTCTTCTGCTCGAGCCCGACTGTGATCGCAGCATCGATGCCGCTTCCTAATGTGTCATAGGTATCGATCAAAAGGATTGCGTTATCTGGATAGATTTCTGCAAACGCCCTGAATGCCTCAACCTCGCTGTCAAAGCTCATGATCCACGAATGCGCCATCGTCCCTGCAACCGGAATGCCGTATTTTTTTCCCGCATATGCGTTGCTTGTGACCTTGGTCCCACCGATGAAGGAGGCCCTGGATGCCGAATGTGCGCCATCCTCGCCCTGGGCTCTTCTAAGTCCGAATTCCATGATCGCTCCGCGTCCCTTGGTCGCAAGGGTCATCCTTGAAGCCTTTGTAGCGATAAGGGACTGGAAGTTTACTGTATTGAGCAAAAGGGATTCTACAATCTGGGCATCTATGAGATCTGTTTCGACCCTTATAAGCGGCTCTCCGGGAAATGCAGGAGTGCCTTCGTCGAAGGCATATATGTCTCCATGGAAGTGATAGTCCTTCAAAAAATCAAGGAAAGGCTTTTTAAAAGACCCCAGTCCGGCCAGGTATTCGATATCCTCCTGGCTGAAGCGGAAATTCTCAAGCTTTGTCAAAAGCTCCTCGATCCCGGTAAAGATGATATATCCTCCGTTGAAAGGATTTGTGCGGTAAAACATGTCGAATACCACACGGGGGTTATGCTTTTTCAGATAATACCCCTGAGCCATGGTCAATTCGTAAAAATCGGTTATGAGCGCACTTTTCATTTCTCTATCCTGTCAAAGCCGCAGTAGGGGATCAAAGCCTTTGGAATATCGATGGAACCGTCCTCCCTCTGGTAGTTCTCCATGATGGCGACCATTGCTCTTGAAAGCGCGACCGCAGTTCCGTTGAGCATGTGCACAAAACGTGTCTTGCCATCATCGTCCTTGTATCTGATATTCAGGCTGCGCGCCTGATAATCGGTGCAGTTGCTGGTGCTTGTGACTTCCCCATACTCTCCGTTCTCTCCTCTGCCAGGCATCCATGCCTCAATGTCGAATTTTCTGTAAGCGGGTGCCCCGAGATCCCCTGTTGCGGTGTCGACGATGCGGTATGCGATGTTAAGACCGGAAAATATCTCTTCCTCGATGGAAAGGATTTCCTTGTGGAATTTCTCGCTCTCTTCAGGGGTGCAGTAGATGAACATCTCCAGTTTTGAGAACTGATGCACGCGGTAAAGCCCCTTGGAGTATTGTCCAGCTCCTCCTGCTTCCCTTCTGAAGCAGTGGGAAAGTCCTGTCATTTTTATAGGAAGCTTTTCCTTGGGGATTATCATGTTGGAGTAGTATCCGCCGAGCGTGATTTCTGCAGTTCCAACAAGGCATGTGCCTGTTCCCTCGATGGTGTAGATGTTGGATTCCTCTCCTCTGGGATTGAATCCGATGCCGTTCAAGATCTCCTCCTTTGCTATATCGGGGGTGATGAACGGCGTGAAGCCATGCTTTACGACGATATCCATGGCATAGCGCTCAAGGGCCATCTGAAGTATGACAGCCTTGTTCTTGATATAATAGAACTTCTGTCCGCTAACCTTGGCTCCACTGTCGAAATCGAGCAGATCAAGCGATTCTCCAAGCTCCACATGGTCTTTCGCCTTGAAATTGAATTTCGGAGGTTCTCCGACGAATTTTATGGCAAGGCTATCCTTGTCCTCTTTTCCAACTGGAGCATCCGGGCTGGCATAGTTTGGGATCGTTCTGGCCGCTTCATTGAATTCTTGGTCCAGCGTGCTCAGCCGGGCTTCTTTTTCGGCCAACTCTGTCTTTATGCTCTTTCCTTCCTCGATAAGAGCTGCTCTAGCATCAGCATCGAGCTTGCCCTTCATCTTTGCTGCAGTCTCGTTCCTTTTGGCCCTGAGGGCTTCCGTCTCCTGCAGCACCTTGTATCTTTCGTCCTGGATTGCGATTATTGCATCCAAGTCGACGTTCATATAGCGGTCGGCGATGTTTTTCTTTATTTCGTCGTATCTGCTTTTAAGCTCTTTCGTATCTATCATCCGAGTCTCTCCTTAGCATTTTCTTCCAATTCTTGTGATCTGTCGCTTGCAGCTTTCACTGCTTTATATAACGAGTTTGCAAATCCATTTTCTGCCAGCGCTTCCATTGCCCTGATTGTTGTCCCCGATGCCGAGCATATCGAAGGGATCAGTTCAGCCGGGCTTTTCTGCGTGATATCCAAAAGCGCGCATGATGAAATAAGCGTATCCTTTACAATCTGTGAGCTGACAGGATAGGGGATGCCGACGTTCGTCCCTGCCATAGCCGAGGCATTGATGAATTCGAGCGCATAGGCAATCAGCGATCCGGAAATCCCTATGAACGCAGAGAAATTGCTTTCATCAAGCTCGAAGGCCGAGCCGAAGGATGAGGCGATTTTCAGTGCTGTCTTTTTGAAATCGTCATCTGCACCAAAAGGGAATGCGACGGCTGTAACGGCCTTTTTGGCCTTTGCAGCCATATTCGGCATGAATCTGGCTATGTTGTCCGTTGCAAGATTGCCGCAGAGGGAAGAAAGCGGAATGCCAGCAGCAATCGAGATATACTTCAATCCCGGTCTCTTGATCGAGGAAAGGAAATCCTTTGTCAGATATTGGGGTTTGATTGCAATTAAGAGAATGTCTGCAGAATCCCGGGCCTCTTCAAGGCTTTTTGCCGCAGCTGCTCCAAGCACATTGCATTTTTCAGGAACGTTGTCATAAACAGCAACCTTGAAATCCTTGTTCTCGGCAAGAGCCGAGGCGATCGAGGAGCCCATGTTGCCACAGCCGATAATGGAAATTCTGATCATCATCCCTCCCATGTAAGACGGTGCAGGTTTCCGGAGAGCCTGAAATTCGGAAATCCGGTCTGCCTGAGCGCTTCATATACGGCGATAGCCACAGAATTGGAAAGGTTGAGGCTTCTTATGTCATTGAGCATGGGGATGCGCACGACATCCTCCTTGTATCTGACAAGAATCTCTTCCTCGATTCCGCGGCTTTCCTTGCCGAAGATCAGATATATCTCCTGATCTCTTGGATATTCTACATCAGTGTAGACTTTTTGTCCTTTGGTTGAAAAGAAAAAGAGCCTGTCTTTGCCGTGTTTTTCAAGAAAACTGCCGACATTGTCATATTCGGTTATTTCTACGTCCTTCCAATAGTCCAATCCTGCATGCCGTACGGCTTTTTCAGATATGTCGAAACCCAAAGGATGCACGAGATGGAGCTTTGCCCCTGTGGCCGCGCAGGTCCTGGCGATGTTGCCGGTGTTCTGGGGAATTTCCGGTTCGAAAAGACAGACATTCAGCATGTGGACAATATACTACTTTAAGCCCTCTTGCTCAAGTTTCGCACCTCTGATAGATTTTTATCATGGAATTTCTGAAAGTAGCGGTATTAGGTTTGATCCAAGGGATCACGGAATGGCTGCCGATAAGCAGCACCGGACATCTGCTTCTTGCCGATGAATTCATACACCTTGCAGGAAGCGAGGATTTCAAGTCGGTTTTCTGGGTTGTCGTCCAGCTTGGTTCCGTTTTGGCCGTCCTGGTCCTTTACTGGGATGTCTTGAGCCCTTTCAAGCAGGATAGGATCGAGAGAAATAGGGCCTTTTCCTTATGGGCTAAAGTCCTGGTTGCCACAATACCGGCAGGAATTGCAGGCCTTTTCTTGGATGATCTGATCGATTCCAAGCTGTCGGTTTGGCCTGTCATTTCCGCAGCTCTTTTCATTTATGGCATCCTATATATCGTGGTAGAAAGGAAAATAAGGATAAAGACGAGGATAAAAGATATCGATGCGGTAGGATATAAGGATGCATTGAAGCTTGGACTATTTCAGATGCTTGCCTTGATTCCAGGAACAAGCCGCAGCGGCTCGACAATTCTTGGAGGAATGCTTTTGGGCTTTGATAGGACTGTGGCTGCCAAGTTTTCTTTTTTCATGGCATTGCCGGTCATGGCAGGAGCCTCGCTGCTACGCCTTTTGAAGCATGGCCTCGGCTTTTCCTCATACGAATGGACTTTGATCGGCTTTGGAACCCTGGTTTCCTTCATCGTTTCCCTCGTGGTCATCAAGAAGCTTGTCGATTACGTAAGAAAGCATGATTTTGCACCGTTCGGCGTTTACAGGATCGTCCTCTCAGCTCTTGTCGTCCTTTATTTCGGAATCCTCTAGACTTCTTGCCTTGATAAGGCGGGAGCCTTTCTTATTGAGCTCCAAAATCGTTTTTTCGAGTTTTCTTTCCTTTTCCTTCTTTTGTGCAAAAAGCTCCGGCTGTTCCACTTCTTCTGCTTCGTAAACGCTTGAGAGCACCAGGCCAAGAAGGCGGACTCCGTTATTGTTGTATTTTTCCCTTAAAAGCTTTTTTGCTATTTTAAAGATGTCGTTGGAGCTGTAGATCGCTTCTTCAGGGGTTGTCTGGTAAGTGAATGTCGAGAAATCGCCGTATCTGAGCTTTATTCCGATCGTCCTGGGAATGACCTTTTCCTCCAAAGCCCTGAAAGAGAGTTCCTGGGACATTTCAAAAAGGAAATCCTCGAGAGCGTCTATGCTGTATAAATCAGGATAGTACGTGCTTTCCGTAGATATGGAATGGCTTTTTGCTTCTCCCTGGTAGATGCCGGGATCCTTTGCTCTTGCAACGGAATAAAGATATTCTGATAGGCTTTCCCCGAACAGCTGCCTCAATTTTTCTTTCGGCACCTGCCTTAACAGGCTCGTACTTGTTATTCCTTTATTCATGAGCCTGCTGTAGGTCCTGTCCCCGATTCCCCAAAGCTTTTTCAGTCCTACTTTGTCTATGAATTCGATTTCCCTTGCAGGCGGGACGATCGTAAGCCCGTCCGGTTTATGATAGTCTGAGGCCATTTTTGCAAGAAAACGGGAGGATGCGACGCCGATCGATACTGTAAGCCCGGTTTTATCGAATATTTCCGTTTTTAATTTCCTTGCACCTTTTCCCGGAAGCCCATGGATGATCTCCATTCCGCTTATGTCCAAAAACGCCTCATCGATGGAAACCTGCAGAAAACCGGGAGCAAAAGCCCTGATTATATTCATCACCTCGACGCTTTTCTCATGGTATCGTCTGCCTCTCGGAGTAACGACTATGGCGTTCGGACAGAGCTTGAGCGCCGTTACCATGGGCATCGCCGAATGAACGCCGTATTTTCTGGCTTCATAAGAACAGGTGGAAACTACGCTTCTCGGGCCCTCGTGCCCGATTATGAGAGGCTTGCCGGCATAGCTTGGATTGTCAAGGATTTCCACGGAAGCGAAAAAAGCATCTAGATCTATGTGGAGGAATACCTGTGACATGGCATAATGATACCACAAAGGCGCTTTTTCTGTTATATTCTTTCATATGAGGAAGATTCTTGCACTAGCCGTCCTATCTTTCGTTTTCCTGTCAACCCTTCCTGCGAAGGCGTATGGATACGATAATTTTTCCAACTCGGCTTTGTATGTTCCTTCCTATTCGGACAGATTTTTCGATTCCCTGATAAATCCCGCTGCCTTGAGCCGGGTCGAGAGCGATAACATCTTCTATTTCACAACCATAATCTCCGAGGACTGGGATACAAAGGAGATCAAATCAGGCGGCCCGCTTTCCTATCTTCAGAACCTGAATACGGAGATGATCGTCTCATTTGTCGGAAACAACCTCAGCTTGAGTGCTATCGCCAATACCTATTTTGGCTCCCGCAATGTCGAGGATGGCAAGCTGAGCATGAACGTCTACAACACATTTGGTATAGATCTGAACTGGTCTTATGGGTTTCCTTATGTTTCTTTGGGCATGAGAATCAAAGGCGGAAACACCCTCATAAGACGCAACAAAAGCATAAGCAGCATCTTCAATGCTATCGAGAACGCCTATTTTTCCCAATTTGAGAACACCAGCGGCATGGAGTATTTCTCGATAGGCGCTTCTGTTTCAGTCGAGGTAGGTTTTTTTGAATCGGCAATAATGTTCGATGACATCGTTTCTTTAAAGGATTCGGATCTCTATTTCGGCTGGGATTCCTTTTTGGATTCCATGGTTCTGTCTTTCTCCCTGCGCTATCCTGAATTCACCAAGCGCGGCAATCTCAATTTCTGCCGCCCAAGGATCGGATTTGCCGTTAAGGGAAATCCTATTGGAAAGATGGAGATCACAGCAAATGCGGAGCTGCAGTTCCAGATGCTTCCTGACTTTGATTTCAATGTCGCCTTCGGCTACAAGGAGATAGATCACGATCTTTTCGACTTCGATGCCTCCAACGGCCTTATGATGTTCGCTTTGGAGCTGCAGGGCGCCTCCTATTCGATAAGAGCCATGTGCAACGTGGATACCGCCACGTTCAGCCGCGTGTTCCCGACCATATCATTCACTCTTGCAAGATGATCATTTAAGAGGCAGCCTGAGCGTGAATACCGCGCCTTTGCCAAGCTCGCTTTCGACCGTTATGGTCCCTCCGTGCAGTATGGCGATATGCCTTACGATCGCTAAGCCCAGCCCTGTGCCTCCGCTTGCACGGCTTCTGGCCTTGTCGACCCTGTAGAACCGTTCGAAGATCCTCACCTGGTCCTCATGGGCTATTCCGCATCCCTGGTCGCGTACGCTTATATATACGTTCGCATCCTTTTTCCATGTTACAATCTCTACTTTCGAGTTCTCGTTCGAATAGTTTATTGCGTTGACTACAAGGTTGATCAGAGCCTGCACGATCAAAGAGCTGTTGCAGAGCACCTCCAGCTGGTCGCTTTGCATCTCGATTGTTATGTTCTTGCTTTGCGCTTTATAAAGGGTGTAGCTTATCACTTCGCTTATGATCTTCCTTATATCTGTCTTCTCCATTGTTGGAAGCACTTCGGACCTGTCAAGGCTTGTAAGCAGCAGGAGATCGGAAAGTATATGCTCCATGTGGGTGCTGTTCTTGTGGATGATCTTTGCAAAATATTTCATTTCCTCTTCGCTCAGCTTCTCTTCGCTGATCGTCTCGGAAAATCCTACGATCGCAGTCAGCGGGGTCTTCAGCTCGTGCGAGGCGTTTGAGATGAAATCCTGACGGACCATCGCCAGACGCTCTTCTTTTGTGACGTTCCTGAGCATGACTAATGTTTCGTTTGACGAGTTTCTTACAAGGTGGATGTTGTAGTTGAGCTCCCTGCCTTTTCCATGAAGGTATGCATCGTTGCCTATGTACTGCTTGTAGATCACTAGGCGGAAATCCTCGGCCTCCTTCTTTTCAAATATGTCATCCAGGGCTTTCTTCATTCTTGAGGATGGGATCGCCTTTTCGATGTTTATTCCCAAAAGCGAGGATTTGAATATCTTTCTCGCACTGTCGTTCTCAAAAGTAACGTCCCTCTTCTTGTTTACGAGCAATATCCCGTCATCCAGGGAGTTTATTATCCTTAAAAGCTTTTTATCCACTTATATTTCCGTCCACTTGTATCCAACACCCCATACAGTCTGGATGTTCTGTCCCAGGTGTACGAGCTTTTTTCTGATGCTTGTTATCTGTACGTCGATGCTTCTTTCTGTTACCGCATAATCCTGCCCCCGCACGCTTTCTATGAGCTCTTTTCTGGTGAACACCTTCTCCGGAGAGGAAAGCAGGGTAAAGAGGATGTCGAACTCGGTCACTTTCAAGTCGATCCTTGCTCCCAGCAGCGTGCAGGTCCTTGTTTTCTGATCCAATTCCAATCCGCTCGGGCTCGATGCATTCATGTTCGCATTGTCCGTGGTATCTACTCTCCTGAGCACCGATTTGATCTTGGCAAGCAGCACCCTCGGGCTGAAAGGCTTGGTCATATAATCATCCGCTCCAAGCTCGAGTGCCGTGATTATGTCCACATCCTCTGTAAGGGCGCTGGTGATTATAACCGGAAGTTTCTTGTTGCGGGATTCGTAACGTATGTATTTCAAGATGTCGATGCCGTTTGTTCCTGGAAGCATTATATCAAGGATGATAAGATCGTATTTGTTGTTTCTCAGCTTATCCAGCGCTTCATCGCCGTTTTCGGCGCTTTCGGTTTCAAATCCTCCGTTTTTCAAATGGAAAAGGATCAATGTCCTGATGTCCGTTTCATCTTCAACGACAAGTATTTTCATCATCAGAAATGATACCATAACTTGACGTGGAAAAAAACCGCATGATGATGTAAATTCTATATCATGCTGGCTGTGATAGGTTTTGATTACAAGGATGATGTTTCTCTCATACGGGAAATCTATAATTTGGAATATGAGCAGAGGATTGCTGTTGAAAAGAGAATCTACAAGGAAAACAGGCCGGAAGCTCTTGCAATGCTGATCACCTGCACCAGAGTTGAATTCTATTTTGTCTCCGATAGGATGCTCTCCTTTGAAAGCGCAGAGCGTGCTCTCGGACTGAATCACCTTGAGGCCGCAAAGCATAGGTATCAGCTGGAGGAGAGGGAGGCTGCAATCCATCTGTATGAGCTTTCCTCCGGAATACTTTCTCCTCTTTTCGGTGAGGATACGATAGTATCTCAGATTTCTGAAGCTCTTGAACGCTCCATTTTTGTCGGACAGGGCTCAGGAGCGCTCAATCGCCTCCTTTCCTCAGCAATCTCCTTTTCACGCAATCTGAGAAAGGATAGGAAAATCAGGGTATTCGATTCTTCGATATCCTCTGCCGTCCTTCAGAAACTGGAAAAAGCCTCGTCTGTGCTGGTGATCGGAAGCGGGGAGCTTGCAAGACTTGTAACATCGGCTCTTTTGAAGGAAGGGAAAAAAGTGTTCATGACGCTGAGGGATATGGATAAGACCTTTCTCCTTGTGCCGGGTGCTGTTGCCGTCAGCTACAGCGAGCGCAGGATGTGGTTTGAGAAAGCCGATGCCGTAATAAGCGCTTCAAGCGGTTTATATTATACAATTGAAGAATCTGATATTCCGAGTTTGGAAGGTAAAGTATTAATAGACCTTGCTATTCCATATGATATTCCCACCGCTCTTGATCCAATAAGGCTTGAAGATCTGGATATCGACACTCCTGGACGCAATGAAGTTGTAAAGTATGTATCCTCCTATGCAAAAAACGCAAGTGACGACTTTTTTTCCAATCTCGATTTTCTTGATATCGATTTAAGGGCTCAGGATGTCTCCTTGGAGGTTGTGCGCCGCATGCATGGGCATGTGGAAAAGCTTGATGCCCTTTCTGCGGCGCAGAAGAAAAGCCTTCTTGAGAGCATAGGAGACTCGGTCAAGAAGGCCTACATAGCCAAGCAGAGGCAATTTCAGAAAACAAGGAAGTCGTTGGAATAGACTGCTTTTTCTCCTTTTTTAAGTTTTCTTGTCTCTTTCATCTTTTCTATATTCTTTTCCCTCTTCGTATCTCCGAATGAAAGCATGGGTTCAAGACATAGGAACTGGGCATGCTTGTTAAGAGTTGTCCAAAGGGTAAATGTAGTCATATCCCCAAGGCATGCCGTAACGCCGTGTTCTCCAGCAGAGGAGGTGAGCGTCACCTCGCGGCTTTTAACATTGTCAAGCACGATCGGACCTTTGTCTGTCTCGCTTCTTTTAAGATCGATGGAGTCTCCTGTAAGGAAATCCTTCTCGAAAACGAATACTCCGTCCTTTGCATATTTGCGGTCAAGATGTTCCTCAAGCTCGAAGCTTGCAGTATAAGTTTCAAGATCGCATCCCTTGCCGTTGATATCAAGACTGAATGCAGGGTGCCAGCCAAAAGTGTAATAAAGGTCGTCCTTCGCATCAATTTCAGCTCTTGCGTTATATCCGTTTTCTAAAAGCGTGTAGCGCACCGTTAAAATAAAGCCATAGGGATAGTATTCTGTTCTCGTTTTTTCAGAGTCCTCCAATCTGAACTCGGCCCAGTCCTTTCCTTTGTCTAGCAAAGTGAATTCCGTATCGCGGGCAAATCCGTTGTTAGGCATACTGTATTCCTTTTCTCCAACCCATATCTTGTCATTAAGAGTTGGTCCGATCATCGGAAAGAGAAGGGGAGCACGGCGGAACCAGTATTCCTTGTCTCCCTGCCAGAGGTATTCGCGCCCTTCGAATTTCAGGCTCTGAGGTTCTGCCCCGAGCGTTGAGATAATCATCTCGATCTTTTCATTGCTGATTGTAATGTTCATCTTTTTTTCCTTACAGCAAGGATTATAACATAAAGATGCTGGGATTGCTTTTAAAATCAGGTTATTATCTTTTTCATGGCTGAAGTGAAAATAATATCGGGAGAGCGCAACAGCGGAAAGACTGCTTTTATTAAAAAACTGCTTGAATCCGGCTTACCTGCCGAAGGCTTTATTACTGTGGCCTTGGATGAGAAAAAGGATGTATTATACCTTCAGGACATAGCTTCAGGAGAAAGACGTCTTTTGATGGAGGCATCCTGCTGGAAGAAAAATAAAATAGGGCGGTACAGGTTCTACCCATCGACATTCAAATGGGCTGAAAAAAAGCTCTCGCAAGCTGTATCCGGAATAGTCGTCCTTGACGAGGTCGGACGTCTGGAGCTGTCAGGAAGAGGTTTTGACAGCCTTATGAGGAAACTGCTTTGTAAGGACGTCGAACTATATGTTTCAGTCAGAAAAGACTATATTGAGAGCGTAGTTGGGCACTATGGCCTATCTTCCTATCAATTAATTGAAATAAAAAGAGATGCTTGATTTGTTATCCATCATAATAAACTGTTTGGTCCTTAGAATGGATAATAGAACATGATGCCGCAGTAAAATCTGAGAATGAAGGAAGTAGAAAGTATTGCAATCATCACAAATATGGCAAAGTAATCTGCAGGCCGCATCCTGCGGCTCATGTACCAGGTTCTTTTCTTGCGGTTCTTTCCGAATCCTCTGAGCACCATTGCATTTGATATTGTATCTATCCTGTCCAAAGAGGAAAGAAGAAGCGGCCCCAGGACTTTTGAAACATTCGATATCCTTTTTCCCAGTCCGACATTCTTTGATATATCCACTCCGCGGGCCATCTGAGCATTCATGATGTGTCTGAAATCGTCCGTAATCTCTGGGATGTATCTGAGAGTGAGAGCTACGGCATAGCTCACACGGTATGACAGCTTTAGCCTGTTAAGGGATGAGGCGAATTCAGAAGGGTGGGTTGCAAAAACGAATACAAGCGCAATAGGGAATATGGTGAAATACTTAAGGCACACCGTAATCAGATATATGAGCGTCTCCAAGGACAAAGCATAATGCATGTCGGGATTCCCCAATATTATTGTCCTGCTTCCTATATAATATGTTCCCTGGTCAGGGGAGAATAGAAAGATTGCAAGGGCATTGACGGTTATCATGAAAAGCATGATGCACATCAATGGAACGAACCGCCTGAACGGAATCTTGGAAAGAAGCATGACACAAATTGCAAGCGCAAAGGATCCAAGCAGCATCCTCAGATCGAATGTGGTCAGGCAGAGGATGAGCCATACTACGAGAGAAAGGAATTTCGTGACTCCATTAAGGCGATGGATCGGAGAGTCCACATCGATATAGGATAAGCCGAAGCCGTATTTCTTCTTTTCCTTATCCTTTTGCCGGCTCTTTTCCCTCCTTTCCTTCTTTTTATGGTTTTCTTCGAGCTTAGGGGACGCTTTTAACTTAAATTCAGGGCTGATGCTTTCTTTTTCCTGCTCTCCCTCATCTTCCCTGTGGATAAATGTTCTGATGAAGGACGGCGCATCGTTTTGCAAAGACAGCATGCTGCAAAGGCTATAGAGGCTTGTGACTTTCAGATTTGCCTTTTTCATCAGATCCCTATCTGCAAAAACCTGAGAAATCTCACCGTCCCTGAGCAGCTCTCCGTCCGATATCACAATGGCCCGGCTGGTGTATTCAAGCGCAAGATGCATATCATGGGTGACAAAGATTATCGTGATCCCAAGCTTTTTGTTCAGGCTGTCAATGAATTTCATCAGTGCGGTGTAATGCCTGTAGTCCTGTCCCGCTGTCGGCTCGTCCAATATCAGCACCTCAGGATCGGAAACAAGGATTGATGCTATCGTGACCCTTTTCTTCTGTCCGTAGCTGAGTGCGCTGATCGGCCACTTATAATGCTTGCGAAGCCCGCAGAGCTCGAGGGTGGAAAGAACCTTTTTCCTGATCTCTTCCTCATCTATGCCTTTCTGCCGTAATGCAAAGGCCACCTCATCATATATCAGCGAATGGCTGATCATATGGTTCGGGTTCTGCATCACATAGCCGATCTTGCTGCTGAGATCAGTAATCCCAAGGCCGTCTGTATCAACCCCGTCAACGGTTATATTGCCGCTGTCGGGTTTCAAAATACCTGTCAATAGCTGGGCAATGGTGCTTTTTCCGGCCCCGTTCTTTCCCAGAAGAGCACACATTTCTCCCTTTCTTATAGTGAAGCTGATATCCTTAAGCACATCTTTTTGACCATCATATGAGAAGAAAACGTTATTAAAGGATATTATCGCATCATTTTCATTTTTGACCTCTTCGATTTTATGGGTCTGAAAAAATGATGCCATATCATCCTTGAATTGATCTACTTCCATATCTTCGATCGGACTGAGTTTTCCTTTTGCTTCAGAGAGATTGCAGCCGGCCATTTTGAGTGCGCTTATATAAAGAGGCTCCCGTATTCCAGCCTCTTTCAGCGCATTGCTCCTCAAAAGGGTCTCAGTATCTGTATTCAGTGTGATTTTTCCGTTTTCGATGAGGATAATCCTGTCCACAGGGCAGATCAGCACGTCTTCCAACCTGTGCTCGATGATTATTATCGTCTTTCCAGTTTGGCGATGCAGCCGGTCGATAAGCCTTATTGCTGTCTCTCCTGTTGCAGGATCGAGATTGGCAAGAGGCTCATCGAATAAGAGGATATCCACTTCATCGACAAGTACGCCGGCTATGGATACCCTCTGTTTCTGCCCACCCGAAAGCTCATTTGGTGATTGATCCAGATAATCCTGCATCTCCACCAATGCGGTGGTGTCCAAGACTACCTTTTTCATCTTCTCTGTAGGCATGCATTGGTTCTCAAGGCTGAATGCCACATCCTCGGCGACAGAAAGGCCCACGAACTGTCCATCCGTATCCTGGAAAACCGTACCGACCTTTTGGCTCAGCTCGAAGATATCGCTGTCTTTTGTTTCAAGATCTCCGACTTTCAGCGATCCCTCGATTTTTCCTTCCATCGCATGCGGGATCAGTCCGTTTATTGCATTGCCAAGAGTACTCTTGCCACTGCCGGACGGTCCGATTATAAGGACCTTTTCCCCATCCTTTATTTCCAGATCAATATGCTGCAGGGTAGGGTTGGTCTGTGATGCGTAAGTAAATGAGAAATCGCTGAATTTTATCATGCTCAGTCTTCCAGTTTAAGATTTTGGTTGTTCGCGTTGCGCTTTGCGACAAGAATCATCAGCGCGGTGCCGATGGTGCCGATCATTACGGTGTTAGAGAAGGCTGCGATAAGCTGCTGTACGATGACCTTGCTTACAGGCTCTGCATACATGACACAGTCGATGATTGCGCTCACCATGTATCCGAGGAAGTTCGCAACAAAGGAGAGGATGATGAAAATACCGATTTCTTTTCCTTTGAATACGCCTTTCTCAAGACTCTTCTTTGTAATGTACGGATAAATTCCGATTATGGCTCCTACAAGGCCGCTTCCGAGCACCCATGAAAACCATACGCCCCATCCGGAGATCGTATCGGTCAGCCAATGCCCGATGAAACCTACGATGAAACCTACGACAGGTCCGAACATGGCGGCGAAGATTCCGAGTATCGCCATTGCCGGCTTAAGTGTCGTGTTTGCAAATACAGGGATCCCAAAGTATCCGAGTCCGCCATAGAGCGCTGCTCCGATAGCGACGATTACAACCAATTTGACATAATTGATCGATTTTGAGTTCTGATTGCTCATATATCCTCCAAAATAAGCCTCAAGCTTATTTCTTTTCAAGTTTGATCATCCAGCCTTCACCTGTTCCAATGCGATATTCTGTGGAGAAGGAGCCTTGGTTGAGAGCTATTCCGACATTCAGCAGGCTGTTTATATAGATGAGAGGCTCCATCTTGCCGACCTCGTTAAAGCTTTTGCAATATTTCATATCGTAGCCGTATACCGTCATTCCGTCATGAAGGATCGTGACATAAAATGCATCCCCGTGCTTTATGCCTTCCTTTTGGAACAGCGTGTCGGGAATGTTTGTCCATAGGCTTCCGTATCTTGTATCGAGTATGTCTATCGCGCCATAGAAGGAATTGCCATCCACCCGGGCCTCCTCCACATGAAGCATTACAGGTTTTTCATCGAGCTTTGGCCCAATTCCATCAAAATCGATTATTCCTGCGGCAAGCCTCGCTCCCGTATAGGCATAGACATCCCTGCCATGGAAGGTGTAGCTCCTTTGGCTGTTTTTCAACCTGTTGACCGCTTCACTGATTTCTCTCAGCTCAAGGATGCCCGCTTCCCGTGCAATATGGGTCAGCGTTCCGTTGTCCGGAGTGACAACAATGTGCCCGGTTCTTGTAAGGGCCGCAACGCTTTTCCTGTCAGATCCGACACCAGGATCGACCACGCATACGAAAATTGTTCCTGGCGCCCAATAGGTCATAGCCTGCATGAGACGGTAGGATGCTTCCCAGATATTGAATTGGGGTATCTCATGAGTAAGGTCTTCCAGCTTCAAAGAGCGGTCGACTTCATCTGCTACGCCGTGCATGGCGCTTACGGCTCCATCCACATAACCAAAATCGCTCATGAAGACTACCGTTTTTCTTTCCAGCCAAGGACTGCGGTCCTTGAGTTCGTTCAAAGTATAATATTCTGCCATTGTAATCCTTTCCCATTATTTCATAATCAGACGAAGTTTGGCTAGTAGTGGTGTTTTTTATGAAATCTCCGGCAGGAATGGATAGAACGCACAATAAAATCAATGTGTGAAATAATGGTAGAACTGCACCCTGAATGCAAGGAGATTTGGAATGGTATTACAGCACATGGTTTTAGGCACAGTCTTAATACTGACCTTAAAGCTATGAGTACCAATGAAAGAAAAATAGATACATATATGTCCTGGAAACACCAAAGCCTTAACGAAGTCGCAGATCGGTATACACATTTAAAAGCATGACAGTTGACTGAGGTAGCGGAAGCTATAGATATAATGTTTCAAGGCAAAATTGATTATAACTTCAAGATTATTGACAGGTACTAATTTTCTTAGTACTATTTAACCGTGAAGTACAGCGTTGTTCTCAAAAAGTCCATTTTAAAAACACTAAAGAAAATGCCTTTAAAAGAACAAAAGATTTTTTTCAATCTGGTTGAGGATTTGAAGCTTTCAGGACCAGTGCAAACGAAGTATCCAAATTACAGCCAGATAGTAGGTAAAAAGGGATATTACCATTGCCATCTGAGTTATCGTTGGGTTGCATGTTGG
>CASGDQ010000044.1 GCA_949300325.1 uncultured Spirochaetales bacterium
ATACTTATTGATACGAGTCGGAAGTGGTACGGGACCGGATACTTTGGCTCCCGCCTTGACAACAGTCTGAACAATCGCCTTTGAGCTCTGTTCGACCAAGTCTGTTTCAAAACCTGTTAATTTGACTCGAATTCTCTCGTTTGCCATTTTCAAAAATCTCCAAAAATCAAAATAACGGGCCGGGGCCTGCGCCCCAGCACGTTTTTAGGACTCCAATCAGTCCTGAATCTCGGTTACCTGACCGGAAGCGACAGTGCGTCCACCCTCGCGGATAGCGAAGCGGAGACCCTTGTCCATTGCAACCGGGTGGATCAGCTCGACGATGATGTCGGTGTGATCGCCAGGCATGACCATTTCCTTACCAGCCGGGAGGTGGCAGGTACCGGTGATGTCGGTGGTCCTGAAGTAGAACTGAGGCCTGTATCCGTCGAAGAACGGGGAGTGCCTTCCACCTTCTTCCTTGCTGAGAACGTAAACGGTTCCAAGGAACTTTGCGTGAGGTGTGATCGAGTTCGGCTTGGCAAGAACCTGTCCGCGGACAACTTCCTTCTTGTCGACACCTCTGAGAAGAGCACCGATGTTGTCTCCTGCCTGACCTTCGTCAAGGAGCTTGTTGAACATCTCGACGCCGGTGACAACAGTGTTCTTTGTCTCACGGATTCCAACGATGGAAACAGGATCGTTCACATGGATTACTCCGCGCTCGACCCTACCGGTAACAACAGTTCCACGTCCGCTGATGGAGAAGATGTCCTCGATCGGCATGAGGAACGGCTGATCGACAGCACGTGCCGGAAGCGGGATGTAGCTGTCCATTGCGTCAAGCAGCTCGTCGATGCACTTGGTTGCTTCGGGATCGTCGGGCTTGGTCATTGCGAGGTATGCGCTGCCCTTGATGACAGGAGCGTTCGCACCATCGAAACCATATTCGGAGAGAAGATCCCTCATTTCCTCCTCAACCAATTCGATGAGGTCCGGATCGTCGACCTGGTCGCACTTGTTGATGAATACGATGATGGCGGGTACACCGACCTGCCTTGCGAGAAGGATGTGCTCCTTTGTCTGAGCCATTGCACCATCCGTGGCGGCAACGACGATGACAGCACCGTCCATCTGAGCAGCACCAGTGATCATGTTCTTGATGTAGTCTGCGTGGCCCGGGCAGTCAACGTGCGCATAGTGCCTGTTCTTGGACTGATACTCAACGTGACGGGTGTTGATTGTGATTCCTCTTTCCTTCTCTTCCGGTGCGTTGTCGATTGCATCATAAGCAAGAGCCTTGTCACCGAAAAGCTTTGCACAGTGCATGGTGATAGCAGCTGTGAGAGTGGTCTTACCATGGTCTACGTGACCGATAGTACCAACGTTTACATGAGGCTTCGTTCTTTCGAATTTTTCCTTAGCCATCAGTTTCCTCCTTGTGACCTGAATGTCACAAATCAAAATATCTCATAAAGGCTCAAGCCTTTACCGGTTTCAAGAGAATCAACTGATTGCCTAAGGTTTAGGTGTAGTTGGGGGTTTCCAGAGGTCGGCAGGGACAGAGCCTGACGACATACGCATACAGATTAAAAAAAACCTACGTTCTGGAACCACCTGATAGCCCCTAAAGGCAACCGGTTTGGCTCTCCGTCCAACCAATGGGCACACCCATGGCCAGACACCTTGACTATGCTAAAAGATATTTAAAGTATTGTCAACATGTTTTAAGAAAAAGATTTATAGGGAACAAACAGGGCATTAGTAGAAGCAAAAGGATCTGCAAAACGGCTGCAATAAATGTTTAAAATAGAAATAAAACGGGTAAAACCGTAAAAAAAATAATGCTTTTAGCAATAAAAAAACAAAGCAATCCCTTGTAAAAAACACAAACCGATAGTAAATTCCCTTCCATGAGAGAATTTGAATACAGCACAAACGGCACCTGCTCCCGTCTTATAACATTCGACATCGATGGAGAGATGAGGGTGCACAACATACATTTCGTCGGAGGCTGCAACGGCAACCTCAAAGGGATCGGCGCGCTATGCGAAGGGCAGAAGGCGGAAGACATCATATGCCGGCTGAAAGGAATCAGGTGCGGCTTCAAGGATACAAGCTGTCCCGACCAGCTTGCCAACGCGCTTGAAAAAGCGATCGAGCAATGCGGCAAATGACTCAGGAGTTTATTCCGTTTTCCGTCAAATAAGCCACAAAATCATTATATATGGCGATATCGGCTGAAATATCGCCATCTTCAAAAAGCACGCCAGCGGCATTGCTCAGCTTTATGAGCTCAAGCATATCGCATTTTGCGTCGCCCTCTTCTGCAATCTTTTTCAAAGCCTCTTCAAGAAGGCTTTTCCTGAAAGCCTCATTTTCGTGGGAAAGCTCCCACAGCATGAGATTGTTTATCGAGGATGAGCGCTCGAAATACGCTCTGACCACATCCTCTGGATCCGATACGAATCTCGAGGCATAGGACAAAAGCGAATAGTAATCGTCATAATCCGGTATGAGCATGGACAAATGATAAAAGAAATCAAGCCAAAGAAAAAGGCCTCCCTTGGGGAGACCTCTTCATATTGCTTCCTGCAATTAGAACCTGAAGTGGCTGAAAGCCTTGTTTGCATCCGCCATGCGGTGGGTATCTTCCTTCTTCTTGAAAGCGGAACCCGTGCTGTTGTATGCATCGATAAGCTCGTCAGCAAGCTTGTCGGACATGCTCTTGCCGTTTCTTGAGCGGGCTGCGTTGATCAGCCATCTCATGGCAAGCGCCTCACGCCTGTCTTCCTTGATCTCAACAGGAACCTGATAGGTGGCGCCGCCAACTCTCCGGCTCTTAACCTCGACAACAGGCTTTACATTGTCGACAGCCTTGAGAAATACGTCGAGAGCCTTCTCTCCGGACTTCTCCTCGATCTTCTGCATTGCGGTATAGAGAATCTTTGTGGAGATGCTCTTCTTACCGTCCTTCATCATCCTGTTGATGAACTTTGCCACTACACTATTGGAATAAACTGCATCCGGTGCGATGGTCCTTACAGGAGTTTTTGAATCTCTAGACATCTTTTCCTTCCCTCCTTATCAGGCCTTTGGCTTCTTAGCACCGTACTTAGAGCGGCTTCTCTTTCTGTCATTGACACCGAGAGTATCCTTGCTTCCGCGGATGATGTGGTAACGCACACCCGGGAGGTCCTTGACCCTTCCGCCCCTGATGAGGACGACCGAGTGTTCCTGAAGGTTATGTCCGATACCAGGAATATAAGCTGTGACCTCTATTCCGTTGGAAAGCCTGACCCTGGCTACCTTTCTGAGAGCTGAGTTCGGCTTCTTCGGGGTTACTGTCATAACCCTGGTGCAAACACCTCTTTTCTGAGGGCATCCCTCGAGAGCCGGCGACTTGGTCTTGCTCTTCGTGCTGGTCCTGCCCTTTCTTATAAGCTGATTAATAGTAGGCATCTTACGATACGCTCCTTGTTTTGTCCTTCCCCCTCACAAAGGAAAGGTTTTTCGGCGCACAGGCGCCGAATATATCCTGAAACCCTGGTCAGCATGAGAGCTGTACCATGAGGCGCGCGACAGCGCTACTCCTCATCGCCAACAAAATCAGCCGGCTCGGCACTCTCTCCCAAGGTGTTCATGTCTCCGAGTTCCTGAAGCTCTTTCTCCTCCTCTGCTGAGACGGTATCGGGCTTTCTTTCCTTTCTTTCCCTATCCTTCTCGCTCTGGATTTCAAGAAGCTTCTCGTCTTCAAGATGAACGTTCCTGTATCTCTTCATGCCGGTACCGGCAGGAATGAGATGACCGATGATGACGTTCTCCTTAAGACCGCGCAACTCATCCTTTTTACCTGCAATAGCAGAATTTGTCAATACTTTCGTCGTAGAGAGGAACGAAGCTGCGGAAATGAAGGAATCCACGCTCAAGGCCGCATCGGAAACACCCTGGAGCACAGGGCGTGCGATAGCCGGCTGCTTGCCTTCCCTCTTCGCCTGTTCATTTACCCTCTTGAAGAGGTTCTTATCGACCTTCTGCATCTTTACAAACTGCGTATCTCCGGCACGGACGATCTCGACCTTCTTGAGCATCTGGCGGATTATGATGCCAAGGTGCTTCTCGTTGATCTCAACGCCCTGCATGCGGTAAACCTTCTGAATCTCCTCGACGAGGAAGGAAAGGACCGCGTTCTCTCCCAGAACATCAAGGATCTCACGGCTGGTGACAGTCTCGTCGCAAAGCGGATCGCCTGCTTTGACCTCGTCTCCCTCACGCACGGAAAGAAGCGCATCCTTCGTATATACCTTATGCGGATGCTCCTTGCCGAAAACATCCCTGATGACGACCGTGGTGCTTCCGGTATTGCCCTTGGCCTCGATCTTGACGACACGTCCGGTAACACGGGAAAGGATGATCGGGTTGACCTTGTTGGACGATGCGACCTTTCCATGGCGCGCCTCAAAGAGGGAGTCGACCTGAGGAAGACCACCTGCGATATCCTTTGTAGTCGCGCTGTCGATAGCTTCCTTAGCAATCGTATCGCCGATGGAGACAACCTCACCCACCTCCTTGACGACCATATAGGATCCGCCGGGGATCGGGAAGTTGTAGCGCTGTCCGTTATCCGATTCGATGATCACAGTCGGATGGAACTGGCCGAGCTGGGCGGATGCTACGATTATCATTTCGGCCTCACCCGCTTCGTTGACAATCCTCCTGTAGGATTTATCCTCGACAAAATCGGCAAATTCGACAACAGTACCGGAGACATCGGAGATGATCGGAGAAGAGAACGGATCGAATGTGATGATCGGCTCTCCTGCATCAACCACCTGATGGTTCCTCACCTTGAGCTCGGCTCCTGCCGGAACCTTGTATTCGCTGGCTGTAGAGAGGATGAACGTGCGTCCGTCTATGATGTGCAGATGCCCGTTGCTCTTGGCATTAACATACTCTCCATGGCTCTTATACATCGGATATCCCTTAGCAACCGACGCACCATCCTCAACAGTAAGCTCGTCATAAAGACCGGTGATCTCATCAAGCACCTTTGAAATGGATATATGTCCCTTTCTCGGGAAGATCTCCACTCCATCGGCCCTGTTGATGACCTGACCCTTGATATCCCTTACGATGGTCTGGTAATCGAATGAAAGCTTATTATCCTTCGTGCTCGTGCTTGCCGTACCTCCGACGTGGAAGGTTCTCATGGTAAGCTGGGTACCCGGCTGTCCGATCGACTGTGCGGCGATGATGCCTACAGCCTCGCCGATCTCGACGGTCCTGTTGGTAGCAAGGTTCCTGCCATAGCACTTGCGGCATACACCATGCTCGCTTTCACAGGTGAGAACGGTTCTGAGCAACACCTTCTCAACACCGGCATCCTCGATGATCTTCGCAGTCTCATCGGAAATCTCCTCGTTGGCCTTTGCAAGCACAACCGGCTTGCCCTCCTCATCCTTGAGGAACGGATGCAGAACATCCTCGACAGGGCAGCTTCCTGCGATGCGGGAAGAGAGGGATTCGATGATCTGATCCCCGTCCCTGACGGCCGTTGTCCAGATGCCGTTGATCGTCTGGCAGTCCTCCTCGCTTACGACGACATCCTGTGCGACATCGACGAGCTTACGGGTAAGATATCCAGCCTTTGCAGTCTTGAGAGCCGTATCGGTAAGACCCTTACGTGCACCGTTGGAAGAAATGAAGAACTCGATGATCGAAAGCCCTTCCTTGAAGTTGCTCTTGATCGGGAGCTCGATGATCTTTCCATTCGGCTTTGCCATGAGGCCGCGCATTCCGCCAAGCTGTCTGATCTGGGTTTTGCTGCCTCTAGCGCCCGAGTCGGCCATGAGGAAGAGCGGATTGAATCCCCTCTGGCTCTTCTTAAGCTCATCCATAAGAACATTGGTAAGCTTTTCGTTGGTCTCGGTCCAAACCTCGATGACACGGTTGTATCTTTCTTCCTGTGTGATCTGTCCTTCGTTGTACTGCTTCACGACCACAGCCTGCTTCTCGTTGGCTTCCTCGATCAGCTCCTTCTTGCTGTCAGGAACGATCATGTCGCTGAGTCCGATCGTAGCACCGAAGATGGTTGCATACTTAAATCCAAGATCCTTGACGGAATCGAGAAGCTCGACAGCAACGCTCGGCTTATGATTCTTGATCGTCTCGCCGATGACCTTCTTGAGCTGCTTATCACCTAAGCAGTAATTCTGGAACGGGATGCCGCGCGGGATTGCGGAATTGAAGATGATCCTTCCGGCGGTGGTTGCAACCCAGCTCTTTCCGTCGGATACGCTCTTTTTACCGTTCTCGTCAACGATCTCAAGCCCCTTTCTGAGGCGGTAATATATCTTCTGGTTATAAGTTATGCTTCCAGCATCTATTGCCGCTTCGATCTCGTCGATGGTCTCAAAGTGCTTGTACCTGGTGACAACCTCCCCTTCAAGCGGAAGCATCTCCTTTGTCAGATAGAAGATTCCGAGAACCATGTCCTGGCTCGGGAAGGCAATCGGCTTTCCGTTTGCAGGATCGAGCAGGTTCGTAGTAGAGAGCATGAGCGTCCAGCACTCAAGCTGCGCAGCCTGGGTGAGAGGCACATGGATAGCCATCTGGTCTCCATCGAAGTCAGCATTGAATGCATGGCATACGAGCGGATGGAGCTTAAGAGCCTTTCCTTCCACAAGCACAGGCTCGAAGGCCTGGATGCCGAGACGGTGGAGCGTAGGCGCTCTGTTGAGCATTACCGGATGCTCCTTTACGACATCATCAAGTATTCCCCATACCTTCTCATCCTCGCTCTCGACAAGAAGCTTTGCCCTCTTGATGTTCTGGGCAATGCCATCCTGAACGAGCTTCTTCATAATAAACGGCTTATAAAGCTCGAGTGCCATCTTCGAAGGAACACCGCACTGGTGCATCCTAAGCTCAGGTCCGACAACGATTACAGATCTTCCCGAATAGTCTACACGCTTTCCAAGAAGGTTCTGGCGGAAACGTCCCTGCTTGCCCTTGAGGACATCCGAAAGGCTCTTGAGATCCCTCTTGCTGCTGCCTTTCGTCGGATTGGCGGTCTTGCCGTTGTCAAAAAGGGAATCCACCGCTTCCTGGAGCATCCTTTTTTCGTTGCGGATGATGATATCCGGAGCCTGGATGTTGATAAGCCTTGCAAGACGGTTGTTCCTGTTGATCACGCGCCTATAAAGCTCATTAAGGTCGGTCGTGGCAAACCTGCCGCCATCAAGCTGCACCATCGGGCGCAGATCTGGCGGGATCACAGGGATGACCTTGAGGATCATCCACTCGGGCCTGTTGCCGCTTGAGAGGAAATCCTCGCAATAGCGGATGCGGCTCAAGAGCTTGTTGTCGATCTTGTTGTTCGCGCCTTCCTTCTGGCTGAGCTGCGATCTGAGCTCCTCTGAAAGGGCTTTCAAATCAAGGCCTTTCAAGAGGTCATAGATAGCCTCAGCGCCCATGGAAGCCTTAAAAGTGTCACCATATTTCTCATAGAGGCTATTATATTGATCCTCAGTAAGGACCTGATTCTTTCTCAGCTCCTCATTCTGGCCAGGATCGGTGACAACATATTTCTCATAAGAAAGGATCTCCATGAGCTCTGCTCTCTTGATGTCGAGCAGATAGCTCATTATGGACGGAGTCGAGCGGTAGAACCAGATATGTGCAACCGGAGCTGCAAGGGTTATATGCCCCATCCTCTCACGACGCACCTTGGTATCAGAAACCTCGACGCCGCAGCGGTCGCAGACGACCCCCTTATATCTGTTGGACTTGAACTTTCCGCAATAGCATTCCCATTCCTTTGTGGTTCCGAAAATCCTTTCGCAGAACAGTCCGTCCCTCTCCGGACGGAGAGAACGGTAATTTATTGTTTCCGGCTTCTTTACCTCGCCATAGCTCCAGGCAAGGATCTGTTCCGGGGATGCAAGCTTTATCCTGATGCTGCTGAAATCCTGAATTTCCTTCATTCTCTCCTCCTAGAAAGTACCTTTTTCTTTCTTGGTAATCAGTTCCTCATCACGCTCTGTGAGCGGAACCTGCTTCTCATTCTCATCGTATACGGAAATATCAAGCGCAAGGCCTCTGATTTCCTGGACAAGCACATTGAAAGCCTCCGGCATGGACGCAGTCTTTGTGCTCTCGCCCTTTACGATCGAACCGTAGATCTGCACCCTTCCCTTCATATCGTCGCTCTTTATTGTGAGCAGCTCCTGAAGAGTGTTTGCAGCACCATAGGCCTCAAACGCCCAGACCTCCATTTCTCCAAGCCTCTGGCCTCCGAACATCGCCTTTCCTCCGAGCGGCTGCTGGGTGACAAGCGAATAAGGTCCGGTGGAACGGGCATGCATCTTATCATCGACAAGGTGATGCAGCTTGAGATAATAGATATATCCGCAGAATACATCATTGACGAAAGGAATGCCGGTGCGTCCGTCATAAAGCCTGATCTTGGAATTCTTCGGCAAGCCTGCCTCTTCCATCTCATGCTCTATCTGCTCCATGCTTGCGCTCTGGAAAACAGGCGTCTTATACCACTTGTCGTTCTTGACAGCAGCCCATCCGAGCTGGGTTTCCATCAGCTGTCCGATATTCATACGGGACGGAACGCCGAGCGGGTTGAGACAGACATCAAGCGGAGTTCCATCTTCCATGTACGGCATATCCTCCACAGGAAGCACGCGGGATACGACACCCTTGTTTCCGTGGCGTCCTGCCATCTTATCGCCCTGCTTGAGCTTGCGCTTGGTTGCAATCAGGACCTTGATGGTGTGCTCGACTCCGGGCTGAAGCTCATCCTTGTCGGATTTCTGCAAATGCTGGATATCGATTACGGTACCCTCGGTTCCATGAGGAACCTTCAATGAGGAATCCCTGACCTCCTTGGCCTTCTCACCGAAAATCGAGTTGAGAAGCTTTACTTCAGGAGTGGTATCAGCCTCGCTCTTCGGAGTTACCTTTCCAACGAGAATATGTCCCGGGCGCACATAGGTTCCGATGCAGACAATGCCATCGGCATCGAGGTGCTCGATCAGTTTTTCAGATGTGTTCGGGATATCGCGTGTCAGCTTTTCCGGGCCGAGCTTGGTATCCCTGATATCTACGCTGAATTCCTTGATATGGATGCTGGTATAGATATCCTCTCTTACGACGCGCTCGCTGATAAGGACGGCATCCTCGTAGTTGTATCCGTTCCAAGGAACGAAACCGACGAGGATATTCCTTCCAAGCGCGAGTTCTCCGTTCTGTGTGGCAGGTCCGTCTGCAAGCACATCACCTGCATCGACATGATCGCCTACATAGACAATCGGCTTCTGATTGAAGCAGCTGTCCTGGTTGGTCCTTTCGAACTTATGGACTTCATATTTATCAAGCTGCCCATCGATTTCAGGATTATCCGGAGCAACCTCGATCCTGGTTGAAGACACATACTTTACAACGCCGGAATGCTTGGCCTTGATGAGAACTCCTGAATCATAAGCAGTCCTCTGCTCCATTCCTGTTCCTACCCTTGGAGCCTCTGGGAATACAAGAGGTACAGCCTGGCGCTGCATGTTGGATCCCATGAGCGCGCGGTTGGCATCGTCATGCTCGAGGAACGGAATCAATGAAGTAGCGACGGATACGACCTGCTTCGGAGATACATCCATCCAATCGATCTCCTCGGGGCTGGCTGTCGAATAATCTCCGTTCTCGCGGATGGATACCTCCTGCTCAAGGAAGTGTCCGCTCTCATCAATTCTTGCGTTGCCCTGGGCTATCTTGCATCTTTCCTCGTCGTTAGCATCGAGATACCTGACTTCGTTTGTTACAATGCCGTTCTCGACCTTGCGGTACGGAGTCTCGAGGAATCCAAGCTCGTTTATGCGGGCATAGTTGGCAAGAGAGAGGATAAGACCGATGTTCGAGCCTTCAGGAGTCTCGATCGGACAGATCCTTCCATAATGGGTATAGTGTACGTCACGGACCTCATAGATAGCCCTTGCGCTGCTTCTGGAAAGACCGCCCTTCGGCCCGAGTGCGCTGACCCTTCTCTTATGGGTGAGCTCGGCAAGCGGGTTGATCTGATCCATGAACTGCGAAAGCTGCGAGGATCCGAAGAATTCCTTGATGGCTCCGACAATAGGCTTGATGGAAATGATTTCCTGCGGCTTGACTGTATCATCGGCCACGTTCATCTTTTCCCTTGCGGTCTTGGCCATGCGGGCAAAAGCATCCTGGATATTGTTCTGCAGAAGCTCTCCGACGGTCCTTACCCTTCTGTTGCCGAGGGCATCGATATCGTCCTCCTTCATTCCGCCTTCACAGAAAATGGCAAGATTCTTAACTGTCTCTATGACATCCTCGGGAAGCAGAGAGGTGCTGGTCTGGTACTTCTCCTCGTCCATGCCATAGAATTTCTTGTTAAGCTTGTAGCGGCCGATCTTCGAAAGATCGAATCCCCTTGCATGAAGGAACATATCCTGGAAATAGCTGATGATCCTCGAAGGATCCGGGAATGTCTTGAGGTTCTGAGGAAGAGAATTCTTACATGCCTCAACGATGCAGTTGATGTACTGGTTCTGGAACTCCTCCCCTTCCTCATGCCTATATGCAGGGCAGAGGATGTGCTCACGCCTCAAGGTCTTGAGCACCGCAAGCTCGGGGTGATCTATATCCTTTCCACCGACATCGCAGACCTCGATGGTCTCAATTCCGCTGACGCTGAGCTCATGAAGCTCGATTGAAGCGATCTCATCGCCTGCGCAGAACCTGATATCCCCGCTCTCTTTATCAAGGACATCCTTATAAAGATAGAACTTGCGATCGGTATAATCATCGTTCGTATTTATAGTTATGGGCGCATAGAAAGCGCTGACGATCTTTTCCCTGGTATCGAGGCCAAGCACGCGCAGGAAAAAGGTCACAAGGAACGGCTTCTTGCCGAAGCTGACCTGGATGATGTTGTTCACCCTCTTCTTTTCCTGAGCTGTAGTCGTCTCACCTTTCTTTGCGTCGACCTTCTCATTCTTTCTTGTAAGCACGAATTCAAGCTTCGTACCGGCATACGGATAAAGTGTTCCAAAATAGAGAGAAGAAGCGTCGTTTTTCTTTCCTTCCTTGAACACGATGCCTGGAGAGCGTACGATCTGGGATACGATAACCCTTTCCGCTCCGTTTATAATAAATGTGCCTCTATCGGTCATCAGAGGGAAGTCACCAAAGAAAATCTCCTTTTCCCTGATTTCTCCATTCTTCATCTGAAGTGCAAGCTTTGCCTTGACAGGAACACCATAAGTCCGTCCCTTCTTCTTACACTCGCTTTCGGAATATTTGATACCTTCCATATCAACGGTATAGCCGTTGTATGTCACCATCATATCCTCGCTGGGACTCTTGATGGGGAATACGGTCTGAAATACATGCTCCAAACCGAATGCAGGATCAGGGGCAAGCCCTTTTTCAATTCTTTCAATCTGCAGGAATCTCTTATAGGAGTCAGTCTGGATACCGATAAGATTTGGCAGCTCGCAGACTTCCGGCAATTCCGAACCGATGTCAACTCTCTTCAAGGGTTTTCCGTTAGAACCCATTTATGTACCTCCATAAGGTGGAAAGACCACCCGTAACAGCACCGAAGTACCTGTGTGAAAACAAAATATGAATAGACACGTTATGCCATCGGAGAACTTCCGATGGCATATTCCCGGGGAAAATCCCCGGGTATTAAATCAGAAAAAGCTTACTCTACAGCCTTAACTTCGATAACGCAGCCGGCAGCTTCAAGCTTCTCCTTCATGGATGCAGCTTCTTCCTTGCTTACGTTTTCCTTAAGAACACCACCGTTCTCGCAGAGGTCCTTTGCTTCCTTGAGGCCAAGACCGGTTACACCGCGGACTTCCTTGATGCATGCGATCTTCTTTGCCGCATCGACGCTCTTAAGAACGACGTTGAACTCGGTCGGCTCTTCAGCAGCAGCCTCACCGCCAGCGGCAGCACCAGGAGCAACAGCAACTGCAGCAGCGGCAGCCTGTACACCAAACTTCTCTTCCATCATCTTGATGAGTTCAGAAACTTCCATTACGCTCATTGCGGCGATGGATTCCAAGATTTCTTCTTTTGTAGCCATATTATCTACTCCTTATAAAAATTTTTTTTCAACGGTTTAGCAGGTTACTCGTAGACTAAAACCGTATTACTCTGCATTCGCGGGTGCTTCAGATGCACCACCTTTCGACTCCACATAAGCAAGCAATGTTGCAGCAAGCTTCTGGACCGGGGCCTTCATCGTTCCCATCAAGGATGCGATAAGCTCGAGCTTGGTCGGGAGCTTGGAAAGCTGCTCGATCTGCTCTGCAGTCATCAATTCTCCGTTGACGAGCGCGCCCTTCACTTCAAGTTTTCCATTGTCCTTTGCAGCCTGGAAGAGAACCTTTGCAACAACGTTTGCCGTATCCCCTTTTGCAAGAGCGACAGCGGTCGGTCCAATCATCTGCTCCTCAGCTCCTCCCTTATCGAGATTCTTGAGAGCGATCTTGGCATAGCGGTTCTTAACAACGCGGTATGCTGCATCTTCCTTCCTGAGAGCCTTGCGGATCTCAGTGATCTGGGCAACGGTCATTCCCCTGTAGTTCGTGAAGATATATCCATCGTATCCGGCAAACTCATCGCTGAGCGCCTTTACGGCATCTTCCTTGGCCTGAGTGACTCTTGTCTTATAATCGTCCATTCAAATCCTCCTCAGTTGCTGGCTACAGCCAGAAGATCTTTGACATCCACGTGGACACCGGGGCCCATTGTGGAGGAGAGAGCAACGGAAAGGACAAAATCGCCCTTGCTGTCGCTGGGTCTCTTACGGACAATCTCATCGATGGTCACACGTGTGTTCTCGGCAATCTGAGAGGCCTCCATGTTGACCTTGCCTACAGCAAGATGAACAACACCGGTCTTATCGCTTCTGAATTCCGTGCGTCCTTTGTTGAGTTCTGCAAGAGCTTCCTTGATGTCGTTTGTAACCGTATGTGTCTTCGGGTTAGGCATCAATCCCCTTCTTCCGAGGATCGGTCCAAGCCTACCGACATCCTTCATCATGTCAGGTGTTGCAACTGCGATATCGAAATCGAGCCAACCGCCCCTGATTTTTTCGATGAGGTCGTTATCTCCGACATATGCGGCTCCAGCCTCTTCAGCTTCCTTTGCCTTGTCACCCTTTGCGAAGACAAGAATCTTCTTCTGGGCGGAAAACTGGTTCGGCAACACTACGGTATCCCTGACAGACTGACTCTTTTTAAGGTTGAGCTTGACGGAAACTTCAACAGTCTCTGGGAACTTTGCAAAAGCAAGCTCCTTTACGAGAGCGACAGCCTCGTCAACCGTATAAACCTTGGTCCTGTCAATCTTCTTGATGGCTTCCTGATATTTCTTACCTCTTTTCATCTTACTTCTCCACCTCTACACCCATCGAGCGGGCAGTTCCTGCGACAATCCTCTTTGCAGCGTCGATGTCGTTTGCATTGAGATCGGGCATTTTCGTAGTTGCGATTTCAGTAAGCTGAGCATCGGTGAGCTTTCCGACCTTCACCTTGTTCGGTGTGCCGCTGGCAGTCTGAAGACCAAGAGCCTTCTTGATGAGAACAGCAGCAGGAGGGGTCTTGAGCTCGAAAGTGAAGCTCTTGTCCTGGTAAACCGTAATGACAACAGGGATGATGAGTCCAGCTTCGAACGACTTGGTTTTGTCGTTGAACTGCTGAACGAACTGTGGGGCACTGACACCATGAGGACCAAGTGCCGGACCAATTGGAGGTGCCGGTGTGGCCTTCTGTGCCGGGCACTGCAATTTGATGATCGCAGTCACCTTTTTCTTTGCCATATCTTTCTCCTTACGCTCGCGGCCTGGTCTGAGTTGACCGGATTATTCGGGCCGTGCGCTGGTATTAACGCCTGTCATACGATCAGGCTCCCACCTTGCTATTGCAAGGGAGTAATCATGCATTAAAATTGACAAATGTCAAAAATCCGGCCTTCCAATTACTGGATGACCTTCTCCGCCTGCGAAAAATCCACATCGACAGGTGTGAATCTTCCAAGAATCTCCAGAGAAAGGCGGAGTCTTCCCTTCTGAAGATCGATCTCCTCGACAGTTCCTTTGAAAGAAGCAAAAGGACCAGATGTGACAAGAACCTCCTCGCCCACTACAAAATCCTGTTTCGGGCGGAAAGTCTTCTCCGGAGCCAGCTCTCCTGTGCGCTCCAAAATAGAGCGGTGCTCCCTTTGGGAAAGAGGTTTGGGCATCGAACGTCCGCTCTTATCTGCGGAAATGAATCCCGTGACACCCTGGATCCTGATTATCTTACTGGTTACCTGGCGCCAGGTGGACTCTTCAAGATCAAGCTCGACGAGGATATATCCCGGCAGGACCTTGCGCAGCTCCATCTTTTTCTCACCCTTGTCATTAAGGGTTTCGACCGTCTCCATAGGGACGTTGACTCCTGTGCAATATACCGCAAACTCCGGATCCATCTGCCTAAGCTTGTTGATGATCCTTTCGATCTTCTGCTCGTATCCTGAATATGTATGTACTACGTACCAACCCTTAGCCATTTGCAATCCTTAGAACAACAGATCCAAACCGAGGCCGAGCAGTGTATCCACAAGGCCGAGAACAATTGCGAAGATGATGGTTGAAACAATCACAACCCAAGTGGACTGCAAAACAACCTGCTTGGAGGGCCAGGAAACCTTCTTCATTTCCAAGAAGCACTCCTTGAAATACTTGCCGATCTTCTTCATTCTTAACTTCCTTATAAAACAACAAGGTTCAAGGGTCCTACAGGCCAAGAGGGACTCGAACCCCCAACATGCGGTTTTGGAGACCGCCGCTCTACCATTGGAGCTATTGACCTGTACGAACCTTGAACCAGGCTGCGTCAACCTTTTATTTAATCTTCGTTTCCCTATGAAGGGTGTGCTTATGCTCGAACGGGCAATACTTCATCAACTCAAGCTTGTTGGGAGTATTGCGGCGGTTCTTTTCCGTAGTGTAATTCTTCTGCTTACACTCCGTGCACTGAAGAGCAATCTTTTCTACAGGTCCTTTCTTTTTGTTAGATGCCATGTCTTTATCTCCTCGGTATAAACCGTTTTGCTTTTCAAGCCCTCGGCCGGATTCGAACCGGCGACCCCCACCTTACCATGGTGGTGCTCTACCGACTGAGCTACAAGGGCGCTCATGGATTTTCCATAACATGGAAGCATGGGCCAAAACCATGTCGGCCAAAACATGCAACAGCTACGATAACAAAGACAGGATGATTTGTCAATAGCTATGAAATCGAATTTCTTTTCATGGAAAAAAATTGTGCAATATCGATGCAGGGATGCTCATAGATAAGCATATAAGATGGGACAGATGCCTTTTTTCTTTTGATTTTTTCCGCCGTTTCTTATTTCCAGAAGCATTTAATTTTGTTTAACATCGTTTTTGCAGTTGAATACATTGCAAAAAATTATCTATTATACAATAGACTGTTTTCATCCCTTTCCAACGGAAAGGACAACTAAATTAGGAGAATATATGGCAAACGAAATCAAGACCCGTTATGGCAAAACAGCAAAGGACATCGCACAGGACTTTGCGGAACAGCTCAAGTACGGCTTGGACAGCGACGTATACCACACCGACGACCAGTCCAGATACCAGGCCATAAGCCTTGCAATCCGTGACAGGATCATCCACCAGTGGGATCTGTCGAGAAAAACGCATAGAAGCAAGAACAGCAAAAGAGTCTATTACCTCTCATTGGAATTCCTGATGGGAAGAGCCATGACAAACAATGTTATCAACCTCGGGCTTGAGCAGCCTGTGAAGGATGCTCTCAAAAGCCTCGGATACGACTGGGAGGAGCTAAGGGACCAGGAACCGGATGCGGGACTTGGAAACGGCGGCCTCGGAAGGCTTGCCGCCTGCTTCCTCGACTCTCTCGCAACCCTTGAAATCCCCGCTTTCGGCTATGGAATACGTTATAACTACGGCATCTTCAAGCAGCAGATCAAAAACGGATGGCAATCCGAGCAGCCGGACAACTGGCTCAAGGACGGCAACCCGTGGGAAATCATGAGAAGGGACCGCGTATATCCGGTATACTTCGGAGGCCAGGTCAAGCAGTTCAAGGAGAACGGCAGGGACATCTTCGTATGGGAACCGGCTGAGCAGGTTAACGGAATCGCATACGATACCCCGATAGTCGGTTATGGCGGAAAGACCATAAACACGCTCCGCCTCTGGTCCGCAACCAGTCCGGACGGCTTTTCTTTCGAGGAGTTCAACAGCGGGGACTATACCGAGGCTGTAAGGAACAAGATCAACGCAGAGACGCTCTCGCAGGTGCTCTACCCCAATGACACGCTCTACATGGGCAAGGAGCTAAGGCTCAAGCAGCAGTACTTCTTCGTATCCTGCTCCCTTCAGGACACGATCAGAAGGACAAAGAGGGACGGCATAGCATGGAAGGATTTCCCGTCAAAGGCCGCAATCCAGCTCAACGACACCCACCCCTCCCTGGCCATTCCAGAGCTCATGAGGCTCCTCATAGACCAGGAAGGCCTCGGCTGGGATGAGGCTTGGGACATCACAGTAAAGACGATGGGATATACAAACCACACCCTCATGCCGGAGGCTCTTGAGAAATGGGCGCTTCCGATGATTGAGAAGATTCTTCCGCGCCACATGCAGATCATCTACGAAATCAATCAGCGCTTCATTTCCCAGGCAGTATCCTTCTTCCCGATGCAGAGCGACAAGATCGCAAAGGTCTCCATCATCGAGGAATCCAACCCGAAGATGGTCCGCATGGCCAACCTATCCATCATCGGAAGCCACAGCACCAACGGTGTTGCGGAGCTCCACAGCGAACTTCTAAAGACATCGATGTTCCCGGAATTCAATCTCATCTACCCCGAAAGGTTCAATAACAAGACAAACGGAATCACCCAAAGGAGATGGCTGCTGGATGCGAACCCGAAGCTGGCAAAAAAGATCTCAGATACGATCGGAAGCGGATGGATCACTGATTTTGATGAAATCAGGAAACTCGAATCTTACGCAGACGATCCTGCATTCTTGGAGGATTTTGCGAAAATAAAGTATGAGTGCAAGCTCAATGCTGCGAAATTCCTTAAAAAGGACTGCGGGATAATACTGAATCCGGACATGCTTCTTGATGTGCAGGTCAAGAGGATCCATGAATACAAGAGACAGCTTCTTAACGCCCTCAACATCCTCATGATCTATAACAGGATGAAGAACGACAGGGCTTATCTTGAAAGCTTCCCGCCGACCACATTCCTCTTCGGAGGCAAGGCCGCACCGGGATATGTAAACGCAAAGCTGATCATCAAGTTCATAAACAACATCGCGAACGTGATCAACAACGACAGCCAGGTGAATAGGGTGCTGCAGGTATATTTCATGCCCAACTACCGCGTCACGATGGCCGAGAACATCATTCCTGCAACCAATATCAGCGAGCAGATCTCAACAGCAGGCACGGAGGCCTCCGGCACTGGCAACATGAAATTCATGTGCAACGGAGCGCTTACGCTCGGAACCCTTGACGGGGCTAATGTGGAGATGGCGGAAGAAGTCGGAATGGACAACATCTTCATCTTCGGACACACAGAGACCCAGATCAGGGAGCTTGGCAAGGACTATGATCCGCAGGCATGGGTGGATAAGGATGAGGAGATCGCGTCCATGATAGCTCTCATAGAATCCGATTACTTCAATATCCATGAACCTGGAATATTCGAGCCTCTCAGGAAATCCCTGTTCGATTATGGTGATAAATATTTCCTCTTTGCAGACCTCAGGATGTACCACAACAGACATGCAGAAGCGGAAAAGCTCTACAGGGACGATCAGAGGAGCTGGAACAGAAAAGCGGTCATAAACATCGCAGGTTCTGCAAAGTTCAGCTCGGACAGAACAATACTGGAGTATGCAAACGACATCTGGCACGTCTCTCCGTGCAAGGTAAAAAAGAGCAAGATCGACAGCGTTCTCGACGATGCGGCAAACAAGGATTGAGAGAAGAAAGAATCTTCCTCATACCAAGTTCGCCAATGAGCCCAGATAAAGAATGAAAGGGGCGAACACCAAGGCCGGAAGGAAATTTCCGGTCTTTATTTTTTTCACCTCGAGCAGGCCGAGTGCGAGCATCAGCAGAAGGAAGCCGCCGCTTGCGCTTATGACAGCTATGCCCTCCTCTCCCAGAATCGGGGAAATCCAGGCTCCGGCTAATGTGAAAAAGCCCTGGTAAACAATGATCGTCAAAGAGGAAAGATACACGCCTTTGCCATAAGCGGCGGCAAATACGATCGCCATGAAACCGTCCATCACGCTTTTGACAAGGATCAGATTCCATCCTTGTCCGGTTCCCGCCTCTATGCTTCCCACAATGCTCATGGCGCCCGAGCAGAAAAGCAGGGAGGAATTCAGAAATGCCGTACCGAAGGAAGAATCCCCTTCACCTGCGAATTTATTTCCCAAAGCCTCTACGCGATCCTCGATCTTCAACCACGTTCCTACAAAGCCTCCGAAGATGAGAGAGAACAGGATCACCAGAGTCTCAGAAGAAGAAACTGCCATATCCAAACCGAGCACAAGCGTGACAAGGCCGGCAGAAACCATAACGATTTTTTTGAAATCCTCTCCAATCCTGGATTTGAAAACAAGTCCGACCGTGGCTCCCAGGATAACAGCCAAGGCATTGATTATTGTGGCACCCATGAAAAGAAGATTAAAACTTTTATTTTATCGTTTTCAAGATTAGAATACCGTATATGACGACAATTTTGCTGCTAGCCGGAATGTCGGCGAGAATGGGGAAAAACAAGCTGCTGCTTCCATATGGGAACAAGACAGTCCTTGAATATCCCTTAAAAATTGCCTTAAGGCACAGCAACGAGGTGATATGCGTCACAGGCTTTGAAAGAGAGCGTGTTGAGAAGGTGCTCTCAGCTTATGATGTGAAAATAAGATACAATCCGCACTTTATAGACGGGCAGAGGGGCAGCACTCTTCTTGGCCTGCAGGATGTGCATGACGATGCTGCAATACTGTTTGGAGACCTTCCCCTGATAACCAGCGATGATTTTGAAAAAGGATGCCGCCTGGTGAAGGAGTTTCCTTACTGCCGTCCCATATATAACGGGACGCCGGGGCATCCCGTATTCATAGCTAAGGAAAAAATAAACGGCCTCGTATCGGATACGAGACCGTTCAAGGAATTTTTAAAGGATGCAGGATGCCGCTTCTATCCCGGCTCGCTAGGAACCGTATTCGATGTGGACACTCCTGAACGCTACGAATTGCTAATCAACAGAGAGAATCCCATCCTTCATTGAAAGCTTTATCTGCTTTCCCTCCGTCCATTCGCCCTTCAAAAGAGAAAGGGAAAGAGGATTCTCTATGTTATTCTGTATCGCCCTTCTGATCGGGCGGGCGCCAAACGTAGGATCAAATCCGGCCTTCATGATCATATCCTCAACATCCTTTGTCCATTCAAGATGAAGCCCTTTCCTTTCCAGACGGCCCTGAAGCTCCTTAAGCTGCAGGCGCACAATCGTTCTGATCTGCTCCTCTTTAAGCGGATGGAATACGATGATCTCATCGATACGGTTGATGAACTCCGGCTTGAAAGCGCCTTTTATCGCAGTCATGACCTGGTTTCTTGCATTCTCATCATCCCTAAGCACATACTCCGAGCCGAGGTTGCTTGTCATGATGATTATGGTGTTCGTAAAGTCCACCACCCTTCCCTGTCCATCTGTAAGCCTTCCATCATCGAGGACCTGCAGAAGGATATTGAATACATCCGGATGGGCCTTTTCGATCTCATCGAAGAGGATCACAGAGTATGGCCTTCTCCTGACAACCTCTGTCAGCTGGCCGCCCTGGTCGTAACCTACATATCCAGGGGGCGCTCCGATGAGCCTGGAGACCGAGAACTTCTCCATATATTCGCTCATATCTATCCTGGTCAAAGCCTTCTCATCATCAAAAAGGAACGCTGCAAGCTCTTTTGCAAGGAGGGTTTTTCCTACCCCGGTAGGACCGGCGAAAAGGAATGATCCAAGCGGCCTGTGCTCATCGGAAATGCCGGCCTTATTCCTGCGGATCGCATTGCTGACCGCCATTATGGCCTCATCCTGACCGATAACCTTACTGGCAAGAATCTTATCCAGATCAAGATATTTCTCCCTCTCGCTGCCCATCATCTTGGCCACAGGAACCCCGGTCCAAAGGGATACGACCTTAGCAATATCATCCTCTGTGACCTCTTCCTTGAGGATTCCCCCAAGACCCTGGACCTTTTCCTCCGAGGCTTTGAGCTCTTTTTCCTTCTCGGGAATCTCGCCATGCTTGATCATCGCAGCCTTGGCAAGATCGCCTTCCCTTTCCGCCTGCTCCTCCTGAGAGTGAAGCTTTTCAAGCTCGGCCTTCTTTTCCCTGAGATCGGAAATGGCAGTCTTTGCATTCACATATTTCAGATGAAGCGCATCATATTTCTCCTGAAGGCCCGCAAGCTCCTCGTCGATCTTCTTCAGCCTTTCATGGCTTGCATTGTCCTCCTCATGGCCAAGAGCCTGCTTTTCGATATTCAGCTGCAGGATCTTCCTTTCAAGGGTATCAAGCTCCTCCGGCTGGCTCTCAAGCGCCATCTTCGTCTTCGAGGCAGCCTCATCCACAAGGTCTATAGCCTTATCGGGAAGGAACCTGTTGGTAAGGTACCTGTCGGAAAGCACCGCAGCGGAGACAAGGGCTTCATCCTTGATCCTGACGCCGTGATGGACCTCATACTTGTTTTTCAAGCCGCGAAGGATGGATATCGTATCCTCTACGCTGGGTTCCTTCGTATATACCGGCTGGAACCTTCTTTCAAGGGCCTTGTCCTTCTCTATATATTTCCTGTATTCATCCAGCGTGGTCGCACCTATGGCGTGCAATTCGCCACGGGCAAGAGCAGGCTTTATGAGGTTGGAGGCATCGGTGCTGCCCTCTGCAGCTCCGGCTCCGACAATCGTATGCAGCTCATCTATGAATAAGATTATATTGCCGTTGCTTTTTGCGATATCGGTTACAACACCCTTCAGCCTTTCCTCGAACTCGCCCCTGTATTTAGCTCCAGCCACAAGAGCGCCGAGATCGAGTGACAAAAGCCTCTTATCTCTCAAGGTATCGGGCACGTCGCCTTTGGCAATCCTTAATGCAAGCCCTTCGACAATTGCAGTTTTTCCAACTCCCGGCTCTCCGATGAGAACAGGGTTGTTCTTGGTCCTTCTGCAAAGGACCTGCATGACACGCCTTATCTCCTCATCCCTGCCGATTACAGGATCGAGCTTGTCCTCACGGGCAAGCCTTGTCATGTCGCGGCAATACTTTTCAAGGCTCTTATATCCGCTTTCAGGATCGTTGGAGGTAACCCTCCTCTCCCCTCTTATGCTCTTGAGAGCCTCAAGTATCTCCTTTTCCCCGATTCCATGGTTCTTAAGAATCGGACCGACCTGGGAATCCTCCTTTAAAACGGCAAGAAGGAAATGCTCTGTGGAAATATATTCATCCTTGAACTCGGTGCTTATCTTCTCTGCAGAAAGCAATACCCGCTGCAAATCGCGGGAAATGTTCCTGTTCACCTGGCCGCCATAGCTTTTAGGCATATTGTCGATGAAGGAAGACAATTCGGAAAGCAAGGAATCAGGAGAAACGCCTATCTTCTCCAAAAGGGGCCTTATGATCCCATCCTTATCCTCTAACAGCGGGATGAGAACATGGGCGCAGGTAATCTCGCTCGACTGCTTTTCCTCAGCCAGCGATACTGCGGTATTCACCGCTTCCTGCATTTTTAAAGTATATTTATCAAAATTCATTTTACCACCTCCAAAAAAATGGAAGCATCAACACACACAAATGAATTTAAGCAAAAAACTTTAAATCGGCAACTATGCTAGGCTCTTAGGAAAACAAGGTATGTGGTAAGGAAATCCAAAGATTCCGCACGATTGAAATTCTTGAAGAAAGCGATCTGGAAGCAGAAGGATTCCATCAATGTAAAGATATGCTTTGTCACCATGTCCTGATCGAATTCGCTCTTGATTCTCCCGTTCTTCATTCCGCGGGCCAGAAGGCGCTTGAAGAGAATCGAGAGCTTAGCAGTCCTTTTATATATGATCTGGGAGAAATCCTTATTGAATTCCTTCTGATGAAGCATCACCTCCATGAGTCTTGTAAGCTCCGCTTCAGAGGCTATGGCATGATCCATGATCAGCGTGCATATCTTTATTATCCTGTCTATCTCATCGCTGTCGTCTTCAGCAAATGCAATCGAGCTGAGCTCATAAAACAGCCTGCCTGTCACAAGTTTGACCGCGTAATAGTATATCTCGTCCTTATCCTTGAAATACTGGTATATTGTAGGCCTGCTTATTCCGCAGCGCTCGGCAATAAGGGAAAGATTGGCCTCCTTGTACCCCACTTCAGCAAACACGGCCAATGCGGTCTTCAAAATGGTTTCCTTCCTTTCTTCGTGATCAATCTTTTTAGGCATGCCAAAATAATACATTCTTTTCTGACAAAAATAAAGAGAGTTGTTAAAAATAAACAATAAATTAAAAATTATTATTAATTAATAATAATTCCTATATTGACTATTTTTAATTTATATCTTATTTTATAGACATAAGGAGACTAAAATAAATGGCAAGTTTTTACTTCTGCAGCGAATGTGGAAATGTATTTGAATCAATGAATAAGGCAAGCGTGAACTGTTGCGGCCAGCAGTGGCAGGCACTTGAGGTTTCGCAGGACCCTAATGACAAGCATAAACTGGATGTGAGCGTGGAAGGAGGAAAGCGTGTTTTCAAGATGCACCATCCTCAGACCAAGGAGCACTATTTCACATTCATTGCTTATGTCAACAAGGATGAAGTGGTGATGAAGACCTATCATGCCGACGAAGAGGTGGTTTTTGAAATTCCCGAAGAAAAGAAAGGGGAAATCTATTGGCACTGCAACCTTCATGGCATGTACAGGATGGAAATCTGAGCAACCTCCAAATATAGAGATCTTCCCCGATGTCGTTTGGCATCGGGGATATTTTTTTGAGCATATCGATAAAAAAATCAGGCTATCGAGCGTAACTCAACAGCCTGAATCCAATTTCATGAAGCTATAAGCTCCAATTTAATAAGAGAGAGTATCGGAAAGTGTTGCAACCATCACAGCCTTGATCGTATGCATCCTGTTTTCAGCCTCATCGAAAACCACCGAGGCCTTGCTTCTGAACACCTCATCAGTGACTTCCATCTCGCTAAGCCCGAACTTCTCGTAAACCTCTTTCCCGATCACGGTATTAAGATCATGGAAAGAAGGAAGACAATGCTCAAAAAGAACTCCAGGATTGCCGCTTGCCTTCAAAAGATCCATGGTGACCTGATATGGCTTGAGAAGCGCAATGCGTTCTGCCATCTTGTCCTCCTCTCCCATCGAGCACCATATGTCGGTATAAACCACATCTGCCCCCGCTACCGCTATAAGAGGATCTTCCGTCACAACTATATCAGATCCGGAGTCTAAGGCAGCAGCCTTGCATTTTTCAAGCAGCGCAGGATCAGGGAAAAGCGAAGGCGGGGTTGCAACGGAAAAATCAGCACCCAGCTTCGAGCAGCCTATCATAAGGGCGTTGGCAACATTGTTCCTTCCATCCCCGACATAGGCGATCTTTATCTCGGACGGCTTCTTGCCGGTATGCTCCATTGCAGTCAGCATATCGGCTAAGAACTGAGTCGGATGGTCTATATCCGTCAGGCCGTTCCATACAGGCACCTGGGCATACTTATATAGATCCTCCACAACCTGCTGCTTGAAACCCCTGTACTCTATTCCATCATAAAGCCTGCCAAGCACCTTAGCAGTATCTTCCAGAGATTCCTTCTTGCCCATCTGGGAATTGCTGAGATAGGTAACATGCGCCCCTTCATCGTAAGCCGCTGTTTCAAAGGAGCATCTGGTCCTGGTACTGGTCTTATCGAAAATCAGGACGATATTCTTGCCGCAAAGGAGCTTTCCGTCGACCTTCGAGGAATGGGGCAAGCCCTTCTTCTTGGCCTTGAGCTCTGCAGACAAATCCAGCAAATAAAGAATCTCCTCTTTGGAATAATCGAGAAGAGTAAGAAAACTTCTACCTTTCAAATTCATAAAAATGCTCCTTATCAGGAAAATACTACATATTTATGCACTTAGTGTCAATCTTTCTCGTATTTTTATACAATATTAATTTATATCGTCTTCCACCTTCGCTTCAGGCACAGCCTCTGGACTTTCCAACTCAGCCTTCTTGAGGCTTTCCTCGGGAAGCTCTATCCTCTCAAGCTTGCTTGAGATCATCAAATTGCGTTTGATCACATCGTCTATACGCTTTTCCGCACTCCCTATGGCCTTCTGCGTCTGCTCTAAATCCCTTGCAAAACGGGACATCTGCAGCTTTATCTGTGCAAATATATCCCATACCTTCTGTGTTTTCTTCTCTATCTGCAAGGTTCTGAAGCCCATCTGAAGGCTGGTCACCAAAGCGGAGAAAGTCGTTGGACCGCTGATTATGACCTTGTATTTCTGCTGTATGTCCTCGGCATACCCCGGCATCCTGAGAAGTTCTGCATAAAGGCTTTCGGTGGGAACGAAAAGGATTGCGAAATCGGTTGTACGCGGAGGATATATGTACTTGTCCCTTATATCCGCGGCCTCCTTTCTCACGCGCTCTCCGAGAGCTTTGAGACAAACCTGGACAAGCTCCATGTCCCCCTGGTTGAGGGCATCGACATACCTCTCGTAATCCTCCTTCGGGAATTTGGAGTCTATCGGGATATAAACGGACCCCTCTTCCTTGCCCGGAAGCTTTATTGCAAATTCCACGACCTCCTGGCTGCTCTTTCTAGGCTTGAAATTCTTCTCATACTGCTCAGGAGAAAGCATATCCGATAAAATCGCTTCGACCTGGACCTCTCCCCAGACACCCCTTGATTTAACATTGCCAAAGAGCTTATTCAGATCCCCGACATCCTTGCTGAGCTTGTTTATCTCACCAAGAGCCTGGCGGAGCTGATTGAGATTATTGGTGACAAGCTCGAAGGAGGCAGATATCCTCTTTTCAAGCGTATCCTGAAGCTTCTCATCCACTGTGCTTTTGATCTGATCCAGCTTCTTCTCATTATCTCCCCTTATCCTCTCAAGCTCTTCTCTGACGCTTTTGGTGAGATTAGAGATGGCATCCTCAAGGCTTTTCCGGTTGTTAACACCTTCCTGCCTCTCCTTCTCCATCTCCGTCCGGAGCTCTTTCTGCAGCTTATCTAAAGAAGAATCGATTATTCTTGCAGTCTCCTTCTGCTCCTGCATCATGCGCACCGAGGATTCCGTGGAAGCGATACGCATCTTATCTAGATGCTCCGAGGCCATGCGAGAAAAATCCAGGCTGTTTTTGTTCTGAACAGAAAAGTGCGTCTCCATATATCCTTTAAGGCGCTCATTTTCATCCAATATGAACGATTTGATATTATCCGAAGAATCGGAATTCCCCTTTTTGCCGGTCTTCTTAAGAAGGATCACAAGGAGAAGCAGCAATACAAAAGACAGCACCCCGGAAAGGGCGCTGAGAAGAACAAAAATATCTTCCATGCTCATTTCAACCGGATCTCCAGCACATGAACATTTGTTCCACCTGCTTCAAGATGGATGAAATCCTTTTTATCCTCCAAGACCAAGGTCCGTCCTTCCGGTCCGGGCATGCTCATCCACGGCTCCACGCAAACATATGGGGCATCCTTTTTCATCGCATGCCAGAACCCGCAATACGGGAATCCCTTGTAGCATACGCTGACAGCGCGCTCACCCTTGTCGCTCTTTATCTCAACAAGAGATCCGGAGTTTTCCAAAACCACGGCATCGTTATCAAAAAGGTCATGAGAAAGATCCAATCTGCCGTCTTTGAGGAAGAACTCCTCTTTCGTCTCCGAATCGAGGAAATTAGGACCGAACAGCTTTCTGTAAAGCTTTTTGCCCGCTTCAGGGAAATAGAGATAATAATCCTCGAAGAGAAGACCTTTTTCAAGGGGCACGTTGAACCCAGGATGGCCTCCATAAGTATAGATCATCTCCTCTTCCGATCTGTTTATGACCTTGGCCACCATATCCAAACCATCACAGCGAAGGATATATGAAACCTCGAGAGTGCAATCGAATGGGAAATCATCCCGGTCCACCGCATTCAGCGTACAAACCAGCCTATCAGACAGCTTCTGGATCGAAAATACGCTTATAGGTGCAAAGCCGTGGCGGGACATGCCATAGCTTTTCCCTTTATAAAGATATTTCTGATCCATCATCCTGCCTATGAACGGAAACAGCACAGGAGAATGCTTAAGCCAGTATTTCTCATCTCCGAGCCACATATACTCGAGATCCTTCTCCTTCGAATAGATCCGGGAAAGCTCAGCTCCCATTTCATCGACTTCAATCAAGTATTTTTCGTTTTCAAGTACAATCATAGCAATCATTATAGCATAAAAAAGAAAAAGCCGCCTATAAAAGGCGGCTGAAAGGCAATCAGAGGATCTCAGTCTACGAGAACCACCTCACCGTTCGGATAGCGCTCTGCAACATAGGCCTTGACCTTGTCGCCCTTGAGCGCCTCAACCAAAGCCTTGACAGCAGGCTTGTCCTGATCGCCATTGCGCACTGCAATAACATTCACATACGGTGATTCCGCACCTTCGACATAAAGACCGTCCCTGGTTGCGATGAGACCTGCAGGAATAGCATAGTTTCCGTTGATTACAGCAGCATCCACATCCGAAAGGACCCTCGGAAGAGAGGCAGCCTCGATTTCCTTGAACTTATATCCATGGGGGTTGTTAGCGATATCAGCAGGAACAGCTTCCAGTCCAGCATCCTCGGAAAGGGTGATCAGGCCTGCAGCTTCAAGGAGCAAAAGCGCCCTGCCCTCGTTCGTCGGGTCGTTGGGGATTGCAAATGTCGCACCATCAGGAATGGCATCAAGGGACTTGTAATCCTCTGAATAGACAGCGAGAGGCTCGACATGGATTCCTCCAGCAGAGACAAGGTTGAATCCTTTATCGGCATTCTGCTGATCAAGATACGGAAGATGCTGGAAGAAGTTCGCATCAAGCTCGCCGGAAGCAAGCGCTTCGTTCGGAGTCACATAATCTGTGAATTCAACAATCTGAAGCTCATAGCCCTGCTCTGCAAGAATATCCACAACCTCGCCAAGCATGGCAGCGTGGGGATCGGGAGTGGCGCCGACTTTTAAAACATTGTCAGAGCTTTCCTTAGAACCGGATGCGAATACTGCAGCAACACAACAAAGAAGGACCGCAAGAACCAAAAAATACCTTTTCATTTTTCTCTCTCCATTTTTTATATTGAAAATCAAATACTTCTTAAGACGACTCTCCCTAAAAGGGAGGAAAACAATTATAGAAATTTACGGAATTAAAAGGTTATAAGAATATCATGCCCTGACGGGCATCATCATGGAGAACATGGACATGGAAATGATAAAAGAAGCTTTCATCTCTTTTCTCCTTTAAAACCTTGATGCCAATATACAAAAAACAGAAAATATATGCAATAAATTTTCATATAAATTTAAGCATTTTTTTTGAAAATATTATTATTTCAATACGTTAAAAAGAATTATTTTTTCAAATTTTTTTAACCAATATGCAAAATGTCTAGGGATTCACTCCATCTTGGCATGAGATTCAGCCTTATTTGCATACATATCCAAATCGGCTGCTGCGATCGCATCAACAATTGAAGTCTTGCGTCTGTTGAAGATGTGCTTGCCGGCAGAAAGCACATCCGCCTCCCCCGATTCCTCGTCGGCACGCCTTTTCAGCTCCTCGAGCATCGCATCCACATCCTCTTCATCCTCAAGTGGGAAAACTGCAGCAAACTCATCCCCTCCTATACGGTATATGCTGGTATCCTTTGATGTGAAAACCTCCCTGAGAGCCTTTGCTACAGCGCGAAGCACAGAGTCGCCCCTGTCATGTCCGAATGTATCGTTTATCTGCTTGAGACGGTTCAAATCGGCTATGACAACACATATGTTCTTCTTGCCAAGAAGATACGCATCTGCATTGGAAAGGAAATTCTCATAGCTTTCCCTGTTCTTCAGGCCAGTGAGAGGATCGAGATAAGCGGTATATGCCCTGGCCTTTCTAATGTCATACCCTTCGTTGCTGAAGAAGAAAACATAAAGGGTCCTGTAAATGACCAAGAAGGCTGCAATAAGGATGAAAGAATGCACTAAAAGCGAGCTTATATCCATATCCTCAAAAAGGAGATCTATCTCTTCCATCACAAAGGATATTACGAACGAGACAAGGGTGAAGATAAAGACAAGGACATCCTCCTTCTTGATGACCAAAAGATAAAGCGAATAAATCAAGAGCATTATGCAATAGACGAGAACCATCACTGTAGCCAGCTGCAAGGTCTGCGCGAAATTGACAATCCTGAAAAAGCTCAGGATGCCCAAAGCAATATACAGCCCTATGAACGCCCGGCTGGATAAAGAGAACACAGCTAGGCCTTTTGAGCTGCGCAGCTCGTAGTTTCTTATAAAGTACTTGTAAAGCAGAAATGGGAAGAAATATATGCACCAGTAGCTTATTGCGCTGGCGGTAAAAGGATTGGCAAAAAGAAGCTGGCGGGCGCTTGTCTGAGAAAACAGCCATAAGAACATGCATAGCGCCAGCTGTGAAAGCGAGGTAAGCGCCTTCTTCGTATCATGATCCTTCGAAACCTTTGTCAAAGCCAGCCCCATGCTTGCAACAAAAAGCATCGATACTGAGAATACGATCGTATAAGCGCCATTTATGAATACTGCCAATTCGGCCTGCACCTGATTGCCAAAAAATACATCACGCTGCCCGTTATTATAGCTTGAGGGGTTGTTTCTCTGTATTATCCTGATTTCATGACCGGCTGCATCTTCCGGAAGATCGATGTAATGGGAGAAAAGGAATCCGGCATCGCTCATGCCATCTTCAGGAAGCGACCATAGATATTCATAGATCACATTCCCATCGAAAAGTACCCTTACGGAAGCCAGTCCGGAAAGAAAATGCATCACATCCCCGTCTTCTACCCAGGAGGGAATCAGGAATCTGGTTTCTGTTGTTTCAATGCCATGCTTTTTAGAAAAATTATAGGGAAGCTTTCCTTCCTCGACAAACACGCCATCGGAATAGAATTCAGCCTCGCCGTCATAAGAGCGCAGATGGCGCTCGGTTGTTGGCAGAGGATAGGAATCCACAAAGAAACAGAGAAAAAAGAAGACAAGGAAAAATAATACGACAGGAGAGAAAAACAGAAGCCGTTTGCACTTATACGTCATCTTTTTCCTCCTTTGCCGTATGCCTTCTTATTCATATAAAGCATGCGGTCGCATTCCGCCATCACCTTCAAGACATCGGCATCAGCAGAGAAAGGAAGATAAGCGCAGCTCACACTTGTGCCGTGTGCTCTCAGTTCTTCCTGCACGAAAGAGACCAGTGAAATGGCACGCTCCTCATCCCCTTGCAAAAAGACAGTAAACTCATCACCGCCCATCCTGAAGCCCGCATCATCATCTCCCAGCTGCGACTTTATGCTCCTTCCCAATAATCTTATCACCTCATCGCCTACCAGATGGCCGAACCTGTCATTGATCTTCTTCATTTCGTTTATATCGAAAGCCACCACATAGCAAGGCTTATCAGAAGAGCGTACATGTGTCTCTTTCCAGTTCTCGAAGCCTCTTCTGTTCATCAGCTCCGACAGCCTGTCATAATGGCTTTTCAATATATATCCGGAAACGTTGACAATCATGTCATGGTCTCCAAAGTAGGTAAAAACGCCCTCGAGGATGAAAAGCACTATCGAGAGCATGGTACATATCTCGATAATGAGATCGGCATACATGTCGTAGGTCACTATTCCTGAAGCCAAAAGGCTTACTATGTTTTTGACCACTAAAAGGATTATGGCAATGTAATACAAATAACGCCAGCGGCCGCTTCCCAGAAGATGATGTTTGATTGCCGCATGGACCAAAAACAGCTCATAAATTGGAACAAGAACAAGGAAAATATTATCAAAGGAGTCATATCCGGCGATTCCAAATAATTCCAGCACACCGATTACGACATAGTAGATGCAGAAAAAAACCGCCGCAAGATGGAAGCCGCCATAAAGCTTCAGCATGCTTCCGGAACGGCTGATGTCATGAAGTATCATGAACACCACGAAGGGCTCCAAAAGAAGACAGGTGCGATGTATCAGCCCCATGAGCACCGGATTATTGCCCACCAGGGAAAAGAGGATGCTGCTGGAAAACAGGTTTACAGACAATAGGAGAACCAAGACTCCGAAGGAGAATATTGTGCCGGCATATATGTTTCCTCTTGAGAAGACCGCTATAAGGACGATGAACAGGCCAAGCGTGAGGAAAAACGGTATCAGAATGATCATCACCTTATAGAAATCGAAGATGTAATGGAACAATGCTGAAGAAGAGCCTATCATCACGGCCCCGAGCTCAAGACGGGGAAGGATGACTGAGGAAGAGGGATATACGGTCTTCAGCTCCTTTCCTGCATCTTCAGGATAAAGGCGGACTGCATGGAAAACACGTATTTCAGGATAACCGATATAATCATCTTCTATCACCCAGGAATAACGCAGCTCATCACCGATATACACCTTTAACCCGGTCTGCTTGGTAAAGAATACAAGATACTCCCCTGCTTTTATTTGTCCGGGCAGTACGGAATATAGGCTGTATGATGCATCCTCTGTGGCAGGCACGATATACGGCAATTCGGTTTTTGCGAGAAAAACATCATCCTTGAAAATGGAAAAAGGGGCATCAAAGCGCAGTGCCCCATCTTGAGACGGGGCGCTGTAGCCTTGAAGGGTTCCATAGATCACAGGTGCAAATAATATAGCTAGCACCAATATGTGGAGAGCAAATATGGTTCCCTTTCTCTCATACCACCTTTTTTCCTCCATTCAAGTCACCGTCTTGAAATGAGATGATTGGAAAGCTTATTTCCTATTACCTGGATTATCTCCACCATCACAAGGATTATGATAACGGCGACAACCATGTATGAAGGCATGAAACGCTGATAGCCATAACGGATCGCCAAGTCTCCCAGCCCTCCGCCTCCGAGCGCACCGGCCATTGCAGAATAGCCGATCAGGTTGATTATGGTCAAAGTCACACCGGATACCAAGCTCGGCATGGCTTCCGGAATCAGGACTTTCCTGATTATCTGCCAATTGGTGGATCCCATGGCGCGCGCAGCCTGCACAACACCGGGATCTATCTCCTTAAGAGCAGACTCGACAATACGTGCCACAAAAGGAGCTGCCGCTATGGAAAGAGGCACTATCGTTGCAGCAGTTCCGATCGATGTGCCAATGATCAATCTGGAAAGCGGCATCAATATGATTATCAATATTATGAACGGGAAGCTTCTGAACACATTGACTATTCTCGAAAGAATGCTGTTCAAAATCGGCATGGGATGTATTCCTCCATGCTCCTCCGCGCCGCTTGCATGAAGCAGCACTCCAAGGGGAAGCCCTATTATGCAGGAGAATATTGTAGAAAACACCACCATTATCAATGTTTCCCAGGTGGAAGCCATAACTATAGGCAGTATCTTATTCATTGCTATCCTCCTCCACGATTATTCCCTTATCAATCAGGTTGGATATGGCCTTCTTTGCAGTCTCCGGGTCAGGCCCGATATCGCATACCATCACACCCATCTCCTCCCCGGATACATTCTGGACTCCAGCCGCTCTTATATTGAAAACCGCACCGGTTTCGGCAGAAACAGTGGACAATATAGGCGCATCGGTCTTGCTGCCGCGAAAGCGCAGGGTATAATGCCCTCCATCCTGCGACCAACGGACGACAGACTCCCTGACATTAGTAAGAGATGAAAGGAAATCCTTTGTCACAGGGGATTTCGGATTGGCAAAAATCTGCTGCACAGAAGCCTGCTCCACAACCTTTCCAGAATCAAGGACGGCAACATAATCACAGGCATCCCTGACAACCTCCATCTGGTGGGTTATCATGACCACGGTGAGATTCATCTTTTTCTGAATATCTTTTATCAGCTGGAGGATAGACCTCGTGGTCTGAGGATCCAGCGCGCTTGTAGCCTCATCGCAGAAAAGGATATCAGGATTTGTAGCAAGGGCGCGAGCTATGGCAACCCTCTGCTTCTGGCCTCCGGAAAGCGTCGATATCGGAGCATCCCCGCGTCCGGCAAGGCCGACCAGATCCAAAAGCTCCTCACATCTTTTTTTGATATGGCTTTTATCCATTCCGCATATTTCCATAGGATATGCTATATTCCCTTGCGCATTACGGGAAGAAAACAGGTTGAAGGTCTGGAAAATCATTCCGATTTTCCTTCTTTCCTGTATAAGGGCGCGCTTTTCAAGATTATCCACCCTCTTATCATCGTAATACACCTCTCCCTCATCCGGCCTTTCAAGCATGGATATCAACCGGACCAAGGTGGATTTTCCTGCACCGCTTTTACCTATTATTCCAAAAACAGTATTCGAGGGGATAGTAAGGCTGACGCCGTCGACGGCATGCAATCCCCCATAATTCCTTTTGAGATTCTCCAGTCTGATCTGCATCACTAACCTCTGAGTAAAAATATATCAGATAAGACGTTTAAAGAAAAGAAATCCACGACTTGTTATCTATTCAATACAGAAGAAAATATCTGCTGAAGCTCCTTCTTGGAAATATCCCCTTCATGAAGCTTCTCATTTCCATAATAAAACGTCGGAACGTAATAGTAATCAAACTGATCGGCAATCTCAGGATTCTTCCTCTCGTCTATCCTATTGATTGTAAGTGCGGAGAATTCTGGATTTTCCCTAAATAGGTCAGCAATATATTTCTCTGCCTTCTTGCAATACGGACAACCTTCAAAATGGAACATCGTTATTTCTTTCATAAAAACACTCCGCGAAAAAAAAATCTGGCAACGACCTACTCTCCCACAGACGAGCTGCAGTACCATCGGCGCGGGAGCGTTTTACTTACGTGTTCGGGATGGGAACGTGTATTTCCACTCCGCTATTGATACCAGACTAGGAAAGTATGCCTGAAAGAAATAAAAAAAGCAATAGCCAAAACCAGTTTAGCTGCTGAACAGTGATGCAATTTCAAATCAGCATCACTAAAAAGTGCTAATAAGCAGCTTAGCTTTCCATCAAAGGCTAAACAAAAGTAAGCATAAAAAAAAGCTGTAGAAAATAAGAACGCCCTAAAAAAAATATTTAATTGAGGCAGAAAACCATGTTACCCTTACTGTACACGGAAGAGAGAAAAGAATGTAACGTAATGGGAGATTATGGATTTATATTTACTGCAACATCGAACTACAGACAAAATCCAACAGGAATTTTTCGACAATTTTTCTGACTTGAGAATCAACATCATAACAAGTTTTTCAAAATTGGAAGAACTTAAATGCATAGAACAAAACTCAATTTTCATTCTTTATGATGATTTCAAGCATCGGTATGAGTCATATGCTTTTCTAATGGAAAAAAATATCCTTGCTCTTATCATAGTAAGCGAACTTGAAAGCAGGATCACTTCATTCAAGAAGAATAACGTACACCTCCTTGCCTCCCCTGTGGACACTAGGAAGCTGCATGATCTTATAAAGAATATCTTAGAAACAGAAAAAGAAGCTTTGGTTCCGGATGAGGAAATAATTTGGGGAAAAAGCAAGGTTATGAAGGAAATAAGGGAATTATTGCATAAGTTCTCAAAAAACAAGCAGCCAGTTCTTATAGCAGGTCCAATTGGAAGCGGGAAAACCTTCTTTGCAAGATATCTGGCAAAGCTATCAGCCAATGGCAATGAAATCATTGAGGTCAACAGTGCAACCATAAATGATAGCTTGGGAGAGGATTTGCTGTTTGGACATACGATCGGGGCATACACTAACTGCAAGGATAAAAGAGTAGGATTATGCAAGCTTGCAGAAAATTCAGTATTGTTCATGGATGAATTCCACACCTTGCCATTATCTGTGCAGCCAAAGCTTTTAAGAGTTCTGGAAACAGGAAAATTCCGCCCAATCGGTTCGGATAAGGAGATAACAACCAATTTCAAGCTCGTTGCAGCCTCATCTGCCACAAGAAAAGAATTGGAAGAAAAGCTTCTTCCAGAGCTTTTGGCAAGGATCGGACCATACAGGTTGGAAATCCCCTCTTTGAAAGAAAGGATCAAGGATATGATCCTCTTCATAGATAAAATGGAAAAGGAAATGATGAAGACCTACGGCAAAAAAGGCAAGCTCATCACAGATCTAGGTCCATGGCAGAGATATGAATGGCCAGGAAATATCAGGGAGCTGGCAAAAAATGTATTTTTCTTCTTTGAAACTGGAAAACTTCCATATACCCTGAAGGAAAACGAAGAAAAATACAAATTAGAGCATCCAGAGGAAATTGATGAAAAAGGGAAGCTCAAAAGGATACGCAAACGCAGCCGGAAATAGCTTAAAGAAAAAAAAAGAGCCAAAATGGCTCGAAATAAATATAAGTAAAAAGGGAAAGAGCAAAAAAAAACCTGGCAGCGACCTACTCTCCCACAGACGAGCTGCAGTACCATCGGCGCGGGAGCGTTTTACTTACGTGTTCGGGATGGGAACGTGTATTTCCACTCCGCTATGGCCACCAGGAGG
>CASGDQ010000045.1 GCA_949300325.1 uncultured Spirochaetales bacterium
ACTATCGATCCTGCAAGCAAGCACATCGTTGCCATAGTTGATGACAATCAGCTTGGAATCGCTATCGGCCAGGCTGGAGTCAATGTCAAGCTTGCAAAAATGCTTTGCGACTGGAATATCGAGGTCAAGACCCCGAGCCAGTTTGCTGAAATGGAAGAGACTCAGAAGATATATGAGAATGTCGAGGATCTCTTTACTTCCTCAGAAGAAGAGGAAGGAGAGGAAGTCATCAGCAACGACCAGATCGGAATTGCTCCGGATGACACTCCCATTGCCGATATCGGACTTGATGCGAAATTGGTTGAAAAGCTTCATGCAAGGGATATCTGGTCGGTTGAGGAATTCTTCGATTACACAGAAGATGAGCTTGCCGATCTGGGATTCAGCGCTGAGGAAATCCAGGAAGTCAAATCCAATGTTGTCATCGAGGAGGAGGAAGAATATTCCTTCGAGTGTCCTAATTGCCATAGCATACTCGCTGCTGGAACCACTGTCTGCCCGAATTGTGGCGTAGAATTTGAATTTGAGTGATAATAAGGAATCATATGGAGAAAATTGAAGAAAAGAAGGCTCAGGTAATCAAAAAAGCCCAGGTCAGGGAAGAAAGCCAGGCCCCAAGCCAGAAGGCGGAAGAGATCATCAAGAAAAAGGTTGTGATCAAAAAGAAGCCGATGGTGAAGGTCAAGATCAAGGAAGAAAAGGATGAGGTCAAAGCTGCAATCGAGCAGGAGGCCGCCCCTGAAAGCATCTCCAAGCCGCAAGGACAGGAGGTTTTGAAGGAGAAATCCGCACAGAAGACCGGAAATGTGATTGCGTCGTCGCCAAATATTCATAGCGGTGCAAGAAGTGATGAGAAAAAGAATTACGGTGCTGTAATAGGTGTGAGGAAGATCGAGCCCAAAACCGAGAACAGGATGCCGTCTTCCCGAATCTCCTCTCCGCTCCATAATGGTCCTGTAATCATTAAAAGCGCCAATCTTCCGCCTGTTCCAGGGCAGAAGACCGATTCATCTGCACAAACTCCGTCAAGGCCTCGTGTTGCCGGCATTGTCGGTGGAAAGCCAGCTGGTGGACGCCAGGGTGCTTTTAACCGCAACCGCGATATGCGTCATGATTCCCGTCCTGGACAGGCGAGGGATAACGGCCATCAGATGAGGCCGGGACAATCCTATACGCCCAATAAGGATGGCCGTCAGCCTTTCCAGAGGGATCATCAGGGTCGGCCCGGTTTTAACGGTGGACAGAGGACGTTTGCCAATAAGCCAGGTAATTCCAACGTCCCAGCGATGGATCTCAATCAGAAGAATAAGCGGAATCCAGGAGCAAATAAGAAGAAGGATTACGATAAGAACGTCCGACAGGAAGAAGAGATCGATTTTCAGTTCCAGAAGAAGAAAAGGGAAGACAGCAGGCTCTCCTCTGTTCCTTCAAAGATCGATATCATGGAGAATATCACTGTCGCTGATCTTGCCAAGAAGATGAATTTGAAGGCAAGCGATATCATTTCAAAGCTCTTCAAGATGGGTATGATGGTCACTATCAACCAGATGATAGACCATGACACTGCTGAAATCATTGCAAGCGAATATGGCTGCGAGGTCCATCTGGTATCCCTTTATGATGAGACAATCATAGAGAGCGAGGAAGATAGGCCGGAGGATATGTGTCCAAGGGCTCCGATTGTGACGATCATGGGCCATGTAGACCATGGTAAGACAAAGCTGCTTGATGCGATCAGGAGCAGCGACGTCGCTTCAGGAGAATTCGGCGGCATCACACAGCATATCGGAGCCTACAAGGTATCTGTGCCTGGAAAAGGCAATGTTGTTTTCCTCGATACTCCGGGACATGCGGCATTCTCGATGATGAGGGCCCGCGGTGCGCAGGTGACGGATATCGTCGTCCTTGTCGTTGCTGCAAACGATGGTGTCATGCCTCAGACCAGGGAAGCAATCGACCATGCGAAGGCGGCAAAGGTTCCAATTATCGTTGCAATCAACAAATGCGATCTGCCTGAAGCTAATCCGGAGAGGGTCATGCAGCAGCTGTCAGACCTCGGGCTCATGCCAGAGGAATGGGGAGGTCAGACCCTTTACTGCAAGATTTCCGCACTTAAGAAGGAAGGCATAAACGACCTTCTTGATACGATCCTTTTGCAGGCGGAAATGCTTGAGCTTACTGCAAACCCGAACTGCAGGGCAGTAGGAAAGGTTCTGGAGTCCCGCATCGACCAGGGAAGGGGAACAGTTGCTACTGTAATAATCGAAAAGGGCACCCTTCATCAGGGAGACTATTATGTTGCCGGCATTTATCCTGGAAGAGTCAGGGCCATGTTCGACGACAAGGGTAAGAAAATACAGGTTGCTGGCCCCTCCGATCCTGTTGAGATCATAGGATTGTCCAACATACCTTCTGCAGGCGATCCCTTCCAGGTCACGGAAGACGAGAAGCAGGCGAGGATGGTCGGTGCAAAGCGTCAGGAGCTCGAGAGGCTCGGTGCTGGAGATGGCCGCAACAAGATCACTCTTGAGAATCTCAATGAGAAGATCAAGGAAGGCGAGGTCACTGATTTCAATGTCATCATTAAAGGTGATGTGCAAGGCTCTGTTGAGGCTCTTCAGGGAGCGCTTGAAAAGCTCAGCACTGATGAGATCAAGCTTCATGTCCTCAGGGCATCCGCAGGTGCGATCATCGAAAGCGATATCACTCTCGCAAGCGCATCCGATGCTATCGTCATCGGGTTCAACGTGCGCCCGACTCCTAAGGCTCAGGCATTGGCTGAAAAGGAAAAGGTTGAGATCAAGAAATACAACATCATCTATGATGTGGTGGACGATATCAAGAGCGCGATGGAAGGAATGCTTTCTCCTGAAATCAGGGAAGTTGATATCGGCAAGGTCGAGGTCAGAGATCTCTTTAAGGTTCCCAAGATCGGCATCATCGCCGGTGCATATGTCTTGGAGGGCAAGGTCAAGAGGAACAGCCTTGTGCGCGTGATAAGGGATTCCATACAGCTTAACAAGGATCTCATAAGGATCAGCAGCCTCAAGAGATTCAAGGATGATGCTAAAGAGGTCAATGAAGGATACGAATGCGGAATCGGTCTTGACAACTGGCAGGATCTGCAGATCGGAGATCTTCTTGAGATTGTGGAAACAGAAGAGATAAGAAGGACGCTTGAGACGAATGAGTGAGTTTTCCAAAAAAAGGCTGGAAAGCAGGATAGTTGAGATCATTTCAACGCTTATCCTGCAAGGCCAGATAAAGAATCCTAATCTGAGCACTCTGACCTCGATAACCGATGTCGAGCTCAGCAGCGACAATTCGCATGCAACTGTGTATGTCTCATCGGTGCTTGGCGATGCCTCGCTGGAAAAGTCTGTAAAGGCTCTGCAAAGCGCTTCTGCTTTCATACAGTCGAGGATAGCGCAGAATCTTAAGACGAGGAACACTCCGGTTCTTGTTTTCAAGATGGACAGGTCTTTCAGAGAGGGAGAGCGTATAAACGGTCTTATTTCTGAGGCGATGAAGGATATCAAGGACGATGGATGCGACGCCTGAAATCCTTTTGATGGATAAGACGGAAGGAGTCACATCCTTCCGTTTTCTTGATTCTGTAAAAAAAGCTTATCCGAAATCGACCAAGATAGGGCATGCGGGTACGCTCGATAAATTCGCTTCCGGGTTGATGATTGTCCTTATCGGCAATGCTACCAGGCTTAATCCAGTTTTTTCTTCAATGGATAAAAGCTATGAGGCTTTGATACGGTTTGGGACGGAAACCGATACACTGGACCCGGATGGCAGGATAATCAGGACCGCGCCTATTCCAGATGAGCATGTCATCGATGAGGTGCTCTCTTCTTTCAAAGGAAAGATCATGCAGCGGCCCCCAAAGTATTCAGCAGTGCATGTGGATGGAAAACGTGCCTATAAGAACGCATTAAAAGGGGTGGAATTTGAAATGCCTTCTCGCCAGGTGGAGATATTTTCCCTTGAAAAGCTCTCATATTCCGCTGGTGACCTGATTATCAGGGTTCATGTATCAAAGGGCACGTACATAAGGAGCCTTGCAAGGGATATCGGAGAAAAATGCTCAAGTGCGGCACACCTTGAGAAGCTTAGGAGGCTGTCTATAGGCCCTTATCATCTTGATGAGTGCCTTTCTTATGACACAAAAAGGATTTTGGATGAGACCGGACTGTTTGGGACTGCAGTCTATTCAAAGAAATTTGAAAAGCAGATAGTAAACGGCATAATACGCAGCGAGTTCCTCATTGATATTGACAAGCCGGATTCAAAATACTTTTACATGTATTTGGAAGAAGAAAAATATGCAATCGGCGAGCGCATAGATGGAAAAATGAAGGTATTGGCGAGGTTTGGCGATGAAAGAGTATGATTTTCTAAGCCTGGTAGAGAGCAAAGAAAAGAAAGACTCTCGTCTTGCTGTTGCAATCGGGGTGTTTGACGGTGTGCATAAAGGGCACAGGAGAATATTCGGCACATTGGCTGAAATCCAGAGAAAAAATCCGGGCATCGAGAGCATGGTAATAACCTTTTCCTCCAATCCGAAGCCTGGAAAAAACGGCAATCTCGATACGCTCCGCCTTAGAAAAGAATATGTCGCTGGATTTTCAATCAATTCTTTTTGCGTTATTGACTTTTCTGAAATATTCAGTAGAATTTCTGCTAGTGGCTTTGCACATATGCTTGCGGCTATCGGCAAGGTCAGATATCTGGTGCTTGGAAATGACTTCAGATGTGGAAGCCCTTCAAACAGCACCAATGGTCCCGGACTTGGTTTTCTCTTAAGAGCAGAGGGCCTGGATACGGAACTGATTCAAGTTGATCATGTCTTGATGGAGGATGGGGAGAAGATATCCTCGTCCTCGCTGAGAAGGATGATAAAAGAGGGGGATTTCAAGTCTTACTTGGAGTACTCCGGCCAAGGCTACAGGGTGGATCTGATGACTATCCCTTACAGATCCGAATGTGGATGCTTGGTTTATTGCACGGATCGGATTCAGCAGCTCCTGCCGCCACCGGGAGCCTATGATGCCGAGTTGATGCTTTCAGAAGGGAAGATGCTCCGCTGCATCCTGCATATTGATGAGTTTTCACTTAATGTCAGGATCCAGGCAAAGGATGCATTTCTTAATCTGGAAGATAACCCGGGGTTCGGGCTTGTAGATTCAATAATTATTTATGGAGAGGTTTATGGTAACCGGAGAAATGAAGAAGGATGTCATCGTTAAGTTCGGTGGAGATGAGAAGAATACAGGAGACAGCAAGGTTCAGGTTGCTCTTTTGACTGCCAGGATCAATGATCTTCAGGCCCACTTCAAGGCAAATCCGAAGGATCACGCTTCAAGAAGAGGACTTCTTAAGCTTGTCGGACAGAGAAGAAGGCTTCTCAAGTACATCAAGAACAGGGACATCAACGAGTACAGGCAGCTTATCGCCGAGCTCGGACTTAGAAAATAACCAAAGCAATAGGATGCGGAAGGCCAAAATTGCGCTTTCCGCATTTTTCTATAAAAGAACAATAAAAGAACTTAAAGAAGGAATCAGAGAATGTTTGATGTAAAAAAGGTTTCCGTCCAGATAGGGGATGGAGAGCTGGTTTTCGAAACCGGCAAAATCGCTAAACAGGCCAATGGTGCTGTTTATGCCTATTATAAAGGTTCTGCAGTAATTGCAACCGTCTGCTGCGGCGAGCAGCCCTCCGAGCCGATTGATTATGTACCGGTTTCAGTTGAATACAATGAGAAATATTATGCGGCGGGCAAGATCCCAGGAGGTTTCCTCAAAAGGGAATCCAAGCCTAAAGATAAGGAGATCTTGGTTTCCCGTCTTATAGACCGTCCGATGAGGCCTCTTTTCGACAAGGCTTTTGGACGTGAGATCCAGATTGTTCCGACCGTTGTCTCTTCCGACATGGTCAATACTCCGGATATCATCGCTATCAATGCTGCTAGCTGTGCAGTAACCATTTCCGATATTCCTTTCTACGGACCGATTGCCGCTGTCAGGGTCGCTTTGATTGATGGAAAATATGTCATCAACCCGACCTTCCAGCAGATTCCGAATGCAAGCCTTGATATAGTGGTTGCCGGAACCCATGATGGAATCACCATGGTGGAGGGAGGCGCTAAAGAGGTAAGCGAGGATGATATGCTTCAGGCGATTGCCGCTGCTCAGCCTGTGATCACAAAGATCTGCGAGGCTCAGATGCAGATGAGGGAGATTGCAGGAAAGGAAAAGCTTCCTCTCATGGATATCCAGCAGGAAGATACAGCCTGGCTTGAAGAGGTTGAAAAATATGCTTATCCGCTTATAAAAGAAGCTTCGTTTGTTAAGGGAAAGCAGAACAGGTATGCAGCTCTCGAGAAGGCTCATGAGGATGTAAAGGAGCATTTTGCCAGTCTTATTGCCGAGGATGAGAAGAGGCCTGATCAGCTTGCAAAGCTCTTTGAGGATATGGAATACAACATCCTCCGCTCCTCGATCTTGAATGACGGAATCAGAACCGACGGAAGAAAGGTCACTGAAATCAGACCAATCACATGCGAGGTCGGAGTTCTCCCCTCAACCCATGGTTCTGCGCTCTTTACCCGTGGAGAGACACAGTCTCTTGCTGTCACTACTCTTGGAACGGTTCAGGATGAGCAGCTTTTTGACAATATCGATGGGGAAAAGACATATTCGAACTTCATGCTCCATTACAACTTCCCTCCATACAGCGTCGGCGAGTGCGGAAGGCTTACAACGGGAAGGCGTGAGATCGGGCATGGCCATCTTGCACAGAGAGCTCTTGAAGCTGTTGTGCCCAAGAAGGACAAGTTCCCTTATACTGTGCGTGTTGTTTCTGAAATAATGGAGTCAAACGGCTCATCCTCAATGGCTTCCGTTTGCGGCGGATGCCTCAGCCTGATGGATGCCGGAGTTCCTATCACCAAGCCGGTTGCAGGAATTGCAATGGGGCTCATCACAGAAGGAGCTGATTACTCCAAGTATGTTGTGCTTTCCGATATCCTCGGTGAGGAGGACCACCTTGGAGACATGGATTTCAAGGTTGCTGGAACCAAGGACGGAATCACCGCTTTCCAGATGGATATCAAGATTGCAGGCGTTACCCCGGAAATCATGAGCAAGGCACTTAACCAGGCAAAAGAGGGAAGGATGCACATCCTTTCGATAATGGCTCAGACGCTTGAGGGCCCAAGAAGCGAGATAAGCGAGCTTGCTCCTAAGATTCTCAGCTTCCATGTTGAGGACGATAAGATCGGCGCTATCATCGGAACCGGTGGAAAGACAATAAAGGGCATCAGCGCACAAAGCGGTGCTGAGGTGAACATCAATGACGATGGAGAAGTCATGATCTATGGAAGGAACAATGCTTCTGCCCAGGAGGCAAAGCGCCTGATCATGTCTATCATCGAGGAGCCCGAAGTCGGCCACATCTATCATGGAACTGTAAAGAGGATCGTTGATTTCGGCGCATTCATCGAAATTCTTCCTGGCAAGGAAGGTCTTTGCCACATTTCAAAACTCAGCAAGAAGAGGGTTAAGAATGTGACTGATGTCCTTCAGCAGGGACAGGAAGTCGATGTGAAGCTCATCGAAATCGACAGGATGGGACGTCTCAATCTTTCATACATTGATGCCCAGCCTGAGAGCGAAGAGAAGAAAGAGGAAAAATAATGATTGAAATCGGCTTCAAGGCAAAGGAAGGGGTTATATTGCCCCGCTACGAAACCTCATCCAGTGCAGGCATGGACATACGCGCCTTCATCGAGGAGGATATCGTTCTTGAAGCCGGTAGCATTGTTTGTGTTCCTACGGGACTTTTTCTTGAAATTCCCGATTCTTATGAGGTGCAGGTCCGTCCGAGAAGCGGACTTGCGCTTAAAAACGGCGTAACCGTTCTCAATTCCCCTGGCACGATCGATTCGGATTACAGAGGGGAGGTCAAGGTTATTTTGATTAATTTTTCAAAAGAACCTTTTATAATTAAAAATGGCGACAGGATCGCTCAGATTGTTCCTTGTGCCGTTACAAGGTGCAGATTTGTTGAAAAAGACGCTTTGAGCAGTACGGGCAGGATGACCGGAGGCTTCGGGTCCACAGGGGTGTAAATTGACGAGAGGACTGTTGTTCAGATATGTGTCCAAAGAGTTCCTTTTGAACTTCCTTGTCTCCTTCACGTTTTTTTTCCTTATATTTTTTGTCAATTCCATTCTTCTGCTCGTTCAGAAGATCATGCTTAAGAATATAACATTTGCTACAATGATGGTCATGGTGATGCTGTCCATGCCTCAGTTTCTGATCTACACCATACCGTTTGCAACCCTTTCAGGTACGTCCATGGTTCTTGGAGATTTGAATTCCTCCAATGAGCTTCTTGCTTTCAGAAGCAGCGGAGTTTCGCTTTCAAGGATTTTCCGTCCGATAATCTTCTGGGCCCTCATCTTTTCGCTTGCAACATATTTTGTAAGCGATTTTCTTCTTCCCTGGTCCAATGTGATATACCGCCAGCGTCTTACAGAGCTCATGGTAGATCTGCCGACCTTTGAGATTGAGAGCAACAGCATAAACACAATAGGCGATATTGTCTTGAGTAACGGAATGGTTGAGGATGAGGTTATCCATGACATACTCATGATCGATATGGCAAAGAATGACAAGAACAAGACGATAGCAGCAGAGGAGGGTAAAGTCGGCATGGCTGATGTTTCTTCCTTCCTTTACAGGATCGAATTGGACAACCCTGAGATTCTAATAACCGACCCGAACGACAGCTCGACGAATCTGATCTCAAAGAGCAGCAAGGCTGTTTTGTATCTGGACTTTTCCAATCAGGTTCCCGTTCTTACAAGCACAAGTCCGGCAAATCTCTCATCGAAAGAGCTCTCTTCATCCATAAAGGAAAGAAAAGCGGTTGAGGATGAGCAAAGAAGGATCTGGAGGGAAAACAGGGAAGGCTATATGCTGGATATCGCCTCAGCTGTTAAGGATGAGCTAAAATATGAAAAAAGCTTCAGTGAGGAAATAAGCTCTGCACTGAATCTTCTTGATATGACATCCTCAAGGCCTGTCGACTTTTATTCCCAGTATTACAAGGCCGAGCTTGCAAAGAAATCAGCACTTGCTCTTGCTTGCCTTTGTTTAACGTTTGTAGCGCTTCCTTTTTCGCTTTTGAAGTTGAAATATGGAAGGCTTACCGGCTTTGCGATATCCCTTCTTGTCGCGGTTGCATATTGGTATATCCTATTCTTTTCTCAGCTGAAGATATTCGATATATCTTTTAGTCCTTACATACTTATTTACAGTGCGGATATTATTGTTTTGATCCTCTCGCTGTTTTTCATGTTTCTTTTGAGGAAGGCAAGATGAGGATACTTTCCAGATATACCCTGAAAAGGGTTGTTTTTACAGCAGCAGCCACTTTTTTGATATTCTGTTTCTTAGTGATGGCAGTTGAGACCTTCATGCATCTCGATTCTTATATCTCCAGCGAGAAGACCGATTTTGCAATGATGGCGAGCTATGCATTCTCAGCTCTTTCAAATTATTATCTTCTTCTGCTTTCTGTTTCGTTCCTTTTTTCAGTAAGCTATTTTCTTTCTGACATGAGTGCGAACAACGAACTAATCAGCATTTATGGGGCGGGAATAAGCAAAAGGCGGCTTATTGCGCCAATTTTCATTCTTGCATGCACTCTGACTGTCATCTTCTTTGCCTTTAATGAGACTCTTGGCCTTGAGTGGAAGGATTACAATATAAGGCTCAGTGCGGAATATTTCGGACAAAGCGGCACAAGCGACCCGAGGAACATAAGCCTTTATGATGAGAGCTCTGGCTATTTAGTTCATGCTTCAAGCTACAATAAAGAGAGCAGGCGGCTTTATTCTCCAGTGATCGTAAAGAGTAATGAGGGCAGCATAGAAAAACGCATAGAGGCCAGATATGCCGATTATGATAATTCGGGATGGGTCATATACGATGCCCGGGTAATGCAAAAGGGAGAGGAAGGATTTTCAACTGCCTTTTACGATAGCTATGAGGAAGAGGGTTTTTCGATGGAGCCATCCCTTTTCGAGAGCCAGAACATGAGAATGGAGACGATGGATGCATCAAGCGCATATGATTATCTAAAGAAGCTTGAGAAGGTCAATCCAACAGCATATCAGGAAAAGATGACGGATTTCTTATCAAGATTCTTCGAGCCGCTTTCCATCTTCATTATGATTGTGATCGCTTTGATGATGAATTACACGTTTAAAAAGAACATTCTTCTTTTTTCCATCGTGCAGTCTCTTGTCATTGCTGTTGTATACTATGTTTCTGATATGGTATTCTCAATTATCTCGAGGCAGGGCATGGCACCGGCATATGCTGTGGCTGTGTTTCCTTTTTTGCTGACTGTGCTTTTAAGCCTCGTGATCTCGAAGATTGGTAAAAGGATATGAGCGGAATTTTTACACTTATAAAGAAAGATGCGGAAACAAAAGCCAGGCTTGGCATCGTTCATCTAGGGCATGGGGATGTGGAAACGCCTGCATTCATGCCCGTTGGCACCAATGCGACTGTAAAGGGAATATATCACGACAAGATTAAGGAGATAGGATATAAAATCATCCTTGCAAACACTTACCACCTTTACCTAAGGCCGGGCATGGAAGTGCTTGATAAATTTAAAGGCGTGCATAATTTCTCATCCTGGGACAGGAATATTCTGACCGACAGCGGAGGCTTTCAGGTTTTCAGTCTCTCCGGCTTGAGAAAAATAAGCGAGAAAGGGGTTTCTTTCCAAAGCCATATAGACGGCTCTAAGCATATTTTCACCCCTGAAAAGGTCGTTGATATCCAAGCTGTGATCGGGTCCGATATCGCCATGTGCCTTGATGTGTGCACGCCTCCTGATATCGGCTACAGGGAGGCAAAAAAGGCCTGGGAGATAACCAAGAATTGGGCAGCAAGGTCGATAGAGGAGAGAAACCGCCTGGAGGATTCATTTCATGGAAATCTTTTCGGCATCATCCAAGGTAATTTTTACGAGGATCTCAGGAAGGAGAGCGCGGAAACGCTGAGCCAAATGGATTTTCCTGGAATTGCGATCGGAGGGCTTTCTGTTGGGGAGGAAAAGAGCAGATTCAATCATTTTCTTGCCTATACTGCAGAATACACTACTTATGAAAAACCAAGATATGTCATGGGAATAGGCAGCCCCGATTACATTTTCGAGGCTGTGGAGAATGGCATCGACCTTTTTGACTGCGTTCTTGCCACCCGCATGGCCAGAAACGGTACGGTCTTTACAGATGACGGGCCGCTTGTATTGAAAAAGGCGGTGCATAAATTCGATCCATCGCCTTTAATGGAAGGATGCAGATGTACGGCATGCAGAAAGTACAGCAGGGCGTATATGCATCATCTGATCAAATGCAATGAGATGCTTGGAGGCATGCTTGCTACCGAGCATAACCTCACATATCTTTACGATCTGATGTGCCGCATCAGGAAAAGCATCGAGGAAGGCAATTTCAAAAGCTTCAAGAAAAGCTATCTTGAAAGGTATTATGGAAAATAAGAAAAAAAAGGCTTTGGTAGCCATCTTGACAGTATCAAGCAGGCTTCTTGGATTGCTAAGAAGCCTCTCCTGTGCCTTTTTCTTTGGAACATCGGCAAATGCCGATCTTTTGAACTATACCTTTGGAATTCCAAACCAGGCCAGGAAATGCCTGGAGGAAGGAACCGGAAATCTGTCGATAATAAGCTGTTATAAAAGAGTTGGAAGAGAGATAGTTTTAGGAAACATCTTCTCAATACATCTCTTTTTCCTTCTTTTCATAATCATTTTCGGCATTCCCTTATCATATCTTGTATTAGCTTTTTCTTCCTTTGACTCCCTTCTTTTTTCAAAAGGGGTCTTGATGTTCTTTATTTTTCTGATTTTTCTGTTTTTTTATTCCTTGTCCACTTCCATCTCAGGCTTCCTTCAGGCAGAAGGGAGGGCAGTGGTAGCAAATGTGCTTCCTTTGATCCAGTCCGTGCTTTCAATTCTTTTTTTATACGCGTTCATAAAAAAGCTGGATGTCCTTTCGTTTCCCCTTGCGATGACACTTTCTTCCATTGCGTTTTTTTTAGGCACCCTCTTATTTCTCATGACGGAAAAAAAGAGAATAAAGCCTATTTTCCGCCTTGAAGGTAAGTTTGTGAAGCCTTATTTATCCAATCTCTCCGTTCTAGCGTTATCGGTTCTTATAAGCTTTCCATATTTTTTAGCTTCCAGCATGCATCAAAGGAGCACAACTCTTTTTTCAAATGCATATATGCTGATAATTCTTCCTTATGGTTTTCTTCTTGCGCTGATAAACAGCTTCTCGTTTCCCCGTCTTGCAAGGTTGGAAGGGGAAAAGAGAAAGAAAGAGCTTTCCTCCTCTTTCAGCCTATCCGTATTTTTCATGCTTATATGCTCTGCTGCATTTTTTGCATTCGGCAATGAAATCTGCCAGTTTCTCTTTGCATATGGAAAATACGATGTCAAGGATGCTTTGATGACAGCAAAGTTCCTTAAAATAATGATTCCAGGAGCTTTTTTCCTTCTTCTCTTTTCTTATTTCGAGCGCCTGATGTTTCTTGATGGAAAGGAAGGAAGGGTAAAAGCAGCGCTTGCTTTTCAGCTTGTATTCTCATATCTGATGATTTTCTTTTTCAAAAAAAGCATCTTTTCTGGAGCGTTGATATATTCTTCCTCGAACTTTCTTTGCTTTCTGTTCGTAGTGCTTTCATATAGAAATAGCGATAAAGTGCTTTTAAAAGCCTTTTTCAAGGCTGTGCTTGCGGCTTTGCCTGAGATCGTGTTCTCAATAATCTACCATGCCGAGGAAATCAACATGTTCAATTATTTCTCATCCCGCTTCCTCGTCGCTCCAATTTGCATACTGATCTATTTACCTCTTTTTCTGCTTTCCTTGCTCATCTGGAAGATTTTCATTGCAGAAAAGAAGAGCCCTGCCGAAGCAGGGCCTGAGGTTTAAAAACCGACCACCTCAATCTTTTTTACAAGATAATCGTAGTAACGGTTGTTTATGTTGAAAACAACCCTGTCTCCAACTTTCTTGTTGACAAGCTGCTGCCCAAGCGGGGCGTTGAAATCGATGATTCCCTCCTCAGGATTGCTTTCCCATCTTCCAAAGAATGTATAGCTCACATCCTCTCCAGAGGTGTTGTCGTGTAGAAGAACCTTTGTTCCAAAGCCTATCATATCCTCAATGACATCGTCCTTGGTGACGATCCTGACAGTGTTGAGATCCCTGTTAAGCTCCGCAACACGTCTCTCAAGCTCTCTTTTATGCTCCTTTGCATATTGATACTCGCTGTTCTCCCTAAGATCACCGAGCTCACGTGCGGAATTGATTTCCTTGAGGATGTTGGGCATGTCGACAGTGTTGATCTGCTTTAATTCTGCCTGCTTCCTGTCGTAGCTTGAGGAAAGGCATAGGAAGCCGGAAATCGTCTTTACAACCTTTTCTCCATCTGCCTTCTTCTCTTCGGCAAGATCTGGCCACTTGTTGATGAGCATCTTTTTAAGCACATTCTTTTCTTCTGTATCCAAGCCCTCATTGAAAAGGATGATCGCCTTGAGCTCGTTCTTTTCCTCGTCGCTTGCAGAGGCAATTAAAGTGTAAGCCTTTTTGAGTTCCAGGAGCTCCTTTTTAAGAGCTTTAACTATCTTTCTGTTTTCTGCGACATCAGGAAGCTTGGATGCATAGGATAGGGCCATGAGCTCTGTTTTTGTCAGATCGGATACGCTCATTCCAATCTTCTTAAGATCTTCAGGCTCCACTTCTACCATGAAGAAGACGAATTCTGTAAGGTTTTCCCTGTAGAACTCGAACACCTTCTTCAAATAATCATAGTAATCGCGTCCCTTGTTCAATCTTTTAAGCTTTTCAGGAACGTATGTGATGTAGTAGGGCACAAGCTCGACAAGAGTGTCTGCTGCAAACTTGTCGATCTTCACGATTCTGTCTATAAACGTCTTTCTCAGGATCACACCCTGCATATGGGAGAAGGCCTCGACCCTTTCCTCGATGGAAAGCTTCTTGTATTCTTCTTCAAAGCTCTTGACGACCTGTACGTTTATATCCCCGTTGTCCGTAACGATTTCAAGCACGATGCAGGAAGAAAGGATCTCATCATTTGAGGCGGTATTCTTTTCAAGTATCGATGAGAAGTATTCAGCCATCTCAAGCATGCTGTCAGAATCCCGGTTGATCTCCTTGCTCTTATATCCTTCCAAAAAACATGAGCATTTGTCATAGAAATTGTGAGCTGTCTTGAAGAAATACAAAAGCTTCTCCTCAGGCGTGCTGGGGTAGGCTGTAAGCTCATAGTATTCTGTAGGACCTGGGATGGTGCGGACATACTCGTTGCTCCTGAGCTCAAGCTTGATCTGCTCGACAATTTTCTTCCAATCGTCTTCGGTCAAAATCTGAGGCACGACCTCATTCTTCATATCTTTTAGGCAGCATCTGTTGTTATCTGCAGAATATAGAAGGGTCCTGACTAGCCAGGCAATGCCCCCGTCTGCCTCGATCTTTGCTTTGATCTTTGCTGAAGGAACACCTTTTTTGATGGCTTTTATGTTCTGGTTTGAAAGAGGAACGAGCGCGTTGAATGCACTTTCAAGCCAGATGACCTGTGGCTCTTCTGAGCCAGAGTAGCGCACAGTGACATTGTCGTTGTCAATTGCAATGATAAGACCAACACGCCTTGTAGCCTTCTGATAGACATAGGTTCCCTTGGAGTAAGCGATCTCTTTCTCAAATTCATCGAGACAGGAAATAACATCCGGACACCTTCTGAAATTATACTTTTTCAGGCATTCGTTGAGCCTGGAATAGTTCTTATATTTCTGGCGGAGGCAAGAGACAAGAGCATCCCTCATTCCATCCTCGTCCGCTTTGATTAAAAGGATGTTCCTTAATACCAGGATGATGTTATCGAGGTTCTTTCTTGATTCGCTGACCTTTGTCTCCTTATCCTTTTCAAGATCCTGCTTTTCCACCTCCAAGGCCTCAAGCATCTGCTTGTACAAAGAGAGAGCAAAATGCCCATCGCTTTCCTGGATGCGCGAAGCAAAGGAGAAGAAGAATGGAAAATCAGTTTTGCCATTTGAGATCATCTGGGAAAATACAGAAGCGATCTTCGTCTGATCGTCAAGCGCATCAAGGCGCAATATTCCTCTCTGATAGAATTTTGCCGCAAGCTTCTTTTCTCCGATTTCGTCATAATGCTTTGCAACCTGGATTATTATGTCCTTGTCCCTGTTGTCGATGGAGACATAGCGCTCATAATATTTCCACATTTTCGCATCATCCCCGTTTTCATGTGCCACGTCGCCAAGAATTCGGAAGGCAAGGGGATTTGAAGACCTCGAAACAATGAGTTCGCCCAAATGTCTGACGACATCCCAGTTTCTAGCATCATAGAAGCTTAAAAGCGTGTTATTGAGATCCATATTGAACTCATGCGGCCTGAGCTCAAGCTTGATTCTTCCGGCAATATAATGAAGCATGATGTTCGCCCCTTGCTCATCGCCTTGGAAAAGCTGCATGGCCTCCTGCCTGATCTCCAAGAGTTCCTCGTCTGTCTTTTTCTTTGAAAATAATGACTTGTCAATTTCTTCAAAAGAAGAAACCTTATATTGCATGCACGGGTTCTTACCAAGAGCCTTTTCTTCCTGAATAAGGGATTTGAGATCCATGAAAAACACCTCCATAATTTACAAAGTTCAGAGAAAAAGAAAACCGGGCAGAATCATATTATCTGCTCGGAACGTCCTAGATATTCTCTACAAAAAAATATAGCACATTTTTTTCGGAATGCAAACAAGTTGTTGAATTATATGTGGCTGTGAATTTTATACCGAAATAAATAGTATGAATGAAAAGGAATCCTTATAGCCATAAGGAAATAGTTATATCAAAAAAAAGTTAAGAATTTTTTATAAAAGTTGATATTTATTTCATTAGATAATTTTAGTATCTACTTTGGTTTTCAATATGAAAGTATATACTAATAAAGCAGTTGACAACAATAAATATCATGATAATATAATGATATAACATTTAAACAAAAGAAGATGATTTCATGAGTAAACTAATAAGCTTTATTCTCATAATTGCTGTTATGGTTGGGAATGTTTTTGCAGGAGGAAGTAGTGAGAGTAAAACTTCTTCAATTTCTCCATCTGTAGAATTTCTGAATGACAAAATGGCTAAAATTGATTATTCTTTTCGACAGTCTTTAGAACAGACAGTTGAAGAAGTTTCAGGTATTGATCTTACTATAACGGCTTTCCCTGATGTTGCTTCTTATCAAACAACTATTCAGCAATCTATTGGATCAGATAAAGCACCTGGTCTTCTTACCTGGTGGACTGGTAGTCAGCTTGAAGATCTTGCAAATTCTGGAGCTCTAGCAGATCTTACGGAACTGTGGAATACAACACTTGTAGAACAGGGAGTCCCGGCTTCTCTTGCTGAGCCATTTACTTTTAATGGTAAGATTTATGCTGTTCCGTTTTCTGTACTTTATACATCAGTTTACTATAACAAAAAAGTATTTGATGAACTTTGTCTCTCTGAGCCAAAAACTGTAGAGGAATTCTTTGATATCTGTGATGCCCTTCTTGCTGCTGGAATTACGCCAATTGCTCTTAAGAATGATAGTTGGGCTGGTTTTCTTTGGTTCCAGCAGATATTGGCATCATATGATCCGCAGCTTTATCGAGATGTTTGTGAAGGTAAGGTAAATTATGATGATAAAAGAGTAGAAGAAGCCATGAACGTCTGGAAGACAATGGTCGATAAAGGTTATTTTTCAAGTATTTATGCTGCAGATGATTGTAGAAGAATGCTTGCTACAGGACAGATTGGAATGATGCTTGAGGACAATCAGATGATTAGGAATCTTTCACTTGATTATGGCCAGGAGCCAGGTGTAGATTTCGATGCTTTTATTTTTCCTGGTGCTAACGGCAATAATCCGACAATCTTCATAGAAGAAGCTCCTCTTTGCGTTGGAGAACACAGTACAGATAAAGCTACTGCAATGCAGGTACTTCAAAGCTGGTTTACTGAACCCATTCAACAAAATCTCTATTCAGGATTCGGCGTTCTAGGAAATAGCTCTCTTACGATGGATAACATTGTTTTTAATAAAATTCTTTCTTTTACAACTGATGCAGAAAATTACAATGTTATACCAAGATATTATGAGTATTGTCCCCAGAATATCCGCGATACAACACTTGATGCTTTTATGCGTTTCCAGATGGGTAATTCAACTGTGAATGAAATGCTTAAGACGTGTCAGGCTGCAGCTGATGCATATTGGAAATAAGATATTTATTTTTCCAGGAAGTTAAATTCCTGGAAAGATTATTATTTTAAAATTTTATAAGGAATTAATAATGGAGAATAAAAAATTGCGGTTTAATAAAGATTACCTTTATATTCTTCCAGCTGTAGTTTTTATAATGGTATTTTTTGTTACATCAATAGTTTTTACTTTATATTTGAGTTTTTTTGACTGGAATGGAATTGGTCCTATGAAATTTATAGGATTGAGCAATTATATGAATCTTTTTAAAGATAGCAATTTCCTTATTTCCGTTTATAATACTATTGCTTGGGTAATTGGATCGCTTATTGTAAATATGTTTGTCCCTCTTGTTCTTTCGATTTTCATAACAAGGTCATATTGCGGTTCATTGTTCAAAAATATTTTTTATTTACCTAATGCGTTTTCTCTAACAGTGGGGGGAATGATTATCACAACGTTGCTTATGACAGGCGGAATACCTAGTATTGCAGCGAAACTTGGGCATCCGGAGTTAGTATTTGATTGGCTTTCAATACCTTATGTAAACACTTATGTTATGATAATTATGACAACATGGCAGGGAATTGGCCTTAATCGTCTTCTTTTTGTTGGTGGATTACGCTCTGTAGACGAAAGCCCTGTAGAGGCGGCTACTATAGATGGGGCTGGCCCTATTAAGATATATACAAGAGTTATTCTGCCAATGCTTAAACCTATTATTCTTGTCGTTTTTATTATGTCAATGGTTAATAGCTTTAAAATTTTTGACAATATTTGGATTATGACAAAAGGAGGACCATATAGAACATCTGAGACTCTTGCGCTGACTATGTATACTGAATCATTTGTTTATAACAGATATGGATCAGGTGCCGCTGTTGCTGTAATTCTTTCTCTTATTGTGAGCATTCTGGCAATTTTTAATTTAAGGCTAATTTCAAGGAAGGAGAACGTTGAAATGATTGTAAAGAATAATATCTCTAAAATTGTTGTGACTTTTGTTCTGCTTCTGCTAGCTATAATATGGATCATTCCGATTATCTTTGTGTTTATAAATTTATTCAAAACAAGAATTGAATATAATATGGGAAGCTTCTGGTCAATGCCAAAAGGAAATGCTTTTATAGATAATTTCAAATATCTTTTGAGTGGATTACCGATTTTTAAAAGTATGAGAAATGGTTTTATTTATGCTTTGTGTGGGGCCTCTATATCTTTGGTCTGCGGTGTATTGGCGGCTTATGGTATTTCGCATTTAAAGATAAAGTACCCAATGTTTTGGTTCATGTTTATATATACAGGTACGATTTTTCCGTTTCAACTTTATCTCATACCAATATACAGGGCATACATGAATTTGAATCTATATGATACGCGAATTGGAATAATTCTTTTCTATAGTGCAATATGTATACCATTCATTATGTTTGTGATGAGAAATAATTTTATACGTATTGATAGAGAAATTTGTGAATCTGCAAAAATTGAAGGTGCAAGTGATATGCAGATTCTCACAAGATTGTTTGTTCCTATGACAACGGCCTCGCTTTCTATAGTTTTTCTTACACAGTTCTCTTGGTGCTGGAATGATCTCATGTTTGGTCTGACATTACTGAGAAGTGAAACAAAACAGACTGTGATGCCGTTTGTATCGCTTATGGATAAAGGTAACGCACCTGTCCTATTCATGGTTTGTATTGTGGTTTCGATACCTACAATCGGAATGTTCTCATTCCTTCAGAAAAATACTGAATCCGGGATGATTTATACATCTAAATAATGTGCAAAAAAGGAGAAAACAAATGAACAGAAAATGGAAGGTGTTTGTAATTCATCATTCACACACAGACATTGGTTATACAGAAAGACAGGAAAAATTATCAAGATATCATGTTGATTTTATTAAGCAAGCTATTGATATCCTGAATGGAATACATTCTGGCCGTATCAGTGGGGCTGATGGTTTTAAGTGGCAGACTGAAAACTATTGGCAAGTGAAGAATTTCTATGAAAATGCTTCATCTGAATATATTTCTGATTTTGAAAAGTACGCTGCATCTGGAGAGATTGGACTGTCTGGTAATTACCTGAATATGACAGAGCTAGTTGATGCAGATACTATGAACTGGGGATTAGATGAAATGAAACGTTATGCTGATTCCCATGGGTTCAGAATGACATGCGGAATGACTGCTGATATCAATGGCTATGCCTGGGGATATGCAGATCTTCTTAGAGACCATGGTGTAGAAAACCTTTATTGCTCTTTGCATCCACATCATGGAATGTTTCCTATCTTTAGAAAACAGACACCATTTTATTGGGTTGGTCCATCTGGGAAAAACATTCTTGCCTGGAGTGGAGAGAACTATCATTTTGGGAATGAATTGATGTTTGCACCATATGGTCCAAATTCTTATCAGGATATTGATGAATATGATACATATATTCGAAATCGTCTTATCTTTAACAAAGATCGAAAAGATACTATAACGAAGGAAATGGAAATTCTTGATACCCGTATTGTTCGTTACCTTGAGAATTTTGAATCTGAAGGATACGAATATGATTTTATCCCTGTTGTTGTTTCAGGAGCCAGTACGGATAATGGATTTCCTAGTGAAGGTGTTGCTCAACGTGTGAATAAGCTTAACCAAATTTATGCAGACAGAATATCTTTTGAACTATGCACACTTGATACATTTTTTTCACATGTTCGTTCAGTATGGAAGGATATCCCATCATATTCAGGGGATTGGAATGACTGGTGGGCTGATGGTGTTGGCTCAACACCTCAGGCTGTTAAAAGCTGTCGTAGTGCACAGAGAAAACTTTCTATTGCAAAGAAAATCGATCCAGAATGTAAACATAGTGATAAGAAATTTGTTGACAGTGCCCGATATAATGTAATGCTATATTCTGAGCATACATGGGGATATTCATCATCAGTTATTGAACCCTGGGATACTCTTGTTGGCGATCTTGATTTACGGAAAACTGCTTACGCAATTAATGCTGATATCGCAGCTTCGAAGAATCTTGATGAAATTCTTGCTGCATATGGTGAGAAAACAATTTCATATCAGCGTCCACAACATTATCGAGTTATCAATCCTCATGAATATAGCGGAATGATGAAAGCAAGCCTTTATGTTGAGCTATGGGAATTCCTTGATGGTGTGAGATTTTCAATTGATACTCCATTTGAGGTTTATGATTTGAAAACAGATGAGATAATTCCGCACCAGATTAAAAAAATTGCAAGGGCTTATCAAATTGATGTTGTGCTTAATATGTTAGCAAAAGATAGCCGTGAACTCGCTCTTAGATTAGTTAATCGTTCCCCATTCAAGATTGCAAGCTATCCTCTTCTTGGTGCTGAAAGAGTGTATGATATAGTGGTTCCTGGAAAATACGAAGCAAATTCTGAGAGAATTGAGACTGATTATTTCATTATAAAACTTTCACAGAGTGAAGGAATAACATCAATATTTGACAAGCAGAATAGTAAGGAAATCCTTAGAAAAAACCGTATATATGCACCAATGAGTGGTATATATGAAATTACTCCATCTCATGAAAATCCTGTTGAAACACGTCGGCTTATGGGAAGGAATAGGAAAAATGAAGAGACAAGACGGTTTTCATCTAAGATGAGGAATATTCATCTTATAAGTGATGGAGATGTTTATATTGAAGCAATTATTGATTATAAGCTGAAAGGGACAAGGATGTATTCAGTTGATATGAAGGTTTATAAAAAGATACCTCAGATTGATTTTATGGTAAAGATTCATAAAACAAGTGAATGGGATACTGAGAATCTTTATATTTCCATTCCTTTTACGGCAGGAGCAGGAGAAGAACTATATGTTGATAAAACAAACTGTATTATGAGGCCAGGTATTGACCAACTGCCGGGAACGAATCGTGAATTTTATTTAATTCAGAATGGGTTTGTATGGAAAAATGATGATAGTTCAGTGATTCTTTCAACCCGTGATGTTCCTTTGATGGTGATGAATACCTTAGAATCTCATCCAATCAGGCTTACTGCTGAGGCAGATAAAGAATTCAATTGTTCAAATGCTTATTCATGGGTGATGAACAATTTTTGGGAGACAAATTTCAGAGTTGACCTTTCTGGTTTTTATGAATTTGCATATTCTCTTAAAATAAGCAATCTTCCAGATATAAAGAGTTTAATGGAGGAAGCTGAAATAATGAATGAAGGCTTGCTGAGTTTTTATATCTGAGGTGAGAGTATGGGGCATTATTTGTTTCTTGATGTTGGTGGAACAGGAATAAAAAGCGGAATCTTCGATGACAACGGGGACATGCTTATTCCTGTGAGAGAATATGCTTCTCTTTCGGACGGACTTGCAGAGGACATTTTTTGTAATCTTTCAGAGATTATCAAGAATACATCTTCTCAAGTTAGTCTTATTCCTACTTGCATCGGAATGGCTTTTCCTGGTCCTTTTGACTATAGAAAAGGTATTTCTTATATGAAAGGAATTGGAAAATATGATTCAATTTATGGATTGAGTATTCCTGAGTATATCAGAAAATATTTTGATGAATCATTTTCTAATATACCAATGTTTTTCATTCATGATGTTGAGGCTTTTGCTCTTGGTGTATGGTTCCATGACCTTGATTCCTATAATGGCAGTATGATGGCGGTTACCATAGGTACAGGTTGCGGTTCTGCATTTATCAGAAGTGGTAAGATCTTAAAATCAGGAGAAGATGTTCCTGAAAATGGCTGGATTTACAGGTTACCTTTTAAAGATAGTATAATTGATGATTATGTTTCTAAACGAGGCCAGTCAAGGTTGTCAATGGAGATTTTTGGAAGGGATATTGATGGTAGGATACTTGATCGAATGGCTTCTCAGGGGGATTCTCGGGCAATCACTCTTTTTAAGCGATTTGGAGAAAATCTCACAGAAGCCTTAAAACCATTCATCGAATCTTTCAATCCTGATACAATCGTAATAGGAGGGAACATTTCCGGTTCTTTTAGATTCTTTGGAGAATCTTTACAGCGGATGAGTGAAGAATATGGGTGTAGAATCATTCATGATGCGTATACATCCGAAAGGACAATGGAGGGTCTCTGGATAAAGAGCAAAAAGGGGGATTTTTAATGGATCTTGTAAGAACAAAAGGATCGGAGCCACTTTACTATCAGCTTGAATGTGTTCTTAAAACAAAAATACAGAATGGGGATTATTCAAAAGGGGATATCATTCCTTCTGAAAAAGAACTAATGGAGATATATGGAGTAAGCAGAATCACTGTTCGGCAAGCTTTAAGTAATCTTGCTGTCAATGGGTATATTGAAGGCCGTCCAGGAATTGGAACTGTAGTGATTTTTGAAAAAATAAATGAGACATTGAAACAGGTTATAAGTTTTTCAGAAGAAATGGCACAGCATGGCATCACTATGTCTACAGTGTTCTGCAGAGCTGAGCAGAAAGTTGTGACGAAAGAGATTGCTGCTGAACTTGAGATGGACGAAGGTGCTTCAGCTCTTTGCATCACCCGAGTTAGAGCTGCAAAAAACATTCCTATCGTTTATTCTATGACGTGGATTCCTCCAGAATGGAATCTCCCCGAGGATACAAGCTGCTATATGGATTCACTATATGCTTATCTGAAAGAGAAATGTGGGATAATTGTATCTCGTGCAATTGATACTTTGGAAGCTGTCTTAGCCGATAAACTTGTTGCTGAATTCTTGTGTATTGCTGAGAATTCTGCGGTCTTTAAACGAAGTCGTAAGAGTTTTGATCCTGATGGAAGAATACTTGAATTTTCAATCTGCTATTACCCAGGTAATAGCTACAAATATTCTGTAGAACTTTAGGGTAGAATGAGATAACGGCTTTAGGAGACTATATGTACCAGTATCATACTTATTCAAATTATGAGCTAAAACCTATGACAATCATCCATGGTCATGATGGAGTAGTAATTTCAGGATATGAATCAATCTGCAGAGAGATTGAGAAAAGAGCCAAGGGAAAAAAACGCTGTATAGTTATCTGTGACCTCTATCCAGGTGTTTCAAAGGAAAGAATAGCAGAAGGTCTTTCAATGCTCAGACCTTCACTCACCATCTTTTCTGATAATGCGCTATATTCTTATGAAAAGCTTGATGATATCTTTCGTGACTATCTTTCAGATGACCGTGTATTTGCATATATGACATCAAAGAATATAGAGGCATGCTTTGATAAAAGAATACAGTATGAATTAAAAAAGCAGATAAATAATACTGAAAACGGAGTTATTCTTGTTATTGGTATTGGTGCATCATTAATTTCAAATAGTGATATCCTCATATACTTTGATCTGAACAGATGGGAATGCCAGCTGAGATATAGAGCAGGCAGAACGAACTGGCTCGCGAATAATCCAGGAGATCCGAGTCTTGCTAAGATAAAAAGGGGATTCTTTATTGAATGGAGACTTGCAGATAAACATAAGGATAAGCTCTTTCCTAAAATGGATTTCATTGTTGATACAAATGATGAGTTCTTCCCTAAGATGATTCCTATGGATGCATTTTTTGATGCTATGGAAGAGGTGAGCCATAAACCATTCAGAATGGAGCCTTACTTTGATCCAGGGGTATGGGGTGGTCAGTGGATGAAGCATGTCTGCGGTCTTCCTTCAGAGGAAAAGAACTACGCATGGAGCTTTGATGGTGTCCCTGAGGAAAACTGCATCAACCTTAAATTCGGAGATGATTACGTTTCCCTTCCAATGATGGATATGACGCTTACAGCTCCCAAGCCGTTTCTTGGGGTGAAAGTACTGGCAAGATTCGGAAGGGAATTTCCTATACGATTTGATTTCCTTGATACAATGGATGGCCAAAATCTTTCACTGCAGGTTCATCCTCTTACTGAGTATATACAGAAGACTTTCGGAATGCATTACACACAAGATGAAAGTTATTACATTCTCGATGCTAAGGAGGATGCTTCTGTATACATCGGATTGAAGGAAGGTGCTAATAAAGAAGAGATGCGTAAAGATTTAGAGATGGCTCAAAGAGGTGTGATAGCTTTTCCTGTGGAAAAATATGTGAATAAAGTCCCCGTGAAGAAGCATGACCATATACTAATTCCAGCTGGAACTGTGCATTGCTCAGGAGCTGATACAATGGTTCTTGAAATAAGCGCTACTCCGTATATCTTCACATTTAAACTATGGGACTGGGGTAGACTTGGCCTTGATGGGCTTCCTCGTCCAATCCATATAGAGCATGGAATAAATAACATTCAGTTTGATAGGACAACCGAATGGGTAATGGATAATCTTATCAATCAAGTTAGAGTCCTTGAGGAGCATGATGATTTTAGGAAAGAACATACAGGGCTTCATAACCTTGAGTTCATAGAAACTGTGCGTTACACTACTTCTTCCTCGTGTGATATCGAGATGGGAGATAGCATGCATGTGTGTAATCTTGTCGATGGTAAAGCTGCCGCAATTGAGAGCCTCGATGGTTCGTTTGAGCCCTTAATAGTTCACTTCGCAGAGACATTTATAGTTCCTTCTTCCGTTAGACGTTACAGATTGAGAGCTTCTGAAGGGGAAGTTAAGCTTATTACAGCATATGTCCGTTGTTGAATCATGGTTACAGTTAGGTGATACTATTAGAAACATTCATGTCAATAATTGAACGTTTTTCTAATCTTTTTTTGCATTGTTGTCATAAGACTTTAATTCACTTTGTAATATTTTGCTGAAGTATGGCATGTCTCACTGGACAGGAGGAAATAAATCAGTTTTTTTCTTTCTATCCCAGTTTCAGCTACAATAAACTCAGTGCCTTAACCCCCTCCCTCTCATCCAGTATAATTAATCTTTGAAATAGAGCTTTCAGTTCCGTCAAACAGTGTGGAGGCATTCAGAAAGTTCTTCCAGGATATGGAGAAGGAACTTCTGGAGGGGGTCGAAGCGATGGCAATGGACATGAACGCCTCCTACCACAAGGTGGTCAGGGAGCACATTAAGAGTGTTTGCCCCCATGGCCACCGTCTTGTCCTTTGTCGGCCATGTCTTTCGGCAGGCAGAACATCAGGTTGTTTTTTCCTATGCCTCTGGTTGTTATCGTAATACAATATGGCCTTCATGCGCTTCTCCATGCATCATCGAATTCGATAGTCATATAAACGTTCATAAAAAAAACTAATGTCAAGAATCTTGTTGCATTCTTTTGTTGAAGACGAAAACAGAAAAATTTTCAAATTATAAATAATAACAGGCATACTTTTCGTATTTGTTTATAATTTCTCTTTTTTATGTTATATTCTACAGACATGAAAGGAAACTCGCTTCTTGTCAGTCCGAGCATGCTCGCTTCCGATTTTTCGGATCCCGTATCGGCATTGGACCGCATCAGCCATAGCGGTGCGGACCATGTCCATCTTGACGTGATGGACGGAATGTTTGTTCCCAACATCACCTTCGGTCCTAAATATATCCAGGACATAAGAAAGCGTACCGATCTGATTTTCGATACGCATCTTATGATAATGGAGCCTGAGCGGTATATAAAGCAGTTCTCTGCTGCAGGGTCCGACATCATTACGGTTCATAAGGAAGCCACAAGACATCTTCATAGATGCCTAGCGATGATAAAGGAGGAGGGAAAAGAGGCGGGAGTTGCAATCAATCCCGCAACAGCCGTAGATGAGATCATCCCTGTGCTGGATATGGTCGATTATGTTCTTATCATGAGCGTCAACCCGGGATTTGGCGGACAGAAATTCATAAGGTATTCCGCTAAAAAAATCAGCCAGCTCGATATGCTCAGGAGAAGGGAAGGCTATCAGTATCTGATAAACGTCGACGGAGGGATAAACGAAAGCACTGTAGCAACGGTTGCAAAAGCGGGTGTCGACATGGTTGTTACAGGATCCGCATTCTTTTCCAGCATGGACAGCGAATCCTTTGTCCAAAACCTTCTTGAAACTGCGGGAAGGGCGTTATGAAGGCTGTGATACAGAGGGTACGTGATGCATCTGTGAGCGTGGACGGAATTGTTAAGGGACAGATAGAAAAAGGAATGCTTGTCTATTTTGGGGTGGAAGAGTCAGATGATGCATCGATGCTTCAGCCCTTTTTGGAAAAGCTTGTACGCTTACGGATCTTTGAGGATGATCAGGGAAAGATGAATCTCAGCCTCGATAAGGATCATATGGGCATTCTGTTCATAAGCCAGTTCACATTGGCTGCAGATCTCTGCCGGGGCAACAGGCCGGATTTTGCTCATGCGATGAATCCTAGCACTGCTGAAAAAATGTATGATGATGGGATAAGCATTCTCAAGAATATGGGCTATAATGTCCAGTGCGGGGTCTTCGGTGCACATATGGTGGTAAGCTATTCCAACATGGGGCCGGTCACCTTCATCCTTAATAGCAGGGATATGAAATGTTTTCAAAAAAAAGTTTGAGCAAAGCTTCTGCTTGAACAGATTATTATAGATGGTAGGAATTGATATATGGCAAAGAATACTGCAGATGCGGCAACTGAGTTGAAAGGAAAGAATGAAGCCCTGGAAGCTGCAAGGCTCCAGATCGACAAGCAGTTCGGCAAGGGCTCTTTGATGAAGCTCGGGGACAACAAGGAGTTCCTCGATATAGATGTTATACCCTCAGGAAGCATACTTCTTGATGAGGCTCTCGGCGTCGGCGGTTATCCAAAAGGCAGGATAATCGAGATCTATGGTCCGGAATCCAGCGGAAAGACAACCCTTGCTCTTCATGCAATTGCCGAATCGCAGAAGAAAGGGGGAATCGCAGCTTTCATCGATGCGGAGCACGCGCTAGATCCTGTATATGCAAAAAATCTCGGGGTTAATATCGATGAGCTTTGGATCAGCCAGCCGGATAACGGCGAGCAGGCTCTTGAGATCACCGAATCCCTAGTAAGAAGCGGAGCTGTGGACATCATCGTCATAGACTCCGTTGCAGCCCTTACTCCTCAGGCGGAAATAGAAGGGGATATGGGAGACAGCCATATGGGGCTTCAGGCCAGGCTTATGAGCCAGGCTTTGAGAAAGCTTACAGGAATCCTTTCTAAATCTAACACCACGATAATCTTCATAAACCAGATAAGGATGAAAATCGGCATTATGTTCGGCAATCCTGAAACAACTACTGGAGGAAATGCCCTCAAATTCTACGCTTCTGTCAGGATGGATGTAAGAAAGAGCGAGAGCATCGGCAAGAATAATGACGACATCTCTGGCAACAGGGTAAAAGTGAAGATTGTAAAGAACAAGGTCGCGCCTCCGTTTAAGAAATGCGAGCTTGATCTGATGTTCGGCACGGGCATCAGCTACACCGGTTCGATTTTGGATGCGGCACTCAAATACAACCTGATAGAAAAATCCGGAGCATGGTACAGCTATAACGGTGAAAAGATCGGGCAGGGCAGGGATAAGACGCTGGAGTATCTTGAGGCCAACAAGGATTTCCTTGCCGAGCTGGATGCGAAGCTGAGGGAAATAATGTTTCCGAAAAAATCAGAATAGCAAAGAAAATCCGAAACTGTTATAATCGTTAGCCATGCAGAGCCAGAACAGCGGAGAAACGGTTAAAAGGGAAAAATGGCAGTTCAAGGGGGAGAAATTCGAAGGCCCCCTTGATCTTCTGCTGTACCTCATCCAAGAGAACAAGGTTGACATCTATGATATTCCTATTGCAGAGATCACCGAACAGTTTCTCGAATATATAAATGCAAATAAGGCGGAAATAGACGAGGTAAGCGATTTTTATCTTCTTGCCGCCGACCTGCTTCTTATAAAAAGCAGGATGCTTCTTCCTGTGGAGGTCGAATTCGACGAGGAATACGAGGACCCCAGGCAGGAGCTTGTCGAAAGGCTGATTGAATACCAGAAATTCAAGAAATATACCGATCTTTTGAGTGGAAACACCACCGATAGATTCTACATCCCAAGAAAGGATAATCCCTTCATGGTTCCGTTCGATGATCAGGAGCTTTTCAAGGATGTGACCCTCAATGACCTTTTCATCACATTCAGGCAGCTGTTGGAAAAGGTTAGCCCGAGCAAGGTCTTCAACATCTATGAGGAGGTTTCGGTCAACGAGAAGATCACTTTGATCAATGAGCTGTTAGAGACAAGGGAAAGGATAACGATAAGCGACATAATAATCGACTTTGAAAACCCGCTTCATATAATTTGCTCTTTCATGGCGATTTTGGAAGCGACAAAGCATAAGATGATCCTTATCCGCCAGGATGTCCCTAATGGCGAGATATATATTTTCAAACGGCCTCAGGACTGGGATGAGAATCTTGCCGAGCTTTATGACAGGCAGTATGACGAACTTCTAGAGAAGGGCTCAGAGGAGGAGATAACTCCTGATGAATCGGGATTTGTCGATGACAGCCTGGATGACGATGAGGATGCGGAGGAAGACGACGTATTCATCGGGGATGAGGAAGAAGTTGATCTGGAGGATGACGAAGAAGATGAGTAGATCTAGGATGATGAGCGAAAATGCACGCCTTGTCGAAGTGGTCCTATATGTCGAGAATGCCGCAATAACAGATGAGCGTATTTCTGATCTGACCGGGCTCAGCATGGCAGAGGTCAAGGCCGCACTCAAAGAGATCAAGGATATATGCCAAGATGAGAACCGCGGGCTCGTCCTTTTGGAGGAAGAGGGCAATTACACATTCATCCCCGCCACAGATCTTTATGACCGCCTCAGAAAAAGCTATGGCAGGAAAGTTGACCGCAGGCTGAGCCGGGCAAGCCTTGAGACCTTGTCGATTATCGCATATTCCCAGCCGATTACCAGAAAGGAAATAGATAAGATAAGAGGTGTCAGCAGCGATACGATCGTCAGGATCTTGAGGGAAAGGGAATATATAAAAGTCATAGGAAGAAAGGATATTCCAGGCCATCCGTGCCTATATGGCACCAGCCGGAAGTTTCTGATAGAATTCAATTTAAAGAGTATTGCGGATCTGCCCAAACTCGGAGAAATCGATCAGCTCAGATTCAAGAAAGAAGACAGCGAAGAAGATGAAAATGACGGAGAGGAAGATAATGAGTGATTATCCTATGCGCCTGCAGGCGTATCTTGCAAAGTGCGGAGTCGCATCCAGAAGGGGTTCTGAAGAACTTATTGCCGCAGGGCGTGTCATGGTCAACAACGTGACGATTAAAGAGATGGGAGTCAAGGTATCAGAGAGCGATATCGTCCAGGTTGACGGGGAGACTGTCGAGCCGGCGGAGAAACTTTATTATATCGCATTAAACAAGCCAAAGGGATATGTGTGCACCAACTATGATCCGAATGAGACTATGTACGCTAGAGATCTCATTTCAATGAGGGATAATAATCTTCTTTTCAACGTTGGCAGGCTCGATAAGGAATCCAGCGGGCTGATTCTCTTCACAAATGACGGGCAGTTTGCAAATTCGATGATGCATCCCCGCTATGAGATAGAAAAAGAATATTTGGTGAAAATTGACAGGCCTGTTTCCATCGAGGATCTGAACAAGGCTCTTGATGGTTTATATATCGATATACCAAAACCTTATAGAATAAAAAGATACGATTTTGTTCCACGCACTAAGCTGTTTATCAAAGTCACGCTTACAGAAGGAAAAAATAGGGAAATCAGGAAGATTTTCTCCTTTCTGGGCTATGATGTCAAAAGCCTGACCAGAATCAGGATCGGCTGCGTTGAGCTCGGCGACCTTGAGGTCGGGGAGTGGAGAAATCTCAAGAAAGAGGAAATCGACGGCCTTCTTAAAGGAAAGCAAAGCCTGAATAATCGTACTTCAATAAAAAAGGAGAGGAAAAAGAATGGTAATAGCAATTGACGGTCCCGCAGGAAGCGGAAAAAGCACCATCGCACGCCTTATTGCCGAAAGGCTTGGTTTCTATTTTCTCAACACCGGATCTTTTTACAGGGTATATACCTTGGCTCAGCTTGAGGCACAAAAGGATCCACTGGACAAAGACAGCGTTCTTGAAACTGCAAAAAGCGTTTCAATAACGGTTAAAGATGGCGATATCTGCTTGAATGGGGAGGATGTAGAAAAAAAACTTCATACTCCTCTTGTCGATCGTTTCTGTTCTCCTGTCTCTGTTGATCCGCGGCTCAGATGCTATGTGAACGAACAGGTAAGGGAACTTGCCAAAGGGATGGATATCGTCACTGAAGGGCGGGATACGACAACAGTTATTTTCCCCGATGCAGATTATAAATTCTACTTTGATGCATCTGCTGAGGAAAGAGCGAAAAGACGCACTGCAGAGCATCCAGACGGCCCTGGATACGAGGAAGTTCTTGAGGCCATCATCAAAAGGGACGAAAATGACAAAAACAAGGCGTTTGGAGCCCTTAAAATAGCCGATTCGGCTATATATATAGATACAACTCACTTGACCATAAACCAAGTTTGTGAGAGAGTGATAAAGGCTATTGAATTATAGTTTTAATCTAGTACTAGGAGCATTAAAGTGGAAAATGAAACTCAGATGACAGAATACCTGAAGTCATTTGCTGGAATTGAAGACGGTCAGATCGTAACCGGAACTGTTGTACAGTTAAATAACGAATTTGTATTGGTTGATGTCGGATACAAGAGCGAAGGAAGGATTCCTGTAAGCGAATTTATTGAACTTCCTCAGATCGGAGATAAGGTCAACGTTACAATCATCAAGAAAGAAGGAAGCGGCGGACAGGTAATCGTCTCCAAGAAGAAGGCAGAAGCAAAGGAAAGGACAGAGGTCCTCAAGAAGGCTGCTGAGGAGAAGACGCCGATTCTCGGAAAATTTGTTAAAGTGATCAAAGGCGGCTATGAAGTCGACCTTGGTGCAGATTATAAAGGTTTCTGCCCGCTTTCAAAGGCAGATGTCAACCGTGTCGAGGATCCTGAAAGCCTCATCGGCAAGACGGATTATTTCATCATCGACAAGTTCCATGCTGGACAGAAGCTCAAGAGTGTTGTTTCCAGAAGGGAATATCTTGAGAAGAAGATCCAGGAGAACAAGGAACAGTTCTTCAAGACTGTACAGATCGG
>CASGDQ010000046.1 GCA_949300325.1 uncultured Spirochaetales bacterium
CTGCGATTTCTATGTTCTTGACGGTTACCGGCTTGGGAATCTCAAGACCGACAGCTTCGAGATGATCGATGAAAAGCGCAAAAAAATCGGATTTACAGAAAAATCCAAGAAGATCGAGCCGGAATGCAGCGCATGCAGGTATTTTTCCATCTGCCGCGGAGGATGCAGACGCGACAGGGAGAATTTTTCCACCGGTGAGCTTTCCCTTACTTATCTCTGTCCAGCATATAAGAAATTCTTTGATGCGTGCCTGCCCGAGCTCATGAAGATGGCCGAACAGGAGATCCGCGTCCGTAGCCAAGCCTGAGCAAATACTTGCCCGAATACACAAAAGCCATTAAAATGGGCATGATGTATACCCGATATAAGCAGGAAGGGGCCAAAGAAGTTCCCGTTGCAAGCATATATTCTTTAAAAGAACATAATGTAAGGAATTCCCAGATAGATAAGGACGCATTATGGGCTATCAGAAAGCTTCATGCACAAGGCTATGAGGCCTATATAGTGGGCGGGGCGGTCAGGGATATGATCCTCGGACGCAAGCCGAAGGATTTTGATGTGGCCACCAGCGCTTCTCCCCGCCAGGTGCAGAAGATGTTCTGGAATGCCCGCATAATCGGACGCCGCTTCCGCATTGTCCATCTTTATTTCAATCACGACAAGATAATCGAGGTGACCACCTTCCGCAGCGATGAGGAGAATTTCGAAGAGGGCAACAACAACATCTTCGGAACCATAGAGCAGGATGCCAAGCGCAGGGATTTCTCGATAAACAGCCTTTATTACAACCCTCAGAACGGACAGCTTTTGGATTTCAATTCGGCTCTTCCCGATTTCAAGAAGAAAGTCATAAGGAGCCTGATCCCGCTTTCATATTCTTTCAGCGAGGATCCTGTGAGAATGATCAGGGCCGTCAAGTATTCGGTCACCACGGGCTTCAGACTGAAATGGGATGTTAAACGAGCGATCAAGCGTAATGCCCATCATCTTTCTTCCGTTTCTACCAGCAGGCTCACAGAAGAGGTCTCCAAGATAATGCTTTCAGGCCATTGTGCAGAGATTTTCCCCGAATTGGACAAGTATAAGCTTCTCGTTTACATGCTTCCCTGTTTCTCCCTTTATATGGATTACGATGTTGTAAGAAATGATCTGAAGGCGGTCGACAGCTATGTGAATGCCAATAAAGAAAGCGGAAGCCCGATAGAAAAATCCGAAGTCCTTGCCAAACTGCTTATGCATCTTGTGATCATCGACAAGAACGGAGGCCTGAGCCCTGAAGAAAGGGCTAAGGAGGCGTTCCGCCAGGTCAAGGTCCTAATTTCGCCGATGACGCCTCCGAATTACGAAATAGAAAGGGCCTGTGTGATAATCCTTGCCGGTTTCGGGTTCAAAGCCAAGACGCAGAGAAAGGCGTTGGCAGCCAGTGTCGCACGGAAAAAGCCCGGCCTTTCACTTGGACGCAAGAGTGCCGCAAGCGAGGAGCTGTCAAAGACAAAGAAGGTTCAGAAGAAGAGTGTGAAGGTAGGGAACATCCCACAAGAGAAAGAGGATGCGAGGACCCTTGCCGAAAGCCACGATTTCTAGCCCCATTCCTCGATTTCGATGGAAACGCTTTTCAGCAGTATTCCTCCATATTTCTCTATGCATTCGGTTATGTATTCCTGAAGATCGGAGATCGTAGTCGTCATATAATGCCGGATCGGAAGCTGCAGCGTGACCTGAAGAGAGTAGGTGGAATCGGGGTTCTTGATCCCTCTGGCTTTCTTTACCTTTATCACCGGATCGTAATCCGTGATCGCGTGCCGGACCATCTGCGTCAGCGCCTGTTCGGTTATCTCTTCCTTGTCAGGGCGGGAGAACTCGGGACGTACAATGGTCTTTTCATAGGATTTGTCTTTTGCTGTCCTATTTTTCTTAAGGATTTTCAAAGAATCATAGACAATCTGTGGATAGCTTCTGGTTACTTCTATGCTTGGCACCGGGATGACATGCTTTCCCTCGGTGAACCTGATCCTCATCGCGGTCTCGATATCTTCCGGACTGGATATGTCCTCGATATGTATGATCTTTTCCGCCGGCGGGAGTTCGAGGCGCTTGGTGATCTTTCCTATCATCTTCTCGCTGGTGCCGATTATGAGTATTTTCTTATATTTTTCCTTCAGCAGGGCGTTCATGACCTGCTCGCGGTGCTCGTCGTCGTCAAATACGGCAGTACGCACGGCACTGATGAAATTCGGATCCTGCTTTGCCGAATGTCCGGCAACGATCTTATCTCCTTTTATCAGCAATCCGTCGTCTATGATCAGATCTATCTTGTATTTGGCTGCAACAAGCTTGCTGTGGTAGCTTTTGCCCGTACCGGACCGTCCGACAAGAGCATAAACCTTTACGCCGTTGAGCTTGCTGAATGCGAATTTGAAAAACCTGTTCATCCATTTAATCATAGCAAATGTTCTGTTTTATCGTCAAATGATAAGCATTCCAAATAACCCCTTTCAGGGCTGTAAATTGATATTTTTTTACTTATTAAGCCCCTTTTTTGAACATTTGGGATGAAATTATGTTTTTAAATGAACCATAATTCCGTTTTTAGCCTTTGCAAGAAATTTTCATTTGCCGTAGAATGAAGATGTTTATTTGCTGAATATTACAAAGGAGTGTTCAATGAGCCGAATTTCCACATTCAGGAGGGGTGGGGTACATCCCCTTGACCGGAAAGAGCTGTCAAAGGACAAGAAGATTGAAGTCCTTCCTCTTCCCGGAGAAATCCTCCTGTCAATGAGCCAGCATCTGGGAGCTCCGGCGGAATGCCTTAAGAAGAAAGGGGACAGTGTCAAGCGTGGCGAACTCGTCGGCAAGGCGTCCTCATTCATTTCCGCCAATGTGCACAGTCCCGTTGATGGGACCGTCCTGGATGTGAAGCCAGTTCGTTTAGCCAATGGAGCGGTTGCGCCGGCGCTTGTGATAAAAGTGTCGGAAGAGCAGGATGACCATCTGTTCGACAAGAGCTATCCGTATTCTAATCTCGGACCAGAAGAGCTTTTGGCCTTGGTCAAGGATCTTGGAATCGTCGGCATGGGAGGTGCTACTTTCCCGACCGCGGTGAAATTCACCGTTCCAAAGGGACGCAAGGTGGAGGCCCTGGTTGTCAACGGGGTTGAATGCGAGCCCTATCTCACAAGCGATTACCGTACTATGATGGAGAGGACGGATCAGGCCCTCGAAGGCATCATGATCGCCTCTAAGATCCTTGAGCCGGAGAAGATCATGATCGGTATCGAGATGAACAAGATGGACGCGATAGCACACGTCGAGGAAAGGATCAAGGCACTTAATTATCCAATCGAGGTTGTAGCTCTGAAACTTAAATATCCTCAGGGGGATGAGAAGCAGCTTCTAAAGGCTACTATCGGCAAGGAAATTCCTTCCGGCAAGCTGCCGCTGGATATCGGGGCTGTCGTTGCCAATGTCTCGACCTGCTATGCGATCTATGAGGCGGTGGTGCACCATAAGCCGCTTTTCGAGCGAGTGGTATCCGTTACGGGCGAAGGTGTGAAGGACCCGAAGAATGTCATCGCGCCGATGGGAACAAAAGCAAGCGATCTGTATGATTTTGCAGGCGGCTTGAAAGATGACATAAACAAGCTGGTTTCCGGCGGTCCGATGATGGGCTTTGCATTCTCCTTGGATGAAACCCCGATAACAAAAGGAACCAGCGGTCTTCTGGCGCTTCCCCAGATGGTATGCAAGGACACCATGCCCTGTGTCTCATGCGGCAAGTGCGTCCAGCATTGTCCGATGGGGCTCATGCCGAATAAGATGTTCCGCAATATTAAGTATGGCAATTACGAAGCGGCTATGGAGCTGGGATTGATGGATTGCAAGGAATGCGGCTGCTGCGCATTCTCCTGTCCGTCCCATCTTCCTCTTGTCCAAGGCTTCAAGCTCGGTAAGAAACTCGGGAGGAAAAAGAAATGAGAGTGGTATCTTCTAGTCCCCATGTGCATTCTCCGCTCAGTACGGACAATGCAATGCTCTGGGTTGTGGCCGCACTCCTTCCTGCAGCCTTATGGGGTGTGTTTGCCTTTGGTTTCAGTGCGCTCTTGGTGCTTATTATTTCAATAGCCAGTGCACTTCTGGCCGAATTCTTGCTTGGCAAGGTGTCGAAGGAGTTCACGCTTAAGGATTATTCTGCATTGGTCACTGGCCTTCTGGTCGGTATGAACATGCCGCCCCATGTGCCTCTTTATATCCCTGTCATCGCATCGTTTTTTGCGATTACAGTCGTGAAATGGACGTTCGGCGGCCTCGGTGCGAATTGGATGAACCCGGCTCTTGCCGGAAGGGTATTTGTATTCTTCAGCTTCACAAGCCAGATGAGCTCGTTCTCCCTTCCCCGTTATATGGCAGCCGATGCCATCTCATCCGCAACTCCGCTCGGATCGATAAAAACGCTGATAGCCTCAGGAACATATGCCGATAACGCCGGCCTTTTGGCAAAAGCGGGTCTTCCTGTGACGAATTTTGCTTCTTCCATATCCTCGGCAACAGGGCTTGATGCCTATACTATCGATGCGTTCTTTGGAAACGTCGCCGGATGTATCGGAGAGGTAAGCGCATTCCTGCTTCTTATCGGCGGCCTAATTTTGATCGCCAAGAAGATAATAACATGGCATATTCCTGTGGTATATCTCGGATCCTTTGCTATCCTTTCGTGGATATTCGGAGGAATACCGCGCGGCTATGGCCTTTTTTCCGGTGAAATCCTTTTGCCGCTTTTCTCCGGAGGGCTTTTCCTCGGAGCCTTCTTCATGGCAACCGACTGGGTGACAACTCCTACAACGATAAAAGGGCAGGTCATATTTGCCGTCGGATGTGGTTTCTTCACATTCCTCATAAGGTATTTCGGATCCCTTCCAGAGGGTGTTTCCCTTGCAATCCTTTTGATGAACATCGTCACGCCTACTATCGACAGGTTTGTGCGCCCGAAGAAATTCGGCTATGTGAAGGAAATCAAGAAAAAGGAGGAAAAGGCATGAAAACTACCATAAAAACAGGTTTGCTCCTTTTCTTCATCTGCGCATTTTCTGCCGGCCTTTGCGGGATCATAAACAGCATCACAGCACCGCAGATACTGATTAATACGCAGAAGGAGACCGAAGCCGCGCTTTCTGCTGTAAGCGGCGGTTATGCGTTGGGAGAGGAGATTGAATCCTCGAATGCATCCATAACAATGGTCATCCCGCTTCTTGACGGAGATAACAAGGTCGCAGGCTACATTCTTGAACTGAATGCCAACGGCTATGGCGGAGGAATGACCATCATCGCTTCCTACCTTGCTTCAGGAGAGCTTATGAAGGCAAAGATGATGGCCAACAGCGAAACTCCCGGACTTGGCAAGAAATCTGAGAATGATTGGTATATGGCGATGTTCGAAGGCCTCGGAGGCTCTTCGCCGCTGCCCACATCGAAAGCCGATCTTCCTTCCGATCAGGCGCAGAGTGTAAGCGGCGCTTCCATCACTTTCTCCGGCGTAAGCGGTGCATTGAATCTTGGAAGCAGCTATGTCAAAGGTCTTGGAGGTGCATTATGAGCCATAGGGAAGAACTTACAAAAGGTATTTTCAAAGAAAACCCGACATTCATAATCATGCTCGGGATGTGTCCGACATTGGGAGTCTCAACACAGGTGTCGAATGCTTTGGGAATGGGCGCAAGCGTATTGTTCGTGCTCTTTTTCTCAAATATCGTAATCTCTCTTTTGAGAAAGATCATTCCGGATACGGTGAGAATTCCAGCGTATATAGTCGTCATCGCATCGTTTGTTACAATCGTAGAGATGATAACCCATGCTTTCGTTCCTTCTGTATATTCGGCTCTCGGCGTTTATCTGCCGTTGATAGTCGTGAACTGCATCATATTGGGGCGTGCGGAGGCCTTTGCGAATAAGAATACAGTGCTCGACAGCGCCTTGGATGCGATCGGAATGGGAATCGGGTTCACCCTTTCGCTCTCTCTGATCGCTTTGATCAGGGAGGTGTTCGGCGCCGGCACCATCACTTTGTTTGCCATCGGTAATTTTGATGGTGTGATAGAGATCCCGGGGCTCAGCCAATCCCCTGTAAGGGTGCTTACCCTTGCAGCCGGTGCCCTTTTGGTCATGGGCTATCTTAAGGCGTTCTTCCAGTGGAAGAGCTCGAGGAGTGCAAAATGAGCTATATCGGAATACTGATCACATACATATTTGTCCAGAACTTCATTCTTGTTCAGTTCCTCGGACTTTGCCCGTTCATCGGGGTATCGAAATCCAGCGAGAGCGCAATCGGCATGGGTATGGCCGTCACATTCGTAACAGGAATTGCATCTGCAGTCTGCTGGGCGGTTTATTACTTCCTTCTGGTGCCCTTCGCTCTGGAATATCTCAGGACGATCGCATTCATACTCGTTATTGCCGCTTTAGTGCAGTTTGTAGAGATGGTCATCAGGAAGATGAGCCCGTCGCTTTACAAGGCCTTGGGAATCTACCTTCCGCTCATAACCACAAACTGTGCGGTGCTTGGTATTGCGATCATCAATATCGACAATGGTTATAACCTTTTGGAAAGCTTCACTGCGGGAGTTGCGGCAGGCCTGGGATTCACCATGGCCATAATACTTATGAGCAACATAAGGGAAAAGCTTGAGATGACTCCTGTGAGAAAGGTCTTCAAAGGTGTTCCGATCGCATTCATCAGCGCCGGCTTGATGGCTCTTGCCTTCATGGCGTTCGACAAGTCGCTGATAACAAATCTGCATCTGGTGTGAGGAGGGACGGAAAATGGCGATTTTATATTCATTTCTGGTAATCGCGGTTCTCGGACTGATCCTCGGAATCGGGCTGTCGATTGCGGATAAGAAGCTCAAGGTCGAGAAGGACGAAAAGCTTTTGATGCTTGAAGAGGCGATGCCTGGCGCCAACTGCGGCGGATGCGGCTATGCCGGATGCTCGGCTTATGCTGAGGCGGTTTTCAAGGGAGAGGCTCCTGCCGGGCTCTGCGCGCCTGGAGGGGAAGCCCTTGCAAAGAAGATGGGAGAGATACTCGGCATAGCTGTAGAGGTGAAGGAGAGGGAGGTTGCATATGTCCACTGCAAAGGCAATCCCGGAATCACCGTCCAAGAGTACGAGTATAAGGGGATCAGCGACTGCAACGCTGCCGCTTTGCTTCTTGGCGGCCCTAATGCCTGTAAGGAGGGATGTCTGCATCTGGGCTCCTGCATAGCAGTATGTCCCGTCGGGGCCATAAGCAAGGACAGCGAAGGCAACGTGGTCGTGGATAAGGAAAAATGCATCGGATGCAAAAAATGTACCACAGTCTGTCCGAATGGTGTTATAAAGATGATACCGTACTCGGCGAAATACGTGGTGGCGTGCAACAACCATGAGAACGGAGCCAAGGTCAGAGCCGTCTGCCAGGCAGGCTGCATAGGGTGCAAGATATGCCAGGTCAAGGTCCCTGATTCCCCGTTCGTGGTTGAGAATTTCCTATCGCACGTCGATTATTCAAAGAGTCAGGAGACTGCAGGGCAGGCGTTTGAGCTCTGTCCTAGGAAGTGCATAGAAAAGAGGTGATGAGTTGAAGATAGCTTTAGGCATGTATACCACGCTATCATCCTGTACTCCGGCGCCCGCATTCAAACGGGCGCTTTCACTCATTTACAAGCCTGTATTAAAAATGCTCTATGAAAGCGAGGACCTTAAGTTCGCACTTTACCAGAGCGCCGATGTCATGCGGTATTTCCAAAGCAACAACAGCGAGGTGAACATGCTCATCTCCACGCTTGCGAAAAAGAACCGCATAAAGATTTTGAGCGGGATATATTCACAGTCGATCATCTCCCTCAATCCTCCGAGGGAAAGGGGGAGCCAGATCGAGAAGATGACCACCTATATCCGCAAGATCTACGGCTATAGATGCTCAACCGCTTTTTTTTATGGCCAGATATGGACGCCCGCTTTCATTTCAACCCTAAACAACTGCGCAATCTCATCCGTTGCGATAAGCACCTACAAGGCAACGAGCAAGAACGTGCTTTTTTCAGAGCCCAAGATGATGAACGAGCTTGGAAAAAGGACCATGATCTATCCTGTAAGCGATTTTGCCGCCAACCTTGTAAGCAAGTTCGCCCAGGGGCTTATCGGAATGGACGAGCTTAAAAGCTCCATATCCGCATTCATCCGTTCTTCCGATCAGGATTCCGTTTTCTTCTTCATAAACCTTGATCAGCTGCTGCAGGGCTATGCCCGGGCTCAGGATCTTGAGAACCTTGATGTCGCTTCGATTTTTTCCACCATCGTCGAAGAGGCTGATGCTTCGGGAGCCGAAATAGTCCATTTCGATGAATTTAGCTCCACCGGCCCCGGGTATCTGGATTCCGGATGGTATGGCAGGGATGCGTATGCAGGACCTCTTTATTCGTTTAATGACATCTTTGTGAGAAACGGCATGAACCGTTATCTTCTCAATAGGGTCCTCACCCTCAGCGAATGCATAAACAGCTATAAGAAGGACAGGGATATAAGAAGGCTTGCAGAGGACAATCTTTCCCATGTTGGCTCAGGACCGCTTTTCATTTTCGATCCCCAGTGCGGGCCTCTGAGGACCTGCGAGAGGAGGATGTTCTGGAAGAATGTGCTTGAAGCGGAGCGCCTTTTATACAGCAAAGGGGAGCAGCTGCTGGAAAGCGAGCTGGATCTTGAGGATCTGGGAGAAATGAACCATATCTCCAGAAACGATAATTTTACCGTGGTCTATTCTCCTTTCGGCGGGTCCGTAGTCGAATTCGACCTGATGGACAAGCTGATAAACGTTGTCGATGCAAAAAGCCATTTCGATAAGGGCTTTATGCCTTTTAGCCTCAAGCATTCCTTTGCCGATACGATCGATACCGAAGGAATGCGGTATAAGATGAAGCACCGCCGGTTTGATTCAGGTTTTTTGAACAAGGCGAAAACAGACATGCTTTTTACCTGCGGCGATGATGATCTTCCGTTTACTCTTGTCAAGCATTTCAAATTGAGAAGCCAAACATTCATCCTGGAAAGCGATCTGGTTGCAAAAGAGGATATCGAGAACGGATTTTATCGTCTCAATTGCTATCTGATGCTTGATGATATAACCTTTGAGAAGCCCGAGCAGAAGCAGCTCATGCTCTTTGATGAGATGGAAGGGGTGAAAACCATAAAGGTCATCGGCCAGATCAGCGATGTGCAGCTGGTTTTCACAAGCACCTCGTGTTTTTCAGTAAAGCAGGATGTGAAGAGACAAAGTCAGCATACGGTGCTTGGACAGGAGTCGTTTAATCTGTACAATAAATTCACCTTCTCATTCCCGTTCAGCTTGAAAAAGGGCGGATGCGCTTCCTTCAAGCTGATCATGAGAAGCGCCAAAACTGATAACAAGGAGTAATTGAAATGTTCATCGAAAACAGATCGAAATTTGAAAATATCAAGGAAGAAGCCTACCAAGTATGGAGGCGTCTTTGACGACGCCAAGGTATTGGATAAGATAAAGGCGGAAGAGGAAAAGACGCTCGCAGATGATTTCTGGTCCGATAAGCAGAAGGCCGAGCAGACCTACCAGAAGCTTAATATGCTCAAGGACAGCTATTATCCATGGAAGGAGCTCATCGGAGAGATCGACGAGCTTGAGGAGCTTATGGAGATGTATGCCAGCGAGGAGGATGAGACCCTCCGCGCAGAGCTTGAGGCCCAGATAGACGCTCTGGATGAAAAGTTCCGGCCGCTCAAGACGAAGACATTGCTCGACGGGGAATTCGATAAGAACAATCTTTATCTTTCCATCCATTCCGGTGCCGGCGGCACGGAGGCTTCCGATTGGGCCAGCATGCTGATGAGGATGTATCTCAGATGGGTGGAGCGTCATGGCTTTAAAAGCGAGATTCTCGATTTGGAAGAGAACGAGGGAGGCATCAAGAGCGTTACGATAAAGGTGGACGGACCTTATGCGTTCGGCTACCTCAAGGGAGAGGCCGGAGTTCACCGTCTTGTGAGGATCAGCCCCTTTGATGCGCAAAAAAGGCGGCATACCTCATTTGCCTCCGTTTATGCCTCTGCAGAAGTCGATGACAATATCGAGATAGATATCAAGCCTGAGGATTACAGATTGGATACCTACAGGGCTGGCGGCGCCGGCGGGCAGCATGTTAATAAGACCGACAGCGCCGTAAGGATCACGCACTACGCCACGGGCATAGTCGTGCAGTGCCAGAACGAAAGAAGCCAGCTTATGAACAAGGAGATGGCTTTCAAGATGCTCAGGAGCAAGCTGTACGAGTATTACCAGAGGGAAAGGGAAAAGGAGAAAGAGAAGAACGCCATAGCCAAGAAGGATATCGCATGGGGAAGCCAGATCAGAAGCTATGTTTTCCAGCCTTATACCCTTGTCAAGGATCACAGGACAAATTACAGCACGGGTAATATAACTGCAGTTATGGATGGTGAGATCGATGACTTTATCGAAAGTTATCTCCATTTCCAAAAAGAGGAGTAGCCTGGCGCTGCTCATGCTTTTATTTACGATGCAGCTCAGCGCGGCATCCTACAGGGTCGGAGTGTGTTCGTCTTTCTCTGACCCGGCTTTTGATGACACTGTCCGTGCTGCGATCTCTTTTTCTGCTGCTGCAGTAGAAAATCCTCTATTGCTGAACGAGGCGATAAAAAGGGATGAGGCAAAGGATAAGAAGGAATATGAGATTTCTGCAGCATCTGCTGTTGCAGCAGAAAAGGATAAGCCTTCATATGTTGAAAAGGATCATGCTGCCGAGATTTATGAAATCGAGCCTGTTTTTTTAAATCTCCCTGAAGCTCAGCTTGAATTTGTGGAGAAAGGGGATGGCGATGCCGTTTCATACATCATGGCTCTCAACGATCTTGACGAGCTTGTGTTTTTTTCCAAATTCAGCTACGGGGCGCTGGAAGAGCTGGAGATATGGATAAACGGGAGTTTGGAGGAGATCTTGTTTCCCCCTTTGGACAACAGCGGATATTTCAAGCTCCTTTCATCGTTTTTTCTCTCCCGGTGGAGAGGAAACGATTATAGCATCGTACGTTTTGAAGGAAATGTGCCGTATACGGTTGAAAGCGATGGAAACGAGGTTGAGATGTACGACAGGTACGCGGTATTAAAAAATGGAAGCCATGAATTGGTGCTTTCTTATCCGTACCATGCCGATTTCGAGGCTGTTCTTGAGACCCCGGTTTCAAGCGCGGTTTATTTTTCCTTGGAAAAGGATGATGGAAAGCCCCTCTTTATTTCCACGTTGCCGTATTCAGAGGAGATAAGATTGAATGGCGAGATTGTGGAAGATGGATATGTCGAGGATGCCTTTCTTCCTTTTTCGCTGAGCATCGGATGCGAGGGATATGAGACGGGCATGATCCAGGGTGCGTCCAATCCAGGATTGATCGAGATCAGCCTGCTTCCTTCAGCCTTGTACGAGCCGGATTATCTGGAGATTGCAAAAAAGGATTTTTATAGCAATCTCCTTCTGACTCTCGCATCTTTTGGAGCGGGAATAGCGATAGGTTTTGTCAATGATGTCTATTCGCTTGATTATCTTGTTCCGCTAGAGACGCTTGCCGCAGGCATAAGCGTGTTCCAGCTGATACGGACCATAGATGGTCTTTTCAAATACAGGGATGCCCTTGCATTGGGCATATAGGAGAAGTTATGGCATTATTCAAAAAATTCGGGCAAAAGCTCAAGCAGCTTTTCCAAAGCCATGCAATCGACGAGGATTTTTTCGACAGCCTCGAGGATACTTTGATCGAAGGCGATCTTGGCTCCCGCCTTACAGAGGAGATTTCCTCTGAATTGAGGGCGCTGGCAAAGAAGGAGAAGAACCTTAGCGCAGAAGATCTCCAGAAGAAGATGAAAGAGCTTCTGTCCAGATACCTTAAGGAGCTTGATGTTCCTCTTGGCGACGGACTCACGCTTTTTTTGATGCTTGGGGTCAATGGAGTGGGAAAGACCACTACGATAGCCAAGCTTTCAAAGTATTATTCCAAAAAAGGTGCAAAGGTCCTCCTTGCAGCAGCCGATACTTTCCGCGCCGCAGCCTGCGAGCAGCTTGATATACACGCTGAAAGGCTTGGGATGAGGATAGTCAAGCAGAAGACCGGCTCGGATCCGGGGGCAGTGATATATGATGCTATAACAAGCGCAAACGCCCATGGCGATAATCTCATCCTTGCCGATACTGCGGGAAGGATGCATAACAAGGAAAACCTTTTGAAGGAATTGAAGAAGATAGACAAGGTTATACGTGCCAGGGGAATAAGCGAAGAGAATTATTACCGCTTCCTTGTCATCGATGCCACTACCGGCCAGAACGGGCTTTCCCAGGCGATGCTGTTCAATGAAGCGGTTGGTCTTTCTGGAATAATTCTTACCAAGTACGACAGCCTTGCAAAGGGAGGAGCGCTTGTCCAGATCGGAAAGCTGCTCGACATACCGATCGCTTTCGTGTGCACGGGAGAAGGGTATGATGACATAAGGCCTTTCAACAAGGAGGAGTTCCTTGATTCATTGGTCGGTCTCGACGCTTAAGCGCCTCTTTGCTGTCTTTATTCCATTTTTATGCATCCTTCCCTTAGATGCCGCCTTTTATAAGAGCAACGCGCTTATGATGAGGCTTGAGGACCAGGAGGGCCTTGTTTATTCGGGCTACGAGCTTGAAATAAAGGATGGCCTATCCATCCTCTATCTGGATGGCAGGGAGGTTTTAAGACTTGTCGAGGATGGTTCTTCAGCTTCTGTCTATCAAGGGGATGAACTGGTAGAGGAAAGAAGATATGACGAAGAGGGGAGGCTGGTATATTTTTTTGATTCCGGGACGGAAATCCGTTATTACTATGACGGCAGCGGAATACTTTCTTCTGCGACGTTCTTTAATGCTGACGGGCTTGGTGTCAATGAGTATGTGCATAGCCCCCTTGGAGCAATAACAAGAATCGATTCCTATGATGGTGGCATTTATCTCTTTCCCTCCTCAGAGCTTTTTTCCTTCGGTCTTGCTGATGATGTGAGGGTTTTTGACAAGAACGAGGAAAAGGAGGATGAAGAGGAGGCTGTTGCATTCACCTCTTTGCCCGATGGAGGAATCGAGGCATCCAGAAAGGACGGGGTGGTCAACATCTATGATGCTCAGGGGCGCCTTTCAAGCAGAAGGGACGGAGATATCTTATTTTCATATGCTTATGACGAGGATGGAAATCTTTCTTCTGTTTTAGAGGAATATCCTGATAGGAGCATAAAAGAGACTTACGTGGATGATGCTCTTTCATCCCGTATTACATCCTATCCCGATGGCCGGTCTGTCGAGGAGCGTTTCGAGGATAAAGGCAAGGTCGAAATACGCTCAAGAAATTCTGTTCCATATGTGAAGATCGTATACGACCTTGATATGAAGACGGTAAAGGAGGTTGAGAGGCTATGATTCTCCGTATTGCTCTCCGCTATTCCTTTTCCCGCATGAACAGGCACCTGGGAAGATCTGTGCGGATAATGCTTTCTCTTGCCTTCAGCACCGCTGTCCTTATCGTTGTGCTGAGCGTCATGGATTATCTGCAGAACACACGCCTTTCGGGAATAAGAGACATAAAGAGTTTCGATCTCGTAGTAAAGGATGCTCCTGTCGATGAGATTAAGAAGCTGTATCCTGATTGCACGGTTTTCCAATACAGCGAGGAAATGGCTTTGGTTGAAGGGCATGTGATGAATGTCAGATATATCGATTCTGATACATATGATGGAGGACTTGAGCTTTTAGCGGGGGATTTTTCCTCTGCTGTCATCCCTTACAGCCTATTCATCGAGAACGGCTTTTCCGATATAAGCATGAATGTGCTTCATGGAAGCACGCTGCGTGACTTAAAGACCCTTTCTTATACGGTATCTGGAGTTTATGCTACAGGCCTCGGCTCTTCTTTCGATCCGTCCTATCTGTTCTTGCCAGCCTCTTCTGCCTCTGAGCAAAATGCGCTTGTTGCTATAAAAGGAAGCGATGATGGGAGCGCTCTGGAGAGCAGGGGGTATCAATACACTACTTGGAAGGAAAGTGAGAGTACGCTTTATTCCGCATTTCTTCTTGAGCGCTTCATGATGGTTTTCGTCCTTTCGTTCCTTTTCCTCATAACGTTTTTCCAGCTGAGACAGGAGATAAGGGATTTTTTCTTCATTAAAAGGAGGGAAAGAGTCGAACTCATGGTCTTAGGCATGGAGGAATGGAGGATATATTCATCCTTTACCCTTTCTTTCGTGATTTTAGTCTTTGCAGCTCTTTTTCTAGGAGCTGGAGCCTCTCTTTTGATATTGCATTTATTTTCGCTCAGGCTGTCTTTATTGAGTTATCTGCCTGTTGAATTGAAGTTTTCCGTTTCTTCTTTTGTCCTTGTGTGCATCTGCATGATGGCCGTTTCTGTCATCTCCTGCTTTTTTAGAATAAGGAAGGAAAAGGGAAAGAATCCGTTGGAGGTGCTATATGGAAGGTGAACTCATAAGGGCTGAAAAGCTCGTAAAGGGCTTTTTGACAGCAGAGGGCAGGCTGGATATTTTGAAAGGCGTCGATTTGACGGTTTCATCCTCGATTTCTATTTCCATAATCGGCAAAAGCGGTTGCGGGAAAAGCACCCTGCTATCCGTATTGGCATCGCTTGAGAAGAAGGATGGCGGAAAGATCTATTATGGCGGTAGGGATTTGGATCTCATGAAGGCGGGAGATTTATGCATGCTCCGCAGAAACTATATAGGCTTCATATTCCAGAATCCGCTTTTAATGGAGGATTTTTCTGCAGTTGAAAACGTGATGATGCCGCTTTTGCTGAAGAAGAAGGCAAAAAAAGAGGCGTATAAGGAAGCCTTGGAATACCTGGATATTGTAAAGCTTGCAGAAAGGGCCTCCCATCGTCCCAAGGAATTGTCTGGAGGAGAGAGGCAGCGTGTTGCCATTGCCCGGAGCCTGGCATCCGGAGCTGCGGTTGTTTTTGCAGACGAGCCTACTGGGAGCCTGGATGAGCAGAGCGCACGGGAAGTGGAGAAGCTTCTTTTTGATGCGGTGCGCATTGCCGATCGGGCGCTGGTGATGGTCACCCATGACGAGGAGATGAGCAGAAGGGCGGACATAAGGTATGCGCTCAGGGGAGGGCTGCTTGAAAGGCTTTGATATGTCGATATATGTCCTCAGGAAGATCGGCTTTAAAAACGGAATCTCTTTTTTCATATCCGCAATCCTTCCTGCTTTTTTGATATTGCTCGTTTCAATGCTGCTGGTATTCTCCCTTTCCTTCATAACCAGCATGGCTTCAGCCATGGAGGATGTCATGGTCAATCTTGGCAGCGGCCATATCGTCGTCGATGGCTGGAAGGATCTGGATGAGAGCCTCTTTTATTCCGTGGATAAGGTTTCATCTTCCGAGGCTCTGGCCTTCAGCGGAAAGGCAAGTGCTGCGCTGTATGTAAAAGGAGTCGATCTTGATTCCTATTTCAACCAAAGAAGGCTCGATGCTCTCAATTTCTCATCGCGCAGCCATGAGGATGTCCTCAATCCCGTCTATCTGAGCTCTTCTCTTTCTAAAGAGCTTGGCGTTGATGAAGGCGACAGGTTTTCAGTCCTTATCTATGAAAGCAGCATCGGACGGACAAGACCTCTTCTTTTGACATGTGCAGGCGTATTTTCTTCCGGCTACAATGAATTTGATTCCGCGCTCTGCTATGTGGATAGTAGCCTGATGAAAGACGGGGAGCAGAAAACGGAGATACTTTTATATGATGATTCAGCCCTTGATGAGATAATCGATGGCCTTGCATCATCCGGCTGCACAGTAAGAAGCTACAAAAGCGTGTATTCCGCCCTTTACAGCAATGTGGAATTCAGTCTTAACATCCTTTACGGCATCTTCTTGATCCTGGCGCTTCTTGCAGCAGTATTCTCATCCAACATCGCTTTTGATTACGTTTCTCGGGACAGAAAGGATATAGCCAATTTGATGGTGCTCGGCCTGTCAAAGAATGATGTGGCAAGGATCTATCTTGTCATAACTCTTTCATTTGTGTTCGTTGCCTTATTTATCGGATTCATTCTCGGCATCGTTTCATCCCTTTTCATTCCAAGCATGATGGAGGCTTTGAATAGGCTTGATTTTGCTGCGCTTGATGCATATATGACATCCTTTGATATAAGCATACCTTTTGGCAAAATACTTTTGATGCTGGGAGGATTGTTCTTTTCAAGCTTCATATCCCTCTTGATAAGCCTGAGAAAAACAATATCGCTGGACATACATGAAATCATAGCCGGGGCTTGAGATTGTCAGCATCTGCTTAACCTGCTATATTTGAAACGTGAATTTTGAAGTGTTTTCATTGGGTACCAGCGGCATGATGCCGCTTCCCGGAAGATTTTTAACCTCCGTTCTTGTCCGCAGGGAAGGGGATCTCTTTTTGTTTGATTGCGGCGAAGGTACGCAGGTGTCGCTGAAGATGCTGAATCTCAGGTGGAAGAAGATAGACAGCATCTTTATAAGCCATATGCATGCCGACCATGTCACCGGGCTTCCTGGAATCCTTATGCTTTCCAGCCAGGTAGATAGGACAGAGCCCCTTTACATATATGGTCCTGCTCGTTTGAAGGAATATGTCGAACAGACCAGGCGCATATTGGATATGTATATCAACTACGAGATAAACGTAGTATCTGTAGAGCCCGGCGTGGTGCTGGAGAGTGAGGAGTTTACTGTTAATGCGTTTCCTTTGGATCATACAAAGCCTTGTTTCGGCTATTCAATAGTCGAAAAGGACCGCAAAGGCGAGTTCTTTCCCGAAAAAGCCAAGGCGTTGGGCGTTCCTCAGGGACCTCTTTGGGGGAAATTGCAGAAAGGATCTGACGTGACGCTTGAAAACGGTTCAGTGATAAGGCCTGAGGATGTCATGGGAAGCCCTAGAAAGGGAAGGAAATTCAGTTATGTGACAGACAGCCTGTATTTTCCTGAAATTTCCGATTTCGTACATGATTCGGATATTCTTTTCTGCGAAGGCATGTTCGAGCGCGATCTGGCTGAAGATGCCCGGTCGAAGAAGCATATGACGGCAGAAGAGGCCGCTTTGATTGCCCGCGATGGGAACTGCGGCATGCTGTGCCTTCAGCATTATTCGCCGCGATATTCCAACCAGGAATTGAAGAAATTAAGGGATGAGGCCTCATCCGTTTTTGCAAACACCATCCTTACCAGGGATCGGATGAATTTCGACATACCATTGAAGGATTAAAAAAAAGAGCCGGTTGTCCGGCTCTCTTTTCGAGGCATCTGCTTATTTTGCAAGCAGCTTCTTGAGTTGGGAGATAAGCTTTGCTCCATCTCCTTCTTTATATTGCACACATGCAAGAGGCTCGAATCTTCTGAGCGTGTTCTCCGCCTCTGTTTTGTTATAAAGCGGCAATATGATGAAGATATCGCCATCCTCGTCGAAGGAAAGCGTGTCTTCTCCGAAGAATTCCTCGATGGATTCGGCTGTAAGCCCATCCCTGGCCTTCAGGCCGACGACCGAAAGGTCGTATCCGAGCGCCTTTGCCTCAGCAATCTCCTCATCGATCGTTTCTGCAAGATTAAGAAGCTTTCCAGGAGCTCTTTGCGCCGCTGTCTCCGCATAATCGGAAGCCTCCTCGGCCCTTGCCGATCTTCCTGCTGGAACCTCGACGACTTTCTCCACGACCTTTTCGACTTCTTTAGGAACTTCCTTGATTATTTCTACAGGAACTTCCTTGATGACTTCTTTTATGACTTCTACAGGAACTTCCTTGACAACTTCCTTAACAACTTCTACAGGAACCTCGACAATCTTTTCGACAGGAACCTCGACGATCTTTTCTACGACCTTCTCAACTTCCCTTACCACGTCAACCGGAACTTCCCTTATAACCTCTACAGGAACCTCGATCTCTCTTACTGTTTCGCTTTCCTTTTCTACAGGAACTTCCTTGATGACTTCCTTTATGACTTCTACAGGAACCTCTTTGACGACTTCCTTAACGATTTCAATCGGAACTTCCCTGGTAACTTCCTTTACGACTTCTACAGGAACTTCCTTGACAACTTCTTTGACAACCTCTACAGGAACCTCTTTTATGACTTCCTTCTCGACGATCTTCTCTACAGGCTGCCTGTCAAAAGCTCCGAGGTCCACGCCACCTTTGTCCATGGGGTCATCAGATGCTTCGTTGTAAAGAGGCTTGTCATATGCATTCGGGGAAAGCTTGTCGACTTTGTCCGAGAAATCCTGATCATGCATTTTCCCTGCCACGATGCCGATCTGTACTAGAATAAGGCCTATCACCACCGGAAAGAGCTTGATCAGAACATTGTATATCTGTTCGTTGGTGATTTGGAAGGCTGGTACCAGATAAAGCAGGAAGACCACTGCGAAGATTCCGAGAACAATCGCAGAAATAACAACACTCGTTATTATGATTTTCAGTGAACTAGATGATTTGGACATCGCTTCCTCCGATTTTTGCCAAACACTTGCAAGTTATAATCAAAGCATATTATAAACTATGTGTTAACATGATGACAAGAACGAAATTATTTGCTTTTTTCCTAATCTTTTTTGTAACTTTTTCCGTTCTTTCAGCATTATTCGGCGAAACAGGATTTTTTGTTAACAAGTCGCTTGAAAAAAGCTATTTGGAGCTGAAATACGAAGTCGGACGGAGGCAGGCAGGGCTTGCTGTGCTCAGGGAGAGTGAAAAAAATGCACCCTCACGCAGCACTGGCGGGTACACCGTTGTTGATTATATCGGAGCTGGAAACGGGAATCAGGAGATAGAAGAAAAGGATTTGGATAAAGCCGATCCAAATATTTTTACTGGCCTGTCATCCTGGTTGATCGCTTTGATAAGCTTTCTATTTTCGGCTTTTGCCGTTATCATTTGGCAAACGGTCTCAAAAACAAAAGCGAAAAAGAAAACGGGTGATGATGGCATAGGAGGAAGATACGATGAGATATGAGTTTTCCAAGGTAGGCGGAGATATTGAAAAAGCCGCAGAGCTATTGAACCAGGACGAGGTTGGCATCGTCCCCTGCGATACGATCTATGGCCTGACTGCAAGGGTTAGGGCAGAAAATGCGGAAAAACTCTATGAGATAAAGCGCCGTCCCCAATCAAAGAGCTTCATACATCTGATGAGCCTTGATGATTTGAAGAGATCCTCCCTGATTGTTCCTAAAGAGCTTTATGATGTTTGGCCGGCGCCCCTGACATGCATATTGGCATCAGAGGATGGGCTTTCCACCGTAGCAGTGAGGATTCCAGCAGATGATTATATCCAGGCCCTTATCGCTCTTACGGGCCCCTTGTTCAGCACAAGCGTCAATTTTTCCGGTTCTCCGAGCCTTATCGGGTATGAGGAGATCAAAAAAGCATTTTCCTCCCTGGTGTCTTTTATGGTCAGAGCGGATAGGGAAGGAGCAGGCATGCCTTCGACACTGCTTGATGTGACAAAAAAACCCTGGCGCGTGATACGCCAGGGAGCCTTCGATGTTTCCAATCTCATTTGATGCAGCGGGCTTCCATGTAATAGCGTTTTTCATTGGCATGCCCGATGCTGAACGTCTTTCTCGGAAAGGAGCCATCCTTTAGGATGGTTTCAAAGAACGTCTTTTTGGATACGTTTGGAAGAATGATTCCGATATTTCCCTCTTTTTGCGACAGGTCGATTGTCACATCTACCCCATGGATGTAGTCGACTGAGCACAGCTTCTTTTCCAGAAGCGAATCTATTACAAGCTGCATCGTCGCGGCTGCTGTGAAGCATTCGGCTCCGATAAGTTCGCAGACATACAGCCCCTCGGTGCGGCTGATTCCGAATTTCTGCCTTCCTTTGCAATTGATCATGTCTAAAAGCTCTTCTTTGCTTCCCACCTTTTTCATGTATGCGCTTTTTGCATGCTTTATCAGCTCAGAAGAGAAATCCTTCTCCTTAAGATTGAAAAACACGCGGTGTATCGGCTCGAATTCCAATCCTGGACAGAATATGTTTTCTATCTCCACAAGCGCATACCTTGCCGGGTGAGAGGCCTTCTGGGTGTCGTCAAGATCCTTTTTCACATCCTCCCAGCAGCTTTTTGCAGTAGCAAGGGAATGGTTTCCATCTCCCATTGCAAACAGCAGGGGATTTGCCGGATCAAGAGAATCCTGTAAGGCTTTGAAGGCATTGAGAATGGCCTCCTTATCCTCCTTCTTGTCTATCAGATAGCCTTTCAGGTGGCCTCCTTCCATCATAAGGTCGGTGTCGTACACGATTTCAAGATCATCCTTTTTGCTTACCAGCGGCTCTATCACGCTTTCTTTCTCATCGCTTATTAAGACCATTATGTGCGGCAGCTCCAAGACGGCGTTCTTCCTTATCTCCTTTCTTGGCGGAATCCTCTCAAGAATAGTTCCCTCGGTTGCTCTTATTAGTGTCTTCGAGCCTTTTGAATAATCATAGCCTTCCAAATCCAGAGCAGCCATAAGCCCGTAGCGCACGGAATCTGCGCATGTTCTTTCAACAAGGATGAAGGAATCGGGGTAGGAGGTGAAGATGCGCTCTGAAAGATAGTTGCCCATCTCGTCGTTTATCCTTTTTATGCGCTCCTCTTTGTCCGGGCTTTCCAGATAGACTTCCGGATAGGTGAGCTTCAGCGTAGAAGGGCTTTCTGCGACAAAAGCCTCCACCTCTTTCCAGTATTCCGGCTGGCTTGTGAATTGGTCGCATGCGACTGTCGCCCATTTCTTCAAATCTATGCTGCTGTTCGGCAGAAGGATATCCGCCGGTCTGACAATGGTTAAGCTTGCATTGTTTTCCATCTTGTTCTCCTAGGATGTTTTTATCTTTTCATTAATATGGTAGAGTGGGTTTTAGCTATTGGCAAGGAGAAATGAGGATTTATGAGCGAAACGCTAATTTTTATCGGTGGTGAAGGTCCTGACAAGCTGGAAATGCCCTTTTCTGGCCGTTTTTCAAAAATCATCGCTTGCGACAGCGGATTGGATCTTGCCCTTGCTTTGGGCTATCATCCTGATCTGGTGGTGGGCGACATGGATTCTGTAAAAGCCGACATATCCGGCTATGAGAAGATAGTGAGGCCCTGCGACAAGGACGAGTCCGATTTCGAGATCGCTCTCGGCCTCCTGGATGGCGATTATGTGCTTATCGGAGGCGGAGGGGGAAGGATGGATCACCTGATAAACCTTTATTCGTGCTTTTCGAAATATCATCCTCCAAAGCTCTGGTTCACCGCTAAGGATGCCATTTTTTTCTCCAGCCGTTTTGAGGCTTGCCTGGATGAGGGCACCCTGTTGTCCTTTTATCCCTATGATCTCAGGAGCGAGGCTGTGGTGACAGCCAGAGGGCTTGTGTGGGAATTGGATGAAAGAAAGGTAGATCTGGGTTTCTTCTCGCTTTCCAACAGAAGCCGCGGAGATTTTACCAGCATCACATCATCTTTGCCCCTTGCAATACGTTTCGGTATGGACAAATCCCTGCTAAAGGCTAAAATTTACATATGTTGAATTATCGGCGGTTGATTGAATTCTCTTCAAGGATACACACGTACCTGCTTGCCTTGCATCTGGTGCTCACATTTCTTTTCATCCTGTCTTTGTTCCTTCCGCTTTCAGGACAGTTCTATTCGCTCGTGCTCAAATCTGATGATGTGATAGGCTGGCTGATGATTTTTTTAGGCGGCTGGATAATCCTCGCTTCCCTGCATCTGAGCTTCATATCATCCGTCCTTACCATATTTCCTTTGGCGATGACATTGCTCCGCCTTGCGGCGTTTTATCTTACCTCGTTTCTTCTGGAGTTCCTTTCTCACCTGATCTCCAGCGGAATGGGCGTTTCATTCGGAGTATGAAAATGGAAGAAATGATTTATTCGATACGCGGTGCGGTCACTGCGGATTTCGACAGCCCGGCCTCAATAGACGAGGCTGTGAAGCTCATGATGGAGGAATTGTATAAAAGGAACCATATCACGGACAGCGACATATCCTTCATCCTCTTTTCCCAGACCATAGATTTGAAGAGCAGGAATGCTGCAGCGGCATTCCGTGCCACCGGAAGGGGGGCTGCAGTTCCGCTTTTCTGTGTCCAGGAGGCGGAGATCGCTGGATCCCTTGCCCGCGTGATAAGGGTTTTAGTGCAGATAAACCATCCCAAGAAGAGCGAACCGGTGATGATCTATCTCAAGGGTGCTGCGGCATTGAGGCCTGATCTTAATATCGAAGAGGAGTTAGACCTTTAAGCCTTCCTGCTCCCTTTTTTTGAGAATCTTATCGATGTTCGTCCAAAGCAGGGTGGTGGATACGATCGATGCTATCAGATCGCATACAGGTTCTGCGAAGAAAGCTGCTCCTGCCCCGAAGAGCGCGGGAAGAATCAGGAGGGATACAAGAAACACCGCTTTTCTAAAAAGCGAAATTGGAAGCGAAAATCTTATCTGCCCAAGTGCTGTGAGCGAATCCACGTTCTGGTATTGGAAAGAAAGAGGGATTATCATCATCTCGAAAATCCTGAGATATCCTGCTGTGAATTGGGCAATCTCTTTATCCGGGGTGAAAAGCCTTACGAAATATTTTGTTGCTGTGAAGGTCAGGATGAACATCACTACGGTATAAAGTGTGGCCCACAGCTGGGTGCACATGATCGCCTTCTTGACCCGTTTTGTATTTCCAGCCCCATAGTTGAAGCTTATCAGTCCCTGACAGCCTCCGGTGATCCCTCCTAAAGGATTCATCACCAGAAGATGGAACGACTGTATTATTGTTCCTGCCGTTATGAGCATGTCCCCGCTTCCATTTTTTCCATACTTTTGCAGCACTGTGTTCAGCAGTACCATCAATATGCTGTCCGTTGCGATTATTATGAATGGGGAAAGGCCGAACCTGATTGTGCTCAGGGATGTCTTGAGAATGTTTTCCGGCTTTCTCAGCTTCAGGCGGATCATACAGCTCTTCAGCCGGAGGAAAACGATGGTCAGCAGCATCTGAAGCCCCTGGCTGATGACCGTGGCAGCTGCGGCCCCTTCGACTCCCATGCCGAATACGAAGATGAAAAGGGGATCCAAAGCGATGTTGCATATTGCCCCGGAGAGGACAGAAAGCATTGCATTCCTGCTTTGCCCCTGGTTGATCAGAAAGTAATTCAATCCTGTGGAAAGTATGGAAAAAGGTGTTCCTAGCACATATATCCCCAAATAGGAGGAGGCGTAGGAGATCGTGTTCATGCTTGCTCCGAATGCCATGAGCATCCTTTCTCTGAAAAAGTACGCAAGCGGAGTAAGGATCATGGATATGCCAAGAAGCAGGATCAATGCATTCGACACAACGTTTTCCGCAACCTTTTTCTCCCCATGCCCGGCTCTCATCGCCATAATAGGCGCAGCACCCAGTCCGATAAGTACTGCAAATGACGAAATAAGGGTTGTTATCGGGGCGGCTACGCCGACTCCTGCAAGCGCCAGATCTCCGACTTTGTCTATATGCCCTATGTACATCCTGTCTATTATGGCATAGAGGACCATCACTGCCTGGGCCAGCGCAGTGGGGAAGGCCAAGACGAAGCTTAGCTTGAGGATATCGCCTCCTCCGAGATCGTATTTGTTCTTTCTTTCCATAGCCGTGGAAATTATAATTGTTCAAAGATAAATTGTTAATATCCATCCTGTTGCATCGCATCCATCTTTTCTATAAGCTTTTTGCGATGAAAAACGTTGATCTGACAGGCTCTGGAATAGCTGGATCCCTTTTGCTTTTCTCCCTTCCTTTGATGCTGGCTGATCTTCTGCAGACCTTTTATAATCTTGCAGACAGCATGATAGTCGGTAATTTCATCGGCCCTGAGGCCCTGGCCGCTGTCGGCTCCTCGTACAGCCTCATGACGTTTTTGACAAGCATAATGATCGGCCTTTCGCTAGGCTCGTCCGCTTCCTTTTCCTATAATTACGGAGCAGGACATTTTGACCGTCTGGAGAAATGCCTTGCGACCTCTTTCTTCCTCATCATGGCAGCTACCATATTGATAATGTCCGCTGTCTTCCTGCTTCTGGACTGGATATTGGCCTCTTTGAATGTTCCTTTGGATGTCTATCCTGCGATGAAGGATTATCTGAGCATCATTTTTTTAGGCCTTCCTGCAGTTTTTCTCTACAATTATCATGCTTCAGCTTTGAGAAGCATAGGAAACTCGTTTTCTCCTCTCTTTTTCATGGTCTTATCCTGTATCCTCAACATAGGCTTGGACCTTTTTTTCATCCTCCGCCTTTCCCTTGGAGTTCCGGGAGCGGCATGGGCCACAGTCATAAGCCAGTATTTTTCTGCCGCGGCGCTGTGCTTATGTTCCCGGAATTATCCTGTTTTGAGAATCAGGCTGAAAAACGTATCATTTGAAAAAAATGTTTTAAAAGAACTGGCCGGGCTCTCCCTCTTTACAGCAGCCCAGCAATCGGTGATGAATTTCGGCATTCTTATGGTCCAAGGGCTTGTGAACAGCTTCGGATCCGATGTGATGGCCGCATTCTCGGCTGCTGTAAAGATCGATGGGATTGCATATCTTCCGATGCAGGATTATGGAAACGGTTTTTCTGTATTCATAAGCCAGAACAGAGGAGCTGGAAAACCGGACAGGGTGAAAAAGGGGATAAGGATCTCTTTTATTGCTATTACAGTTTTTGGCATAGTTCTTTCTTTTTTCACCGTAGCGTTCTCCAGATTCCTGATGGGCTTGTTCGTCTCTTCATCATCTGCCGGAATAATACATATCGGATGCCGTTATCTTCTGATTGAAGGATCGTTTTATATCCTTATCGGCTACCTGTTTCTTTTTTACGGTTATTTCAGAGCCTCCGGAAGACCTCATATCTCGCTTATTTTGACAATAATCAGCCTTGGAACCAGGGTATTTCTGGCTTATCAGCTCTCAAGAGTTTCCTCCTTAGGCGAGATTGGAATCTGGATGAGCATACCAATCGGATGGGCCTTGGCAGATCTTGCTGCCACTCTTTTCTTGTTTTTTCCCCCTAAAAAGGATCATGTTCATTAAAAAAACAAATTTCTTTCATTATTTATCCAATATCATCAGGCATATTCTTGTATGAAAGGAGATACGAGGTATGTCAGACAACAAAAAAATATTCGTTTTCCCGATTGTGCTTCTTCTCTCGACGATGATGGTTTTTGCCGCATCGGATGCATCGGAATTATATCAGAAGTTTTCTTCCTATGCTTCAGAAGGTGCGGTTGCTGAAGCGATCGATACTTATTCTGATCTTCAGCAGAGGATAGGAAAGGAAACCGATACGGCGAAGAAATCGGTTGAGAAAGCATATAAGAAAAATAATTGGGAACTTTACCGTGAAGCGGTTACGGATTTGAGGACTTTGAGCGGGTATTCGATCACTAAAGATCAGACGAATGCGCTTCTTTCCTCAATATTGAATGAAGATTCAAGCAAGGCTATTGCAGATGCATCTTGGCTTTATGAGAACAGCAGGTATTACAGGCCTGTATTGAAATTAAGCTACTCATCTTCTAACGAGGGCTACAGCTTCAATTATTCCAATTCTGTTTCAGTCAAGCCCGGACTTTCTGTAATGCTGCCGAGCCAGGAGGACCTGAATTTCAATACAAACCGTCTTGGACGCCTGGTAGGCTGGGGGCTTGTGCCGGGAAATGTGGATTATCTTCCTGGGCAAGAAATCTCGATGCCTCTTACGGATATGACGCTTTTTGCAGTATGGGAAAATGCTGTTACGTTCAAGGATGACCTGTCCGGAATAGATGTTTCCACTACCGATGTAAAGGATGGTGATACCGTATCTGTTCCTGTTGTTGAAAAGCAGAATGGGTCTGCGATTTTTGCAGGATGGTACGATTCTGGTACGGGGGAATATCTTGGTCCAGAGGAAGAGACATATTCTGTCCGCGGAAACGGTGCTTCATTTCAAGCGCTGTATAAGGCGCTCGAGGTTTCAGATCCGACGACAGCTCCCTATGATTCTGTTCCTTCAAATGCTCAGGTTCCGCTTGGCTTTACAATCAGGAATACTGCCAATGAAAGCATTGCCGGAATAAAAATCGAGATCTCGTCCTCTTCGGACAAGGTCAGCATAATAGATGATTCCTATTATGTTTCAAGATTGAATCCTGATAGTTCGGCAACCGTGAAAGGAGCGAGAATCGTAGTTTCCGGTGCGGTTTCTGGAGAAGACCTTCCGTTCTTAGTCACCATGACCGATTCGGATGGCGATGTTTGGACCAGCACATTCAGCCTCAAGGCCAAATAATATCCATTCTTCTTTTGGCTTTTACCCTTCCGTGCATTCGGAAGGGTTTTTTGTTGAAAAATTTCTTTTAATTAAATGTTTTTTTTGTTGTTTTTTAGTTCTCTCCGTATCTAAAATAGAGCAAAAGGAGGAAGCTATGTCCGGTATTGGTTTGATAATAGCTTTTGTAATTGCAATCGTGGTGATGATTGTTGCTATCAGCAAATATCACCTGCATCCGTTTATCGCATTGATGGGTATTTCCCTGATCTTGGCAATTGTCGTCGGCATTCCGCTTGCGACGATACCGACTATGGTCGGCGCAGGATTCTCTGGAACCTTCAGTTCGATCGGCATCGTCATCATTCTTGGTGCATTGGTGGGAACAATCCTTGAAAAAACGGGCGGGGCGTTGAAGCTTGCTGAAATGGTTGTTCGTCTGGTTGGAAAGAAGCATCCGGATATCGCGGTTGAACTCATGGGCTGGGTAGTATCCATTCCTGTATTCTGCGATTCAGGCTTTGTAATCCTTGATCCGATAAGAAGGGCGCTTCAGAAGAAGACCGGATTTTCATCTGTAACCCTTACGGTTGCACTTTCTGCAGGTCTTTATACCTCGCATGTTTTCATTCCGCCTACGCCGGGACCGATTGCTGCGGCAAACACAATAGGAGTAGGAGAGCATCTTCTGCTCGTGATGGGCATCGGCGCTCTTGTTTCCATCCCCTGTCTTATTGCAGCTTATTTCTATGCCTCATACATTGGAAAAAAGGTCAAGACCGTTGAGGATGAGACTTCCTCGTCTTCTGATGAATATGAGAAGCTTCTGAAATCCTTCGGTGATCTTCCTAACGGATTCTGGGCTCTTGCTCCGATTCTGCTCCCGATAATTGCAATGGCTTTGGGTTCCATTTCCTCCATGGCTGGATGGACAGGTGCTCTGGCAACATTCTTTGCTTTCATCGGCACTCCTGTGATAGCGCTTACGATTGGTGTTATTTTCGGCGTTATCCTTCTTGCTATGAGAAAAGGCATGGGCGACTTCTATAAGATCGTTGATGATACGCTCAGGACTGTCGGACCGATCCTTTTCGTTACGGCCGCAGGCGGTGTTCTCGGCAAGGTGATTTCTGAAGCAGGTTTCGTAGGATATATGCAGCAGCATGCTGCTGTCCTTGCAAAGGTCGGCATCTTCTTCCCGTTCCTGGTTTCCGCCATACTCAAGACGGCACAGGGCTCCTCGACTGTTGCTCTTACAACAACAGCAGGAATAATGGGATCGATCGCGGATGGAGGGTCTATGATGAGCTTGCTCGGGCTTAATACCCCGCTTGCCGGCGTATTGACCGTCATGGCGATCGCAGCAGGTGCGATGACAGTCTCCCATGCCAACGATTCCTATTTCTGGGTTGTCACAAAGTTTGGTGAAATCGATATGGAAGACGGCTATAGGACGCAGTCCGCAATGACAGGCATAATGGGTGTTGTGGGCATCATATTCACATTCATCCTTTCTCTTATTCTTCTGTAATTCTGTTACGAAGGGGCTGTTCAAAAACTAATTGTTTGAGAACAGCCTTTCTTATAAAGCAAAAATCAAGAAAACATCAAAATCCAATGTGAAAAACAGCCGCTCATGGAATTTTGGGCGGCTGACGATGCATTTTATCATCAGAGATCGTACCGCAAGAGGTGATTAGAATTCAAAGCACTCATTGATAGGACAGAAAATAAAGGCTGATGCATTTTCATCGATAATAAAAGATATTATAGTGAGCAATTCTTGACGAAGCCTTAATATGGCGGTTCACCATTAATTAACAATACTTTTTCATCCTCTTGAAGAAATCGTTTTTTCATTTTCCTACAATCAGGGCATAAGAAAATGATTATTTTGGAGGGAAAATGAAAACACTCAGAAGATTGCTTTTTATGATTGTTTTCTCTGTTGCTGCACTCTGTGCTTATGCGCAGGGTACAGGAGAAACCAGTACTGCTGTAAACGCTTATGTCTCGGATGCTCAGCCTAAGTACATATTCATGTTCATCGGAGATGGAATGAGCTCGCCGCAGATCAATTCCGCGCAGATAATCGGCGGATGCAACGAAAGCGGAAAAATTGAGCTGGACAAGCTGACATTCACCCGTTTCCCGGTTGTCGGGATTCAGTACACGCAGGATGCAACATCATTCTGTCCTGATTCTGCATCGACTGCCACAAGCCTTTCTTCCGGATTCAAGACCCATAGCGGCGTGATAGGGATGGGCATCGATAAAACCACCAAGGGTGTGACGATTGCCGAGAAATTGAAAGCTGAAAAGGATTTCAAGATAGGAATAGTCTCGACGGTGACTCTCAACCATGCGACTCCTGCAGCATATTATGCCCATGTGGCGAATAGAAACGATTATTATGATATCGGCCTGCAGCTGGTTGAAAGCGGATTCGATTATTTTGGCGGCGGATCCATAAACAAGGCAGAAGATGGGGGCGAATCAATTTACTCCTTGCTTGAAAAAGCGGGCTATCTTGTCACTTCAGACAGGGATGAGATCCTCTCTCTTGGCGCAGAAAGCGGAAAGGTATATGCACAAAGTCCAGTGCTTCAGGATGACGGTGCGATGAAGTATGCAATCGATGCAAAGGATGATGAGCTCAAGCTCAAAGATTTCGTTAGAAAGGGAATAGATGTGCTTTATAACGAAAAAGGGTTCTTCTTCATGATCGAATCCGGAAAGATAGACTGGGCCGGACACGCAAACGATGCCGCTTCCAACATCTACGACACTCTTGCCCTTGATGAGGCGGTGGAGGTCGCTCTTGAGTTTGCTTTCGATCATCCCGAGGAGACTTTGATAATCGTTACCGGAGACCATGAAACCGGAGGAATGACCATAGGCTATGCTGCAACAGGATATAATACAGCATACGATATCCTTTCAGCCCAGAAGCTTTCCTTCGTAGCTTTTGATGAGAAGCTTATAGATGCGATGGATTCTGATTTCACCTTTGAGGATCTGATGGCCATGGTCAGCAGCGATTTCGGCCTTGGACGGAATTTAGAGGAAGCATGCTCTGAAGCTTTGATCCTTAATGAATATGAGCTTGCAAAGCTTCAAAAGGCATTCGATGATGCAGTGCAGGGAAATATGGATGGTTATGAGGAGAGCCTCCTTTACGGCGGATACAACCCGATTTCCGTAACCCTTACCCATATTATAAACAATAAGGCTGGAATCGGTTGGACGAGTTATGCGCATACTGGACTTCCTGTTCCTGTGTATGCTTATGGAGCCGGAGCTGAACTTTTCAGCGGCTCTTATGAGAATATCGAAGTGGCCAAGAAGCTCATGGCATTAACAGGCGTATGAAGAAAGGCCTGATCACATATGGGGCGCTTGCGCCCCTTTTTTAGGATATTGCAATGTATCGTAGATTAAATAAGGAAAGCGCATTCATCTGCATATTTGTTTTTTTCTCCCTTATCCTCCTTCTTATTCCCACCGGATTTCAAAAAGACATCTATTTCAATGCAGAAGGGGCCAGAGCCAAGGTTATTTCAACCGATGACTCGACTATAATGGATACCGGACTTTTCAGGCAGGGGGAGCAGAGAGTCGAGCTCCAGCTTCTTTCAGGAAAGAACAAAGGAAGGATTATTGAAGGCGTAAATATGCTTTCGGGAAGTCTTGCGCAGGATAAGGTCTTTGTCGCTGGAGATATTGCCTGGGTGCTTGTGGAGATGGATAAAAAAGACGAACCGGTTTTCGTGAACGCCGTCGATAATTACAGGATATCAAGGGAGATTGTGCTTGTGGCCCTTTTTTTCCTTTCCCTCGTGCTTTTTGCAGGAAAAAGGGGAATAAGAATGATCTTTTCCTTTGTTTTTTCTTTCCTATGCATTTGGAAACTGCTGATTCCATCTGTTTTGAAGGGATATGAGCCTATAGCTGTCTGTTCGATTATGACGATGCTGATCTGTGCATCGACACTCTTTCTTGTATCGGGAGTGAACAGGCGTGGACTTGCCGCATTCTTAGGCGCATTATGCTCCATAGCGGTTACAATAATCATCGCAGCGGCCTCAACATCCTTTTTGATGATACATGGTTCTGTTTTAGAGATGAGTGAATCCCTTCTATATAGCGGTTTCATGGATTTGGATTTGACTGCGCTTTTTTCCGGCATAGTGACACTGGCTGCAGGAGGAGCGATAACAGATTTGTCGATTGATGTCTCTGCTGCCGTATGGGAGGTAGGGGAGAATGCCGAAAACGCCTCTTTTAGGACATTGTTTTCTTCTGGCATGGAAATCGGAAGGGCAGGGGTAGGAACTCAGACCACAACCCTTCTGCTTGCATATATGGGAAGTTACCTTACGGTGATGATGGTGTATATGGCCCAATCCACACCAGTTTTCAACATACTGACATCAAAACAGATTGCATCAGAACTGGTTCAGGCGTTAACTGGAGCCTTCGGAATAATATCTGTAACTCCGATTACTGCGTTTTTTGCTGCAAAGCTGTTTAGAAAGGCATCTTCGTATAAAAAAATATTGCAAAGTCGATAATAGCAGGCTTTTAAAATATAATTTTAATGACAAACCATCAAAAAATTTGTTTTACTACTTGAAATTGTCACGGATAACTGCTATTTTTTGCTAGCAATCATTCAAATGCCTCCTTAGCTCAGCTGGCCAGAGCACGTGATTTGTAATCTCGGGGTCGTTGGTTCGAATCCGACAGGGGGCTTTAGACAAAGGCTGTCTGAGACAGCTTTTTTTTATGCGATATTTCAAGCAAGCAGTTTGACAATTTCTTATTGCTTGTGTATTATAGCTTAGGATTTGTCTAAAAATATTACGCGTGGAGGATCATACATATGGCAGGTAACGTATCAAAGAACGCACACCGTGAAGGCGCAAAGGTTTTGACCAGCAGATGGGGTGGTGCAATCAAGATGAAGAGCGTATTCGAGAATGGAAAGCTCCGTCATGTTGCTTATTGCGAAAAAACCGGCAATACAGCACGTAAGCCTAAGGACCTCATGTAAGATCCTTGGCCGCTTTACTTGAACCAGCGCAGAAGTGCTGGTTTTTTTTTGCATAATTAAGTTAATTTTCTTATAACATTTTATTCTTTTTTTTGTTAAAAGGTGTGATATAGTAATAATATCCATATTTCGACATTTTAATGTCATTAGGAGGATTGACGTGAAGCGTTTTTCAAAAACACTTTCGATAGCACTTTTAGCAGTGCTTCTTGCATTTTCGTTTGTAGGATGCGCCACAACAGAGAAAGTTGAAGCTGCACCAGAAATTGTTCTTCCAACCTCTGCCGACGCAGCTGCCGCTCCCGCTCCGGCCCCTGCACCCGCTCCTGCTGCAACAACACCTTCAGCAGCACCGGCTCCTGCGGCCAAGGAAGAAGCAGCTCCTGCAGCATCCGCTGTTGTTGTTGACGATGGTATCGAATATCCGCTAGGCATCAAACCGATAGTAAAGAACACACAGGGAGATAATGAGTTCGATCTCTTTGTTGTCCATACTAATGATGTCCATGCCCGCGTACATGCCGAAGAGGACGGAGCTATCGGATATGCAAAGCTTTCAACGATGCTGAAGACAGCACGTTCCATTACGGACAATATCCTTGTCCTTGATGCAGGAGATGTGACACATGGAACCAATTTCGCCAATTTCTTCAACGGCGAGACCATTGGACAGCTTCTGATAATGTGCGGTTATGATGCAGTAGCTCCTGGAAATCACGATTTCAATTATGGCATCGATAATCTCAAGAGCCTTGCAAAATATGCCGAAGATACGTCAACCCTCAAGGTACTTTCCGCGAACATCACCGATAAGAACGGCAACCTTCTTTTCCAGCCGTATCAGATCTATGATTTCAATGGCTTCAAAGTAGCTGTATTCGGCCTTACAACGCCTGATACGAAGACAAAGGCACATCCGAAGTATACCGAAGGTGTAGACTTCATGAATCCTGCTGTTTTGGAGTATGCCCAGGCTGCAATCGACCTTGCTCACGAGTATTGTGATTATGTCATCGTGCTTGGACACCTTGGCATCGTGGACGATGGCATTACTGGAATCACAAGCACCTTTGTACTTGAGAATATTGATGGAATCGACCTCTTTGTCGACGGGCATAGCCATAGTGAGCTCACCGGGGACAATTATGTTAACGGAACCCTCCTTGTTTCAGCCGGCGAATATATGAATAATGTTGGCGTTGTCCAGATCCATGTCAAGGATAAGAAAGCTCAGTGGGCAGATGCATTCCTGATCAAGGCTTCCGATGTTCTCGATCCTGCCAACAGCGAACTTGCAAAGGCATACGGCATTACAGCTGTACCGGATGATCCTGAGGTTGATGCATATATCGCTTCTGTCGAGCAGGCCATGGAAGACAAGCTCAATGTTGTTGTAGCAACAATTCCGACCAATCTCGATGGTGAAAGACAGAATGTAAGAACAAAGAAGACCAATCTTTCCGCACTTGTCTGTGCAGCTATGACAGAAGAGTCCGGAGCTGATTTCACAATCACCAACGGTGGTGGAATTAGAGCCAGCCTCAAGAAGGGTGATGTAACGCTCGGAGATATCAACAGCGTGCTTCCGTTTACAAATATCCTTACAGTCTGCGAGATCACAGGCGCTGAGGTTTACGAAGCTCTCGAGCATGGATATTCGCTGCTTCCTGAGACCAACGGTGCATTCTCACAGACCGATCTTCAGGTTGTATATTCCAAGTTCAGCGAGCCAGGCAACAGGATCAAGAGAGTTCTTCTCAATGGTGAGCTTATCGACAAGAATAAGACATATCTTGTTGCAACCAATGATTTCATGGCTGCCGGTGGAGACGGATATACGATGTTCGGTCGTGTAACCCAGGAAGGCAGAGTGCTCAACGAGATTTTTGCAGATTATCTCGCAAAGCATTATCCACCACAGAACTGAGTTGTTTTTACTCGGAACGGGCCTCTCTCAGAGGCCTGTTTTTTTTGCACTTATTATAGTATTGTTGCTATATTGTAAATTTTTTACTAAATTTTACTATTTTAATTGACGTCTTTATTTTCCAATGTGATAATGGGCTTAGGTGAGAAGATGGCAGGAATAAAGGAAATCGCTGAGAAATGCAATGTATCGAATACGACGGTCTCCCGTGTGCTTAACGGAGATTCAAGCCTTTCCGTGTCCGATGATGTCAGATCCGCGATCATCGGCTGTGCTCGTGAAATGGGTTATATGACACCCAGACAGAGGAAGCAGTCCAAAAAGAGGAGGATAGCTTTTCTCGCTGCCGAGATAGATCGTCCGGGGTTTGAGGCTGTTGTGCTTGCCAAACTGAAAAAGGTTGCTTTGCCTCTGGATGTAGAGATTGTTTATTTCTCTCTGGAAGATAAAGATATTTCCGGCTTGATTATTCTCGGGGAATTCAAGGCGGAGGAAATAAGCTTTTACAGCAAATACACGAAGAACATACTTTTGATAAACAATCTCGGTTCGGATTATCTCTACGACAGCATAATGATGGATTATTCGAACAGCGAAAAACAGGTTTTATCTTTTTTCACAGGACTTGGCCTTGGCAGGATAGGATATTTCGGCGGCTATCTTGAAAGGTCCGGCACTGTAATAGGCATGCACAGATCCTCCATGTTCAAAAAGCTCTTGGAGGATGCAGGTCTATATAATCCTTCATATTTTAAGATTTCCTCTATGGATGAGGAATCGGGATACCGCGATGTCATGGATGCGAAGGAGATTCCTTCTGCCATCTTTTTCGGCGATCCCGAATATGCAAGAGGCGGTATGAGGGCGCTCAAGGAAAGAGGCGAATCCCCTGTTACCGTTTGCTATGACAACTTCGGTGAAGGAAGGGACTGCGGATGCACTTATTCGATGGTCATTTTCACCGAGACCGTATGGTCCACGGCCATACGGATGTTGCTGGAGAGAATCAATCTTGAAAGGGATCAGAGCTTTTGCATCTATTGTCCCGCCAAGCTTGAAAATAATGCAGAACAAGGAGAATCGAAATGAAAAAGACTGTTTTCGTTTTGTTGGTTGCAATCCTATGCTCAGCCGCACTGTTTGCAAATGGAAGCAAAGAGGCATCGTCAGACAGCAAGACCATTGATAACCTCAGGGTTTATTATGTTCCAAGCCGTGAGCCATCCGAGATCATCACGGAAACGGAGCCTCTTAAGGAACTTCTGAAGACCGAGCTCGCAAAGGAAGGCTACACTGTAAAGAATGTTGAGATCCAGGTCGGAACAAGCTATGAGGCGGTCGGCGTCGCATTAAGCGCAGGGACTGCGGATGTCGGACTCATTCCTGCCAACACATATCTTCTTTATGATGACGGATGCGATGTGATTTTGACCGCAACCCGCGATGGGCTCAGCGTCGATAGCGACGATCCGAGGGATTGGAACAACAATGAGCCGATTACGGCAAGCGATGTGCAGGCTGTCGGATACAGGGCCTTGATGATCGCAGGTCCTTCCGAAAAGGCTCAGGCAATAAGGGCCAAGGTCAATGCTGGTGAAAAGCTTTCCTGGGATGACCTGAATAACGCCAACTGGGCAGTAATGAGCTCCACAAGCCCTGCAGGATATGTCTATCCGACCATCTGGCTCATGGACAACTATGATGGTAAGACCATCGCAGATCTGGCACATACGGTTCAAGCTGACAGCTACGGCTCTGCCTTCGCTCGTCTTGCAAGCGGACAGATCGACATTCTTGTAACTTATGCGGATGCGAGAAGGGACTATGAGGATGATTGGACAACCAGCTATGGGCGTTCTGCCGATATCTGGGAAGAGACCGATGTAATCGGCGTCACTCCGATGATCTACAATGACACTGTGAGTGTCAGCAAGACCAGCCCGATAATGACTGCTGAATTCATTGAAGCCCTGCAGAATGCGTTTATGCGCCTCAATCAGACGGAAGAAGGCAAGCGGGTCATAGCAATCTACAGCCATACCGGATATCAGAAAGCTGTAAGCAGCGATTACGATAACGAAAGGAAGGCCCAGGAACTTATCCGCCAGGCTAGCAATTGAAGTTCAAGGGGGCGGATGCCCCCTGTTTTTCAGTAGAGGAAACCATGATTGTTTTTGAAGATGTGAAAAAAGTTTATCCAAACGGTACTGTCGGCTTGAAAGACGTGAATCTAACTATCGGCGATGGCGAGTTTGTAGCTGTTATAGGCCTCTCGGGCGCAGGAAAGAGCACTCTGATCAGATCCATAAACAGGATGCACCGCATAACCGAGGGAAAGCTTATGGTGGATGATGTGGATGTTTCCACGCTTGAAGGTAAAAACCTGAGAAAGCTCAGAAGAAAGATCGGCATGATCTTCCAATCGTTCAATCTGGTAACCAGAACGACCGTAATACGAAACGTCCTTACTGCTTTTGTTCCGGATCTGCCTTTCTGGAGGTCGTTTCTAGGGATTTTCCCAAAGGATATGAAATTGAAAGCGCTCGAATGCCTTGATAAGGTGGGCATACTTGAAAAGGCGTTTTCTAGATGCGACGAGCTTTCCGGCGGACAGATGCAGAGAGTCGCATTAGCCCGGACCCTTGCACAGAATCCATCACTCATACTCGCCGATGAGCCGGTTGCCTCTCTTGATCCGGTAATGGCCCGGGTTGTCATGGACGATTTCAGGAACATAAACAAGAACATGGGCATAACGGTCATAATAAACATACACCATGTAGAGCTGGCCTTGGAGTACTGTGACAGGGTGATTGGTGTGCGTGCAGGATCCATCGTGTTCGATGGAAAGGCCTCGCAAGTGGACAAGGCTGTCATGGAGAGGATATACGGAGAAAACGGTGATGAAGCTGTATGACAGGATTTTCAAGCCAAGCGTGCATACTTTAAAAAATGGCAAGGTCGTTTACGAGAAGAAATCAAGGCTTCCTCTCGTATTGCTGACGCTAGCCTTGATGATTGCAATAAGCGTCAGAATGACAGGCTTCAAGCTTTCAGTCCTGATTTCAAGGATAAACTACTTCTTTACGATGCTTTTTGACATGTTTCCCCCTGATTGGGCCTACATGTCAAAGGTTTGGCAGCCTCTCTGGGATACGATCAAGATGAGCCTTCTGGGTTCTGTTATTGGCGGCGTTTTGTGCATTCCGTTTGCAGTCGTCTCTTCGACAAATCTTATAAAGAGCCGTATTGTGACAGGTTTTTTCAAGTTTTTCTTTTCCGTGGTCAGAACGCTTCCAACCCTTGTGACTGCTTTGATTGCAACCTATGTGTTCGGACTTGGAACACTGGCAGGAACGGTTGCGATCGCTGTATTTACTTTCGCATACTGCGGCAAGATCCTGTATGAACAGATAGAGACTGCGGAGATGGGACCGTATGAGGCTATGGAGGCCCTCGGCTCCTCTAGAGTGGCGGCGATAAGATACTCAATATGGCCGCAGGTCCTTCCAGGCTTTCTTTCAACAGTTCTTTTCTGTTTTGAGGGAAACGTGAGATATGCTTCCATTCTCGGCTATGTCGGAGCCGGAGGGCTTGGAATAATCCTCAATGAGAAGATAGGCTGGCGCGAGTATTCAAGGGTGGGCATGATCCTTATCGCCCTTTTTGTTGCAGTCGTTGTCATCGAAAGCCTGAGTTCTTATCTCAGAAGCAGGCTCAAATAGGAGGTCTTATGAAGCTTACATGTTCTGAAATGCTGAGCAGGGAGCCTAAAAAATGGCATATGGTGCTTCTTACTGTCCTTCTTACAGTTCTCGTGCTTTCTTGGAGCGCAAGCGCTCTGGAGGTGAACGAGACCGAGGGCTCGGGGCTGGTTGTGGCTAAAAACATAATGCTTGGCATCCTTCATCCGACAAAGAGCCTGCTTTTTTCTTTTGGTACCAACGGTGTCTGCTATCTTCTGCTTGAAACGATGTGCATAGCGTTTTTAGGAACTCTTGTCGGCGCAATCCTTGCAATTCCGATCTCTTTTCTTGCTGCATCGAATATCGTGCCAAAGCCTGTCGCAGTGCTCTGCAGAGTGTTTGTGATGGCTGTCCGCACCATTCCTGCATTCGTCTACGGGCTCATGTTCATAATGGTGACCGGCCCTGGCGCTTTTGCGGGATTGCTGACAATGAGCGTATGCTCGATAGGGATGCTTGCAAAGATGTTTGTCGAATCGATAGAGGAGCTTGACAAGGGTATCTTGGAATCTCTTGATGCCTCCGGCTGCAATCTTCTGGAAAAGATCAGATATGGGATAATTCCGCAGCTCATGCCTTCCTTCTCTTCGACATTGATCTATCGCTTTGATATGAATCTCAGGGATGCCACAGTCCTGGGTCTTGTCGGTGCCGGAGGAATAGGAGCCCCTCTGATCTTTGCAATGAGCAGCTATCGCTGGAATGATGTCGGAGCAATCCTTTTGGGCCTCATCATACTCGTGCTCATCGTCGAATGGATAAGCAACAAGCTCAGAACAAAACTCATGAGGGGATGATATGGCTGTTATCTGTTATACAGCGGATACCCACAGCTATATGTATCCGACGGATTATGTAAAAAAAGAAAAGCTTCCCATGGGCTATATCCATCTTTCATCCTTGTTCGACAAGGATGCGATCCTTGTCGATGGCGGGGATGTGCTGCAAGGCTCGCCGATTATCCGCTATGAGATAAAAAATGGGCTCAGGCCTTTTTTCTCAGCCCTATGCTATAAGGCAGCCGGATTAGATGTGTTTGTTCCGGGTAATCATGATTTCAATTTCGGCTATGATATTCTAAAAGATTTTACATCCGAAATCGGATGTGATTTTGTCTGTGCAAATCTTGTTGATTTAAAAGGCAGCCTTAATTGCAAGCCTTATGTAGTAAAGACAGCAAAGGACGGGGTAAGGATCTTCATTTCTGGAGTGGTGACCGATTATGTGAACGTTTGGGAAGATAAGAAAAACCTGGAGCATATAAGGATAACGGATAGTGTGGATGCAGCAAGAAGGATGCTTCAGGCGGCAGAAGAGGAGAAGAGCGATTATACAGTGCTCGTTTATCACGGGGGATTCGGAGATGACGGAGCTGCTGGCGCTGCCTACGTGGAGAATAGGGGCGCCGAGCTTTCCTTACTGGGGTATGATGTGCTTCTGCAGGCTCATCAGCATTCTGTTCTCAATCCGTATATGGTAGGAGGAACGCTCAGCCTCCAAGTCGGGGCGAAGGCTTTCAAGGGTGCGAGAATCGAATTCGGAAGCAAAGAAAAGACTGTTCATGCAAGTCTTTTTGATGTCGATCTACCTGTTCCTTTAAACAGAAATATGCGCATGGTAGTGGAAAACGATCCTGTGTATGCGGGGGTGGAAGAATATCTTTCGAAAGAGGTGGGAAGGACAAGCACAGTTTTCCGTGATGAAGGAAAGCTTGAGAGTGCGGTCAGCGGCTGTCCGCTGGCGGATTTCATAAACGATGTGCAGATGCGTCTTACCGGTGCTGATATCTCTGCCGCTTCTCTTCCGAATGATCCTGTATCGATCGGTCCTGTCGTAACCATTTCAGATGTACTTGCCCTCTATCCGTTCAGCAACACCCTTGTCAAATTCAGGATGAAGGCATCAGAGCTTAAGATGGCGATGGAGCGTACAGCATCCTACTTTTTTATTGAAAAGGATGGAAGGATCAAAATCAGCGAAAGTTTCATCCATCCGAAGGCCGAGCATTATAATTATGATTATTACAGAGGCCTTTCCTATGCATTTGACATATCTAGGCCTGTCGGGGACAGGGTTGTAAAAATGGTTTTCAAAAACATCGATTTAATAGAAAAACCAGAATACGTTTTGAGCGTATGCGTCAACAGCTACAGGGCCTCAGGGACGGGAGGCTATGAAATATATGGCAGGATGATTCCTGAAAAAAGATATGGAAAGGATATGCAGGATGTGCTGCTTGAAATCTTTGAAACGGGGGAGACTATAGCTGTTCCTGAAAAAACCGATTTCTTGGTTTTTTCATGATTTACCCTCTGTTGCCTGGAAAAAGGCGGTCGAGATGAAAAATAGTTGAAAACCGTGTTGACAATCTTATAGGTTTTCTAGTAGTATCATTGAGGTTATGAAATTCTCCTGTAGCTCAGTCGGTAGAGCAGGTGGCTGTTAACCACCCTGTCGGGGGTTCAAATCCCTCCGGGGGAGCGACCATTACTCCTTGCAAGCCAAGGAGTTTTTTTATGCCGTATCGCCAGCATAATCAAGAAAAAAATGACCCGTTGCGAGAAGCAACGGGTTTGAAATCCTATCTTGTTGTCAAATAGTCCTTAGGAACTCCGTCCACGCCATCCCAGATTATCTGGCGGAAATGCGTCGGATCCGTATTTCCTTCCGTGTTGATCAAAAGGATATTCGATTTGTCATCCAGACCCAGCACATGCACAAGCCCTTCGCTGCCAGGTTCCGTCATCATCGAATAGAGCGCACCCAAGGTGACAGCTCCGGACTCGCCGGAAATCACGAACGGATCTCCTTTCAGCGGCACTGCAAGGATTCTCATTCCGCGGGCTGCCGTGTAGTCAGGCACCTTCATGAAGACATCCGCAGTCCCATCAAGCACCTGCCAGCCTATCGGGGAGGGATCTCCGCATGCCAGGCCTGCCATTATGGTATCCAGATCTCCTTTGATCGAATGGAGTTCTCCATCGTTTATCCTTGCTGTTTCAAAGACGCATGCCGCCTTGTCCGGCTCCACGACCACGAATTTCGGCGGATCGTCTTTAAAGAGCGCCGCATAAAAGCCGATTGTGGCCGCAGCCAAAGCTCCAACACCTGCCTGGATGAAGATATGCGAGGGCTTGATTATCCCAAGGCCTGCAAACTGTTCCTGAGCTTCAAGCATTATTGTCGTATACCCCTGCATGATCCATGCCGGTATCTCCGTATATCCATCCCAAGAGGTGTCGCTGATGATCTGCCAATTGTTCTTTTCTGCATCGATAGCAACCTGGCGCACAGCATCATCGTAGTTGCCGTTTACGACCACGACCTTGGCTCCGTAACCCCTTATGGCTTCTATCCTCGGCTTTGACGTATCCTTATGGACATAGATGACGCATTTGTGGCCGAGCTTCATGCTTGCCCATGCGATCCCCCTTCCATGGTTTCCATCGGTAGCGGATGCAAATGTGATGTCTCCAAGCTTATCGTGGCATTCCTTGCTGATAAGGTATTCGTATGTGAGATCCTTGTCGCTCATTCCAAGCTTTTTTTGTATGAAGCGGTAGAGTGCGAAAGAGCCTCCCATAACTTTGAAGGAATTGAGCTCCAATCTCTGGGCCTCGTCTTTCACATAGATTCCCCCGAGTCCGAGCATGTGGGCAAGGTTCGGGAGGCTTCTGAGCGGAGTCATCTTATAGCCCGGTATCTGTCTATGAAAGGCCCTTGCCGTTCTTGCACAATCGATATTGAACAGCTCCTCGGCCTTTGTGAAATCCTTTTTCTTCGTCCTGACGATATAATCGAAATCTCTGGTGTTGCTTTCCATTTTTACTATCCTCGGCTGTCATTATAGTTTTATTTCAGATTAATTCAATATCCAAAAATGAAAAAGAAAACAATTACGTAAAACATAAAAAACAACATATTGTTTTTACTGAAAAACGCAATGTTTTTTAATAGCTGCCTTCTATTTCCCTTACGGGGGTCGAATAAAAAGGCCCGATGAAAAATCTTTCTCCGGGCCTGCTGCTTTTAATGGTATCTTGCTATGATTTCCTTTATTTCTCCCATCCTCTTTTCTAGTTCGTCCTTTGTAGAGGCTTCAGCGACGATTCTCAGGTAAGGCTCTGTATTGCTCTTTCTGACATTGAACCACCATGTGGGGTATTCGATCCTGTATCCGTCGAAATCGAGAACCGATTCAGGATTGCCTTTTTCCACATATGTCTCATACAGCTTTCCTATTGCGCCATCCTTATCCTCAAGCTTGAAGTTCGTCTCTCCGCTGTTTTCGTATTTGACAATGCTGTCTATGAAATCTGAAAGGGTCTTTCCTTCCTTCTTGAGCTCCTTGACCACGGACAGCACTAAAAGGGAGGCCAGTATGCCGCTGTCGCAGTTGAAGAAATCCCGTCTGAAATAATAATGGCCTGCAAGCTCGCCTCCGAAGACAGCGTCGATTTCTCGCAGCTTCATTTTCGCAAATGCGTGTCCGACCTTCCATGTGGTAACCTTGAATCCGAGGCCCTCCAGATATTCGGTGGTGCTCCTGCTTGTCCTGATATCCTGTATGGCGTTCCCGACGGCTCCGATCTTCTTATAGTGGTAGCCGAGCACTGCTGTTATGTAATCCGGCTGGATAAAGCGTCCTTTCTCATCGATGAACATGACCCTGTCCGCATCCCCGTCGTATATGACGCCGCAGTCGCTTTTGTTCTTCAAGACTTCCTTCTTGATATCCGCGCAGTTTTTCTCTTCAAGCGGGTTGGGCTCATGGAATGGGAATGTGCCATCGAAATAATCATATATGTAATGCACAGTCCCACCCTTGAGGATATCTTTGATGACAAGGTTTGCCATGCCGTTGGAGCAGTCGACCGAAATGTCGAGCCCGTCGAGGTCGGGAGCGAAAGAGGAAAGATACTTCACATATTCATCCCTTACATATGAATAATCCTTTACAGATCCTTTTTCCTTCACCGGTTCTGCCTTTTCTGTGTTGACGAGCTTTTCCAGATCCTTGAGTCCGGAATCTCCACCGACGGGGATGGCATCTGTTCTGGAAATCTTTAATCCGTTGTATTCCTTGGGATTGTGGCTGGCAGTAATCTGCACCGAGCAGTCTGCCTTGAGGAAAACCGTTGAGAAATAAACCATTGGCGTTGTAGCAAGTCCGAGGTCCCATACATCCGCACCGCTGTCTGTTATGCCTTTGGTGAGATTTTCCCATATCACTGGACTGCTGGATCTCACATCCCGGCCCACAACCACATGGTCCGTCCCTAGCAGCCTTGGCAGGAAATACCCGACCTTGTAGACCGTCTCTTCATTAAAATCCTTTCCCCAGATGCCCCTGATGTCATATGCTTTGAAAGCTCCCATCATTTTTCTCCTGTGATGAGCTTTTCGAATCCTTTAGGATCCATGAGCTCAAAATAATATTTTGTGCCATCTTTCAGGCCCAATTCCAAAAGTGTTTTTCTCAATACTCCGCCGATTTTCCCAACCGGGCGTGCAATGTTCTTGCCCGAAGCGATCGCTTCGATCGCGCTTGATCTTGAAACGATGGTCATGGAGATGACATCAGAGCGGTCGAATGAATGCTCCATTTTCACATAAGGCTCCCTTTTCTTTGTTTTAATTTCTATGCCAAGTATTCTGGGAGGCCTGTCGAAATCCTCGAATATGAAAGTATTTCCATCGGTATAAAGGAAGACTCCATAATCTCTTCTTTCTCCTTTGTTGGAGCCGTAAAAAAGAGCGTATGTCCTGAATTTTATCTTTGCTCCGAGCTTTTCCTCCCTTTCCTTCAAGAAGGTCAGGGTATCGTAATCATTTTCCATAATTTTATCGTCTATCCTTTTTTCAAAGGATAATATACTATAACACAGATATGGAAGAATTTGAGAAAAAAGATTTTGCCAAACACCTCAAGAGGGGAGGTGTCGATGCCCATAGATGGATGAGGGAGACCTCTTCATCCTGTGCACGTGTCTATGACCGGAATCTGGATGGAATACCTGTTACTGTAGATCTTTACGGACGCTATGCAAGAATCCTCGATTATTCCGAAAACGGCCTTTCAGATGAGGATGTATCGATCATAAAGGATCTGGTTTCCCGGTATCTTTACATCGAAGGGGATAAGATCATCTATAAGGAAAGGAAGAAGAGGGAAGGACGGGAGCAGCATACATCCGGGTATGACAGCATTGTGGAAGAAGTGACGGAGAACGGCCTTTCTTTCCGTGTCGAGCTTGAAAAATATGTGGATACAGGCCTTTTTTTGGACCAGTGCCTTACCCGTGCAGCTGTAAGGGATAACAGCATGGCCCTCGATGTGCTCAATCTTTTCTCCTACACAGGGTCTTTCAGCGTCTATGCCGCTGCCGGCGGAGCAAAGAGCGTTACCAGTGTGGATTTGAGCAATGTATATACCCAGTGGGCTACGGATAATCTGAAGGCAAATGGATTTCTGGATGAAGAGAAATATCCTGCAATCTGCATGGATGCCGCAGCGTTTATAAAGCAAAGTGTGGAGGAGAAGAGGAAATGGGATCTCATCATCTTTGATCCCCCGTCTTTCAGCAACAGCCATAAGGCAGAGGATTTCGATGTCAAAAAGGATTATTTTTCGTACCTCCTTGAGCTTAACAGGCTTTTGCGTGATAATGGCAGTGTCATTTTTAGCGAGAACCTCGCATCGTTCAATTTCGCAAAGAACCGGCTTAAGGCATGGTTCAAGATAAGGGAAATAACGGATGAGATCCGCAATGTGGGTTTTACAAAGAAGAGGATGAACCTGAGGGTTTGGGTTTTAGAGAAAGTAAGAGAAATTACAGGTGAAGAAATGAGAAGGATCAGCGATGATGACAGCCTAGAGAGGCTGAGCCTTTCCTTTGACGACGAAAGGGAAGAGGGAAAAGAAGAAAGGGATGTGAAAAAGAGCGAGGGACGCAGAGGCGAGCGTAAGGATGCCAGAAGCTTCCCACAAAGGGAAAAGAAGGATTTCCGTCCTAGAAGGGATGAGGATCACCGGTCAAGGGATTATGAGAATAAGGACCGCTTCAGGAGCAAATTCAGGGATGACCGCCCGGAGAGGCCGTATTATGAGAAGGAAAGAAGATATTACACCGGCTACTCCGATGAGAAGCCTGGAAAAGATTATGACCGGCCTCGGTTCCGCAGCGATGATAGGAGGGATTTTTCCGACAGATACAGGGATGACCGCAGGCCGTCACGGACCGATCGCGATTCATATAAGAGGCGGGAAAGGGATTATGACGACCGTCCCCGCTATTATGAGAGTGAAGATCGTCCTCGAAGAGATTATGAAAAGAAAGAGCGTCCTGAAAGGCCAAAGCGTTATTACGGCTCTGACGAGGAAAGGTCCTCTTTTGATAGGAAGGATGGTGAGCGCAGGCCCAGGGTGAGAAAAGCCCCGGTTCCCTATGGCTATGATACCTTCAGAAAAGCCAAGAGAGGAGATGAGGATAAAGACAGATAAGCCTTAAGCCCGTGCGTTGCATGGGCTTTTTTCCTGCCTGACCCGCTTTCTTGTCATGCTCCGTTTTTTTGAAGCATCTCTTCAAGGCAAAGCCTTTCCATCTCCTTTAAAACCGCTTTTGAAAGCGGCTCTTCTCCGCTATCGGGATTAATCTGCTCAAGCATCATCCCGAAGTATTCCATCTGGGGAATGTGCATCCTGTATTTTTCTTTTATCTCTGGTGTCTTCTTTTCGCTGTTGAAACGGCAGCGGGAAGGGGCGGGAGATCCGTCCTTTTTAGTGTAGCAGCAGGATCCGAACAGACGGCAGGTAAGCGGACGTGCAGGATAGATTCTGCAGTGATGCGGATTTTCATCATCATAAAGCGGGCAGAAGGAAGAGTTTTCCTCTGCATCCTTTTCAAGCAGAGCGGAGAGAAAGTCCTTTTCATCTGAAAAGAGTATGTAGGCTGCTATATACAGCGCTTCGGCCTTTTTTACAAACGGATGATAATGCTTGCAGCATTGCCCGCATCCGGAGGGGCAGGATGAGTCTGAAAGCTTTACGAATTTCTCGAGCTTGCTGTCGCATCCTTTATAAAAGGATTGCATTCTTGCAATCGCTTCGCCGCTGTAAAGGCCTTTGTATCTGGAAATTGCGTGATCGATATTTTTCATCGCGCATGTTTTATATCCAAGCAGGTTTTTTTGTAAAGCTCTTGAAAAGTGTTTTTTTGTGTTTTTTTGTTGTTATTACATATGGAACAAGGCCTGCGCAATAATTACAATAGCGTTCGTGAAAGAAAGAAACGCCATTTTATTGTTATTGCTGACCTCATTTATTTGGGGATTGAGCTTCGTTGCCCAATCCGTATCTTCCGATCTTGTGGGACCATTCACGTTCAATGGAATCAGGATGCTTATAGGAGCGGTGGTCCTAATACCGTTTTCCTATAAAAGCCTTAAAAGCCATGATAAAGAGTATCTTGCAAAACTTTTTAAATCAGGAGCAGTCTGCGGTCTGTTCCTTGCCTCCGCTTCCATGATGCAGCAGATTGGCGTATCATACTCGACTGCGGGCAAAGCGGGCTTCATAACCTCGATCTATATAATAATAGTTCCGATCATATCCCTCTTTTTTCACCAGAAGGTTGGAAAAAAGATATGGCTATGTGCATTAGTTGCGATTTTCGGCATGTATCTTTTATGCATGGATGCATCATCGCTTTTTCTTTCAAAGGGGGATGCTTATCTTTTATTATGTGCAATCCTTTTTGCTTTCCATATCATGGCTATCGACCATTATGCGAAGGATCTTGATGGAATAGATCTTTCCATGGTGCAGTTTTTCACTGCGGCATTTGTATGCCTTATCGGTATGGGGTTGTTCGAAGATCCAAGCATCGGCGCGCTGAAAAGATCCTGGCTTCCGATTTTCTATGCCGGGGCATTTTCCTGCGGCATCGCATATACTCTCCAGACTGTAGGGCAGAAGTATGTTAAGCCGACGCTTGCCACTTTAGCTCTTTCGCTTGAAAGCGTGTGGGCGGCAGTAGGTGGAGCTGTCATACTCTCTGAGCGCATGAGCATGCGGGAGATGATTGGATGCATTCTCGTGTTTTCTGCTGTCCTGCTGTCTCAGGTGCATCTGAAGAAAAATGTAGCTTCCAATCAAAAATGAAGCCCTTTTGATATTGTAATTTTAAAAAAGAAAGAGGAACAGGCGGTCTGTTCCTCTTCTTTTTGCCTATGGATCATAATCCCATCTTGGCCTTTTGTTTTGCCCAGCTGTCCTTGAGCGTGCAGGTCCTGTTGAAGACCATATGCTCGGCGCTGCTGTCCTTCATATCCACGCAATAATAGCCGTTTCTGATGAACTGCAGGTAGTCGCCGACCTTGGCCTTCGCCCCTTCCTCCTCGATATAGGCTGCCGGAATGACTTTAAGCGAATCAGGATTGAGATCATCGAGGTAGTTGCCTGTAGCCGCACCGGGGCATTCTGCTTTGAACAGTTTGTCATATTGCCTTACCTCAGCAGCTAATGCATGGTCTGCAGATACCCAGTGGCTGGTTCCCTTGACCTTCCTGCCGTCCGCTGTTGTGCCTCCGCGGCTTTCTGGGTCGTATGTGCAATGTACGGCGAGAATGTTTCCATTCTCATCCTTCTCGACGCTTTCTGCTTTGATGTAGTAGGCGTATTTGAGCCTTATCTCGTTTCCAGGATAAAGCCTGTGGTAGCCCTTTACAGGAGTCTCCATGAAATCCTCCTTTTCGATATAGAGGTTCTTGGAGAAGGCGATCTTATGTTTTCCGGAATTCTCATCCTCAGGATTGTCCTCTGCCTCAAAGTATTCCACCTTGTCATCCGGATAGTTGTCAATTACAATCTTGAGGGGATCAAGGACGGCCATGAGCCTCTTTGCCCGTTTATTGAGATCCTCGCGGACGCAGAACTCCATCAAAGAATAATCGACCACGCCCTCGACCTTTGCAACACCGACACGTGAGACAAAATCCTTCATCGCTTCCGGCGAATAGCCTCTTCTCCTGACTCCGCTTATTGTTGGCATCCTCGGATCGTCCCAGCCGGATACCAGATGGTTGTTTACAAGATAAAGAAGCTTTCTTTTGCTCATAAGAAGATAGTTTATGTTAAGCCTTGCAAATTCGTATTGATGAGGAGTGTGTTCTATCCCGTCGATAGAGCAGGCCCAGTCATAAGCAGGGCGGTGATCCTCGAATTCAAGGGTGCAGATGCTGTGGGTGATTCCTTCGATCGCATCGCTGATGGGGTGGGTGAAATCGTACATGGGATAGATGCACCACTTGTCGCCTGTTCTAGGATGGTGGGCGTATTTGATCCTGTAAAGCGCAGGATCCCTCATGTTTATGTTCGGGCTGGCCATGTCGATCTTAGCACGCAGGGTAAGGGAGCCTTCGGGGTATTTGCCTTCTTTCATCTCTTCAAAGAGCCTGAGGTTCTCTTCCACAGACCTATCGCGCCAAGGGCTGTTCTTCCCCGGCTCTGTGAGGCTTCCCCGGTATTCTTTCATCTCTTCGGCGCTCAGCTCATCGACATATGCTTTTCCCTCTTTTATGAGATTGATTGCAATTTCGTAAAGCTTGTCGTAGTAGTCGGAGGCGTAGAATTCATATTTGCCCCAATCAAAGCCGAGCCATTTGATATCCTCTTTGATGGAGTCGATGTATTCGGTTTCCTCCTTTGCTGGATTGGTGTCATCCAGGCGCAGATGGCATCTTCCGCCATATTTTTCAGCCAGACCGAAATTGATGCAGATGCTCTTGATATGTCCTATATGAAGGTATCCGTTCGGCTCCGGTGGAAAACGGGTGACTATCTTGCCATCAGGCACCCTGCCGTTCTTCAGATCGTCCTCAATTATCTTTTCCAGGAAGTTGAGGGGACGGGCCTCGTTTTTTTCATTTTCCATATTCTCTCTCCTTGGACCTTCCAAAGGGTCTTTAGATTTTGTATCACTTTAGCATGAACAGATGTTTTTTTACAGACTAAAAAAAGCTTATTGAGGCATCTAAGGTATCTTTTCCTGTGACGAATCCGAAGCTTGCACTATCCAGGAATGCAGGATTGGATATTTCAAGCACAGTTTTCTCTTTTGATGTGAATACGATTTTTTCCCGCTCCTTTTCAATTTTCAGCCTGCAGGATAATTCTGCAGGAAAGCTGAACGACAGGCCGAACATGCTTCCATAAATTTTGTCTGAAGAGAAAAAGATCTCATCTGATGGGGTATGCAGCATGAAGAAGCATATGTCATTTCCCTCGTATTCCAGCTCGAGGCATCCGCTTTCTCCTATCGTATAGAGCGCCTTATGGATGCCGGTCGAACAGAAAGAAAGGGTGTGTGCGGTGATCTTGACTTTTCCAGGACGGTTTATCCAATCGACTTTCTTTATCTGCATGGAGGAATTATACCTTGTGCCAGCCATGCACTTCAAGCTATCATCAAAGCATGATCACAGTATTCGGAGACGCCGTCGTCAGCTTTGTGCTTGATGAAGACGGCAGGTATCATAAGGAAATAAGAAGCTACTCTTATAATCTTGCCCGCGCCCTAAGAAAATACGGGGTTTACCCGACGTTCATCTGCGGGCTTGGAAAGGATTTTATAGGTTCTTTTGTCGTGGAGGACATGGTTGAGCAGGAGATCATGTTCGATCCGGATCTATGCATCCTCGATGCAAACAGCGCCATAAGCGTGGAAGAGGGCAAAGCCGGAGTACGATTTTATTCAACGACTGCGATGAGCTGCGTTGATGAGGAAAAACTTACAGATGCGCTTTCGGCGCATTCGAATATCAAGTGCATCCATATGTCTTCTTTTTCCTTATCTTTCAATCCGGTCGGATCATCATACCTCGATCTTGCCTCGTTCCTTTCTCCTCGGCCTTTCATATTCACAGACCTGATTGAGGCTTTTGACGGTCCAGCATTTGCAAGGCATTCATCCGAGGCTGTTGCGATATCCGACCTCGTAAGATGTACGGAAAAAACCTCCGGCTATGCTGAAGATGCCCGTCTTGCAATCCTCAGCAGAAATGGTGCTGCGGATATTCTCAAAAAAGGGGAAGTTGTTGAAACCGTGGCCGTTCCCGGCTTGCGTGAAGATGATTTCTTATTGTCTGCGTTCATTCTTTCTTCTTTGGAGAGGGAAGGGTTTTTCCAGGATGATGGCGTTTTGATTGAAGTATTCGATCCCGGAATCGAGAGATTAAGCAGGATCCTCTCATCCTTTGATGATGGACGATGAGAAAACTGCTTTTATCATTCTTCCTCTTTGTCTTTCTTTTCACTTCCTGTGAGAAAAAGCCATATGTGGAGAACGAGATACTTTTATCGACCATATGTACGATAACCACTTATGATAAAAAGGCTCATGAGGCGTCTCTTGAGGCTTTTGGCCTTATTTCCCATTACGAGAAGATCTTTTCCCGCTATGATGAGCAGGGGGAGCTTTATAAGGTGAACAGGGAGGCCTTTTTGCATCCGGTAAAGGTCTCGGATGAGCTTTTTGAGATCCTCGAGCAGGCCCGCATGTATACCGTGGCGACCTCGGGGGCTTTCAATTATGCCATAGGTCCGCTTGTGAGCCTTTGGGGGATCGGGACCGAGGCTGCCCGGTTCCCGCAACAGGAAGAGATTTTAGAGGTCCTTGGTCTGCTTGATTGGAATGCAGTGGTTCTTGATGAAGAGGAAAAGACTGTCTCTTTTCTCGTCGAGGGCATGGAAATAGATCTCGGAGGGATTGCAAAAGGCTGGATAAGCCGCAGAGTTGCGGATTTCCTTTCTTCAAAGGGAGTGAAAAAGGCCATAATAAATCTTGGCGGGAATGTATATGTCATTGGCAAAAAGAGCAGAGGAGAGGATTGGACAATCGGATTGCAGGATCCTTCCTTTGAGCGCGGGGGATATTTTACCACAGTTCATGTATCGGATGCGGCAGTCGTCACAAGCGGCGCTTATGAGCGTTTCATAGAGGATGAGGATGGGAAAAAGTATTCCCATATCCTTTCGTCCGAGACCGGCTATCCGGTAGAAACCGATATCGCCTCGGTAAGCATCATAAGCGAGGATGCTGCAAAGGCAGATGCATATGCGACAGCCTGCTTCGCCCTTGGCTTAGAGAAGGCTGTCGAATTATGTGTGGCAGAAGATCTGGAAGCGGTCATCCTTACAGACGACGGAAGATGCATCCGTCTTCCTTGATGCAGCAGAAAGCCAGGAAGCTATCATATACGAATGAGTCAACAGATTCTGCTCCAGCCTCGTCTGAATAGAAGTCCCGTATGGAAAAACCGGTTTTAAGCAGATCCCCGATTATGGCTGAGAGCGTGTGGGAGAATTCGAAGGTATCCTTTTTCCTTTTCATCTTCTCTATTTTCTTCTTTGATTGGGATTTCTCA
>CASGDQ010000047.1 GCA_949300325.1 uncultured Spirochaetales bacterium
GCTTGAGAACGTATGGGACAGGTGCATGTCGGTCTTTAAGAGAAAGTAATCGGATATGTCACAGGTGTATCGTGCCGCAATGTTCATATACTTGCCGCTTCCTGCATTCACCCCGATTTCAAAACTGCCATAGGATATTTTCACGCTTCCTTCTGCAAGCATGTCGTACAAGCTTGAATCATGTAAGGCTATCCCTCCTTCAACCGATACCGGAGAGGGGAATATGCACATGCATGCAAATGAGAAAATGAATATGGTTCCCAGAAACTTTTTCATCGCCCGCCCTAGGCTGGATTATAGCATCAATGGATGCTTTTAGTTATATTGTTTCTCTTTTTTTATTGCTTTTTGCATGATATTTGATGAGCAAGCATCCGGTTTCCTATATTATTATTTGTACATATGTTCTTTTGGGGGATTGATGATGCTAAAACTCTCGCTTTTTCTCGAGAATATAGGCTTGATCAAGAAGTCGGAAATTGCTATCGACGGGCTTACTGTCATTACAGGAAAGAATGATTCTGGCAAGACGACCGTCGGCAAGGCTCTTTATTCCTTGGTGGAAGGAACAGCAGATATTGAAGCAAAATTTGATTCTGACTTCAAAAATCATTTAAGGAAAGGATTTAATAAGGTTGCATCGATATTGAAAAAAGAAGGCTATGCCATCTGCAGCACAGAAAACAATAAGGAATTGTGTTCTCTCTGCCACGCTGACATTGATGTTGCGTCGATTGCTGATATCGATTCTTTTATAAGGCTGTTGGAAGAGCAGATAAGGGATATGAAATATGAAGAGCAAAAGCATCTTCCAGCAGATTCATTCTATGAAGAATCTTTCTTCTATGATACTGGAAAAGGCGATGGGCTTAGGATAAACAAGGCCTTGGAATATCTTGAAAAGATAAAAGAGGAGCTGCATTCACCTGTTTATGAGCTGCGCAATTATATACGGCAATCCATCATAGAGACTTTGGATGCCGAGTTCTCTTCTCAGATCCTGCCGGTTTTTCATCCGGAAATACAGGAGGGGCGGATCAGGCTATCAGGTGAGGATGTTGCCTATTACGATATTTGTTTTTCTAAAGAAGGTGGACGGGCGGACAAGGTCGGATATTATCTCAATCCTTTCAAAAATGTATTTTTCATCGATGATCCATTTGTTCTTGAAAATGAGAAGACAAAGGATAATGCCGCTTTCATCTCCTTATATTCCAGGGCTTGGACGCATAGGGAAAAGCTTGTAAACGAGTTGAAGAATATCGGCAAGGATATTTCGATATTCGACAGGATGGCCCTTGATGGGAGATATAAAGAAATATCAGGGATCATGGATGGGGTTCTTCCCGGAAGATTTGAATCCGATTATTATGGCTTGCATTATGTCAAAGATGGCAAGAAGCTCGGCTATGGCAATCTTGCTGCCGGATCCAAGCTGTTTTCGCTGCTGAAAATGCTGATTTCAATGGGTAAGATAACTGAGGAGACATTGCTTATCCTTGATGAACCGGAGACGCATCTTCACCCGGAGTGGATCAATACTATTGCTGAAATCATTGTGCTTTTAGCCAGCAATATCGGATGCCGCATAGTGCTTACAACCCAGAGTGCGAATCTTGTCCTGGCTCTCGATGCGATGTCAAAAAAGCATGGGTTATCGGACCAAAGCAGCTTTTATCAGACAGTGAGGCTTGAAGATTCTCTTGTAACGCATGAGGATGTCAGCTCTTGCATGAACAGGATATATTCAGATCATGTGAAGTATCTTTCTGAGATGAAGAACCTTTATGACAGCCTTGATGGAACCGCTGAGGAATAAGGATTTGATGCAGCAGATAATCGATTACTTTGATAGGGAATTTTCTAACAATAAAAAACCGGTAGGCGAGCTTTCCCAGAATAAGGTCAAGTCCTCCTTTTTTGAATTTGATTTCGATGCGATCTCATTGCGGGTTTATGGTTATCCAACAAATCCTCCCACAAGCACGGATTCAATCAGATTTGATGCAAAAAGGAATACTGTGATATTTATTGAATTCAAATCTGGGTTTATAGATAAGATTGGAAAAATAGATGAAGAAAAGCTTTCTTGTCCTTATGGCCAGGATATCAAATGCAGAGAATATGCCAAGATTCTTAAGAAGAACCGGAAACTTGAAAAAGAGGATCTCGTTAAAAACCTCCGCCTCAAAGCGATTGAGAGCTATATGACTTTTACGCGGATGCTGCTTCCCTGTATTGAACATGCTCCTGCGCTCTCATATGAATATCAGGTATTCATAGATGACGGCCTTGCTGAAATGGAGAGTGTGTTGAATAAGCTTGGCAGGATCGATAACCCGGACAACATCTTTTCATTTCTTCAAGACTCTCTGCAAAGACTGAAGACATCGCCTGGCAAGCCGTTTTATTTCAAGAGCGTGCAGATAAAGGGTTTTTCCAGTTATTAAAAAAAGGCAGATGCTTTTTTGCATCCGCCTTGATATTGATTGATTTCTTTTAGTTGCTTGAGGTATTTCCAAGAATCCTTGAAAAGAATACGGAATAGAAATTGTTTTCAAACGCCGCATCGTTTGCAAGGATCCCGTTCTGCATGTCGGAAAGCGACATCTCCCTCTGGAGGGTAGGATAGATTGTGGAGATCAAAGAGGAGGTGGATGTGTTTTCAGTCTTTGCTCCTGTCTTTACGATGATCTTCGCTCCCGATACGTCCGCTGTGGGCAGGATCACATCCTCCTCGCTCTCATAAAGGCTGTTGTTGAGGCTTGGATCCATGTAGGTCGCATAATAAAGATATCCCATCGGATCCGTGCTTGCAAAGGATGAGAAGAGAGGGAAGGAGGCCGGGTTTGGTGTTGTAGCCGCAACATCCACAATCTCATAGCCGTATTCATCAGCAAGATCGTAGAAGTTCTCTCCGCCTGCAATCCTGTCCTGGAAGATCTGTGCCTGATCGGAAAGATATGTGCTCATTATGTCTCCGCTGTCGCTTGCGATGCGGCTCTTTATGGTGGAGAGCACTGCTTCATCCGCAAGGTCCGCCATGGCCGGGGCCTCGGTCACTTCGTAAAGCACGTAGCCCGCTGTGGTGTGGATAGGTCCTGCGATTTCTCCAACAGAGGTGGAGAAGACCTTGTTTGCATCCTCTGCGTTGAGCGTCTCGTTCTCGAGCGTTGAGAACATCACGCTTCCCCTAGCGCCATTGCTTTCCTTATAGCTGTCTATTGAGCTTTCTGCAGCCGCTTCCTGGAAGGTCTTTGCCCCGCTCTGGATTTCAGAGAGGATCGTATTTGCTTCCGTCTCGGTTGCAACCGTTATGCAATTGACGCCGATCTGCATGAATGGCTGGGGATTGTTGTTTGCATATTCTGCAGCAAGCTCGTCAGGGTAGGAGCTGCGGTCGATCACCACATACTCGAAACTTCTGGCCTGGGAGGCGATCTTCTGCACGGCAGCTATTTCGCCCTTGGAGCTATTTACCCCTGCGATGTCGCTTGCGACCATGCTTGCAGGAACGGTGCGCTCCATGAAATCTCTTACCTGGGATTTGTCATAGTTGGAGGTGCTGTTGTAGATGTCCGCACTGAAAGAGCCGTCTTCCCCGTTGTAGACGCCGCTGTTTATTATGGCCATGTCGACCCATTCGTCGGCGGCCTTGATTCCAGCCTTCTTGGCTTCCTGATTGAGTGCGATATTGAGCGCTGTGGAAAGGAACGCCTGGTTCCATACAGTGAACGCTCCCTCAAAAGAGTTCGCATCGCCCTGGTATTGGGCTGCCACATTGTTCAGCTGCCTCTGGAAATAGGTGTCCATATAAGAAATCTTTTCTTTGTTGTAGCTTCCGAACACGATATCCCCTGCATTGGGGGTGAACATCGTCGCCGGAAGGATGAATGTGATGGAAATCAAGATAAGAACGATGACGCCGATTATCCAGCCGATGCTTTTCTTGTTCTTTGGCGCCTTTTTCTTAGATTTGTCGAATTCCAGTGTTTTATCGTCCGCTGCCATCTTATTTTCCTTTATGAATCAATGAGTATGTCTTAAATGCAAGACTTATGAAAGATTAGCATTTATGCTTCTGCGTTGTCAATTTCATAATCGGCCAACAATATAAAACATGGGGATATATATGTATGTATCACACAAATGATTTGATTATTTCCCCAGGTTTGATCTTAATTCCGAAAGCGACTTGCATATCGGAGAAGGTCTGGCCTGTGACATTTCGATAATTCCACTTATTTACAAATCCTATGCCGCCATATAATTCGACACCATCATATGCGATATACTCGCATTCAATGGTGCATTGCAAGGTATGTTCAATGATTTCCCCCAAAAGAGACCATTTGTTTATGTTTTCTTTTCCCATCAGATCCACGAATGTGGGATCTTGGCTTTCGTAATATGCGATTCCATGCGTCCCGTGCGCCTTATAAAGAAACTCAGTCTTCAAGGTCAGTCCAGTTGGGATCTGATAAGTGGCTCCTAGACAGAGTACAGCAGAATCCGGTCCATGCTTGTATCCTGAGTAGCTGATGTCATGCACTCCTTTTTTTCTCCAATATCCGACAATAAGATCCTGGTTCCATGTGTATTTGTTGCCTATGCTGTTGTCCACTTTTGTATTGTGCTCATAGACATTGCCGTTTTCGTCGATGTATTTTGTATTCAAGTATAGGGCAGGGCTGGTATAGGCCCCTTCTAAATAGACATTGAGCAGGCCATTGCCGATAATATCCGAATAGCTTAAATTTAGAAGCGCTCCCCATGCGTTTGGCTCGAGATTGCCATGGTAATCAAAATATTCTATTTCTCCTTTTGTCTGGGCTTGATCGACTATGGCTTGTCCAGTGATGGTCCAGTGGGGAAGGAAGGTATATGCAATGTCCAGCGTTACAAAATTATTTGCCTCGAAGATCGTGTCTTTAGTGAAGTTGTTCATGTTGTGAAAATACATGAACGGGTTGAACATCCTGAAATCAAATGCTGAGTCCGTCTGCAGCATGGTCCCGAGCATGAATGAAATGGAAAGCCTGTTGAATAGAGTGACCGAGTGTGTATTTGCAAGCCTTATCTGGTGCTTGTTTGAGAATGTTGAGGACACAAAATCCATGCTGTCATCTCCATCAGCCTGCTGGTCGAAATGCGTGAGTGAGATGGATCCGGTGTAGTATTTATTGAAGAAAGAAAACTTCACCATTTCCTGATAATCGAAATTGTCGCCTATGAACATATTGCCGGAATAGCCGCTGCCGTAATTCATCCGGCTCCGGCCGAGTATGAAACTGATGAAATTGTTTCCAAGGCTTATGTATGCTTCTTTCGGCGATGCATCGGATAGCGTATCACCGTTGAATGAAGTATAGAAACCTTTGTTCCAGCCGGAATCATCCATGATCGGCTTTATGCCCCAGTCTATTTTGCCGTAAAGGGTGTCATACAGTCCGACTTCTGCAACTAATGAAACCATATCCGGTCTGGAGCGGTAATCCATTATGACCCAATCAAGATCGCGTACTGCCTCTCCTTTTGTTGATGTTTGCCCGTATGCATAAAAAGATACTGGCGCATCAAAATAAAAGCTTCCTCCATCTCCTTTGAATATGTAAGGGCTATCATCCAATTGCCTTTCAATCATTGCATAAAGCTCTTTTTCGTCATCGCTAAGCTTTTTCTCATCAATTCTTTTTAAGGCTGTTTTGAGCTCTTCTGTGGAAATCGGAGTGATTACCGATGGACCGGAAACCCCTGCTGAGTGGCAGAGATGATTGACGATTTGCCATTGCTTGTCTGCTTGAGTGTATATTTTCTGGTTTCCTGCATTTATGGCTGCTAATGATACAATTGTCAGCAGTATGCCTAAAACAAATTTTTTCATACGATATAAGGATAAAACAATAATTGGGAAAGCTCAATTTGTATTGGATTGCGTTTTTGAATTTGACAACTTTGATTATGTATGTAGTATTAAAATAGAGAGGTGAGTAATGAAAAAGGCTATCGCAATTCTGTTAGTGCTTTTCTGCCTGATGCCGGCATTCTCCGTTGTTACGGAGTCCAACAGGCAGGAGATATATCCTGTAGACAGCCCTGTATATGACGCGATGGAATACCTGTATATATCTACGGGTCTTGCACTTCCGTCCACGACCGGGCCATGGTCGGCGGCTGAGCTTGATATGATGCTCAAAAGGATCGATGTCTCGAAACTCGATCAATCCGAGAAGGCGGTTTACGACTATATTGCCTCAGAGCTTGGTCATTCGCCGCGTCTGAATCCCGATGACATTTTCGGGCTTGATATCGGCATGGAGGTTCGAGGGGATTTCCATGTGCATACAAATAAGGATGATTTCACAAATCCCGACCTCTGGGCCAACTGGGGGAAATTCGGGGATTGGAACATCCCTGAGCCTCTTCTTGCATTCCCGCTGGAGACCTGGATCGGGAACAACATTTATGGCTATTCCTCTTTCTCATTTGGAGTTAATAGATCCCTCCTGAGCCTTTGCGACGGGACTGATAATTTAACAAAAGAGGTAATTTATAATCCGTCATATTACACCACCAATATTTTGTTTGTTCCTCCCACTCAGATGTCCGATCTCAACCTCAACATCCCTTACCGGGCATTCGGAAGCATCGGAGGCCCGTGGTGGAACATATCGATCGGGCGCGACAAGCTCAGCTGGGGGCCGGGTGTATCGGGAAACCTCACAGTTGGCGATCAGGTACCTTATCACAATAATGCCCGCTTTACGGCATTTTCAAACAGCTTCAAGTACACATTCAGCATGTCATCCTTCCTGCATCCGAATAATTATATAGGTGATAAGATTTATGATGAATATGGTAATGTTATTGAAGAAGTTCCGGAACATTTTTTTGATCCTTATTTTAGTATGACGGAAAAGCGTACCGGACTTAAGATGTTCATTGCTCATCGTCTTGAATGGAGGATAATCAATAAGATCAATATGGCACTGACTGAGTCTATTATGTATCAGTCAGATAATGGGGAATTCGATTTCATGGTCCTCAGCCCCACTGCCATATTCCATAATTACTATATCCGTTCGAATGCCAATTCGCTTCTGTCTTTTGAAATCGACTACACGCCGATAGACCATCTCAACATCTATGGAGCGGTGGTGATCGACGAGTTCAGGCTCCCTGGCGAGTTTGATATAAATAAAGCAGGGCCTCCTTCAGCTGCCGGATATCAGCTTGGAGCAAAGACATCCTGGGCTGTAGGCAAGGGCATGTTCTATGCCTCTCTGGAAGGAGTCTATACAGATCCATGGCTTTATCTTAGAGATGATGGGGAAACTTATGGCTCCAAAGAATATGGCATCAATTTCATAGTAGCCAATCCTGAATTCGCAAATTCCGGCAGGGCGAACTACGATCTCGACTTCCTCGGCTACAGGTACGGCAACGATGCGATTGTAGCCAACCTCAACGCGGGCTACAAGGTGTATGGCTCCTGGTATGTGGATGGGACCATCATGTACATGGCTCATGGCTGTTATGACATGTTCACCCGTTGGAAAGAAGTCGTGCCCGGATCTGCCGAGGACCCGAGCGCGCCTTCGTCAAATCCGCCTTCCTCGGGAAGCTTCTTAAGGAATCCAAGTACGAAGAACGCTGTCAGCCATACGATACTCTTGTCCTTGCAGGGAGGCATCACTCTTTACGAGGACCTCAATTTCTATGCCAAAGCTGATTTTGTGAATATCATAAATTACGAGAACCTGAAAGGCCAGAATGCTTCCGACTTCCAGTTCTCGATAGGTGTCAGCTACTACATCTAGGTCAGATTTTTATTCCAAGACCGAGAACCCACTGGATGTCGGCTTCCTTTTCGGTTGCACATCCAGTGGTTTTTTCATAATAATCACGGCCGAAAAACGAGATCTGGGCAAAGGCGTACATATCCATCTCCTTCCACCATTTTGGGAATTCGTATTTTCCGTATAGGCTTACTTTCAGGCTCTCCAATATCCTATTTCCATACGGGGTACTGTCCTTTATGTCGGTGTTCTCGTTGTTGTCATTTCCGCTGTTATGGCTCTTGAACATGTCCATTTCCCCGTGGAGCATCCCCTCTATGGATATTCCCGTCTCGAAAATCCCAGGCATCCTGTAATAAAGATTACCTTTCAGCACGATTGCATCTCCGCCGTATGGGAAGCCTATATAGTACAGCTTCATCGTGCTTCCGTCCAGATCATAGGTGAAGGACCTTTGGTACATCAGAAAGTCGACCGTGTGCCGGCGGTATAAAAGCGGGGTGGTGTAGGCGAATTCGATTCCGCTGGAAAGATATCCTTTCTTCATCATTGAAGTGTAGCCGATTCCTGCAAGCACGCCCCATGCATCGGCTTGCGAGTCCCCTTCGTTCGGGGCTCTTGCCTGGTCGAGCACGAACTGCCCGTATATCTTCAAGCCTTTTACCGGCTGGATGGTCAGTTCCGCCTGGGCAATCGCATTGAACATCGATGCGTTATTGAGATTATGGAGGATGAATGCTGGATTGAGGTATTTTAAATTCAGCGTCGGGGCGCGGTACATCACGTTCTCGCTTATGGCAAGATTTATCCAGCTGGACGGCCTGAATTCCAGGCGGTGTGCGATCAGCATCCTTATCTCCCTTTCTTTTCCGGCATCTCCGCTTTCAGGATGGAGAAGCGTCTCAAAAAAGAGGTTTGTCCATTCATATTTGAACATGTCTGTAAAGAAAGCCAGGCGAGTCATGTCATGATACTGCACATGATCGTCTATGATGAAATTTCCGATTATGCTCTCTCCCCAGCTTATCTTGTCCCGTCCGAATGTGAAGTTCCAGTTTTTTCCTCCGAGAGAAATGAGGGCCCGCTTCGGCCAGTCGAATTCGAAATCCTTGCTGGCAATCGGAAGATTGATGCTGTGGCTCTGATAGTACTGCCTGCTTTCCTTGACTATTGTCACATCATCGTCCTTTCCGACTATCGCTCCGATTCCGTATGGAAAATCTATATCCGGATCGTATTTGACAGCCCCTTCTCCCTGATAGCGTCCCATCGTGTACTGCAGGTCGGCATAGGTGTAGAAGAAGTCCTTTACAGAAAACTCAAGGCCTGCTTTCAAGAATGGCTTCCTGTCCTCGTAGCTGTATACCCAGTCGTCGTCTATCACAAAGTCTTCTCCGTTGGTGTGCCCGTAGTATTCGAAATTGCTCTCGATTTCAGCTCCGAGCCCGAAGCCATCGGAGAATCTCCATCTGGGCTCCATTTCTTTAAGCTCTTTTTCAACATGGCTGTAAAGCATGATGCCGTTTTCATCAAGCTTGCTTTTATCTATGCGTGAGAAGATGATGTTAGCTTCTGCTGAGGACCACGGTCTGGAAAAGGAGGGAATGCCCTCGCCGCTTATCAGATAGAGAGCATCCATATCCTTATAGATATCCGAAGAGAGTGGTATCATGTATGCGTCCATACCAGAAAAGGCTGGAAAAACTATGAGAAACAGCGCAATAAGAAATAGAATGGTTTTCTTCATATTTTGATTGTACAATTGCACTTGTCTTTTGCAAATAAAAAGGTCGGATTTCAAGTCCGACCTACATAAGCTTTTCCAGAGCTCATGCCATGAGTATATGACCTTTGCGTATACTTGTCAATATATCTTCCTATAATCTTTTTCGGTAAAATAATTTAATTGTTTAAACTATTAATTTCTATGCTTAGCTCATAGCATGGGCCGGAAAAATGTCCAAGCCTCTTGCTGTCATAGCGCAGACCATTTCATTCCGACTGTCGCTTGCGGCAGGACTTTCGTCTTTCCTTGGATATTGTCGTAATTGAAGTAGGTGTTGATTCCCGCAGCTCCATAGAA
>CASGDQ010000048.1 GCA_949300325.1 uncultured Spirochaetales bacterium
GATATTCGTTGACAGCGCCTCTGCATGCATCTATACTTCTGATGGCTGGCAAAAGGTTGCAGTCTGCTGCCTCAGCTACAGATTATTTCCCTTCTTCCAACTAGCTGAGAGGAAATGTCCACAAAACGAATTACACTCCCGGTTTTGAGAATTCATCTCATTCCAGCCCTTTACATTATTCAAGTATTTCGTGCAGGATCTTCCTGACTTCCTCATCCTTGAACACTTCATCTATCTCATCATGTGTAAGGCCGATGAATTCATGACAGGTATAGTGTATCCATCTTGAATCCTCGGGGCGCTTCAAAACATGCTTGCGGCACCAGTAGTCTGGCTGAATCGGAAGCTTCTCATCCTCGCCTTTATACAAGGGAACCTTGTAATCGTATACAGCCACCTTTATATCCTCACGAGGAATTCCAGCTTTCATCACCGTCTCAACAAGTGCGTTAACAGTCATTCCCGTATCGAATATGTCATCTACTATCAGGACCTTCATCCCTGGTTTCAAAGCTGAAGGGCTCACCGTCCATCCGTCGATGTCAACATGATTTGAATGCTCTCTAAGCTCCCCGTAGCTCCTTGCTACAACGGCGGCATAGAATACCGGTGCCTTGTCAGCCTTCATTGCCATGAGTTTGTAATACTCGCTCATGACGTTTGCCATATAAGCGCCTCCACGGAGACTGTCATAGATGATATCAGGAACAAAACCATCCTCAATATGCATTTTCCTGACGAGCTTCAAAGCCGCATCGCGTATCATGTCACAAGTACTGAATTCCTTACTCACACTACCTCCTCACGTCATTATCTCGGCGCCGTTCTCGGTAATGGCGACCGTATGTTCCCAGTGGCAAGCGGGTTTTCCATCCGCAGTCTTTACAGTCCATCCGTCATCAAGCGTGATGATCTTATATGTTCCCATGTTGATCATGGGCTCAATGGCAATAACCATTCCTTCCCTGAGCTTCGGGTTGGGATTCCTCAGGGAAACATAATTATAGACAAGCGGATCTTCGTGGATTTCAAAACCGACCCCGTGCCCGCAATAATCCCTTACTATGCCATAGCCAAAAGGCTTTATGTATCCTTCCACCGCTGCCGCAATATCATGCACCCTTGCATTAGGCTTGCCAGCAGCCTCGATTGCAAGATAAAGCGCCTTGTTTGTAGCCATATTGAGCTTATGGACATCCTCGGACACCTTGCCTATTTCATATGTGTGTGTACTGTCCGAAACATAGCCGTCCCTGTCGAGAGTGATATCTACACTCACGATATCCCCATCCTTCAAAATGATTTTTTTTGAAGGAATGCCATGGATTACCGTATCATTGACACTCACACAGGTTGCAGCCGGATAGCCGCAATATCCCAGACAAGGGGCTCCTGCATGGTGGCGTTTTATGAAATCATGACAGACCTTGTCCACATCATAGGTGCTCATCCCGCTTGAGATCTTGCCATCAAGCTCGTCAAACAGCTCATGCAAAAGCTGTCCGCTTGATCTGATCATCTCGATTTCATGCCTGTTCTTCAGCTGTATCACGTCTACCATCCTTTACAAAAGCATCCAATATCCCATTTATGAAACGATAGGAAACATCGTTTGAAAGGCTTTGTGAAAGCTTAACTGCCTGGTCTATGATTATTGTCGGGTGAGTGTCCTTGAGATTCTCAATCTGGAAAAATGAGATGCGCAGGATATTCCTGTCGACATAATCGATCTTCTCAAGAGGACGATTTATGGCATATTTTGCGATAAGAGAATCAATATGCTTCCTGTTCTCAAGCGTGCCCAAGACAAGATAGCGCGCAAAAAGGACCACTTCCTCATCGAGTGCGGCCATTTCCTCCTCGCTCATTCCCGGAAAAACCGACAGATCCACCGCATCATCAAGCTGGTTATTGAAATCAAAGCTGTAAAGGGTCGATACGGCAATCTGCCTTGCCTGTGTTCTAAAACTCGTATTCATCAGTAAATCCTGATCCTCGCCTGACCTCTTAGCTCGTTGATCAGACTATTGAGCGCATTGTTAGTGGCTGTCTGCATTTTCTGATTGGCAAGAAGAGCAGTAATATAATCACGCACAGTTGCAGTATCGACAGGGCTGACAGGATCGTCTATATTCAGAAGCTTTCCATCGTTGTGCACGCTTATCTTGACAATGTGATAGCCGACATTGCTTTCCAGCATAGGTGAAATCTCGCCTGCTTTCATGGAAACGACAGTATCGACAAAATCCTCCCCAAAGCCGAGACGTGCAGTCTGATTGTCGATTGTAAGCCAACCGATATCTCCTCCGACGTTCTTGCTGTCCGCATCATCCGTATAATCGACGACAGCCTGCTCGAATGTTGTCTTTCCGCTCTTTATGTCCGAAGCAAGCTCCACCATCAATGCCGCATTCTTTTTATCAGCAGCCTCATCTCCGGTCTTCTGCTTGAAAACATGCGCAAGCTTAACATTCTCTGGGGAATAGAAGCTCTGCTTGTTCTTCCGATAATAGTTCTCAACCTCGGTCTTCGACGGGGTGAAATCCATCGCTTCAAGCTCTGCTCCCTTCTTGAGCATAAGATATTGATTGACTATCAGCTGCTCTTTAAGAGCCTGCTTATAGCCATCCAGATCCATGCCGGTCTGCTCAAGAATGATTTGCGCAAACTGCTCGTCAGTAAGGCTCTGCCCGACCTGCTGCTCGAAAGAAGCCCTAGTCTGCTTCAAAGCAGATTCCACCTGAGCATCGGTAATGTTGATTCCATCCCGTTCCGCCCCCTGGAGGAAGACCTCGTCATTGATCAGCACATCAAGCACCTGCGCCCTGTCGATATTCATCCCGGCATCCTGATACTGCTTGAGAGCCTCGTCCACTTCTGTATTGGAAATAGCCTTGTTTCTTATCAGATTCACGGTAGCTGCAGGAGATCCGACAAGCTGGGCCGCAAAAACCTCCGAAAAAGCCAAGGCCAGAATTGTAATCAAAATCAATACTTTTCTCTTCATAATCCTTATTTCCTTTCCACAATCAGATGCTTTCCGATCGCTTCCGCTTCATTTGCATTCTTTATGACTTGCGAAACAGAAAGCATCATGCCTTCCGCTTCCATTATCTTCATCAGATTCAAAAGTGTCCTGTTTCCACGCAGTGCCGGAGTAACAAAGGCAAAGCTTCTTTTGCCGGAAGCTCCAGGGCACTCCCGGAGGAACTTCTTCAGCTGATCGTTTATCTTTGCTGAAAAAAATCCAGTCGAACAGCTTCCGACGACGACAAAATCAAAATAAGTCAAACGTGCATCGGTATCCGTCCATGCATTGAAAATGCTGACTACATGTCCTTGCGCACCAAGTCCCTTTGAAAGGCTTTTAGAAATCTCAAGAAGCTTTTTATCTTCTCTGGAGTTGCCTGCGTAAACAATTGCAACGTTCATCGCTATTCCCCCTTTTATAAAAGATAAGCCGACCCTGGATTATCGGCAAGGTCGGCTCATGAAACAAATAGGACTTACTCTGTAACCGTTTCCTCGGATTCGAGCCAGTTAGTTCCGGCTTCGGTCTGGACAACACCGGCTTTTGCCGTGAGGTCCTCACCCGTTCCCTTATTCAGAAGAGCCACACCGAGCGCCAACACCATGAAGGCGATGGCAAGAATCGTCGTAGCCTTCGTAAGGAAGCTTGATGAGTTGCTGCCGAAAGCAGAATCGCTCGATCCTCCGAAGATACCGCCAAGTCCAACACTGTTCTCATCCTGGATCGCAACAAGGAAAATCAGAAGAAGCGATACAATGATGAACAGCACCGTAAGGATGATACTCAAAATTCCCATTCTCTTAACTCCGAAAGTTATTTGTTATAGGTTATTATGGGCAGGAACTGTTCCACTGAAAGGGAAGCTCCACCGACAAGAGCACCATCTATGTTCTCTTTAGCCATCAAAGCTTTAACATTGCCTGCCTTAACAGAACCACCATACTGTATAATCAGTTTTTCTGCAATATCTTTTGAGTACAAAGACGCTACAGTTTTTCTGATAAAGCAATGCGCATCGTCTGCATCCTCAGGTGTTGCGGTCTTTCCGGTACCGATGGCCCACACAGGCTCGTAAGCTATCGTGATGCGGGACATATCCTGGGGTGCAACATCCTTGAGCCCCACTGCAAGCTGAGCTGAAAGGATTTCCTCAAGCTTGCCAGCTTCCCTTTCTTCCAAGGTTTCACCGACGCAGTAGACCACATCCATTCCAAGCTCGAGAGCAAGAAGGATCTTCTTGTTAATGCTCTCGTTTGTCTCCCCGTAGTACTGCCTTCTCTCGCTGTGGCCAAGAATAACGGTCTTAACACCAAGATCGAGCAGCATCAGAGGAGAAACCTCTCCGGTGTATGCTCCACTCTTATGATCGGCCATGTTCTGAGCTGCAACAATGATCTGAGAACCCTTTACAGCCTCAAGCACGGCGGGGATGGAAACAAAGGAAGGAGCGATCATGATCTTGACATCAGCACCGGCCTGCTCGCATGCCTTCTTTAGAGCGGAGGCGTATGCGGCGCCTTCGCTCGGAGTAAGGTTCATCTTCCAGTTTCCTGCAATATATGCTTTTCTCATCTTATTTCTCCAAAGCCTTGATTCCAGGAAGTGTTTTTCCTTCAAGGAATTCGAGGGATGCTCCACCACCGGTAGAAACATGGCTGATCTTGTCAGCCAAACCAAACTTGTTGATTGCGGCAACACTGTCGCCACCACCTACGACGCTGGTTGCATCGCTAGCTGCAAGAGCTCTGGCAACAGCCTCGGTACCCTTTGCAAAGGATGCAAACTCAAACACGCCCATCGGGCCGTTCCACACGACGCTCTTTGCATTCTTGAGCTCGGCAACAATCAGCTCAACAGTCTTAGGTCCGATATCCATTCCCATCAGATCTGCGGGGATATCTACTTTATCGACAGCAACAGGAGCTGCATCTTCAGCAAACTCTGCAGCACATACATGATCGACAGGAAGAATAACCTTCACGCCCTTTTCCTTTGTGGTTGCAAGGAAATGCTTAGCTGTTTCAAGGAAATCATCCTCGACAAGGCTCTTGCCGATCTCATGTCCCTGAACCTTGAGGAATGTATAAGCCATTCCGCCGCCGATCACGATCGTATCGCAGGTCTTGGAAAGAGACTCAAGAACGCTTATCTTGCTGGAAACCTTGCTTCCGCCGATGATTGCAACAAACGGATGGTCGGGATTCTCAAGCAGCGGAGCCATGAACTTGACTTCCTTCTCGATAAGGAATCCTGCATAAGAGGGAAGATAATGGGCAACGCCTTCTGTGGAAGCATGTGCGCGGTGTGCGGTTCCAAATGCATCGTTGCAATATACGTCGCCAAGCTTTGCAAGCTTCTTTGCAAACTCAGGATCGTTCTTTTCCTCTTCCTTGTAGAAGCGGACATTCTCAAGCATAAGAACCTCACCGGGCTTAAGAGCTGCAGCAAGCTTCTCGACCTCGTCCCCGATAACATCCGGAGCAAGGGTTACAGGCCTTCCAAGCTGCTTCTCAAACTCCTGCTTTACTGTTGCAAGCGAGAATTCAGGCTTCTTTTCTCCCTTTGGCCTTCCGAAGTGGCACATGACAACAAGGCTTGCCCCCTGGCCGAGAATATAGTTGATAGTCGGAAGAGCTGCAAGAATCCTGGTAGGATCAGTAACCTTGCCATCTTTTACCGGGCAGTTGAAATCGACGCGGATAAGAACTCTCTTGCCTTTGAGATCCGCTTCATTGATTGTATGGAGTTTCATAGTAACACCTCTTAATATTAAAATAGGCCTGCTTGATCGGCAGGCCCGTGATTTCCGAGCATAAAGCCGGATTTCAAATTACTGGTTATGATTAACCGTTAACCTTCTTCATGTATGTGATGAGGTCGAGAACCTTGTTGGAGTAACCGATCTCATTGTCATACCAGGAAACAACCTTTACAAATGTGTCGGTAAGAGCAATACCAGCCTTTGCATCAAAGATGGATGTCCTTGTATCGCCGAGGAAATCGGAAGATACGACAGCATCTTCTGTATAGCCGAGAATACCCTTGAGCTCGCCTTCGCTAGCTTCCTTCATTGCAGCGCAGATATCTGCGTACTTTGCAGGCTTTGCAAGGTTGACTGTGAGGTCGACAACAGAAACATCAAGAGTAGGAACTCTCATGGACATACCAGTAAGCTTGCCGTTGAGAGAAGGAATAACCTTTCCTACAGCCTTTGCAGCACCTGTGGAAGACGGGATGATGTTGCCAGAAGCAGCCCTACCACCTCTCCAGTCCTTCATTGAAGGTCCGTCAACGGTCTTCTGTGTTGCAGTTGTTGAGTGAACAGTTGTCATAAGACCATCAAGGATTCCAAACTTGTCGTTGAGAACCTTTGCGATCGGTGCAAGACAGTTGGTTGTGCAGGAAGCGTTGGAAACAAACTGTGTTCCCTTGACATATGTCTTTTCGTTTACACCAACGACGAACATCGGGGTGTCATCCTTTGAAGGAGCGGACATGACAACATATTTTGCGCCAGCGTTGATATGTGCCTGTGCCTTTTCCTTTGTGAGGAAGAGACCTGTGGATTCAACAACGTACTCGGCTCCAACCTCGTCCCACTTGAGTTCGTTGGGATCCTTGCATGCAGTTACGCGGATCTTCTTTCCGTTGACGATAAGAAGGGACTTTTCAACATCTGCTTCGATAGTTCCATCGAACTGGCCATGCATCGTGTCATACTTGAGCATGTAAGCAAGATAATCTACCGGGCAAAGGTCGTTGATGCCTACAACTTCGATTTCCGGGCGACTCATTGCTGCGCGGAAGACGAAACGTCCGATTCTTCCAAATCCATTGATACCAATTTTCATCAAATTTCTCCTTCTACGATTTTCTAAATCGATAATATTATATCTGATTTCCTAATAACAGAGATAGCATTTTTTTCATATTTAGTAAAGCATATTTTATAGAAAACAGCCGTAAAGCGTACACCTTCCAAGGTGGATGATATAAGGCAGGAAAAGGATTTGGATTAAGTTATAGATAGACAATATTTATTTCATGAACAGACAGGAAAAGAACCAGGCTGCAAAGTAAAGTCAAGTTGGACGAAAAAGAAAGGAAAGCCCTAGGCTCATATCTGCAAACGGCTTTACAGCTTTGACTGCGGCGAGGTCATGATCCGATACCCCTTATTAAGAGCTCAAAGAAACCCCTTCTTTCCGGGCTAACTGACATGACCGGCATTCTGCAAAAGATGGAGCATAAAGGCAAAAAGGAATGTCAAACTTTCAATAAAGCTAGCCTTCTGCTGCAGCGGCAGTTCACCAATCGAAAGCCAGTTTGGAAAGGATTTCCTCCTGCTTTATGAGCATCGGCTCAGAAGAGAAATCATTGCTTTTATGATCGTATCCCATAAGATGCATCAATCCATGCAGCAAAAGACGCCGGAGCTCCTCGTTTTGGCTGCAGGAAAAAGCCTCAGCATTGCGTTTCATCGCATCAAGGCTTATAAACATATCCCCCAGCTCCTTTTCATCCCCTACCTGGGGAAATTCATCTCCGTCGCAGAGCGCAAAGGTGAGGATGTCGGTAGCCTCATCTTTTTCCCGGTACTGCCTATTCAAATCCCTTATCTGCTCATCGGAAACGAACGTAAGGGAAAAGTTTCCATCAAGCTTAAGCTCGGACGAAAATTTTTCCAAGCAAGCGGATACCCTATCCTCAGGAGCCACTTTCTCATATTCTTCATCGCTATAATAGATATCGTACATCCTTTATTCCTTGTCGTTATTATATTCGATTCTCTGATGGTCCCTGCCAACGAGTGTTATGATAAAAGTATCCTTGATCTTAAACAGATCGGTCAGCGTAAGCTTGGAATCGGAAAGCTGGTCATGGTTTATCTTGCTGATGATGATGTTCATTATGAGACGGTCATACTTCTGCGTATTGGGATTCTTTATCGTGCGGCTTGCAGCCTCGACGCAGTCGGCAAGCATGACGATGCCGGACTCGGGAGTCTGCGGTATCTGTCCGTTGTATCTGAAATCCTCCTCGCTGACAAGGATATCCTTTCCCTGGGCCTCCCTTTTTGCGGCGTTGTAGAAATATGTAATGATATCATTTCCATGATGCTCGCCGATTATATCGAGAACCTCCTGCGGCAAACCTATCTCCCTGCCCTTTTCGACTCCAAGCTTGACATGGCTTTTAATTACTGCGGCGGAAAGATTGCGGTTTAAAAGGTCATGAGCGTTTGTTCCGGCCTGGTTTTCTATGAAGTACTCAGGATGCTCGCTCTTTCCAATATCATGATAAAGCGCGCCGACTCTTGCAAGCTCGGCATTGGCGCCAATGGCCTTTGATGCAAGATAAGCCATATCGGAGACGTTCCTGACATGATTGAAAGTTCCAGGTGCAACCTGATTCAGCCTATTTAATGTCGGATTATCCGTGTATGAAAGCTCATGCAGCCTGAAGGAGGTGGGAATGTTGAAAATCTTTTCCATCAGAGGAAGAAGTATGCTCACAACTATATATGTGGAAGCCACGTTCAAAACTACTACAACGATGCTGTTGAACATCACAGTATAGGAATAATCATTGAGAATGGAAAAGATTATGGTAACTAGCGCCGCTGTCAGCGCAGAATAAAATGCCTCATAAATCACATCGATCCTGTTTGTTCCAAGCCGTATGAAGAGCACGGAGGCTTCTATCATCACGAGCAGATAGAAAAACGAATACTTTCCGCTGTTTGGGAAAAGCACAGCAAATCCGGCAGATACAAAGCCGACGGAAAATCCGACTCTTCTCTTATTTGTCATGAACGTAAAGAGCACGGGAAGCAGCAAAAAAGGCATTGTCGGCTCGAAAGCCACCCATCCTCCGCTGCTGCTTACAGAAAGGATGAGGAAATAAGAAATAAGAAGTACAATGATCAGTCCGACAAGGAAGATGATGGTATAAAGCGGCACTCTGAACTTGTACGGAATGAAAAAGAAGATGAAGAACAGGGAAAAAAGAAGCACGGTTATCAAGAACAGCGTCTGTGCAACCACATTCTGGAATTTGATCGGCACCTTCGTTCCGTTTATAGTATCGATTATGCGGAGCTGCTGTTCGGTTATCACCGTATCTTTTGCTGCAATCACATCCCCTTTTGAAATTGAAACGGTTACAGACCCAGCCTCATCCGCAACCCTGCTCCTTTCCTCTGCGGTCCTAAAACTGTCATAATTGACATTTGGCGTTGCAAAAAGCGAAACAGTATCTGCAATAAGGCGGATGTTCGTATAGCCTAGCACCGGATACTTTGCCAGTCCCTGATCAAGCAGGAATTCATACAGCTTCGAGGAAGAAAGCAGGCTTGAGATATCCAAAGTTCTTGATGCTATATCATAAGAATATTGATCTTTAGGCAGATTGGCGCTTATCTTATCATAACCGGAGAGGATCGAGTTCTGCAGATCCGCATCCTTGAACAGCCCGCGATAGAACACATCGGCAAGCGCTTCACGCGACAGTTCGCTGATTTCCGAAAGCTTCTGGGCATCAAGCTGGCAAAGGCGGGTATTCACATTCCTCGTATCCGATATCCCATTTGCCTTTAAGATTGCAGCCGCCTCATCCTGCTTGTTCTCCGCAAGAGTGGACAGATATGTGTCCATCAGCGTACGCATAAAAATCGTAGAAGAAAGATCATAAGCATATACAGGAAGGACAGAAGACATTGCCTCTGAATGTTTCTGCTCGGTTGCCACCTCGTCGATAAAAACTATATCCACAGGAGAAAGTATGTCCTCATCCACCAGCTCTCCTGCAACATATTGCTTGCTGAGCTTCACATTCTGCAGGCTTGCAGATGGCAGCAGGACCGGCACGGCGATGCCAACGGCCACAAGAAGGATGAAAAGAAGCACGAAAGCGATCTTTTCCGCTTTTGAAAAAAACTTCCAGCAGTCGGATATGACATTGTTCTTAATCACTGTTCACCTTCCCGTATGCCTTGATTATATCACGGACAATCCGGCTTCTGACCGTATCTTCTGCAGAAAAATTGAGAATTTCAACACCGTTGACATTTTTTAGGACATGAAGGGCCTCCAAAAGGCCTGATCCTGCTGGATGCGGCAGGTCTATCTGGCTTGGATCGCCGGTTATTACAGCCTGGCTGTCTTCTCCAAGCCTGGTCAAAAACATCTTCATCTGCCCCTTGGTGGCATTCTGGGCCTCGTCAAGGATTACAACAGAATGGTTTATCGACCGTCCACGCATATATGCAAGCGGGGAAATCTCTATGATTCCGCCCTCTTCCATCCTCTTTATCTGGGACGGCGGAATAAGATATTCCATTGCATCATAAAGCGGCTTTAAATAGGGATTGAGCTTTTGTGACAGATCTCCAGGTAAAAACCCAAGAGATTCTCCGGATTCAAGTGCGGGACGGGTAAGAACGATCTTGTTCTTCTTTCCGCTCAGCACCATTGAAAGGGCATGGGCAACTGCAAGGAAGGTTTTCCCAGTACCTGCAGGTCCGCTTGCTAAAACAACCTGGGAAGACCTGAGCGCTTTGATATAATTCTCCTGAATGGGGCTTTTAGGCCAAACAGTCTTGCCAGAAACGGCTATGCCGAGCCCCTCGTCCGTTTTCACAAGCCCTCCCATGCTGCCAACGGCTTGGAATTCCATGAAAATCTCAGCCTCCGAAAGCTCGCCCCTCTGCTCGGCAAGCTTTTCCAAGCTGCTGAAAAAGGTGGAAATTGAAAAAGAGGGATCGGATGCGCTGACAATGGTTCCCTTGACAAAAAGCTCGGTTGCGAGCAGAAGCTCGAGGTATCCGAGGTTCCTGTCATTCGCTCCTAGCACCAGAGCTGCAGAACGGCTGTTTTTGAAGGCATATGATTCTTTCAATTCGTATCGCTCCTGATCCAGGAATCCCCGCTTCTCTTCCAATTCTCGTCGATCTTCAGATCCGGGAAGGTGTTCCAGCTTAAATAAATACTGAATTGAGGGACAAACTGGTATTTCGAATCAGATAATACAACGGAGGCCGAGTATTTGCAATGCAGGTTCCAGTCCTGCATATAATGCACCGCTTCCAAGGACACGGAAGAGAGGTTGAAATTCGTATTCCGCCTTCCATCACCGAAGAAATCAAGGCTCCGCATAAGATCCTGCCATAGCAGGGAAAAAGAGAATGCGCCATCTTCTTCATAGTCGCTGAAATTATTGTTCACAGTTGAGAATGAGAATCTGAAATCAAGAAACTCAGCAATGCTGAAAATGATGCTGGGCTCTATTGTGAAAGATGATGCTCCGATGTCATTTACATCCAGTTCCAGCTCCGTATCAAGGCCAAGGGATATGTAGATCCTTCCCTTCCAGGCCCGGATGAGGGCGTTTTTTATAGATATATGGGTATTTACCGTATCCAGCTCTATCTTTTCAGCCGGTCCTGTAAAATCAAGAGAGAAATTAAGATAAGGGATCGTAATTACAGCCTTAAGGGAATCGAACATATTCCTGACATTTCCTGACAAAACAGAATAATCGACAATCCCGCTTATAGAATACTTCTTGTCAGCAGTCCTGAGTCCGACCTGGCCTGTAAAGGAAAGAGGAAGGAAGAAATCCGAACTGTCAAAGTCGGCGCTCTGATACTCAAATGCCCATGAGGTAACGAAAAAGGTCCCATTATAGCCAAGGGACAATTTGACAAGATCGCTCTTATAGCTTCCGTTGCCATCATCTGCAAACTTATAGCTTGCAGCTATGGAAAACGGGGAGAAGCTGTAGCTGAGCTCGGGTGTGAAGCTTCCAGTCAGGGGCCAGATAGTATATGTCAGTTTAGGAGTGAAAGTGCCTTTTTCTGTCCTGAGCTGCTTTGAAAGCGAGATTGAATGCGCGCTTACATGATTCTTATCAAAAGGAAAAAGGGATTCATCTTTTTCTATGCTGCCGTTCTTATCCGTTTTAGAGTATTCATAAAGAGTGTTTGCAAGCTTATATGTTATCCCTATGTAAGGAATGGATACGGTAAGGCTGTTTTTCAACAAGAAATCAGTCTCTTTATTGCTCTTTTGATCATCTTCCTCCAAGGAATACGTGTATGTCGGGCTGAGCACCTGGCTTATCTCAAGATAATCGGCGATTTTTATCGATGCTGTGAGACGGGCGGAAAGAGAATTGTCAAAATTCCTTTCTTCAAAAACCCCGGAATCAAACTCGTAGGAATTCTCAAGGCTTTCAGAAATGCTGTAGTCATAATTGAAATAATATTTTTCGCTGCTTGAGGAGGATGAGGAAAGAGATGGTGCGTATATAGGATACAAAAGAGGATCGGACAGGATGAAGGCATCTAATGAATCAGTCTTATTGTCATCCTTATCCTTTTTCCCATCTTTTGCATATTCTTTCTCTATTCCAAAAAGACGACCGGAAAGAGAGGCGGAAAACTTCGGGAGGCTCACATTGTCAAGAACGTATGAGTACTTCCCGTCGATGTATTTCCATCTATGCGTGCTTGTGACATCCAGATCCGATATTGTAAAAGACGATAGCAGATCGCTTTTCAAGGATGATGGAAGCCGGTAGGAAAACTCAAATGAACGCTTGAAAGAGGAAATCGAGGAGGAATAGTCGGATGGGAAATTCTGGCTGAGCCCGAAAAGCGCATCCATGGAAAAACCTGTAAGGCGGTTTCCAAGGTCCGACATCACGCTGCTGTCGCTGTAAAAAGGAACGCTTGCAGAAATGCTCAAGCCATTAAAGGAATATTCAGCTTCGTTAATGGAATAATAGCGTATGTTGTTATCCCTTCCATAAGAAGTGCCGGTAAGGCCGATTCCTGAAAACGTCGATGCAGAAAGAGCTTTGTCAAAAAGGTTTATCTCAGCATCCAAGCCCAGATGTATGCCGACTAGAGAATATGCATCGGCCATAAGAGCGATATGGCTTTTCGTTTCAGATGCCCATTTCTGGGCAGGAGAGAGCTCTGCAGCAGAAGAATAATACGGCCCGGAGGGAATCATCGAAGTCCGGTCCTCATCGCTTTCGAAGATAGACAAGAACGAGGATGAGGCCTCATCGCTGATCTTGTCCGTGTGTCCGAGAAGCTCGAAAGTCGTGTTCAAAAAAGCTCCCTTGGAGGAATTGAAGCCGAACGAAGGATTTCCGGTCATGACCGATCCAGGATAAAAGAAAACCGGGAAATAAAATATTGGCACCCGTCCGATTTTAAGCACTGCATTCTCTATAAGCAGATCGGATCCAGGAAGCATCATTATTTTTGAGGCGTTGATCGAGGAAAGAGGCTCCTCTTCCTGGCTTGCAATATATCCATCCTCATATAAGACAGCCCCGTTATCCAGAAATGTGAGCTTGCGCCCGACAGAATATACAGCAATCTCCTCATCCTCGCTGTTTTTCTTATCGCTTCTTGTTGAGGCGTTCTCAACAAACAGGCTTCCTTTGTCCCAGAAGAAGGTGACGATATCTGCATTGATATCCCCTGCTCCATCCTCCTGTTCAAAAGAAACATCTCCAAGCGCGGTGATCATCCTTTTGTCAGGGTCGATCACAACCTCGTTGCTCTCAAGGCGTCTGGTTTTTTCGGCATACGTAAGGCTCAATGCCACATTGCCCTCGAGAATGATTATCTCATCCTGATTATGAAGATGATCAGCACCGACAATGCTTACTGTATATTCAGTCTTCTCTTCAGATATATCCTCTTCATAGGCTTCAAGACCCTCGAATTCATAAAGGGCCGCCCTTTTTTCCTCATCCGCTTTGCCCTCAGATTCGAGACCGCGCAGAGAAAGCATCTCATCAAGAGCACTTGCATCGGCAAAATAAATATCCCCGGCACCTATAGCATAGGCGCTGCTTGAAAGCAAAAAGGATACGGCAACAACAGACAGCAGGCTCTTCAGACTCAAACAAGGTACCTCTTGAGGAATGCTCCCGTGTAGCTTCCGGGCACCTGGACAATCTGCTCAGGCGTTCCTTCAGCGACAAGGCGGCCGCCTTCATCACCTCCTTCAGGACCGAGGTCGATTATATGGTCGGCCATCTTGATGACATCAAGATTATGTTCTATCAATATAACACTGTTGCCTTGCGCAACAAGGGAATCGAGAACCTCGAGAAGCTTCTTAACATCAGCAAAATGAAGTCCTGTAGTGGGCTCATCAAGGATATAGAGCGTTTTTCCCGTACTTCGTTTTGAAAGCTCAAGAGCAAGCTTGACTCTCTGGGCCTCTCCTCCGCTGAGGGTAAGCGCGCTTTGTCCAAGATGGATATAATCAAGCCCGACATCCATGAGCGTCTCAAGTTTCCTTCTGATCTGAGGAATTGCGGAAAAAAGATCCAAGGCCTCCCTTACGGTCATATCGAGAACATCAGAGATGTTCTTTCCCTTGTAGGTCACCATCAAGGTCTCCTTATTATAACGCTTTCCATTGCAGACATCGCACTTTACAAAAACATCAGGAAGGAAATGCATCTCGATTTTCAGCTGTCCGTCGCCCTGGCAGTTCTCGCATCTGCCCCCCTCGACATTGAATGAAAACCTTGATGGTGTAAAGCCACGCGCTTTTGCTTCCGGCATGGAGGCAAAAAGATTTCTTATCGGAGTAAAGAGGTCCACATAGGTTGCAGGATTGCTCCTTGGAGTACGGCCGATGGGGCTCTGATCGATATTGATGACCTTGTCGATGGCATCAAGACCTGTAAGGGAAGAATATCCGTCAAACCGCTCCTGTTTTTTGTTGAGCCTGTCGTTTATGGCAGGAAGAAGTATCTCATTTAAAAGCGTCGATTTGCCGGATCCGGAGACACCTGTTATCACAGTCATGCACCCCAAAGGAATCTTCACGTCTATATTCTTAAGATTGTTCTTCCTGCAGCCTTTTATCTCTATGAATTTTCCATTTCCCGGCCGTCTTATGAGAGGAACAGGAATCGTAAGCTTTCCCGAAAGATAGCGCCCCGTAACCGACTCATCACAGGAGGCAACCTCATCAGGAGTTCCGGCTGCAACGACATTGCCGCCAAGATTTCCAGCTCCGGGACCTATATCGACAAGATAATCGGCAGCGCGGAGGGTATCCTCATCATGCTCGACAACGATGACAGTGTTTCCCAAATCCCTGAGGTTCTCCAATGTGGAGATGAGCTTGGCATTATCCCTCTGGTGCAATCCGATGGATGGCTCATCGAGCACATACATCACACCTGTAAGCGCGCTTCCTATCTGGGTTGCAAGCCTTATGCGCTGAGCCTCCCCTCCGCTGAGGGTGCTTGCCGCACGGTGCAATGTGAGATATCCAAGACCGACATTATCCAAAAACTCCAGCCTGCTTTTTATTTCCTTAAGTATCTGATGAGCTATCTTCTCCTCATTTTCTGTCAGCTCGAGGCTGCTGAAGAATTCCAGACTCTTCTTGACGCTGAGCTTGGTGCAGTCCATTATGTTCATTCCGCCGATCTTGATGCTCAAAGCATCTTTTCTCAGCCTGTCTCCATTGCAGGTCTTGCAGATATTGAACGACTGGAAGGATTCCAGCCACATGCGGATATTTAACGAAAAGGTTTCCCTCATCCTGCGCTCGAGATCCGCAATTATTCCCTTGAAAGCCTCCTCATACTCGACATGTCCCGGCCGGCTCCTATGCTCCAGACGGTACGGTATCTTATCCTTTGTCCCGTAGACGAGCTTGTCGAACACATCCTTGCTCAGCTTGTTCAATGGGGTATCAAGGGTATAGCCGTAATATTCGAAGAAAGCCTTGAACTTGGCCTTATCATAGTTTCCAGTCGCGCTGCAGGTTTTTATTGCTCCCTGGTTGTAGCTCAGCCCCATGTCGGGAATGATCTTGGAAATATCGAATTCCTTGTTGTAGCCCAGCCCGTTGCAATCGGGACAAGCGCCGAAAGGATTGTTGAAAGAAAACAGCCTGGGCTCAATTTCAGCAATGGTGATTCCGCAATCCGGGCAGGAATTCTTCTCGCTGTAGATTTCAACATTCTCATCCTCATCCATGTACACGACCTCCACAAGGCCGTTGCTCATTTCGCAGGAACGCTCGATTGCTTCAGCCAGCCTCATCCTATGGTCGCTGCTGTTCTTAAGCCTGTCGACGAGAACGGATATGTTGTGCTTTACATTCTTATCAAGATCCGGAATCTGTTCATCTATGTTGTATACATGCCTGTCTATTATCGCCCTGGTATAGCCAAGCTTGACAGCATCATCCAATATCTTCTTGAACTCGCCTTTCTTTCCCCTGGCAATCGGGCTAGCTATCATCAGCTTTCCGTTTTCCTTGTGCCCGAAAATTATATCTATGATCTGGTCTACGGACATCTCGGATATCTCCCTGCCGCATTTGGGGCAGAACTTATGTCCTATCCTTGCCCATAAAAGCCTGTAGTAATCATAAATTTCGGTAACGGTCCCTACTGTGGACCTGGGGTTGCGGTTCGTACTCTTCTGCTCGATGGCGATTGCAGGCGAAAGCCCCTCTATGATATCCACATCGGGTTTTTCCATCCTGCCCAGAAACTGCCGTGCATAGGAGGACAAAGACTCCATGTAGCGTCTCTGCCCTTCTGCAAAAATCGTATCAAAAGCAAGAGAGGACTTTCCGGATCCGGAAAGCCCGCTGAGCACCACCAGTGAATTCTTCGGCAGCGTGATTGAAATATTTTTAAGATTATGCTCTCTCGCACCCTTGATGACGAGCTTGTCACTCATTGATCGCATCTAAAAGTTCCTTTCTGGCGCTGTTCATGTCGACCTCTTTGAAAAGACATCCCTTCTTGTAAAGAAATGCCTTGTTGCCGATTCCGGTAAGCGCGAAATCAGCATCCTTGGCTTCACCCGGACCGTTGACCTGGCAGCCCATGATTGCAACGGTGATATCCTTATCGATCGTCCTGAGGTCTTCTTCCAAAAGCGAAACCATCTTACGGCTGTCGAAAGTGTGCCTGCCGCAACGGGGACATGAAACAAGCCTAACCCCGCCCTTTTTGAGCCCCAGCGTCCTAAGGATCTCGCAGGCAGAGACCACCTCGTCCTCGATATCCCCGGTTATGGAAACCCTGATGGTATCCCCTATATGCCGGCTCAAAAGGTTGCCCAGCGCCCAAGCAGAACGCACAGAGCTTACAATCGGGCTTCCAGCCTCGGTTACTCCGAGATGAAGAGGATAATCCGAGACTGCGCTGAATTTCTCAGCTGCAGACATCGTCAAATCCACATCGCTAGCCTTGAGAGAAATTACAGTATTATAGAAGCCCCAGCTTTCAAAATCATTGATATATTCCAATGCAGTCTGCACCATCAAATCATCTTTCGAAAGATTTTTTTCATTCCTGGGCAGGCTTCCCGAATTAAGCCCTATCCGAATTGCCGCACCGTGGTCAAGAGCGCTTGAGACAACCTCTTTGGTCTTCCACTTCGCCCCGATGTTGCCAGGATTGATCCTTATCTTTGCAACGCCTGCCTCCAAAGCCTCCAAGGCCATCTTATAGTCAAAATGTATATCAGCAACAACCGGCATCGCCGAACGTGCGCAAATCTCTTTGAAAGGAGCAAAATCATCACTGGAAACGTAGCTGAAACGGATTATGTCGCATCCCATCATCGAAAGTTTTGCAATCCTTGCGACAATCTGGCCGATATCGGCTCCCTGAAGCGAGGAATCCCACATTGTCTGGACCCTTACAGGATTATCGCCGCCTATGAGCACATCTTTAACTTTTGCAACTTTCTTGCTGAACATATTCAATTCTCCAAAACAAAAACACTTACTTCGCTCTCACCAAGAACCTTTACAAGCCGCGGCTCTCCTGGAAGATAAAGCACTGCCTCACCAGCAGATAAAGTGAAGGCGCCCGTGATCTCTCCGCTTTCGGGCATTTCCCTCCAGGTCGTGGCACATAGCGCAGTACCGGAAAGCACGGTATAAAAATAGCTGTTTTTCCCATCAGTTGAAAAAGAATCCATGGAAAAAACCGGCGCTCCTTCCATGGTTTTTATCCTTTCGAGCCCGCTTTCAAGCTTTGAAAATCTTACCAGGGACCTACTCTTATCCTTAACCATGCCGACAGTATAATGCAAAAGAGCTTTTTCATAAATACCGATGTTCTTTTCCTCTGAGCGAAAACTCTAAGATCCGATTTCAAAAAAAATCCTCCTCTTTTGCAAAAGAAGGAGGATGTTAAATGAAGCCTGGACAGCCTAGGCTATCCGTTACAATCAGAGCACGAGCAGTGAAAGAACGAGTGTAAAGAGAGCAACCGTTTCTACAATACCGATAACGATGAAGTAGTTTGCAGTTCCCTTTCCAGTCTCACCAAGGCTGTCGGCCGCACATGCGGAAACCTTTCCCTGGAAAAGAGCGGAAATTCCGATTGCCATTCCACCGAAGATGCCGATTCCGCCGCAAAGGGCCGGGTTGACATCACCGGAAGCGATCGCACTCTGGATGAAGTTCATCAGCAAAAAGCCATAGATCGTCTGCGTAAGCGGAGCGCCGGCGAAAGCCACCATGATAAACGGTGCGGGTTTGCCAGCAGCATAGCACTTCTTCCAAGCTCCTACAGAAGCCTGGGAAGCGATGCCGGCTCCAAAGCCGGATCCAAGAGCCGAGAAAGCGAGAGCGCAAGCCATACCGATGTAAGCGAGGTAAATCATATCCTATCTCCTTTGATTACCATTTTTCATTCAGCCGTCTTCTTAAACGGCTCGTAATTGTATCCGGACCACTCCATCCCGAGCTGACCGGAGAATTCCAGAAGATTGAGCCTGACGCCATGAACGACGACAGACAATAGTCCCATAACAAGATTCAGCGCATGTCCGACGAGGATGACCAATAACCCGAGCGGGATTGTAAATCCTCCTAGAAGACCTGCTCCCATATCATTAAAGCTCTGAGCGATTGCAAGAGAGGCCATGCCGACTGCAAAAAGCCTTATGTAGCTCATGATATTTGAAAAACAAGAAACTGTGTTCAAAAAGGTCGTAAAGAAACCTCCAAGCCCTGCTTTAAGCCCTTCTACAAAAGGCACGCCAGGCGCCTGGGCACCAAATACGCACACAAGAACAAAGCCTATTGAGACGCCGATAACGACCGCCTTGAAATTGCATTCGGCACCGATTACAAGATACAGCACCAGGAAGTAAAGCAGCACTATATCGATCAGCCATCCAAGGTCTGCAACCCACGAAAGGTCCTTCTTCGGCACCTTATGGATTATGTTCAGCACGCATGCCAATGAAAGCTGCACAGCACCAAGTATGAAGCAGAACTTCATGACCATGTTCTGGGCCCAATCGGCATCAACACCCATGACTTCAGGGAAATTCGTTATCGCAGGAATCACCAGGCGCTGCAAGAATGGAAAACCTTCCAATATGGCTGCAGAGCCGAACCAGGTTCCGGTGAGAGCGCCCCAGACTATCGTGGTTATGCTCAAAACATAAATCAATATGTTCAGATCGCTTGCCTTTTTTGAACGCACGTTCATAAAGATAGCGAGAAGAAGGAAAATTAAGCCGTAGCCAGCATCTCCGACGATCATCGCGAAGAACAGGCTGAAAAAGACCAAAAAGTACGATGAGATGTCCGATTCCCTGTAGCCGGGGACCGTTCCAAGGATATCGAACACAGGTTTCACAATCCTTACAAATCCCTTGTACTTGATCAATGTCGGCGGATTGTCCTCATCTGAAGGATCATCTATAAGGTATGCCCATCCGTTTTCTTTTGCACAGTCCTTGAAATCCTGCTGCAGGCTTGCCGGGACATAACCGGTGATGTGGATTATCCCCTCATCGTTCAAAAGGGTGCTTTTTGCCCTCTCGAAAACGATGTTCTCCTTCCTCTTTGAAATGGCCTTTCTGACCATCTTGCGGTAAGGAACAAACGAGGATAAGATGCCATCAAGCTCCTCGATCCTCTTTTCAGAAGAGAGGATTTCAGCAGAAAGCTCAGCAAGGCCTTTTTCCGGGAGCATGAAAAGGGTAGCACCGCTTCCCTTCTTCAAAGGATGCCCGACGGAACAGAAGAAGACCTGCTTGCCCTCTTTTAGGGTTATGATAGTATTCTCCTCATCCAAAGCGATAGCTTCCTTCTCCTTTTTGCCTGCAGTATAAAAGAAGAGCTTTATTCCTCTATCAGAAAGCAGGGATATGTCCTCCGGAAGGAAATCGCCATAAGGGGCGATCCTGTCCCTTTCGACCTTGAGGCGGAGCAGCTTGTCCTGAAGCATCTTCTTCTCCTCGATTGCAGAAAGGGCTGAGGATATCATCTCATCGAATCTCGAGCTATCCAGTTCAAGATCCTCCACCTTATCCTTTTTACCGACTTTCTCATCAAGGCTGGAAAGCACCAGCTCCAAGCTGGAGAGCGCCTTCTGCTCGCTCATCGCCGCCTCGCTCTTTGCTGCAAGATCGATTATATGCATGACCCCGCAGTCACGAAGGGCGCTTATGGTTTCAAGGCGGTTCTTTTCTGACGCAAAAAGCGTGATTTTTTTCATCTGCTCTATCATAATCAGCCCACCTTCACAAGTTTCTTCTTGGCAATCTTACCCCGGACCACAGCAGCAGTCTGCTGATCCTGCAAATAGATGCCGATAACCCTGATGTTCTCTTTAGCTTCAGGGATCTTAACCTTCTCAAAGAGATTGACACGCTGGCTGGTAGTCCTGAGCTCCTTTTCCAAAAGGCGTATCTCCTCCTCAAGAGTCATGATCAAGGCATCGAATTTCGCAATGTCACGCAATGCGAAAACCGCACCATCGACCCAAAGCGGATAATAATCAAGGTCGTAACGTATGTCTTCGAACTCAAGCGAATCAAACACAGGAACGCTTACTCCGGCGACATTAGAATAAGTCCTTTTGACCTCCTTGACTTTCACAAGGGTCCTTATGGATTTCTCCTCTGGAAAGGACTTGTTCGCGCCGTAAACGCCGATCCAGCTGTCAAGGTTGCCTATAGCCCTCTCCTGCTGCACCCTGAGCTCCGCAATCTCAGCCTCCGCTTGTCTTATAACAAGCTGAAGCTGCTGCTTTTTCAGCATCAAGGTTGGCAGATACCGCTGGAACTGCTTCAAAGCATCCTTCTGCTTCTTCTGCTCGTTCTTCGTCAGTTTTACAGCCACAAAAGCCTCCTACTTCCTCTTAGGCCAATACTTCTCAATAAGTTCGGTCTTCAAAAGAGTCTCATTCGGTTCGAAGCATTCGGCAAGAATCTCCCAACCGAGGTCCAACGCGCTTTCAAGAGGAATGTTCACACTCAAATCCATGAGTTTTGATTCGAACATATGGCCGTACTTAAGCAGTTTCTCATCCCAGTCGCTCATCATGAAGCCCATGCTCTTTTTTTCAAGGGAATCCTTGTAAGAGGAATAGAGCTTGATCATTCCGTCCATAAGGGCGCGATGATCGTCCCTGGTATCCTTGTTAACATTCTGCTTGAGTCTGGAAAGGCTTCCAAACGGCTCGATATGGCCATTTTTCAGATAGTACTGCCCTTCTGTAATGTAACCGGTATTGTCCGGAACCGGATGGGTAACATCGTCTCCAGGCATCGTAGTAACACCAAGGATCGTAACAGATCCAGCGCCTTCAAAATCGACGGCCTTCTCATAACGGCTGGCAAGGGAGGAATAGAGATCGCCGGGGTATCCGCGGTTGCTCGGCACCTGCTCCATCGTGATAGCCGTTTCCTTTAAGGCATCGCAGAAGTTCGTCATATCTGTAAGAAGGACAAGCACCTTCTTTCCATCAAGGGCAAAGCGTTCTGCAACAGCAAGGGAAAGATCTGGAACGAGAGTGCATTCTACGGTGGGGTCGCTTGCAGTATGGACAAACATGATTGTCCTAGAAAGCGCGCCAGACTTTTCAAGAGTTTCCTTGAAATAGAGGTAATCGTCGTATTTGAGTCCCATTCCACCCAAAATGATGATATCGACCTCCGCCTGCATAGCAATGCGGGCCAGAAGCTGGTTATAGGGTTCTCCTGATACGCTGAAGATAGGAAGCTTCTGGCTTTCTACGAGCGTATTGAACATGTCGATCATCGGGATTCCTGTACGGATCATGTTCTTAGGCATGATACGCTTGCTCGGGTTTACAGAGGGCCCGCCGATCTCAATCATGTTCTCATCAAGAACAGGCCCGTTGTCCCTCGGCTCCCCTGCTCCGTTGAAAATCCTTCCCAGAAGGTTCTCGGAATAGCTGACCTTCATGGGGACTCCTAAGAATCTGACACTGTCGCCGGTGCTGACTCCCTGAGCTCCAGAAAAGACCTGAAGGCTGACCTTGTCATGGTCGAGCTTGATCACGTTAGCAAGGCTTGTTCTTCCTCCGGAAGTGATTTCAGCAAGGTCGCCGTTCTTTACGCCGGAAGCACGTACTGTTATTACGTTTCCGACAATGGATTCAATTTTCGTATATACTTTCTGCATGACTGGACCTACCTTCTTCTTCCATCAACGGTTTTCTTAAGCTTTTCTTCATTTTCCTTGAATGCAGGGCTGTCCTCGAGGCTACCGTTCCAATCCAAAAACAGCTGGCGGATCTCATTGAAGAAAAGACGTGCATCTTTCTTATCCTTGAGGTTGTATTCCGACATGCATATGTCATGAAGAACATCAAAGGTATAGCGCTGACGCTCGACGGAAACAGAAGCATCTACAGGATCGAAAGAGTTCTGCTGCATATATACCGAATCAACAAGCTCTCCCTTCTGATAGACAATGTAATCATCGAGGCTCGTACCTTCTTCACCGACGACCTTCATCATCTGGTTGACTTCATTTCCTTTCAAAACAAAGGAATAGGTCTCATCGACAAGCTTCTTGTCTATGATTCCGTCGTACTTGCTCCAGGAATCAAGAGGATCGATTGCAGGATATTTTCTTGCATCCGACCTTTCTCTGGAAAGACCGTGGAACGCACCGACAACCTTGAGCGTGGCCTGTGTTACTGGCTCCTCGAAATTGCCTCCAGCCGGAGATACAGTGCCTCCGATCGTGACAGATCCGAACGATCCGTCCTTGAGCCTGACCATGCCGGCCCTCTCATAGAATTCAGCAATCCTTGACTCAAGATATGCAGGGAACGCCTCATCGCCAGGAATCTCTTCAAGCCTTCCGCTCATTTCTCTCATGGCCTGGGCCCAACGGGAGGTGCTGTCAGCGAGAAGAAGCACATCAAGGCCCATGTTCCTATAATATTCCGCCATCGTCACAGCCGTGTATACAGAGGCCTCTCTCGCCGCAACAGGCATGCTTGATGTGTTGCAGATTATGATCGTCCTCTCCATCAGGCTCCTTCCCGTCTTCGGGTCCGTCAGCTCTGGGAATTCCTTGAGGATTTCAACAACCTCTCCAGCTCTTTCCCCGCAGGCAGCGATGATTACGATGTCGACATCTGCATTACGGCTGGTAAGGTGCTGAAGAACCGTCTTACCGGCGCCGAACGGGCCAGGGATGCAATAGGTTCCGCCTTTAGCAACAGGGAGGAAAGTATCGACAAGACGGATTTTAGTGACCATCGGCTCATGCGGGCGGATGCGCTCCTCATAAGCGCCAATAGCTCTTTTCACCGGCTGGCTTATAATCATCGTCAGCTCTTTCTTCTCACCTATCCTGTTTTCGATGGTGCAGATGACATCATGACTCTTATAAACGCCTTTTTCCTTTATATCCGTTATCTTCCACTCGCCAGAAAGGGAGAACGGAACCATGATCTTATGGGTGAAGATGCCTTCGGGAACAGAGCCGAAAGAATCACCCGCGACAACGGTATCTCCAACCTTCATAGACGGTGTGAATTCCCAATCGAGATTCGGGATCGGATCGAGGTAAACTCCCCTCTGGAGGAAGAATCCGCACTTTTCAGCAAGCTCTGGCAGCGGGTTCTGCAAACCATCAAAAACCTGGGTAAGAAGACCAGGACCGAGGTCCACGCTCAACAGCTCGCCGGAGAACTCAACCGGATCGCCGACCTTGATTCCTCCTGTCAATTCATAAACCTGCAAAGAGGCCTTGCCATCGGTGATCCTAATGACCTCGCCCTTAAGACGAGTATCGCCGACGATGATATAACCGACCTCGTTCTTGACAACAGTGGTATCGAATTCGACATCGACCAGGTTTCCGTTGACTCCCACAACGTGTCCAGTCTTTATTTCCATATTAACCTTCCTTAGTTACAAAATCTTTCTGGAGATCCGAAAAGAGCCTCCGAAACTCCACCCGCCCCTTTTCCTGATCAAAAGAGCCAAGACGCTCGAGGATCTGAAGTTTCAGGGCATACAAAAGGAGATTGTCCATACTGAACGGTGAAAGGGATGAATTCGACTGCAGAAAATCAAAATATATTGCAAGAATCTCCTTCTCCCCATCAAGCGGGTTCATAATCTCCACAGCCCTCTGTATCCTTTCAAAAAGGGCTGGATCATTACCCACCTGCATAACATCGCCACCGTTCCATCCGAGCTTCTTCATTCTCTGCACCTTCAAGGCAGACCCGACTTTCTCCAAATAAGCCTTCCATTTTTTCATCAATGGGCTTTTAGGATCACCAGAGGCTTCAAGAACGGCACTCTCCAACTCCGCATATTCCGCCTTACTCAGATGATCTTTGCATATCTTCATGAATTCGGCATAGGAAAACGGGAGCCCTTTATCAAGGCTCAGCATGGGCAGACTTGAAATAAGATAATAATGTTCTGCCACCGAACGCCCTCCTTAAAAGAGTTTCCTCAGATTCTCCGACAGATACGGCCAAAGAAGTTTTGCCATCTCCTCATCACTGAGATCGATAAATCCTGAACCGTCTTTTTCCATTACGACAAAACCACCAGTAACCGAAGCCGAGCTTTTAAGAACGATTCCTTTCTTCAGCTTCTGGGCAAGCTTGGCAACAAGATCCGTGGAAAGAGCCTTCAAATCATCCTTAGAAACCTCAACCACGCTTCCGTCCGAAACCGCATCCGAAGCAACAACCTGGAAAATAAGTTCCTCGAGAACCTTGCCGGAAACTTCAGCCTTTACCGATTCCTTCAAAATCGACTCCAAAAGATCCAAAACGTTCTTTTTAATGGTGAGGGAAGCATCCCTGGCTGCCTGTTCAAGGCTGGCCTGGCTGCTCTGACGTTCAAGATCGATTTCCTTTTTTGCACTTTCAAGAAGCTTGTCTCTTTCCACTTTGGCCTTTCTGACGATTTCATCGGCATCGGCCTTTGCCTTGGCAAGATACTCGTCCGCTTCCTTCTTAGCTTGATCGAGACCATCCTTTTTTATGGATGCGATCAAATCCTGAATCTGCATTTCCATGTATCAACCACCTACAATACAAAACTGATAGTTAGTATAACAGATTCATTGTTTATTACCAATAAAAATCCTGGCCATTTTTCTCTTTTATCTTTAGAAAACATGAAGTTTCGTGTATATTCTGTTAACATGGAAAAAACAAACGGCCTCGACTTCTTTCTGAGGGAAGATGTGATCATCGGAATCATAAAAATTGAAAATATGCTTACAGGAAATTTTCTGCTTGTAAAAAGCCTTGACTGCATAGCCGACAGCAGAAAAATCCGTTTCTCCCTCGATTTAGGAACATATACCCAGAGTGCGCTGCAAAAGGATTACGAGGCAACCGGATTGGAGCTTTTCGATATCTCTATCGCTGCAGAGGCAAAAAAGAAGGAGGATCTGGATGAGATATTTGAAACGACCAGGATCCTCCTTGAGAAAAAAGGGAAAAAGTCATACTGACTTTCTATCCATCAAAATCAGCTCTCTCAATCCTTCCACTGCAACCCTTATGGCAACATCGGTATCATGAAGTATCGGATTATCAAGACCGAGCTTCTCCCTTTCCTGATTTCCGACAGTAAAGAACGTGGCGCCGCAACGAGCACCCAGACGCGCACATACTGTGAATATTGCTGCAGATTCCATCTCCGAAGCGAGAACACCCAGACGCTTCCATGCCTCCCATTTATTCTCCAGCTCATAGCTCACAGGCATTACAGAGGGATCATGCTGTCCGTAAAAGCTGTCCTTGCACTGCACAACGCCTGTATGCACCTTCAGCCCCAAAGCAGAGGCTCCCCGCCTGAGAGCATCGACGACCTCGAATGTAGCAACCGCAGGAAATTCTATAGGAGCATACTCCCGGCTTGTGCCTTCGGCCCTGACTGCGCCAGTTGCGACCACAACATCCCCGCCTTTCACATCCAATGCTATGCCTCCACAGGTTCCCATGCGCAGGAAAGTCGTGCAGCCGCACTTAAAAAGCTCCTCGCAAGCTATCGCCGCGCTCGGCCCGCCTATGCCTGTGCTGACAATGCTGACCTTCTCGCCTTCCAGCATGCCGGTATATGTGACATATTCCCTATTGTCTGCAATCAGGACGGCATCATCTAAATATGCGGCGATCTTTTCAACCCTTTTCGGGTCTCCCGGCAGGATAGCATACCTTCCGACATCTCCGGCCTTGATATGAAGATGATACTGGATTCCGGTTCCATTCATATAATCGGACATAAAACCTCCTAGGATAGGATTTAGATTCTACACCATGAAAAAAGGAAAGACAAAGCAAATTGTTCAAATATCCAATTCAACGTAGGTTTTCCCCATGCCTCCATCCTCAGGAAGGGCAAAATGATAGTCAGAAACCTCTTTCCTCTTTTTAAGGTATTCATGGATGCCGCGCATCAGAATACCATCTCCATAACCATGGACAACCGAAAAAGACCTGAGGCCGGAAAGTATTGCAGCCTCCATCTGATCGTCCATCCTCCTTACCGCCTCCTCCAAGGTCAGGCCGCGGAGGTCAATCTGATATTCGGCCTTCACTGGAGCAGAGTATCCGGACCAGGACTGTTTTTCCGTCTTTACAGCGCTCTTTATTTCAGAGCTTTTCAATGTAAGCTTCATTCCGCTGTCAAGAAGAATACTGTAACTGTTCTTTCCGCTTTTTGAAAGGATTTTCCCGCTGACGGATCCGCTGCCGCAGAGCACCCGCTCACCTGCTGCGAAATCTTTTGCTGCCATGCTTTCGTACTCGTCCTGCTTGGCCTCCACCCGCTTTTTTATATTTCTTTCCTCTTGCTCAGCTTCTTTGATGAAACGTTTTGCATCCTTTATCTTTTCATCATCAAGCTCTCCGGTCCTTATTGCACGGATCAGATTCTCAAGCTTTTTGCGGCTGGAAGAAAGGAATTCTGAAATCTCCTTCGATCCGGCCTTTTCCAGCTCGAATTCCTTCTTATCGACTTCCTGCAGCCTCTTTTCAAGCTCAGAATACCTATGCTCGGCTTCCCTCCTCTTCTCCTCGGCCTGGCTTATTTTCCTATCAAGCGTCCTGCTTTTTTTCATAAGGGAGGAAATTATCGAGGCGCCTGTAAGCCTCTCATCCCCAAGGTCTGCTTCAGCCTGGCGTATGATCTCATCAGGAACCCTCATTCTCCGCGCAGTCTCAATTGCATGGCTGTCCCCGGGGATGCCGGCAATGACACGATAAGTGGGACGAAGGGTCTTCTCGTCGAATTCCATGCTTGCGTTCACCATCCCCTCGGATAAATAAGCATGGTTCTTGACCTTGGAGTAATGGCTCGTCACAAGGGTGAGTCTCGAGTGTTTCAAAAAATAATCCAATATTGCGATGCTGAGAGCAGAGCCTTCATCAGGGTCTGTACCCGAGCCAAGCTCATCTAAAAGCACCAAGGAGCAATCATCTGCATTGCGCGCGAAAAAAGCAACCTTCTCCATATGGCTTGAAAAGGTCGAACTGGCCTCCTCTATGCTCTGGCCATCCCCGATATCTGCAAAAAACGAATTGAAATAAGGCAGCTCGGACATGCCGTCAAGAGGTGCGAAACCGGCAATCTGGTTCAAAGCGGCACATAGGCCAAGCGTCTTCATGGTAACGGTCTTTCCACCGGCATTCGCTCCGGAGATGACAACGGCATGGACATCCGGGGACACCGAAAAATCTATCGGAACCGCCTTTGCCCCCAAAAGAGGATGCCTTGCTCCAATAAGACGTATCCAATTCCCGTTTTTTGGATGCGCCCAGCCGTTCTTCAGGCTGTAAAGGGCAAAAACATAATGGAAGTCGAAGCTGATGACATTTTCAACATATCCTTTCAAAAACGGAATATGAGCCCTTACCGCGTTGCTAAGCTCATTCTTTATTTTTAATATTTCGGTCCTTATCCTTTCTTCCGCAAGCACGACGTCGTTGTTCAGATCGACAAGCTCGAAAGGCTCGACAAAAAGCGTCTGCCCTGAAGACGATGAGCCCTGCACATAGCATTCAAACCGGCTTTTCTCTGCCGCCTTTATCGGAAGGACTATTCTTTCGTTATGATAAACCGGATTGCTGTTCATCATTGAAGGCGCGTTTTCCCTTATGAAGGAAGCCGAATACCGGGCCCTTTTCGCCCTGCGCGAATCCAATTCCCTTTTAAGCGGGAGAAGGCGCGGGTGATCCTCGACAACATTGCCTTCCCAATCCAAAGAGGAAAGGATATCATCCATCAGACGTTCATCCTCTTTTGTAAAATCCTCTCCCTTTTCCTGGAACAAGAGCATTTTCTTATAGGATGACAAAAACTCTCCCACTTTGAAGACTTCGGCAGAAGGAATATCCATATGCGAACTTTCTGAAAAAGCAAAGATCCCGCTTATTGAAGGGAACGAGGAAAGATCGGCTGCCTGCTTCAGCTTCTGCCTGTATTCCTCCACCTGGGCATACCTGGAGGAAATCACATTCCCATCAGAAACGACCAGGAGAGAACATATTTTTGCAATCGTTTCTGAAAACAGGCATAGCTTGGCTATATTCTCCAATACCGCATCAAGTTCAATATTCTTAAAAACATCATTTTTCAAGGATCTTCTTCCTCATATATATAGGCCTTCTCTCATCCAGGCTGTCCAAAATCCTAAGATAGCTGAGATAGCGCTGCTCATCTATAATTCCCTCTTCCACCATGGCATCAACGGAGCATCCGTCCTCCCCCTGATGCAAGCATCCGTCATAACGGCAGCGGCAGGCGGAGAGCTCGGGAAAAGATTGCATCACGATCTCCTTTTCCTCGAACGGCACCATTATCTCCCGTACTCCCGGAGTATCGATTATCGCATACCCATCAGCCTGGATGAATGAACTATGGTTGGTGGTGTGCCTGCCCCTGTCGTACTTAAGACTTATCTCGCCAACCTTTTCAGATGAACCGGTTATGGCATTTATGAGGCTGCTCTTGCCCACCCCGCTTTGGCCGACGAATGCGCTGATCTTTCCTTTTAGGAGACTTGAAAGCGAAGATACATCCCCCTTTTCTGCACTGGTGCGCACAACCTTAAAGCCAAGAGAGCTGTACAGCTTCTCATAATAAAGCCCCTCCTCATCAAGATTTAGATCGGTCTTATTGATAGCGATCACTATATCCGCGCCTTGGACGCAGCATATGGCACGATCGATGAATTTGGGTCTGAATGGAGGATTCTGCGCGCTGCAAACGATGACAACCTGATCCATATTGACGCAGATCGTCTGGTTTGTGGAGCTTTTCACATTCCATCTTGTAAAGGAGCTCTTTCTCTCAAGCCGTGAGATCACAAGCCCCTCAGTTGGGCTATATGGCTGGAAATCCACAAGATCGAGCACCGTAAGCGGATTGTATTCACCCTTCACACCTTTTAAAACCTTTCCCTTAATCCTGGCTTGGTAAAACTTTTTGTCCTCCGGGCAATATAGACTATAGATGTTGTTTATCGATCTTCTCACCTGTGCAAGCATGAGCTGATGATAACACAGATTGTAAAAAACAAAAATATCGCTTCCGATTGTCCGTAGTAGGGATTTGATGTTATCATCAGAGTATGTTTGAAGACAGAAAGTGCATCATCCCATCCTGCCACACCTATGCCCTCCCAAACAGCGATCTATGCTTTCACCATACAAAGGATAAGAAAAAGGTCATAAAGGAATTCGAAGAGCTGCTTACGGTGACAAAAAAAGCGAAGAACGTAAGCATAGTAAACGCTGAATTTGAGAATCTGGATATGAGATCCTCAAGAATAAGATACTCGAATTTCGCCTTCTGCATTTTCAGAAACTGCGATTTTTCCTCGAGCGTCCTGCACACCGCGTTCTTCGATTACGCCATTTTCGAAAACTGTACTTTCAGGGAAGTCGAAAGCAGATATTCGGTCTTTTCCGGCTCATCGTTCTTGAACTGCGATTTTTCCATGAGCACGATGATCCATTCCGCATTCATGGGCATAGATTGCTTCAGATGCGATTTTTCCTCGAGCGACCTGTATTTTTCAAACTTCTCGCTCAGCAAGATAATCAATTCGAAATTCGAGGACTGCAATCTCAAGCGCTGCAATTTCCGTTCAGTCATCATCCGCGGGGTATCGTTCAAGTATTCCAACCCCGAGGAGGCTTTTTTCAAGAGGCTGGAAATATGAGGATCATAACACATCTGGATTCACAGCACATGGTCAACCAATATGTGGTTACTGCAGAAAACAGCCCGGAGGGCATCCTTATAGACACTCCTAGCCTGGACAGGAAACTGATCGAGATACTTGAGGAAAAGAAAATCATCCTCAAGCACATCCTCATAACCCACTCGCATGAAGGGCATGTATGCAGCCTTGGAACATTTTTCAAGATATACAGCCCATGCGTATATTCATTCCTTCCAAAAATCGGGGGATACGAGGCAAAGGAGATAAAGGACGGGGATGAATTGGACATCGCAGGGCTGCATGTGGAAGCCATCCACGTGCCGGGGCACAGCCTTGATTCAATCTGCTACAAGATAGGCAACGCCCTTTTCACAGGCGATACTCTGCTCAGCGGTTCTGTTGGACAGACAAACACCCTCGTCGAAAAAGAGCTTCTGATAAAAGGCATAAAGGAAAAGCTCATGGCTTTCGATGACAATACGCTCGTATTTCCCGGGCATGGCCCTCTTTCAAAGATCAGGATCGAGAAGATGTTCAACCAGGACATCCTTGAGGCCAGCATCACCATTTTCAGCTAGATAGGATTCAAAGCGCTCTGGAATGGCGGATGAAAAACGCATTTCTTTCTTATCTTTAGGATTTCTTATAAATAGAAGTGCTGAATGCAGCATCAGCGGATAAGGGCTTTTCTTCTTGTTGTAAAGCACATCGCCCACCAATGGATGAGCTATCGAGGAAAGATGCACCCTTATCTGATGCGTCCTTCCCGTATATATCCTTATGAGAAGAAGCGCGCTGCTCTTAAGCTGGGAAAGGACAAAGTATTCGGTTCTTGCCTCCTTTCCCCTATTCTCATCTTCTGTAACGGAAAACAATTTGCGGTCCCTGGTGCTTCTTGCAATCTTTTTGTCTATGAATCCATGCCGATTGGGAAATACCCCTTCTGCAACTGCAATATAATACTTTCTCGTCCGATGATCCTTGAACTCACCCGAAAGGAATGCAAGCGCATCTGGATTTTTCGCAATGACCATGACTCCGCTGGTATCCTTATCCAGGCGATGCACAATCCCAGGACGGATATCATCCTCGTCCGAAAGGATGGAATCGCCATAGCGGTATAAAAGGGCATTGCATAACGTATTGTCCCAATTGCCGGCAGCGGGATGCACAACAAGCCCCTGGCGCTTATCTATTACAAGGATGTTTTCATCCTCGTAAATGACATCAAGGGGTATGTCGCGGGCCTCAAGTCCAGTAAAAAGCTCGCATGTATAATTGATATGCACCTCATCCCCAGCCTTGATTCTGTAGGATTTCTTAACAGTTTTCCCATTTACAGTAATAACTGTATCCGGACGTGAAAACACGCTTCTTTGGATGCCGTTTTCCGCTGCCGCCTTGTCAACCCTGTCCTCAACAGAGGAAATGAACGACAAATCCTCACTCTTAATCACTTACTCTCCCGATTATCCAATCCGTCAAGGCGATGGCCAAGGACGCCCCGGAGGCCCAAAGAGCCTGCTGAAGAACCTGCTTATAAGCCTCATTAGGTGTGCTCATTCCCAAATTTGACGCAATATTGTATGCAGCCATGCTTAAAGGAAACGTGATGACAAGAGAGCCGAAGAATATGCTTTCCGCTCTTCTGAGCTCATATGTCCATAAAGGAAACTCGTCCTCTTCATACGGCTCATATTCAAATTGTATGGGATCAGCAAAAAGGGAAAAGGATATTGCAAATATCAATATGACAGCCAAAATCCTTTTCAAGCGCGGCCTCCGAATATCGCAGTACCTATCCTCACCTCAGTGCTTCCCTCGTCAATTGCCTGGAGATAATCTGAAGACATGCCCATGGAAAGAACGCTCAAAGGACAGATCGAAGAAGAAACCTCTTCAAAAAGAAGCCTGGTCCGCCTGAATGCTTCGCGGTTCTTTTCCTCGTCCATTCCCAGCGGCCCCACTGTCATTAGTCCGAGCAGGTTGACATTTTCCAGACATTTGGAGGCCTCTGCAGCTTCTTTAAGATCTTCTTCACTCCTGAAGCCGGATTTGTTCTCCTCTCCGCTTGAATTGAATTCAAGAAGCACGTCGATAGTCTTGCCGATCTTTCCACATTCCTTGTCAATAAGCTTAAGCAGGTCTAAAGAATCTACGCTTTCAATCCTGCTGCATAGGCGGACTGCTTTGCGGACCTTGTTTTTCTGAAGTTGTCCGATAAGAAAGACAAGCATACCCTCGGGCCTGTCTTCAGGCAGAGGAAATTTCTTCTCTATTTCCTGAACACGATTCTCCCCGAAAGCCCTTGCCCCTTCCCCGTAGGCTTCAAGCACTGATTCATAGCTTTTTGTCTTGCTCACAGGAAGCAGAAAAACATGCTCGGGAATTGTCTTTCTTATTTCAAGATAGCCCATATCACCTCGTCCGGCTTTTCTTATAGTTTTCCCTGTTTTCCTTCAGGGCGCTCTTATATTCTCTTCTTATCTTCGCCCTCTGGTCAAGATAATCACGGAATGCATCAAGCTCAAGCTTGATTTCAGCGCTTCTGGCATTCAAGCTGGGGTTGGCAGAAATGAAGTGGCGGGCTTTGAGGAATGCATAATTGCGTATCCTGTCCCGCTCCTCAAGAAGCATGGCCTTGCGCTCTGCGGAATCCATGTTCTTGATATCCTCCGCCTTTTCACGCAAAAGGATGAGAGATCTCTGGAAGCTCTTGAGGTGTATGACGGAAACGGTTGTGTCCAAAGTGAAGATGAAAACAACAAATACTCCGAGAAAATGCAGCAGCTGGGGATCAAGGTCCATTATGATCGGAGATAAGAACGGATCGATGACATATACGCCCACAAGCCCCATCAGACCAAAAAGCGTGCTGTTAAGAAGACATACCCTGCCATTGATATTGACCTTATACCTAGAATAATCCCAAAGCTTGATTGAAAAGAGCTTCTCCAATGCCCACGAAGTGAAATACTCGAGAATGGATGCAAGAATAAGCCCAAGGATGAATACAATAACAAAATTGTTTTTGAAAGGCTTTAGGAAGATGATTATCATCAACGCCCCGAATCCGTATATCGGGCAATACGGTCCGTATAGAAAACCTCTGTTTACAAACCTGCGCTTGCCCAACGAACAATACAGGACTTCCGACAAATATCCGATAACGGCGTATATCAAGAAGTTTACGGCTAAAAAATCAAAAGACGGCATCAGTCCTCCTAAGAAAAAAAAAGGTCAGGAAAAATACCTGACCATTGGAGGATACAAGGATTGAACTTGTGACATCCTGCTTGTAAGGCAGGCGCTCTCCCGCTGAGCTAATCCTCCATAAAAAACCAAGTACAATAAGAATATACCAGCGCGGTGAACTGAAGACAAGTCTTCACGAAACGGATATATCAAAAGCAACTTGGCAGCACCGGCCGTCCGGCACCTTATACCTTATATAATTTTTATCCTGCTTTGTAAAGTGGATAAAACCATTTTTTTTCTTCTTCTCTCCATTTCGGAGAAAACAGCTTGTCCATCAGCGCGGTTCTCATCTATCAAAGAAACGAAAAGGGATTCGGACAAGTTTTTAGCATCTAGATAAGGAAGCTGCTTAAAAAAACACCGCCTGTCTCAGGCGCAGCTTTCAAAGATACGTAGGATACCGCATGGGAAAAACGAACCTCATTGGCGGGATGGATAGGCAGAAAACCATCGACAGCCTCAAGGATCTCGATGATTCGGACATGCCAGATGAGGCAAACAAAAAATACAGCTATCAATAAAATAAATATTTTTTATTGCGCACCTTTCTATTGTGTTACAATTCTTACATGAATAACGAAACTTTGGACGCCGTCCTTGAAACCGACGGCAGCCAGCTTGCTCTTTTTCTTATTACACTGGTATTCGGAATCATCGCAATCAAGCTTTTCATCAAGCTCTTGAAGCGCCTTCTTTTGATATCCACCATGGATAATGCCGTTGTGCATTTTTTCACACATGGCATAGAAATCATATTATCCGTCCTGCTGGTGCTCTACGATCTGTCGCTTCTTAATATCCCCCTGACATCGATGATAGCAGTAATATCTGCATTCGGTGTTGCTATAGGCCTGGCAATCCAAGACTCGATTGCAAACGTCGCCAACGGTCTTGTGCTCATAGGAACAAGGCCGTTCAAGGTCGGCGATTATGTGCAGATCGGTTCTGATGAAGGGAAAATCGAGGAGCTGAGGCTGATGAATACGGTTCTTTCCACAGTAGACAACAAGAAACTCATACTTCCGAACCGTCAGGTATCCACTTCAAGGATTGTAAACTTCAACACTAATCCTATCAGAAGGATAGATCTGTATTTTTCTGTCGATTACGATACGGATGTGGACAAGGCGGTGGAAATAACGAGAAATGCCTGCTTATCCTGCAAGAAGGTCCTTTCCTCGCCTGCCCCTAGGATCGAGTTTTACGATATGGCATCTTCGAGCCTCACCATAAGCGCATGGTGCTGGATCGACTCTCACGGATATTACGATGCATTCTTCGAAATCAAGAAGGCTGTATGGGATGCATACAAAGAAAACGGGATAACTATACCGTTTGAGCAGCTGGTCATCTCGGAAAGGGGTGCAAAGACCTCTTCAAGAAGAAGGACCGTACAGACGGAAGCAAAAGCTGAGGAAGAAAAAAAGAACCATGCCGGTTCGGGAAGGTAGACCATGGAGAAGATACTCATATCACTCAAAAAAACATTATCATTCCTCATGCCCACCATATGCAACTGGCTTTATATCATTGCTCTTCTCTTATTGCTATTGATACTCTTTAAATGCTTCTCATCTCCATACAACGTATCGTTTGCAAGAATCAGAAAAATCAGAAGAATTGCAATTAAAGCATCAAAAAGAAAGAAATGCTTCCTATCTGCGATAGAAAAATCCAGGATGAAGAAGCACATGCTTTGCGCAGCAAGGCTTGTGGATGCAACGCTGTATGAAGAACCATCTTTGATCGATATAAAAAAAGCAAAGGAAATCATCGACAGGATGATATTGCTGCTCGAAAATTTCGAAAAAGCCTCGGAAAAAGACAGTGAAAGGAATATGAATCTCATTCTCAAATCAATTGCAAAGAATGCAGATGCGTTCCTAGCTCTTCCTAAGCTGAAGAAATACGGGCGCAGAGCTTGACAGGCGGGGCGCAAAGCACCCCGCAAACTCATTTTATCTCAAACTTCTGATGATCCTTGAGTATGACATCGTGCGCGCCGCCTTCGACGATGCTCGTTGGAGATACGACAGTGAGCTTTGCCTTTTTCTTGAATTCATCCAGATCCAATGCACCGCAATTGCACATCGTGCTTTTGATTTTGGCAAGCGTCATATCCACAGTATCCTTCAATGGACCGGCATACGGGACATAAGAATCAACACCTTCCACAAACGAAAGCTTCTTATCTCCTCCCAAATCATAACGCTGCCAGTTCCTGGCACGCGCGGATCCCTCGCCCCAGTACTCCTTAAGATAGTTTCCGTTTATATTGACCTTATCTGACGGAGATTCATCAAACCTTGCAAAATATCTGCCGAGCATCAAGAAATCAGCACCCATCGCAAGGGCAAGGGTCATATGATAATCATATACGATCCCGCCATCGGAGCAGACAGGAATATACACTCCGCTTTCCTCAAAATACCTGTCACGCTCCTTAACAACATCCAAAAGAGCGCTAGCCTGCCCTCTTCCTATCCCTTTTGTTTCTCTTGTGATGCAGATCGAGCCTCCGCCAATTCCAACCTTCACAAAATCCGCACCGCAGTCGGCAAGGAAGCGGAACCCATCACCGTCAACAACATTGCCGGCTCCTACCTTTACGCTGTCCCCATATTTGGAACGTATCCAAGAAAGCGTCCTCTTCTGCCATTCGGAAAAGCCTTCTGATGAGTCGATGCAAAGAACGTCTGCTCCCGCATCCACCAGAGATGGAACCCGCTCCATGTAATCCCTGGTATTGATTCCAGCTCCGACCATATAACGCTTGCTCTTGTCCAGAAGCTCATTCGGATTGCTCTTATGGGAAGAATAATCCTTTCTGAAAACAAATGCTGAAAGCCTTCCGTCCTTTGTTATTATCGGGAGCTGGTTGAGCTTGTGGTCCCAGATTATGTCATTGGCCTCGCTGAGGGAAATCCCATCTTCGCCATATATGAGCTTATCCATCGGGGTCATGAAGGATTCAACCTTCTCGTCCAATTCCATTCTGGAAACCCTGTAATCACGGCTTGTGACAACGCCTAAAAGAACTCCGTTGGCAGTCCCGTCGCTTGTAACTGCGATCGTGCTGTGTCCTGTCTTTTTCGTAAGCTCAAGAACATCCTTCAGCGTCTCATCCGGCCTGATGTTGGAATCGGAGAAAACAAATCCGGCCTTGCTGGCCTTAACCTTGGCAACCATTTCCGCCTCATCCTCGATGCTCTGGGAGCCGTAGATGAATGCGATGCCGCCCTCCTTTGCAAGGGCTTCTCCCATCTTAACCCCGGAAACAGACTGCATGATTGCAGAAACCATCGGGATATTTAGAGAAAGAGGGCATTCCTCAACACCTTTTTTGTATTTCACAAGCGGTGTTTTTAAACTGACATTGGAAGGGATGCATTCCGAAGAGGAATATCCGGGAATAAGAAGGAACTCGCTGAAAGTCCGGCTGAGTTCGTCGTAAATGAAAGCCATTATTATCGCTCCTTGACTATTAATACGGATTTTGCAACAAAAATTCAACTACCTGATTAAAAGCAATGCAGACTGCTTCGATTTTGTTGTGATAACATTCTTATCTGCTATATCTATGCTTCCCAAAAGCAGCGAAACATCATTTATGGATGTAAATGGATCATCGAATGTGAAAGAGCATCCTGGGCCGCGGTTTATAATGGCAACAAGTGTTTCCTTTTCGAGATATCTGATGATAAGAAAGCATTCGTCATTGATGATTTTCATAGAAAATGCAGAATAACCGAATGACGGCATCTTCCTGATCTTTCCCAATTCCTTGTACCAATTATAATATTTCATATTCCATTTCTTTTTATCCCACTGCATCGGATATCTCGAGCCCTCGACGGATCCCATGGTTCCATCAAGGCCGATCTCATCGCCGTAATAGACACTCGGCATTCCGGGAAGAAGATAAAGCGCAAGAATTCCTCCAAGATATATGTCATCATCCATAACCTCTTTGTTGTTATGAAGCCTCGGGGTATCATGGCTGTCGATGAGGTTCATCTGGAAATAAACGCTCTGGTCTGGAACAGAGCAAAGCGCCTCATAGGCTGCGCTTATGAATTCTTTAGAAGTAAAAGGCCTTGTCTTTTCCGGACTGTGCCCCCAGGCTCCGCATAAGAACCTGTCCTTCTCCCCAAGCCAGGAGCGGATGATGCGTCCTGAGCCGAAATAATTCATCGTGGCATCCCACATGTCACCTTGCATGTAATCCGCACTGTCATCCCAATCCTCACCGACTAAATAAAGTCCTTCTCTTTCCTTCTTGAGCTCTTTTCTCACCTCGCGCCATACTTCTTGGCATAGCTGATCGCTTTCCGTCCTGCCAAGCTCGGGCGCCACATCAAGACGCCAGGCATCTAAAAAGTACGGAGCTTTGAGATACTTCTTCATTGCGCTTTCAGCATCTTTATATAAAAGGGATCTGAGTTTTTCAGAATTGAAATTAAGCTGCGGCAGCGTTTCAACATCCGCCCAATAACGGAATGTGCCATCGCTGTTTTTGTAATAGAATCCGGCTTCCTGGGAAGAAGGATCCTCTTTGGCCTTCTTGAACCACGGATGGCCGCTTCCTGTATGATTTATCGAAATATCCTGTATTATCCTTATTTTCTTTTCATGGGCCGCATTCAGAAGTTCCAGATACGCTTCATCTCCTCCAAGCTTTTTATCGACATGGAAAAAGTCCGTGGAATCAAAACGGTGGACAGTCAGCGAGCAATTGACAGGATTGAGATAGATCGCATCGAATCCCAAGTCAGAAATATAGTCAATCTTGTCCTTAACACCTTTCAAATCCCCGTTGTAAAAATCCACACATCTTGCTTCCTCATAGCCTTTAGGCGCATCGAGAAAAGAAGGTGTCGAGACATATGCTCCGTTGAAAAAGTACTCTCCTGCCTTAACATCGTTTGAAGGATCGCCATTGAAGAACCTGTCAGGGAAAATCTGATAGCAGGTGGAGAGGCCGACCCATGATGGCGCATCCAGATCCGGTATTATCTCAAACCTGTTTTTTACAGATGGAACGACCCGGGACAGCCCTGATTTGGAATAATAATAGCTATCTCCTTTCTCATCATCGATGATGAAATAATATCTTATCTTTTCCGTGGTGCTGAATATCGGCATTTCTGCAGAATAAAAATCCGCCTTGCCCATTTTGGAAGTCTTCTGCATATCCACAGTACGGCTCAAACCGGTTTTAAAATCATAGCGCAAGCGCACTTTTAGGCAGAAGCCATCAACAGCGATACCGACACAAATGACATCTCCCCCTTTGGGGAAAAGATTGGAAACAAAGGTTGAAGAAAAAGAACTGAAGCAGCTGAACATGACTCCTCCTGCTGATTTTGCAAAATAATAACCGAAGGCGGGCTGAAAGCAAACACTTAAACAATGTTTAATAAAAAAACCGCAGTCTCCTGCGGTCAAAAAAGTGTTTTATTTCAAAAGCGCTTTGAGGTTTTCAAGTATATCCTCAGGCTTTCCCGAGCAATCCAGATCGATTAGGATTCCTTTCTTCCTATAGTAATCGATCAAGGGAGCTGTGCTCTTTTCATACACATCAAGCCTGTTCAGGATGGCTTCTTCCTTGTCATCATCCCTCTGGATAAGAGGCTCTCCGGTCTCATCGTCGATCCCTTCCTCCTTTGGAGGATTATAGATTATGTGATATGTCCTTCCTGTGCTCTTGCAGACCCTTCTTCCAGAAAGCCTTTTGAGGATCTCGCTCCTATCAAGCACGAAATTCACAACATGCTCAGGCTTCCTCATTTCCTCAAGTGCATCCGCCTGTGCCACCGTGCGCGGGAATCCGTCGAGGATATATCCGTTCAAGGCATCAGCCTCACCAAGCCTGTTCTCTACCATCTTGATCGTCACTTCATCGGGAACAAGGTTTCCTGCAGCCAGGATTCCCTTCACAAGCTTGCCAAGCTCGGTCTCATTCTTGATATTCGCTCTGAAGAGATCTCCTGTGGAGATATGAGGAATGCCGAAGGCATCCTTTGCAATTGAAGCAATAGTGCCCTTTCCTGCTCCCGGAGGGCCTAAAAACACTAGATTCATAGTCTTCCTTCCTTAACAAATTGAAAAGTAAGCTGATGATACCACTTAAAGGAGAAAAAGTTAATTGTAAAAGCCGCTTCTTATAAAATATAATAGCGCCTAGAGGTTGCGATTATGAAGAAGATAGTACTCCATGCCACGGATCTGGACGGATTTCTTACAGAACAGGATAAAAAGGATTTGGACCAGATAGAGAAAATGTATGACGAAAGCCTTGAGGCCTGCAAGCTGATAGACAGCGATCCAGATGATGAAAAAGCCCTATCAAGGCTTGTAGACAGTGCAAGGGATATCGGGCATAAGCTTGAAGAGATAACAAAAACAAACAAAAGGATACATGTCTACTCCTTCGACACACCCGATGAAATGCACGGGGAATGCTCAAGAATAATCTCAAAGCTCAGAGCACCTGAAACAGGGCATGAAGAATTCCTATATTATATACAAAGGGCATATGAGCTCATGTTCACTCATACCTTTGCAGACGAATGTCTTCCTAAAAAGAGAAGCATCATACAGAAGACCCCTGTCACCAATCCGGTAAGAAACTATGCAGTGCATAAGATTCCGGATGTGGACGAGATGATACATAACAGCGTCATGTGCGTCATGCTCCGCGGCGCCCTTTTGCCCTCGATGATCATAAGCAAGGAGATAGAGGATTATTCCTCAGACAGATATATAACTCCTTTTGCCCTCTTTAAGATCAAACGCGATGAATCGAGAAGCGAGAAGAACATGGATTACATCCTTGATTTGGACAAATCCTTCTTCTCTCTCCCGGAGCTTGATGGTAAGGATCTGATTTTCGCAGATCCTATGAACGCCACAGGAGGATCCCTTGTGACAATAGTGAAATATCTGAAGGAAGAAGGGATCAAGCCCAAATCAATCAAGTTCATAAACGTCATAAGCGCATTGAAAGGCGCTCTCAGGATAACAAGGGCTATCGAGGAAGCGGAGGTATACACCCTTTGGATGGATCCCGTCCTCAACGACAAGGCCTATATCCTTCCCGGCCTCGGCGATGCTGGAGACCGCCTGAACGGGATCGACAGCGGAGCAAGCCCGAGAAACATGATCCAGCTCATTGCAGATTATGGCACCTCGATTGTGAACCTGTATAGGGATCAGGTAAGGGAAATTGAAAAGACTGTTCTTAATTAGCCTGCTTTTTCTTCTGATACTTTTGCTTTCATCCTGCTTTACGAGTCAGAGCGACCAAACTCTGGCTCTTGCAAGCGGGATGGATCTGCAGGATAGGATCGCGCTATATGAAGAGGAAGCAGCAAAAACCGGGGATTTCAAGCTCTATTACAATCTAGCCTATTCCTATATCCAGGCAGGAAAGCTTGAAGATGCGGCAAGAGTTGCAGAGGATGCGCTCATCCTTTTTCCTGACAGCTACAGGATGCTGAGCCTGAAGGCTTACGCTGCACGGGAGAATGGGAATCTGGCTGGATATGAGGATGCGTTATTACAAATTCTGAAGCAGGTTCCAGCCGATATTGAAAAGCGCAAGCTTTTAATGGATCTTTATTTCAAAACTGGTTTTACGAAAAAAGCGGAAGATCAGGCATATATGATCCTATATTATGATGCTAAGGATGAAGATGCGCTTTTCATCCTTTCGTTCAAGGATGGCTTTTACAGCCTTTTAGGTCCTGGAAAAGAAATAAGAAGGCTTTTAGATGCAGAAATAATGCTTCCAGAAAAGCTTTTTGAAACAGAAATAGAAAAAAGAAGGGCTTTCAAAGCCCCCATCATTTGAATTTTGCAATCTCTTTTTGAGTAAGATCATCGCAGTATTCGTTCCATTCAAGACCTGCATGCCCCTTTACCCATACCCATCTGATATCAAGGCTTCTGCATAATTGGTCAAGCTCCTCCCAGTACTGCCTGTTTTTGACAGGATCGCCTGACGCGGTCCTCCATTTCTTCTTCTTCCAATTGGCTATCCACTCGGTAATGCCGTTCTTGACATACTGGCTGTCCGTACAGATCTCAAGGGAACCAATGCCGTTTGAGATGGCGAATTTCAGGGCCTCTATAACTGCAGTAAGCTCCATCTTATTATTCGTAGTAAGCTTATCCCCTCCGCTTGATGAGGCGATCATGGCCCCATCACGCAGAATACAATACCCCCATCCTCCCGGACCGGGATTGCCGCTGCAGCCTCCATCGGTGTATATGCTGTACATCATCTTGCTCCTGTCTTCTTGATTATATGATACCCGAACTGGCTATGGACAGGACGGGAAACTGATCCTATTGACATCCTTCTGACCGCATCCTCGAAGGATTTGACCATTTGTCCTTCCTTGAACCATCCCAGGTCCCCGCCCTTTGATTTTGACGGGCACTGGGAATACTGCGATGCCAGGGAAGAAAAGCTCTCCCCCTTCTTCACCCTTTCATACAGCATATCTGCTGTGCTTTTATCTTTAACAAGAATATGGCTTGCTCTGAATTCCATCTCAAACTCCTAAAATCATTTCCCTATAGCTCTTAATTTCAACATCGCTTTCATCAAGTCCGAAAAGATGAAGCAGGTGATAGAGCTTTTTCTGGGCATGTTCAACATCCTCCTTTGAGGATGAAAAGTCAAGCAGATACTCCATTTCAAGAAACACGCCGAGATCATTGACTTTTAAAAGCTCGACATGCACTGGGCCGAAATACCACTCAAAGCCGGTCTTCTCCTTTACAAAATACTCCTCGTATCCGAGGCAGAGGAAAAAAGCCTTCAGGTTTTCAGCCTGATCAAGCGATGCGGAAAACTCATATTCCTGGTTCTCTTCGCTGACACTGTCTTTGAACTGCTTTTTCGCAGTCACTTCCAGATGGTCCGCAAAATGCCTTATCCTCAGCGCCTGCAGAGTCTCCCCCGGCCGGTGGAAATACAGATCGTGCTTCTTTACAGCCTTGCGCCCCGAATCGGAAAAGGAATCGATGATGGCGGCCATTTTTTCCATATCGCCTGCATGGGCCTTGATCTCTATCTCCTTCACATTAGTCCTTCCATGGGAAAATCATATTCTTCAAGCTTCTCGGACCAACCTTCTCCCTCTCTTCATAAAGAAGATCATCCCAGTTTATGTTCTTCCTGTCTTCAGGATGCTTTTCAAGATAATCATATTTGAACATAAGAAGTTTTATGGCATCCTGGGCTGCCAGCTGCATGCCGGTCAAACCTGGAACAAGCCCCATCGTGAAAACGGAAATAGCTATGCAGAAGATATTATAGATGCCAAAGAAAATGGCAAACAATGGATTATCGGCTACAATTATGAAACATTTCTTCAGCGTCTTGAGTGGCCTGTCTCCAGGCAGGCGGCACATAAGCGGAAAATAGAACGGAAATGCGAGAAGAAATATCACCGTAAGCCAGAACAGCACTACTGTTATTACCAAGCTGACAGGGTTATCCACCGAAAAATAAAACGGGATCACAAGAAAAATAAGAAGGAAAAGAAACAGCTGCACAAAGAAATAAAGTATAGAGTGCCTGATATTCCTTCCCAGCCCTTCCTTGAATGCCTGGAAAGTATCTCTCTGGTAATTCGACCAGCTTAAAGTCGCACCTGCAACCCCTCCTGTTATCAGAGACTGGATAAAAAGCAAAAGGACTAAAAGCACATATGCTAGCACAGTCATGCTTTCCATCAAGGACAGGACGCTGAATGACAGCACCAGGATAAGGACAAACAAAAGATTGAAAAGGACCATTGGGATCAAATTGTCCCAACCGTCAAAAAACGCTTTCTTTATAAAAAAACCTTTCATACATCAAGACTCTAAACGAAAGAAAGGGCAAATTCAATCGCAAATATACAACTCGCTGAAATATAAAAACATAAAAATAATGTAATTTTGATCCAAATGACCGGCTTTTTGCTCTTTTCTTTTTAAACATATTTTTATGTAACCAATACTTTCTAATAGAGTTTTGCGTTGGAATGCAAAAGAAGAAAAGAAGAAAAAAGTGAAAGCATCATTTAATAAAAATTATATAAAAATCGTAGCTTTTTTTATAAAAGTCATATTTACAAAAAATGTGCTTGATGATATAAGATAAGTAGTGGCTTAAATGAGTAATCTGGTTGCCTAGAAGAGAGGGACTGCCGCGAGCCGCCTTCCTTGTGAACGGGAAGACGCATAAAAACAAAATCCCAGCCTGCAAAGCTGGGATTCTTTTTTTGGAAGCGAACTACTCTATCTTAGCTTATGCTTGAAGATGGAGCATCCGGTTTCAACACAGAATGCTTCCATCCCTCTCATAAGAGGAATCCAAGTCTGACTTCTGCCCGGCTGGAGTGCCCATGTGTTACGCATGGATGCAGGATGATTCATGCTCTTCTGCAAGAAGCAGTGTTTACGATTCGGATTAAATCCATTTTGGCTTTTTTGGCCGGTTCTTTCGATAAATACAGCCACTTTGCAAACATATTTATTTGTCTTTTCATTATTATTCGTAAAATAAACGCTTTTTCGTAAAAATTTGAATATTTATACAAAAAACTAGTTGAATCTTTTTTATATTTATGCAAAATACAAGGCATCAGGAGATAATTAAGATGAAAGAAAAGATCATTCTTGCATATTCAGGTGGACTTGACACCTCCGTCATACTCAAATGGCTCAGCAACAAGGGCTTCGATGTCATTGCATATGTTGCGAACGTAGGACAGAACGAAGACTTCAAGGCCATCGAGCAGAAAGCTTACGCCACAGGCGCTTCAAAAGTTTATATCGAGGACCTAAGAAAGGAGCTTGTCACCGATTACATCTATCCTGCCCTCAAATCAAATTGCATATATGAAGGGACATACATGCTTGGCACCAGCCTTGCAAGGCCCATCATTGCGAAAAAGCATATAGAAATTGCAAAGAAGGAAGGAACCAAATATGTAGCCCATGGTGCAACCGGAAAGGGAAACGACCAGGTGAGGTTCGAATTCGGCTATTACATGAACATGCCGGATGTAAAGATCGTAAGCCCTTGGAAGGATGAGGAATGGCTCAGCCAGTTTGAAGGAAGATCAGACATGCTTGCCTACGCCGAAAAATATGGCATTCCTGTAAAGGCCTCCTTGAAAAAGCCATACAGCGAGGATGAGAACCTCATCCATATCTCCCATGAGGCGGGAATCCTCGAGGATCCGTCAAAGAGATGTCCTGAAGATGTTTTCTCCCTTACAGTTTCTCCAAAAGATGCTCCGAACGAGGAATGCCTGCTCGAGCTTGAATTTAAGGCCGGCATTCCTGTCAAAGTCACAAATCTCAAGGATGGCACAACAGTCACCGATCCTCTTGAAATGATCCTCTATCTCAACAAGATGGGGCACGATAATGCAATCGGAAGGGTCGATATGGTTGAGAACAGGTTTATTGGAATCAAGAGCAGAGGCGTATATGAGACCCCCGGATGCGAAATCCTTTGGAAGGCGCATCATAATCTCGAAGGGCTTTGCATGGATAAGGAAGCGATGCACCTGAGGGACATGCTCAGCCCGAAATATGCAGAGCTGATCTACAACGGGTATTGGGGAGCACCGGAATTCAACATGCTCACAGCGCTCTTTGATGAAAGTCAGAAGCATGTTACCGGCAAGGCCGTAGTTGCTCTTTATAAAGGCAATGTGATCAATGCGGGCATCGAGAGCCCTGAATCGCTTTACAACGAGGATCTCGGAAGCATGGACAAGGCTGGCGGCTACCACCCCATCGACTGCAAAGGCTTCATCAACATCAATGCAATAAGGCTGATGGCCTCCAGCATGAGGGACAAAAAATAAGATATCAGGGACGCTTCGGGCGTCCCTTTTTCTTACTTGATTTATTGTCAAAAAAAAATTATATTAGATGCATCGTGTCTTCAGGACGCGAAATTTCCGCCCGTATGGGTGAGATACAGTGTTAGGAAGGATAGAAAAGCTATCCTGGCGTAAGGGAGGATTACTATGGCAGTAGTAACCATGAAAAGCCTGCTTGAATCAGGCGTACATTTCGGACACCAGACAAAGAGGTGGAATCCGAAGATGGCCCGCTTCATCTTCACAGAAAGAAACGGGATTCATATCATCGACCTTCAGAAGACTTCAGCATGCATAGTTGAGGCCTATGAAGCAGTAAGAGCTCAGGTCAAGAACGGAAAGCAGATCCTTTTCGTTGGAACCAAGAAACAGGCGCAGCAGGCCATCGAAGACGAGGCTAAGAGATGCGGCATGCCTTATGTTTCAAACCGCTGGCTCGGCGGAATGCTCACAAACTTCACAACAATCAAGAAGTCCGTTGCTAAGCTTAAGAAAATCGAAAGGATGGAAGCTGACGGAACATTCGATTCACTTACAAAGAAAGAAGTTGCACTTTTAACAAAGCAGAAGCTCAAGCTCAGCAAGAACCTTGGCGGAATCAAGGACATGAAGGAGCTTCCGGGCGCACTCTTCATCATCGATACAAAGAAAGAAGCCACAGCTGTTGCAGAAGCAAAGAGGCTCGGCATTCCTGTAATTGCAGTCGTCGATACAAACTGCGATCCCACCGACATCGACTACCCGATTCCGGGCAACGACGATGCAATCAGGGCAATCCAGCTTTTCGTTGAAATCATTGCAAACGCAGTAATCGATGCTGACAGCGAAGGCGGAATCCAGATCATCGAAAGCCTTGAGGATGAAGAGGAGCTTGCAAAGGCACCTGTCGAGGACAAGGATAACGAAATCGAAATAGAGGATTTCTCCAACTATGTTCCTGAAGAGAAGGAAGAGACTAAGGAAGACGAGGAGTAATTTATGGCAAATATCAGCGCAGCAGATGTAAAAAAGCTCAGAGATGTCACCGGAGCCGGCATGATGGACTGCAAGAAGGCACTCAGCCAAGCCGATGGCGATTTTGCACAGGCTGAAAAGATCCTCAAGGAAATGGGTCTTGCAGCAGTCGCAAAGCGTCAGGACAGAGCAACTGAAAACGGAAGGGTTTTCGTAAAGACAGATGGAAAGAAGGCTGTACTTCTCTCCCTTTCCTGCGAAACCGACTTCGTTGCAAAGAACGATGATTTCGCAAAGCTTGGGCAAGATATGTGCTCTGTCATCCTTGAAAAGGGATATACAGAGGTCAACGATGAGCTCAAGGGCATGGTCGATGCTCTTATTGCAATCATCAAGGAGAACATGAACATCCAGAAGTTCACAGTCGTTGACATCGACACTTATGCTTCCACATACATTCATGGAGAAGGTTCCGTTGCGGTTCTTGTAAATCTCCACTCTGACAAGCCGGAGATCTTTGCAAACGACGATGTCAAGGAATTCGCACATGACCTTGCTCTCCATGCAGCAGCATTCAAGCCTCAGTATCTTGATGAGAAGTCTGTAGATAAGAGCTATGAGGAGGAGCAGCTTTCCATCTTCACAGCACAGGTTGCTCAGGATGAGAAGCTCGCAAGCAAGCCGGACAAGGTAAAAGACGGAATCATCCGCGGCAAGCTCAGCAAGCTTTATAAGGAAATCTGTTTCACCAGCCAGGCATTCGTCAAAGACGATACAAAGAGCGTTTCTCAGGCTTGTGCAGAAATCAGCAAGAAATATGGTGCGGAATTCAAGATCGTCGGTTACTGCGTCTACCAGGCAGGAGTGACAGCCTAACGGAGGAAAATATGCAGAACGTACTCGCAAATTGCGAAGACAGGATGAAAAAATGCATCCTCTCGCTCACCAACGAGTTCCAGAATCTCAGAACAGGAAGAGCCAATACCGCTCTTTTTGACAAGATCAAGGTGGACTACTATGGTGCAGAGACCCCGCTCAATCAGGTTGCATCACTTTCCGTCCCCGAGGCCCGTCTTGTTGTGATCCAGCCATGGGACAAGAGCGTGCTTCCTGCAATTGAGAAAGCTATCCAGAAATCCGAGCTCGGACTTAATCCGAACAACGATGGAAAGCTTATCAGGGTCAACTTCCCTCCCCTCACAGAGCAAAGGAGAAAGGAGCTTGCAAAGCAGGCCAAGCAGACAGCGGAAAATGCACGCGTGGCAATCCGCAATGTCCGCAGGGACGCTATGGAAGAGCTTAAGAAGCTTCAGAAGGCAAGCGAAATAAGCGAAGACCAGCAGAAGGAAGGGGAAACAAAAATCCAGAAGCTTACGGACAACTACATCGCTGAAATCGGCAAGATTTCCGAAGCCAAGGAAAAAGAAATCATGGAAATATGATATGTGCCGCCGGGAAACCGGCGGTTTTCTTATACTTTGTCAAATTAAAATCATAAAACAAATTTACTTACACCGCTTTTTCCAATATAGTGGTCTGTATATAACCTCCTGTCATGGAGATGTGATTTTCTTAATGGGTTTCGAATACGCATATGGATAATGAACTTATACATTTGGGCATAATCATGGATGGAAACGGAAGGTGGGCCAAAGCAAAGGGCCTGCCCAGGACAGCCGGGCACCTTGAAGGACTCAAGGCGCTCAAGAAGGTAATCCGCGGAGCCATCAAAGAGGACATAAAATATCTTACGGTATACTGTTTTTCAACAGAGAACTGGAAAAGGCCGCCTGAAGAGGTCAAATATCTGATGGCTCTCTTTACAAACAAGATTTATGGAGAGATCAGGACGTTGGGCGAACTTGGGGTCAGAGTGAGGCTTCTTGGATCTAGGATTGGGCTTCCTGAAAAGGCGCTCGAAGGACTGGATAGGACAGTCGAGGAAACGAAGAATAATGATAAGATCACCCTTCAGCTTGCTATAAATTACGGCGGCTATGATGAAATAATCAGAGCCGTGAATTCCCTTATCAGGGATGGCTACAAAGAGGTGACGGCTGAGCTTATCAGGAGCAGATTCGACAATCCCGACATCCCTGCGGTGGATTTCATCGTCAGAAGTGCCGGAGAGATGAGGCTTTCAAACTTCCTTCTATTTGATTCCGGCTATTCAGAATTCGGTTTTTATGATAGACTTTGGCCAGATTGGGACGAGGAAATGATCCATACTGTCAAGCAGGATTATTTGAAAAGGACCCGCAAATTCGGAGGTTTGGTTTGACTTCGATAGCAAAAAGGATTTTGACGGCGGTAATCGCCCTTCCCCTTCTCTTCTGTCTGGTCGTATTCCTTCCACAGATGAATCATGCGGCTTTGATGGCTGTAATATTGGCGGCTTCCGTATTCGGTACGGTGGAAATGGCGTCCATGGTTTCAAAGAGGATTCCAGTAAGCAGGATCGTATATGCCGCCCCGCTGATAACGCTTTGTGAATATGTCTCAAGGTATTTTTACAATTCGCAGATATACTCCTTCTATATGTTCACCATACTTTTGGCGATAATCCTCTCGCGCGAGGTGTTTTCGAAAGAGGATGATTTTTCAACAAGGATAGCCGAGTGTGGAGCGGACGTGCTTGTTTTGTCCTATCCAGGGCTTTTGTCGATTTTCATAGTCGACCTTCTGTTCCTTGAGGATAGCTCTTCGCATATCCTTCTTTATTTCGCACTCGTTTTCGGCTGCGACACATTCGCGTATTTCTCCGGTTTGCTTTTCGGCAAGAGCAACCGCGGAATAATAAAAGTCAGCCCGAACAAGAGCATTGCCGGATTTGTAGGCGGGGTGCTTGTTCCAGCGGTGATTGGAGGATGTGCATCATTGCTCTTTCCTAGCCACTTCCACTTCTCCTTTATGGAAGGTTTTTTCATCGGCGCGCTGGTAAGCATATTCGGAGAGCTTGGAGATCTCGTGGAATCGACATTTAAAAGAAGCGCTGGAATCAAGGACAGCGGCTTCATAATTCCCGGCAGAGGCGGCATTCTCGATTCTATCGATTCGCTGCTGTTTGCTGCTCCGATCTTCATACTTTCCCTTAAGTTTTTCGACATAGTATGAGAAGCATATTGATCCTAGGTGCCACCGGTTCGATCGGCAGCACCTGCATAAAGGCCATAACTGAAAAAAAGCTTGATTTCAAAATAAACGGACTGGTTTCATTTGCAGATCCCAAAACCGCGATGCTTGCAAAAGATTTTTCCTGCCCCTATCTCTTGATGAATGGAAAAAAAGATGAGGACTTGTATGCTTTCTTGGATTCCAACAGGGCGGATATCGTTTTAAACGCTATTGCAGGAAGTGCGGGACTGAAGGCCTCGCTTTCTGTAATCAATCTCAAAATGGACCTTGCCCTTGCAAACAAGGAAAGCATTGTCCTAGGTGGCTCATTCCTTTTTTCCGAAGCAGACAGAAACGGCGTCAAAATCATTCCTGTCGACAGCGAGCACAGCTGCCTTTATAATCTCATAAAGGCTTTTCCCGATACAAAGGAATTGATCATTACCGCATCCGGCGGTCCGTTTTACGATAGAAAAGATACAAGCGGCGTCACGATAAAAGAAGCGCTAAATCATCCCACCTGGAAGATGGGAAAAAAGATAACGATCGATAGCGCCACTCTTGCAAACAAGGGCCTGGAGGTGATCGAGGCTGGATTCCTTTTCGGTTTTCCAGCATCTGCAATAAAAGTTACTGTCCACCGCCAATCAATCGTTCACAGCATCGTAAAGGTGCGTAACGGTGCATTCTATGCCCAGCTTACCCCACCGGATATGACGCTTCCTATCATAAGCGCATTAAGCGACGGGAATCTCGATCTTGTGGACATCGTGAAGCCCTTGGATTTTACAAATCTTGATCTGACATTCAGAAGTTGGGACAAAAATCAGTTTCCTCTTTTAGCTGCAGCCTACTCCTGCCTTGAGAAGAAGCAGGGCTGGCCGATCGCATTCAACATGTCGAACGAGGTCGCTGTGAATGCATTCCTCTCAGAACGCATAAGCTATAACCGTATATCAGAGATTGTATTGAACGTGCTTGAAAAAAACTGGGAAGCTGACATATGCTGCCTTAAGGACATACAGGATGTCATGAAAGCTTCTGAAGAATATGCCAGGAAGGAAATATCCTGATGCTGATGCATCTTCTGCGTTTTATTTTAGGTTTTTTGCTGATAGGCCTTGTCGTATTCATCCATGAGCTGGGACATTTTTTTGCCGCAAGACTGCTTAAAGTCGATGTCGAGGTCCTTTCCTATGGCATGGGTCCGAAAGTAATTGCATTCCAAGGCAAAAACACCGAGTTCCGGATAAGCGCGCTGCCCTTCGGCGGATATTGCCGCATGAAAGGCTCGATAGACCTTTCAAAAGCCCTATCTGATGATAAAAGAAGCATGGATATCTCGGAAGCCGGCTCATATTTCTCTTCCTCCCCCCTGCGCCGGCTTTTGATTTATTTCGCAGGACCGCTCACCAATTTCATTCTCGCCTTCCTGCTTTTGTCCTTTTCAGCCGTGCTTCCTGTTGCGCGTATTTCCAATGAGGCCCTGATCGCGCCTACATATCTCTATGCCAAGGTGTTTCCAAATTTGAATGTGGTTCAAGACAAAATCCTTCCAGGCGACAAGGTCTTGATGGTCGACGGGGCTGAGGTGAAGGATTACCAGGATTTTGTATCAAAGCTTTCAAAATCATCCTCCGGCTCAGATCTTGTCATATCACGAAACGGGGAAAAACATGTTGTCCATGTGACTCCGGAATATATCGATGGAAACTACGTATACGGACTTACGCTTTACCAGAAGCCTATTATTTCAAATCCCTCAGACCCGCAGCTTGAAGAAGGAGATGAGATAATAAAAGTAAATGGACAGGATGTATCATGCACACTAGATGTATTCATGATAGATGGAAATGAATTGACGCTCACCATGAAGCGGGATGAAAAAGAGTTCCTCTATAAGACAAATGACAGGACCTTTCCTTTTGCCTGGAAAAGCGATCTCAAAAGGCTTCCGGATGCATCCGGAATTGCAATCTTTTCCTATGGGATTGATAATGCATGCAACTACTTCATCACAACACTGGAGACGCTTGGAGCACTCATATGCTTCAACGTAGATGATGCAAGGATGGTTATAACAGGACCTGTCAAGGCCGCACAAAACATCGGAAACATTTCCATGCTCGCCTTCACCTACAGCGCAAATGATGGAATCAGGACCATGTTTCATCTGCTTGCAGTAGTTTCAATCAGCTTATGCATCGGAAACATACTGCCGATCCCGACCTTTGACGGTGGGCAGATGCTGATCAATGCAGCTGAGATCATAAAAAGAGGCAACCTTAAACCAAAGACATACGTATGCCTGCAGATTTTCGGCATGCTCATGGCTGTGCTCATAATGGTGATGATGTATTCTTTGGATATAAAAGCGTTCTTCTTCAGAGCCTGATCAACGGGACTTGGTGACTTCTTTCTTAGGTTCTATGAAGAGGTTCTTATCCTGGACAATTTCCTCAAATGATGTGATTTCTCCGATGTATCCAAGATATATTGTACCGGTCCGGCCGTTGCGGTTTTTTGCAATCAGAAGCTTGGAAGACTGAACGCGGGCCTTTCCTGTGCTGTCTTTCTGAAGCTTTGCCCTCTCCTCATCGCTTATGTCGGTGAGATTGGTTCTTCTATGGATGAACATGACGACGTCCGCATCCTGCTCGATCGATCCTGAATCTCTGAGGTTGTTAAGCTGCGGTTCCTGATCTGCAGTATCACGTGAAACCTGACAAAGGACGACAATTGGAATCTTGAGCTCCCTCGCCAGCTGCTTGAGGCTCTTAGAGATCCTTCCAACCTGCTCATGCCTGGGCACGGATGGATCCATCCCGCTTTCGATCAGCCCAATGTAGTCGATGAAGATGCATTGTATGTCCTTCTCCCTGCATAACATCCTTGCTCTGCTTCTGAGATCGCTGAGCTTCATATTCGGCTCATCGACAAGATAGAATTCGCTCTGATAGATCCTGTCTGCCGCAGCGCTTATGTCATCGATATCCTTCTGGCTCATATTGCCGCTGAACATCTTGGAAAGCTCAACCTTGCTCAGGCAGGACAAAAGACGCATTATTATCTGGTCGGCAGGCATCTCAAGGGAGAAAAAAGCGACCCTGGTACCCTTTCTGAGCATGTTTCTTATGAGGGAAACGGCAAGTGCAGTCTTACCGACGCTTGGACGAGCGGCAATGATTATATAATCACTTTTCTGAAATCCCCCATTGGTATAATTATTCAGATAATCATACCCGGTATCCAGATTCTCATTGACATATTCCCCATCCATTTTCAGCAGAAGGGTTTTGATAACATTATTGATGCCTTCATTGATCTTATATGCATCGCTTGTGACAGGATTAGACCGCTGGCTTATCTCTCCAAGCCTTTGCTCCACGTCATCCAAAACGGTATAGATGTCCTTGCTTTCCTCGAAAGCATCGACAGCTATCTCGCTCGAGGTTTCGATCAAAGCTCTTCGGACAGCGCATTCCCTAATGAGGCCTGCATAAAATTCAATGTTGGAATAAATGGAATAAACGTCGGAAAGCTCTGCAAGATATGCAGCGCCGCCGGCCTTATCTAAAAGATTTTTTTTGGATAAGAAATCGAACAGGCTTACCTGATCGATCTCAACAGTGTTCATCAGTTTCATATCTGCTATTGCAGAATAGATGACCCTGTTGGCAGGATGATAAAAATCCTGGCTGCTTAAAAGGGGGCTTACCTTGTCGTAAGCCTCCTTATGCATCATAAGGGCGCTGAGAACCGATTTCTCGGCCTCATCATTATGTGGAGGAACCCTCGTATTCCCAGTACCCATTATGCTTACTCCTCTACCTGTGCAGTCTCTTCCTCTACGGCTACCGGTTCAGCCTCTGCCTGAGCTGCAGCAGCTGCTTCTTCTGCAGCCTTTGCCGCCGCGGCAGCTTCTGCTTCAGCTTTTGCTTCTGCTTCAGCTTTTGCCTTTGCTTCAGCCTCAGCCTTCGCCCTAGCTTTCACTTCGGCTTCAGAAATGACAACGAGCTTCACATGGCTTGACTCATTCTCATAGAGGTGGATGACAACATGGTAGGTGCCTGTCATCTTGATTGCATGGGTTGCAACCTCGATCTTCTTTCTCTCGATCTCGAACCCAGCCTTCTTGAGTTCCTCCTGGACCATTACGGAAGTTACGGAACCAAAGAGCTTTCCGGATTCACCAGCGGAAACGACAATCTCGAGCGTGAGGTTATCAAGCCTTTCCTTAAGGCTTGCAGCTGTTGCTCTCTTTTCAGCCTTTCTCTTCTCAATGGCCGCTGCACGGGATGCGAACACCGCGGCATTGGTCTTGTTGTAGATCACAGCTGCGCCGGTCGGAAGGAGATAGTTGCGGGCATATCCGTCTTTTACTTCCCTTACGTCTCCCTCTTCTCCGAGGTTGACAACGTCCTGAGTAAGAATGATCTTCATCTTTTCTCTCCTATCTTCTTAGTTCAAAGAAGGTCTCGGCAACTCCCAAAAGGGGCAGTCCCAAGACAATTATGAAATTTATCCCCGGAACAAACATGGCCACAGCCACCAAAACAAGAAAGAGCGAATAGCTTTTCAGTTTTCTTCCCTTCATTCTGAGTTTGTAATACACCACGCTGAATCCTTGTACAGCGTAGGCAATAGAAACACATAGTGCCAAGTTGACCAGAGCGATGCCCAGCTGATAAGGCAATGACACAAAGTGCGAGAAGAGGACTCCTGCCCATAAGGCAAGGAAAATCCAGATGGCATTTCCGTTCAACTCCACGGAAGCAACCTTGTCTTCCCAATCGCTTTCTCTTGAATGCAACACGGTCTCATAAGTGAAACAGGTTGCACAGACGAAGCACATCACCAGAGGAAGCAGTATCGAAAGAACGACCGAAAAAAGCGCAGAGTAAAAAGCCTCCATGAATCCTTCGCTCATTCCCGTCATACCGAACAGCCCCGAAAGAAGTACTTCAAACACATTCTCGTAATAGGTTCTAACACCATCGAGAAGCGCCTTGTCTTGCTCCAGGTACACAAATAGAAGAATGAAAAAAAACACCGCAGGAAGCATCGAGCCTACAAGGCGGGCTTCCACGCGTCTCTCCCTTATAAGGAGCCATACCGCACCAGCCGCTAACAGCGACAAGGGGATGTAAAGTTCAATAAGTATCAAAGCATCGGCGATTTCCGGCATGTACTCCGGATAAGGGGAAGACAGCACTGTATAAATGATTACAGCCACTGTCTCCACGGACAAAGCAGCATAGGAAAGCGCCTTCTTATGATACACGCTCACAAGCAGGAGGGGGAAAACAAAAAAAATCTGACCGAACCCCACCTAAAACACTAGGCAGGAAAGGACCACTGCGACCAGATACGC
>CASGDQ010000049.1 GCA_949300325.1 uncultured Spirochaetales bacterium
CCCTTCAGTGAATTTGAGCCCTTGAGAATTAAAATATCTGCCTTCGTTTTTCCAAGCATGGACAGCAGATTTGCATGAAGCCTTCCTTTTTTCCTGTAATCCGGACCTGCATAAAATAGCTTCTTCTTTGAAGAAAGGTCGGAGTTGACTGCCGCAAACGGCAATCCAGTCTGCTCAAGATACTCTGATATCTTCGGTGTGTCCAACGTGGCTAGCACCAATGCATCCACATGCAGGTCGACAAGGCTTCTGATCCCTTCAAGATGTACGTTTTCATCGTACCCCTCTACCTCTTTTATGATTACTGAGATCCCTTGGTCTGCATAATCCTCTTTTGCCTTTTCTATTCCTTGTATAAGGCTGTTGAAAAAAGGATTTCCTATGCTGGGCAGAAGCACTCCGATGAGCTTAGGCGCTTTGCATGCGGCAAGCATTCTTGCCGCACGGTTGGGCTTGTATCCCAGTTCTTCTGCTTTTGCCAGCACCCTGGCTCTTACCTCATCCTTGACACCTTTCCTTTGATGGATCGCCCTGTCGACAGTCCCTCTGGAGATGCCAAGCGACCTTGCTATTTCCGCAATGGTGGCGCCATCTTTAACAGAAGGGGCATTCGGTTTCATACAGCATCCCTTTCGGCCTGTTGAATGAAATATCCTTCACTCCGAGATAGGAGAGGACCGCATACAGGCTTTTGCCTATGTGGCTGAAGGCCACGGCTCCATGATGAGGAAAATGCTTATTGATCAGCACATGGCGGTAGAATCTTCCCATTTCCGGTATAGCGAATATTCCGATTCCTCCGAAGCTTCTTGTCGCCACAGGCAGCACTTCGCCCTGGCATACATATGCCTGCAGGCTGGTATCGGCATTCGATTGAAGGCGGAAGAATGTTATGTTGCCAGGTGCGATGTCCCCTTCAAGGGTTCCTCTGGTGAAATCGGGTTCGCCTCCGCTTTCAAGCAGCCTGTTTTGGATCATCTGGTATTTTACTGCTCCGGAAGAAAGACGGCAGAACGGGGTATTCCCGCAATGGAATCCCATGAACGTGTCGCTTAAGGCATAATCATATTTTCCTTTTATGTTTTTTCTCCACATGTCCTCTGGAACCGTATTGTTGATGTCAAGAAGAGTCACGCTTTCTTCTGTGATGCATGTCCCGATATATTCTGAAAGAGCTCCATAGATATCCACTTCGCAGGCTACCGGAATTCCTCTTGATGCGAGGCGGCTGTTAACATAGCACGGCTCGAATCCGAATTGTTCTGGGAATGCCGGCCAGCATTTATTGGCGAATACGACGTATTTCCTAGCTCCCTTGTGGGTTTCGGCCCAGTCGGAAAGCGTAAGTTCGAATTGGGCCATTCTTTCAAGCAGGTCGGGGTAGGTGTTTCCCGCCTGCCCAAGCTCCTGCTCCATTTCAGAGGCAATTCCTTTGATTCTTTCATCCCCGGCATGCGCCTTATATGATACGAGCAGATCCAGTTCGCTGTTTTCTTCTATTTCGATCCCAAGGTCATATAACGCTTTGATCGGAGCGTTGCATGCGAAAAAGTCCTGCGGACGCGGACCGAAGGTTATTATCTTCAGGCCTTGCAAGCCTATGAGCGTTCTTGCAACAGGTATGAATTCTTTCATCATCTCGGCACATTCTTTTGCAGTTCCTACAGGATATTGCGGAATGTATGCCGGTATTTTCCTCAGCCCCAGGTTATAGGAGCAGTTTAGCATTCCGCAATAGGCATCACCTCTTCCATTTAAAAGATTATCTCCTTTTTCCTCGGCTGCTGCGATATACATTACAGGGCCGTCAAAGTATTTTGCAATCAGCGTTTCCGGAGTCTCCGGACCGAAATTCCCTAAAAACACGGCAAGCGCGTTGCATTTCTGGTCTTTTACTTCAGAAAGCGCCTTCAATGCATCCTTTTCATTTTCAACCACCGTTTTGCATTCATACAGATCCAGGCCGAGCTTGAGGGCTTCTTCTGAAATCTTTTTTCTTCTTCCTTCGCTTATTGAAATGACAAAGCAGTCGCGGCTGACTGCTACAAGGCCTAGTTTAACATGCGGGATGTTGTTCATTAATTGTTCTCCTTTTGTTTCGTGCTCGAGCACGGTATAGTTTTAGTATTTTCCTACAATCTGTATTTGTCAATGTTTTAATTTTTTAAGGTAATAGGATCTTGCAAGAATTCCTAAATATGATACTGGTGGACAATACGATTGTTTTAGGGGGCAGGTATGGGTCGTTTATTGTCGACATCAGCTGGAACATAGCACTTGTTCCCATTTCAATAAATGGTTGTTTCACTGTTGTAAGATCCCCATATTCTGCTGACGGTATGTTGTCGTATCCGATTATTGATACATCCTCCGGTATGCGTATCTTATTGCTTTGGAGCGCTTTTACGGCGCCTAGGGCCATGACATCGTTTGCTGCACATATTGCAGAAAAATTGAAACGGTTTTCTTTGAGCATTGCCTCGATAAGAGATTGGGCTGTACAAAAATTGAAATCGGCATGTGTAATGAAATCATCGCGGATTTCAATCTCGTTATCCGACATTGCCGCGCGAAAACCGTTGCAACGTTCCACCTCGGTTGAGGTGTTCAATGTACCTCCCAGATAGAGAATCCTCTTATGCCCCAAGGTGATTAAGTATTTTGTTGCTTGGTAGAGTCCTTCAAAATTGCCTGTTGTGACAAGATTGATATTATGTAGACCCGGATCCCTATCAAGAAATACGATCGGCACTATCTGTTCTTTGACTATTTGTTGCAATAATAGGCTGGCTTGTCCTGAGGGGATCATTATGATTCCGTCTACACCGATATCTATCAGCTTTTTTAGTATTTCATCTTCCCGTCTGGGAATGCCGTTGCTGTTGCAAAGCATTATAGTCATTCCGTTGCCAGATGCAATATTATCTATTCCGGTCAACATAAGCGGGAAGAATTGGTTTGTAATATCTGGAACTACAAGCCCGATAGTCCCCGATGATTGCTTGCTTTTTTGATTCTTATACTCGCTGATTGCGTTTTCTATTTTTTTCCTTGTTGAGTATTTTACTTTTTCAGGGGAAGAAAGCGCCCTGGAGATTGTAGCCATGGAGACATTTGTCATTGCTGAAAGTTCTTTGAGCGTAGGTTTTACATCCATATGCTTATAATATGTTACTTCTTATTGAATTTCTAACTAATTAATTTTCATTATATTTTCATAAAACCATATTTTATTTTTCATTTACTTAGTAGAGTTTTTTAATATTACCATTATAATTACTTATAATATAAAATTTAATTAAATAATATTGTTTTGCATTCTATTGCAAAATAATGCAAAAATGAGTTTTCATTTTTATTTGACATTTTGAAATGTAGAAAAAAATAATGAAATAAAAGGAGAGAAAAATGAAAAAGTGGTTTTCTTGTTTTTGTACTGTGATTTTAATTTGCGGTATCGCTTTTGCAGGTGGCTCTTCCGAAAGTGCTGGATCACAAAAAGATCAGCTTTTGTGGCTTTATGAAACAGCAACTCCGGAACATGAGGAGCACCTGAAAAAAGATTTGATAGAAGTTGTGAATGCAAATGCTTCCGACTATGAATTCTCTATCAGATTTGATGCAAACTATGACCAGAATCTTCGTACTCAAATGCTTGCTGGCGCTGGCCCGGATCTTTGTCAGACAGCAGGTCCTTCTTATGTACAGGAATTCGCAAAAGAAGGTTACTTATATCCTTTAGATGAATTTGCAGAAAAGTATGGCTGGTATGATATAGTTTTCCCGCTTATGATCGATCTCTGTTCGGTTAATGGTGATCTTTATGCTTTGCCGAAATCGTATGAGAGCATGATGATTTTTTATAACAAGACCCTGTTTGATGAGAATGGATGGGTTATCCCGGAGACTTGGGATGAATTTGAAGAGCTTTGTGCACAGATAAAAGCAAGCGGCGTTATTCCTATGGTTGGCGGAAATGCAAGCTGGAGACCGGCTACAGAACACCTTGTGACAATTTATCTTAATCATATTGCTGGACCGGACAATGTTCTCCGGGCACTCCGTGGTGAGATTCCTTGGACAGATCCTGTTTTCGTGGAAGCTATGACCCAGTTGAAGAGTGATATGGATAATTATTTCTCTCCGGATTATTTTTCTTACGCCGATGAGGATTGTCTTTCCGTTATTGCAGACAGGACATGTGCTATGTATCCTTCCGGCTCTTGGAATTTCCAAAGGATGGATGAATATTTTGATGAGACTGGAGATGAATGGGATTGGGCTCCGCTGCCTTCTGCTGATGGTGTGGAGTATCCTCTTTATTGTCTTGGCATTGGTGCGACTCTCTCAATCAATGCGAAGAGTGCACGCCCGGAAGCTGTTGCCGAATTGCTTAATACCCTTTTTACAAACAAGGATGTTATTGTAAATCTGAATGTGGATTGGCCTGGAGAATGGAACCTTCCGATCAACACAATCTCCACCTCCGATTTTGCAGGTAAGATTGATGACAGATATGCTAGATGTATAGAGGTTATAGGTGATGCTGTTTATGCAGGCGGTTACGGATTCACCACTTGGACATTCTGGCCGGAAAAGACGGATCAGTACATATGGGAAGAGGTTGAGAAGCTATTCTTGGGTACGATTACTCCCGAGCAGTACCTGGAAGGGCTTGATGAAGTGTTCCAAAATGATATAAAGGCGGGAAATCTTCCGATTTTGCCGCAATAATCCGCAAAAAAGTTTATGGCTGCGGAATATTCCGTAGCCATTATTTTTCTATTTATTTTTAATTTCGAATCTGGACTAGGGAAAACATTGTGTCAAAAAAGAAAAATGTACATGGATGGATTTTTATCTTGCCTGCGTTGGCTATAAATATCATGGTGATTCTTGTTCCGGCTTTTGCAACCATATTGCTTTCATTCACCGAATGGAATGGGTTGGGGACGCCAAGTTTCAACGGATTGAATAATTTCATACAGCTGTTTCATAATCCGAATTTCTATACAGCTGTAAAAAATAATATCAAGTGGACGATATTCTTTTTGATTGTCCCAATTTTCATATCATTGATCATAGCGGTCATACTTCTTTTCATGAAAAAAGGAAAGACACTATGCCAATCGATTTTCTTCATACCGAATATAATCAGCCCTGTTGTAATATGTTCAATATTCAGTTCAATGATATTCCATCCCCGCAGCGGAATACTGGGATATATAAATGGTCTTGGAATTTTAGGACATAATCTTGTAAACCCGCTTACACAGACGGCAACTTCAATATGGGCATGTATGGCTGTCGACTGCTGGCATTGGTGGGGATTTCTAGCTGTAATATTCCTTGCGGCAATGAGACAGGTTGATGAAAGCATTATTGAAGCCGCGGAAATAGATGGTGCCGGATTTTGGAGGAAGTTTATCAGCGTCATACTGCCTTCAATAAGAAGCAATATCCTTTTTATGATGTTGATGACAATCATATGGTCTTTCTTGTCCTTTGATTATATTTGGATTCTTACCGGCGGTGGGCCGGCAAATAGCTCTGAAATGCTTTCAACTCTTTCCTATAGATCTTCGTTCTATACTCATGAGATCGGGCTGGGCTCCGCCTCGGCTCTCATTATGAGCTTACTGGCTGGAATAGTGATTGTATTTTATGTGCGTATGCAGGTTAAGGAGGATGTATGATCAACTCTAAACAGTCTGTTTCAGTCAAAGTTTTTTCTTGGTTGCTTTTGGTATTCATGTTGATTGTTACTCTCCTTCCATTATGCCTGATGCTGCTTAATAGCTTTAAAACAAGAGTGGAGATAACGACTAATCCCTTGGCTCTTCCTGAAACGTGGTCCATACAAAATTATGTAAAAGCTTGGCAGCAAGCTGAGATTCCTGTTGCGGCAAGAAATAGCATAATACTTGTGTTTGGAACGCTTTTGATAACTCTCGTCGTAAGTTGTATGGCTGCATATGGATTAGCACGTAAGACTGTACCTTGTTGGAAACAGCTTTCGGTCTATTTCCTGATTTGCAATACCATACCGAAGCAATTATTTATAATCCCGTTGTTCTTCATTCTTCAAAAAGCCGGATTGGTCAATAATCTGGTTGCGATGATGTTTATTTATTCTGCGATATACTCTCCATTCGCTATATTTCTTTTAAGAACATATTTCCAAGCAATAGATCAGGATATCATAAATTCTGCCATGATTGACGGAGCCAGCCATTGGCAAACATTCTGGAAGATTGTCATGCCGTTGGTTCGGCCTGGTATTTTAACGGCATCCCTTATTGTTGGATTATGGTGCTGGAATGAATTCCTATTTTCGGTAACATTCTTGCAAACGGATTCAGTTACAACGTTGGCTGTAAAATTTTATGGTTTTACCAGCCGGTATGTCACAGAATGGGGAAACATGATGGCCTTTGCCGTGCTTGTCACGCTTCCTGTAATTTTATTCTTTATTTTCCTGCAGAACAGATTCATTGACGGTATGACTGCAGGCGGTGTAAAAGGTTGATTTAAAGGAGGAAAAAAATGATCAATTCCAAATGGCTTACACTTTCAGAGACTGTTATGATTGAGTATCAGCAGAGTTATGACGAGGGAAGAGATGTAGCGGTATATGAACAGGAGGCATTAGCCATAGACGAATGTTTTAATAATGGTTGTCTGATGGAAGAAAAAGCTGCTGAGTTGCTTGAGAAAATCAAGAATGCTCCTATGCGTGAAGGGTATGCTTATGTCGAGCCTTCTGATTTGGCTTCCATCAGGAAGATGAGGAAAAATCATAAGCCGGCCATTTCTAAAACTGCCGATATGAACAAGATATATGGAGCTTGGCTTGGAAGATGTGTCGGATGTCTGCTCGGACAGCCGGTTGAAGGATGGTATAGGGAAAGGATACTGGGGCTCCTAAAGGATACTGGTAATTATCCGATAAAAAATTATATGTCTTCCGATATAGATAAGGCTATCCGCGAAAGGTACAAGGTTGTCGATGAAGGACGTGTATACGGTAGCAATCATATAAATTGGATAAATAATGTTTCGTTCATGCCGGAGGATGATGATACAAATTATACCGTTATGAATATGAAAACTGTGGAAGAATATGGTTTGGATTTTACGCCGGTTGAGATGTCTCATAGTTGGATGATGAATATGCAATTCATGCATGCTTGTACTGCAGAAAGGGTTGCATACCGTAATTTTGTCAATATGATAGAGCCTCCGTATTCTGCACTATATAATAATGCTTATCGTGAATGGATAGGAGCTCAGATCAGGGCTGATCTTTTCGGCTATGTGTGTCCAGGCAATCCGGAGAGAGCTGCTGAGCTGGCTTGGAAAGATGGCTGTATAAGCCATACAAAGAATGGTGTGTATGGAGAAATGATGGTTGCCGCCATGTTGGCTAGAGCTGCAGTATCGGATGATATGGATGATATAATAGCCGCAGGCATTGGTGAGATACCTTCTTCTTCGAGGCTGTATGGAGCTGTGAAGACGGTTTTGGGGTGGTATGCGGATGGCATTTCAGCAGAAGATGCAATTTTGAGAATACATGAGGAATATGATGAAAAAAATCCTCATCATTGGTGTCATACCATTTCTAATGCTATGATATGCATAGTAGCATTATTGTGGGGTGGAAAAGATTTGGAAAAAACAGTAGGAATTGCAGTGGCTGCTGGCTTTGATACGGATTGCAACGGAGCAACCACAGGATCGATTGTAGGAATGATCGTCGGTGCAAAGGCTTTGCCTGCCAAATGGGTTGAACCACTGGATGACACAATCATAAGTGGAATAGATGGTTTTGGAAAAGTAAGGATTTCCGAGCTTGCGGCTAGGACGGTTGATTTGATAAGGTGATATATGCGTTTTCTTGTTATTGGTTCCCTTAATGTCGATATGTTATTCCTGGTGCCACATATAGTGAGAGCTGGGGAAACGATTCAAAGTGGAGGTCTCAAACTCTCTGCAGGAGGAAAGGGAGCGAATCAGGCCGCTTCGATGGGCAAGGCTGGCCTGCCTGTGTCTTTCGCAGGCAAGATAGGCAATGATGGGATATGGATACTTGAGCTTTTGAAAGGCTATGGAGTGGATGTTTCCCAAACGGTTGTTTCCATGGATGTCCATACGGGCCAAGCAATAATCCAGATAGATGAAGAAGGGCAGAATTCGATCATACTGAATCCAGGTGGGAATATGGAATTCACTATCGAAGAAATCTCTTTTATCATGTCTTCCTTCGAAGAAGGGGATGTCCTGGTATTGCAGAACGAAATAAATCTGATTCCAGAGATTATTTTGAAAGCAAAGGATAAAGGGATGAGGATTGTTTTCAATCCTTCCCCGTTTGATGATGGCATATTGGATTACCCCCTAGATGGCATCGATCTGTTTTTTGTCAATGAGATTGAAGGCGCGGCCTTGGCCCAAACTGCAGTTCCTCATGATGAGGCGGGGTATGAGGCGGTTCTTGGGATATTGTCTGAAAAATATCCTAAGGCAGGCATTGTCCTTACCGCTGGAAAGCGCGGAGCATATTTCAAGGATCCTTCTGGAAGCTGTTATGCTCCCATAGTGGATTTCCCGGTAGTCGACACGACAGGAGCAGGGGACACTTTCTGCGGTTATTTTCTTGCAGGAATATATATGGGCAGATCTCCTCAGAAGTCATTGGAGCTTGCTTCCCTTGCATCGGCTTATGCTGTTTCCCGGCCGGGAGCGATGCAAAGCATGCCGACAATCAGCGAAGTTGCCAAGTGAAGGTTAAAAATATGGCTGCAGCAGTTTTTCCAGTCTGTTGCAGCCGTTTTTCTAATAAAGCTTTGCTATTATCTCAGCACATTTTTCTATTCCTATGATACCGCTATCTATTGCGATATGGCAGTTTTTGATATCGCCCCATTCCTTATCGGTGTAGAACCTGTAATATGCGGCTCTTCTCTTATCCTTATCCTTCAGACGTTTCTCCTCCGCTTCATCGGTTTTGCCATAAAGTTTTAAAATCCTTTCCTTTCTTTTTTCCATATCGGCATGTATGAACACCTTCAGCAGATCGTGCTGCTTATCAAGAATATGATCCGCGCATCGTCCGACCATTACACATGGCTCTTTCTCCGCAAGTTCCAATATTACGTTGCACTGTATTTGCCAAAGATAATCCTGCATTGATAATCCGCGGATTGAATCTCTTTGCGATAATACGTTTATGAGATGAGCCCTGCTAGCTGCATATTCTCCTTTTTCCTTTATGAATTCCTCAGAAAAACCGCTTCTTTCTGCGGATTTCTCTATGAGCTCCCGATCATAACACGGGATGCCGAGCTTTTCGGCAACCAGTTTGCCTATCGTCCGTCCTCCGCTTCCAAATTCGCGGCTTATCGTGATTATCCTGTTTCTCATTTCTTATCCTCCGTTCTCAGCGACCTGTATGTCAGCCGTATCATTATGATCGCTATTGTGAATGTTGCCGCATCTGATACCGGCATTGAGAAGAGAACCCCGTCAAGACCTAGGAATTTCGGCAATAGAAGAGCAAAGCCTACGCCGAATACGATTTCTCTCAGCATTGAAAGGATGGTGGAGGAAAGCGCCTTTCCCAGCGACTGCAGGTAAATGAAGGTCCCTTTATCGATGCATGCGGGTATCATCATGCATAAATATATTCTGAATGATCTTATTGCAAAATCCGTGTAATAGCTGCTCTCGTTGGCTGAACCGAATAATAAAATGAGCTTATGTGGAAAGGTTTTCACTATGACAAGAGCGATCGCTCCCGTCAAAGCTTCGGCAATCAGAAGCAGTGTGAACAGCTTTTTAGCCCGGTCTTTCCTTCCTGCTCCGATATTATATCCGACAACAGGGATGCATCCGGCAGCCAGTCCGACAGCTATGGAAATCACTATTTGGAAGAATTTCATGACAATGCCTACGACTGCCATAGGGATCTGCGCATATTCTTCCTGCTTGAAAACAGGATCTAATGCTCCATATTTTCTGATCATATTGTTTATTGCGGCCATGGCAAAAACAAGAGAGATCTGAGATAAGAGGCTGCATAACCCAAGCGGGATGAACTTCCTTATAAGTTTTTTAGACAATCTAAAGCTGCTTCTTTTCAGGTTTGTTGATTTCAGATGGGCCAGGTACCAGATTGCAAGAGCTGCTGTGATTATCTGTCCAACGACTGTTGCCACAGCCGCACCCATCATGCCCCAGTGGAAGGCGAATATGAAGATCGGATCGAGAATGATGTTTGCTACAGCTCCGGCCAGAGTGGAGGCCATGGCGAATTTTGGACTTCCATCGGAGCGGATAATCGGATTCATTGCTTGTCCGAACATGTAAAATGGCAGACCGAGGGTGATTAAGAAGAAGTATTCTTTTGAATACCGGAAAGTCTCTTCATTTATTTTCCCACCAAAGAAAACAAGAATATTTTCCTGGAAAATAAGATATATTGCTGTGAGCATGAGGCTTGAGATTAAAGAAAGCAGAATTGCATTGCCTATGCTCTTGTTGGCTTGCTCTTTCTCATCTGCTCCTAGGCAGATGCTTGCAAAAGCGCAGCATCCGTCACCGATCAGGACCGAGATAGCCAGCGCTACGACAGTCAATGGGAAAACTACTGTATTTGCTGCATTGCCATAGGAGCCAAGATAACTTGCATTTGCAATGAATATTTGGTCCACTATGTTATAAAGCGCTGCAACTAGGAGGGAGATTATGCATGGTATTGCATATTTCTCCATCAGGTGTCCAAGTGGTTCGGTCTCCAAGAAAGCATTCGACTTTTCTTTCATTTTTTTCTCCTAAACTAGATACTTACCATATCCACAATTCCTATTTCCGGATTGCGGCTGATAAGTGATGATCATTAATGATTTGGAATGAAAGCTTGCCAGCTCCTTTCTTTCAGGTGAAAGGAGGCCTTTGCCGGTTACTGAAAAGCATGTTTTCATCCTTTCCGGCAATAAAAAACGTGTAGCGATCAACTGGATTTACGCAGTTTTCCGCCACACGTTGTATTTATACAATACTCTTTTTCAAGAAAAAAATCAAAGGCCTTTCCGATTTGATTATTTGAATCAGTCTTTTTAAAGTATGCTTTCTAAGGATAGAAAGGATATGTCTTTTGCCTTGTTGTTTAGTCTTGACGCACCCATATCAGGTTATCTGTGTCGACACCTATCTGTTTTGCTGTTGCCAGAAAATCGTCAAGCACATCTTTGGGAATTGTCTTTTCTCTGGAAAGAATCCATAGATAATCGGTGCTCTCTCCTGTGACCATTGCATAGGAATAATCCTCGCTGAGCCTTACGATGTTATATCCGGAATAATACGGCCCGAAGAAAGATACCTTCAGTTCCCCGACCGAATTATCACCTCTGAAAGAAGCTTTTCCTTCCACTGTCTTCCATTCTTTTGCAGACTCGTCATATCCCTTGTTCTCCACTTTGATTCCGCCGGTTTGCAGAGTGTATGTTGCGCTCACATTATCGAGATTCTTCTCATATTTGTTATCTGTACGGGCAATCTCATACCAGGTGCCGACATACCTGCTTAATCGGAAGTCTGTTACCGCCTGTGCATTTTTAGGTATGCTCGCACATCCTGCTAGAAGCAGTATTGCAGCAATTGTTGCCATGATCGGCAGAATTTTCCTTTTCATCTTTTCTCCATCGGGTTTAGTCCCTGTGGTAAAAAGATAATATGAGGTGCGGAAAAAAGGAGTTTTTTCCAGCAAAGTTCATGAAAACTATACATTTGTGGCCGATGGCTGTGTGATCCTGATTTTGAGCCGCATCCCGTTTTCCTGCCAAAGCGGCGTGTATGATGCGGCCGGACCTTCCATATAAGATCCAATAGCCGCATCAATGCATGATGTTTCCAAGAAAAGCCAGAACATATGCTTTCAGCCGCTGATTGCTTTTGCATCAGGGATTTCAGGGCTTCCTCATGGGGTGTATGGGGACCCGTCGATTATGATATCAGTAGTGTTGGCCCCGGCGCTGCCTCCTTGGGTTTTCCAACTGGCAGTATGGGCTTCGCCGTTTATTGCCGTCCCCTCCGTAAGATTTATGATCTCGCTTATGGTGAAGCTGCTCTGATTGAACTCATAATCATATGTGCCATAGAAAACGATGGAAACAGCGTCGTCCTCATAAACTGCTCCGTTCATTGTGATTGTGTATGGCCTGTTGTTCTGTATGCTGCTGATATCCACAGACACTCCTTCCGGCATGGATGCAGCGCCATATGCAGCCAGGTTCACCTGCTGGGTCAAGCCTGCAATCCCATTATCAAGATAATCGAAAACAAACCGCGGCTCGAGCCCTTCCGGCGTGTCAGGCTCTGTTCCCGGATCTGGATTGCCAGACGCTTCTTTATAGTGGATGACGCAGTTTTGAGGGAACAGGTTCCATTCCTGGCTCCATTTTTCTGGAATGTCGCCTTGCTCTCGTGCGACATATACATCAGCAAGGCTGTTGCATTGGATGACAAAGGGGCCAAAAATTTCAGACACGCTGGCTGGAATGCGGATTGTCTTAAGATTCGAGCAGGAAAAAAAGGCCCAGGCCGCGATGGATCGTATGCCTTCCTGAATGATGATTTCTTCCAGGTTTTCAACGCTGTTCATGCATTCTTTCGGTATGACGACAGGAAGAGAATTGTGTATCGCTGGAATTTCAATCGATGCATGCTGCGTTTCTTTCGGCAGTCCGAGGCAATAATAATAGGATCTGTCGGTTGAAATGACGAACGAAAGCTCATCTGCGTTATTGCTGTAATGGATTGTGCATGTTTGCGGAATCCCGCCGCCCCAATCTCCCCATCCGCCAACGCTTCTTTGCGAGACCAGAGGAACTGTCAATGATTCCAAATTCTCACATCCGTAAAATGGATCTTGTTTGACATAGGAGATGTTTTCTGACAACACCATCTCTTTGAGGCCGCTGCAGGAAAAAGCATACTTTCCAATGAATTCGAGCGAAGACGGCAGCTTTATGTATTCCAATGAAGTGCAGTTTTCGAACATGTTGTCGGGGATTGTTTTGAATCCTTCATATAGCTCGACGCTATGCAAAGCCGTACAATCTTTAAAAGCGCATTCTTCAATTTCATCCACTGTTGATGGGATTGAAATTTCCTCGATGCCTGAAGCTTCGAATGCATTGGAATGGATTTTCTTTATGGAGGATGGAATCACGACTTTTTTTATGCTGCTGCATCCTTTAAAGGCATTCGAGCCGATTATCGTTACCGGAAGCCCATTATGCGTGGATGGGATTTCAAATTCTGATATGTCGGTCGTTTCAGAATCGAAGCCTGTGAATATGTAGGCAGTCCTGTCTTCCGTAATAACGAATGAAGGTTCGTTTGCTTCATGCTCATGCAGAATTTTGCAGCTGCTTGGCAGATAAGTCGTCCAATATTCCCAGCAGCTTGATTTGTCAAAGTGGATGTACGGGATATAGACGGATTCCAGATTGGAGCAATAACGTAAGAATTTTATATAATAAGGGATTTTCGAGATGTTCTCTCCAAAACGGATGCTTGAATATCCTACGTAATCAAGAACGCTTATAGCCTCGATATGATCCGGTAAAAATAGAGAGCCTGTCAGTTTTGGCAATTTGTACAATCCTATCTCCCTTAAACTGTTTGGAATGTTGAAGCTCTCCAAGTCTGGGCAATTATTTATCTCCAGCTGTTCTATTCCTTCTGAGGCCTTTACCTTTACTGCGTTTGTATTGTTGATAAAAGCCATTTTTACTGGAATTCCTTTGAAGCGTGCAGGAACCTCTATTGTGGAAGGATATTGCATGCCCTCCATTCCATTTGCATAAAATACCCAGTAATCGCAATCTTCATTCAAAGAATACCGGTATAAGCCATCATCAGTTATGATGATCTGCCCTGGATAGAAATCGCTCGGCTCAGAGCAGCCTGTGAAAAAAAACATTGCCGCAATAAGCACGGCCAGCAATGCTTTTGCTTTACTTTTCATATTGCCCCCTCGCATTTATTATTTTGAATAATTCTTCTAAAAACTTTATGAAATGCCCCAATCTGCGGTTAATTTTATCATAGTGCTTAAGCATTTATCAAGTTTTACAGACTAAAAGTTAGTATTTTTTATTTTAATCTATCTTAAAATGGTATAATGGTGGCAATTTATCAGGACATTCTTCTGCTTGACGCAGAATGCCAGATCCTTCTCCGCGCCGTCAAGTCCTGCTATTGGACGCTATGAGCCTTAAATGTATTCTTCATCCGATTTTGGTCATCTATCTGTCTTTGCATCTGTAGCTGAGTACGCTGGATCTGCCATTTCCTCCGGTCTTGCGTATTTCGTACAGCTCTGGGAAGCTTCGGATGATTTCAGACAATTTCGAGTATCCGTATACGTATGGATTGAATTCCGGCCTTACACGCTTGATATAAGCTCCGGCCGCACTGACGTTCACAAAATCATCGTCATCTTCCTGGTATTTTTCATAGGCTATCCTGAGAAGGCTATGTATTTCATAGATATCAGGCAGCTTTTCCATCTCCTTCTCTTCATTTTCTTCCTGATCCAAGGTTTTTTTCTGGGGTGGATTCTGCACCTTCTGCTTTTCCTGATTCTTCTTCCCGTTTTTGTTGGACGAGGTCAGGTATTCAAGGTAGATAAAGTCGTCGCAGGCATTGCAGAACGCTTCAGGGGTTTTCTTTTCCCCGACGCCGATTACGTATATTCCGGATTCTTTAAGACGGACAGCCAACGGAGTAAAATCGCTGTCGCTCGAAACAAGCACGACCGCATCGTACATGCCTGTGTTCAGCAGGTCCATCGCATCGATCACCATCGCGATATCGGTTGTGTTTTTCCCCGCCACATAGTCGAACTGCTGTTCTGCTTTTATGGCCAGACGCTTTATCTGATCCTCCCATTTTGACAGGGTGGCCTTTTTCCAGTTCCCATAGGCTTTCTTTACGATGATCCGTCCATATGTCGATACCTCGTGAAGCACCTCCTCCAGCTTTGAAAGCTGGGTATTGTCCGCATCGATCAGCACGACCATCTTCTGAAAATAATCGTTCATATCCTAGAATATGCCAAAAAAGGCTTTTCCCGTCAAATAATAGTTCACTTTGCCTCAAGAAAATCAGGATTCAGCTTGACACTGAAGGCTTCTGCAAGTTCGAGAAGCTGGCTATCAGTAATCGTCCTGACTATACCTGCCGATTTTGCCTTGAGATAGATTTCTGAAGCCTTTTCGATAGTATGGATAAGTCCGAAAGTCTCGTCAAAATCGCATCCTGTTCCGAATATGCCATGAAAAGCCCATACTACTGCGCTGTATTTATTTATCAGCTTTGCAGTAGCCTTGGCAATTCCTACCTGTCCTGGAACCATCCAGTCGACTATTCCGACTCCATCGGGGAACACGACAGCGCATTCAGTCTCACTCTGCCAAAGGATGCGCGAAAGAATTTTTGAATCCGCTTGTATCGTATAAGACAATGCTGTTATGTTTGCCGGGTGTGCATGATATACAACTTTGCATTTTCCATCTGTGGCTTTATATCTGACCTGATGATTTAAAAGATGCGTTGGCAACTCACTTGTCGGTTTAGCGCCATCCTCAAGGCCCCAAAGTATGTCATAGCCATTTCCGTTGTCATCGATTCTTATGATTCCGATGTTTTTCTGAGGTTCAAGAGGCACGTTGCGCATATACTTGCCAGAACCGGTTACAAGGAAGTATTTCCCTTTGAGATCTTCAAATGCCATAGGCATCTCAAGGTGTCTTGTTTCTTTTACAAAAAGACTCTCTACCTCTTTTATCTCATCCTCATCAAGCCTGTAGCTGAGATTGCCGCCGTTTCTTTCGTGCCATCCTTGCAAAAAGCCGTCATAGCACATCCTTACAAATTTGTCGATTACAGTTTCTTTCATGTCAGTCGTTCCTCTTTGAGAGTATATTCTTTTCATAATCCATTACTTCATTATACCATCCTAGGCCTGCATCAAGGCCTTGACGTGTAAGAAATTCATTCCATACGGCTTGCCAGGGAAGATCCTTAATGCCTTCAGAAATGGCAAAAAGTGCGGTAAAGTCGCTTTCATCCTGCAACCTCCTCATTTTTTCAGATGGCTCCAAAAGTGCAATAAGAAGCGCTTTCTGCATATTCCGTGTGCCGATCACCCATGCGGCTATCCTATTGATGGAAGCATCGAAATAATCAAGTCCGATCAGAACCTTTTCTATTGCATCGTTTCTGACTATCTCTTTAGCTATTTCCTTTATCTCATCATCAAGGCGCACAACATGGTCGCTGTCCCATCTTACAGGGCGTGTCACATGAAGAGGGATCTTGTCGAAGGTGCAAAGCAGTGCGGATATCTTGTCGGATATGTATTCCATAGGATGATAATGCCCGGCATCGAGCAACAGATAAATATCCTTATGGCTGGCAGCATACCCCATATAGAATTCGCTGCTGCCGACGGTGAAAGACTCTAAGCCTATGCCGAAAACCTTGCTTTCCAGGCAATCGATGACACCATTGAGCTTTCCGTCGTAAATCTTGTCGAGACTGTCCTTGAGCCTCAGTCTGGGAGAGAGCCTGTCAGCTGGAGTGTCCTTATAACCATCTGGAATCCAAAGATTGCATACCGAATAGGTATCAAGTTCCTTTGCAAAATAAGCGCTGATTCTTCTGCAAGCCTTTGCGTGTTCAATCCAAAACGAGCGTACATCATCATCTGGAGAGGACAGCGTGAGGTTGTCCTTCACCATAGGATGGGAAAAAAATGTCGGATTGAAATCCAGCCCCAGACCATTTTCTTTTGCAAAGCTTACCCATGCGGAGAAATCTCTTTCCTCTATAGTATTTCTGTCGCATTTTCTGTCTGTGATAAGATAGCTTGCATGCAGATTCAGTCTTTTCTTTCCTGGGATTAAGGAACAGGCTTTTTTGAAATCCGCCATGAGCTCTTCTGCATTCCTGGCCTTGCCAGGATAGTTTCCTGTGGCTTGTATGCCCCCTGTAAGCTTACCGGCGCCTTTTTCGAATCCGGTAACATCATCTGCTTGCCAGCAATGGATGCTTATCGGAAGTTTTTCCAACGTCGAAATAGCTTTTTCCGTATCGACTCCGATTGCTTTGTATTCTTCTCTTGCTTCCTGGTAGTTCATATATCCATCCTCCTTATGTATGTCATTTCCACCGAGTTCTTAAGTACCTCGTTTTTGTCTTCTTTCTTCAATTCTCCTGTCGTCATCATCGAGAAAAGCAGGTTTCCTAAAGCAGTTCCCTCGCTCGGGCCTGCCGATACCTTCTTTCTTGTGTAAAATGCAGTAAGCATGTTTAGAAATCCGTCTTTCGATCCACCGCCGACGATTGCAATATGATCAAAGGATCTTCCCGATGCTTCTTGTATGGCGTTTGCGGCATTTGCATAAGCTTTTGCCAGGGAATGATAGATCACGGATGCCGTTTCCTGCCAGCTTCTGCAAGCCTTATTTCCTTCTTCAATTAGGGCATCATCAATTTCCTTTATCATGCTTTCTGGAGCCAGGAACCGTCCATCTCCAGGGTCGATTAAGCCTCTAGCTTCTGTTTTTCTTGCCGCTTCTTCGATTTCATCAAAGCTCTTTCCACATTCTTTCTTGAGGCATTGGAGCATCCAGGTTCCCATTATGTTCTTTAAAAGCCTTATATCCCCTAATGCTCCGCCCTCGTTTGTAAGGTTCTCTGAAATAGTCTTTCTGTTTATTACGGGTTTTTCCTCAACGGATCCGATAAGCGACCATGTGCCCGAGGATAAGAAGAGGCTTGCTGAATAAAGCGGTGCGCCGATTACTGCACATGCCGTATCATGACCTGGAGCAAGGATTACGGATGCGTTGCAGCCGGTTTCATTTTTGATGTCCTCCTTGAGCGGCCCTAAATTTTCTCCTGGCATGGATATCTTCATAAAAAGGCTTTCCTTAAGGCCGAGTTTTCTTATTATGTCCATCGACCATTCTTTCTTTTGAGCATCAAGCAGATTTGATGTGGATGCAAAAGTATACTCCTGACGCATCTTTCCCGTAAGCAGGTAATTGAAATAGTCCGGGATGAACAAAAGGTGTTCAGCTTTCTCAAAGGCCTTTGGATCTTCTTTTTTCAATGCCAGCAGCTGATAGATTGTGTTGAATTCCTGTTTCTGTATCCCTGTTGCCGCATACAGTTCTTCATGGCTTATAGGACATGCGATATTCTTTGTTCTTGCATCCCTGTAGCTGATGCTATCTGAAACCAATTTCCCATCCTTATCCAGAAGAACAAAATCAACACCCCAGGTGTCAATGGATATGTATGATGAATCCTTGACCCTCTTTAACCCTTCTAAAATGGAAGAGAAAAGCTTTTCCAGATTCCAGCATAAATGTCCGTTACGTTTTTCGAGATTGTTTTCAAACCTGTATACGACTTTTGTCTCAAGCCGTTTTCCTGTAAGATGGCCTTCAATGATCTTGCCGCTTGAGGCACCTATATCCACAGCAGAATACTTCATGATTAAATCTTGTCCCGGAATATGAAGCTTTGCAATTGACAGTTTTATATTTTATTTGATGTTTTTTAATCAGAAGTCGAATAAAATTGTATTTATGGGCAAAAGATTTGAAGAATTTTATACTTTGTCTCCTGAAGAATTGAAATATGAACAAGCCTATGCAAAAAAGGATATGAGCCTGCCTGACCTTCCAGGGCAGCTGGGGGAGAAGGTTATGTCCGAGCTGAGAGTGATGCTGCCATCAAAGTATTATCTAGAGGATCCCGGGGTGCCTGTAAAGGTTTTGAAGCATCCATGTTTCATGCCTGAATACCTGCATTCCCATGAATTTGTCGAAATGGTCTATGTCCTTCGTGGAGAAGACGTCTCTCAAAGCGTGGAAGGGGAAAAACTTGTCATGAAAGAAGGCGATCTTCTGATTCTGAACCCAGGGTTTTATCATAAGATAGGCGTGTTTGACAAAACTTCCGTCGTATTGGATCTTCTCATTGATAATGCGGCTTTCATCCGATCCTGCAATTATCTTTCGCTTTCTCCTTATATGGATATGAAGTTTTTGTATGCGAACGATTCTAATCATCTGCTTCCTCGCTATCTTAGCAGAATGTTTGAGGAACAGGAAAATCCTGATTCATACTCTCAGAAAATGGAAGGGCTTTTGTTGGAAGAGCTGCTGATCGCCATCAGCCGCTCAACTTCGGTTATCCGCATACAAAGGCGGGATGGGGAAGAATCAAAGGCATACCGTCTGCTTGAACATATCAGCCGGAATTACAAAAAAGCCGATCTTGCCGCTCTTGCTGAACACTTCGGATTTACAGAGCAGTATGCTTCGCGGCTGATAAAGCAGAAGCTTGGAGAAAATTATTCGATCATAGTAAGAAAATTCCGGATGGAGGAAGCCGCAAAACTATTGCTGCAAGGAAAAAAATCCTGCAAGCAGATAGCTTTTGAGGTAGGTTATTTTTCCCAAGAGCATTTCACCAGGACTTTTCGCTCTTATTTTCATATCAGCCCGGGGGAATATAAAAAGGCTATTCAATCCATATGAAACATTTCTTCAAGCGGGATTGAAACCGGAGATCCGTCTGGATTGGTTTCCATTATATCAGCCATATAAGCCCACCATCTCTTTATGATCTCTTCTGCTCCCAGATCCTGAGATCCTCCTTCTTTCCTGTTCTTTTGGAATGCGAAAAGCGTACAGGTTTCCCTGTCCAAATATATCGAGTAATCATAGACACCGCTTTCTGTTAAAAGTTTTTTAACCTCAGGCCATATATTGGAGTGCCTATACTCGTATTCCTTCTCGTTTCCCTTTTTCAGATACATTTTGAAAGCTTGGCGCCTTTCCATTTTTAATCTCCTTTTGGGTAGAAGAGAATCTTTTCAGCTTTTTGCTTCAAGGATTAAAAAAGTTATTTTTAGAATATGCTATAAGATATATATAATATTTTATTCTGAATTCGGATTATAATACTTAGTTTAATTAAAAGGAACAGATAAGACGCAGATGCAAACATATCATTTCCCATCTTTTTCTTAAAAATCTTTTTTTGCGATGATGTGGTCCTTATCTTTGTAGATATGTCTTTCCATTACTGTTCCCCTTACTGAGGAAAGGGGATATACGGTGCTCTCCCGTCCTATTACCGTGCCGGGGTTGAGAACGCTGTTGCAACCAATTCCCGCCCTGTCTCCGATGAAGGCGCCGACCTTTAAAAGTCCGGTATCAGAAATGAGGCCATTTTCATCTCTGATGCATACAGTCTTCTTATCTGCTTTGACATTTGATGTTATGCTGCCTGCTCCCATATGCGCCATGAAGCCTAGTATGCTGTCTCCGACATAGTTGAAATGCGGAACCTGTACATTATCGAAAAGGATTGCATTCTTAAGCTCACATGAATTGCCAATGATGCATCCTTTTCCAATCAGTGCATTTTCCCTTATGAAAGCACAATGCCTGATCTCGGAATATTCACCGATTATGCAGGGCCCTGAAATTGATGCGGATTCTGCAATTTTGGCTGTCTTATGAATCCAGATATCGTCATCATAAACAAAATAATCATCAAGCGTGAGAGTGTTTGCGATTGCTAGGATGGCATCCTTTATCCCTGCCAGCGCCTGGTAGGGATAAAGAAAACGCTCTAGATACTCATGTGCTGCCGTATGGCTCATATCGAACAGCTGCAGGGTAGTGTACATTCCTTTTTCTCCTCAAATATAGAGCATAAGACATTCAATCAATGATGAATCCGAAGGTTGCGAAAAGCGCTATGTCAAAAACGAAGGAACTATAATTCAGCTCTTGTGCGAATGCACACCCGAGTTTGAAATATGAATTCTCAGATTTCGCCAGAATCCCCATATCTGCAAAATATCCGTACTCCCCGAACGTCATATACTCGACCGGTCCTTTATGGTTTTTCTCGTTGGTTGTGGCGATCCTGTTTATGGAAAGATTCACACCGACATCTGAGAAGAAGCCGAACCTGGTGAATATCTTGTAGTAGGACAGGCCTAATTTCAGAGTGCTTCTCCTGTCGAAATTCCTTGAAAGATAACCGCCGTCGCCGCTGGTTGCGGAATATCCGACAGGAAATAGGAATTCTGCTGCAATATATGGTCCGATGCGAAAGTCAGGAGAAGGAAAGACAACCATCTCCAAATCCAGCCCGATCCTTCTTACGTACTTCATCTCTCCATCAATTGCGAGATTGTCGAGCATCGGCTTATAATACTGCTGGCTGTCCGATGATAAAAAATTTCTGTTTCCCACAAAGGCTGCGCCATACCAGACCTCATAGGAAGAGTAGGCATTTGCGCAAATGATCAGAAAAACCAGTATGCAGAGTATTCTCTTTCTCACCTTATTCATCATTGTCCTAATTTTATACCGAAACCGAGATATGGGTATACAGATAATGAAAAATAGTTTTCCTCATATTTTTCTGATATGCTGCTTATGAATTTCATCAGGTGCGCATCATAGCAGAGGCCGGCTGTAAAATAGTAGTTTTCTTCAAAAATAAGATTGATCGCTCCGTCCGCTTGCAGTCCCACTTCAAAGCTATTGAAAAGATCATAGGAATTTATTGCTGCCCTGATGGCCAGATTCAGTTCAACGATGTCGTTTATAGTGTAACGGAAAGCAGGCCCTACAGAAAAAGCTAAAAATGGAAGCTGAGAGCTTAGGCTGTCGTATTTTTTATAGCTCCAGTTTCCTGTCTCAGCTGCTTCCTTCCAGCTGCTTTCTCCTGTGGTCGGCTCATAGTTTCTGGCAAAAAGTGGGAATCTTGCGCTTGCAGATAATGAAAGGCCGACTCTGTCGCTGCTGAAAAACATATTTGATTTAATGCCGAAACCAAGATCAAAGCGATAGAAAAATGGATGCTCGCTTCGGTATATAAGATAACCGGCATCGGCGTTCTGCACTAATGGATAGGAAAATATATTGGTGTCCAAGCTGGATTGCATTTCCGTCTGCAGATAAAAGGAATTGGCAAAAAGCTTCGAAATATTGATTGAAATTATCAAAATGGCCAGCAATAATCTCTTCATATTCAAATCCCAAAAGAAAATCCAAAGGACTGTATCATTCCCCTTTGTCCGTTCAATACTGGAGCAACAACATATCCTATCTCATAATATAAGCTTGCGATATTGAATATCACAAATTCCGTTCTCATCCCGACTGCCGCGTAAAAATCCTTGAGGCTAACTTCTTTTGAACTGTTCAGCAGCTTGCCGAAGCTGTATCCGGCATCGAAGAACGCCATGACATAAGGATAGCAGTCATAGCTGTTTATCTGTGGTCCGTAAAGGGTTAATGAGCTTCGGTTTGTAATCACATGCTCCGTATTAGGCCCCCTTATTTCCCAAATGTCTCCAGCTTGTATGAAGTAGGGGACCATGCTTCCCTTGATATAGCTGTAGCTGGTGCTGTTGTCTAGCACCATGGAAATCCAAGTAGTGTCCCTTTTGCCTTGCTGTTTAACTGAAAACAGCGTATATGATGCCTCCAAAGAGCCTTTTAGAGCAAAATAATCAGCAGAAACCCCGAATAGCTGCAATTGCTTTGGGCTATAGCGTGCAAGCATGGAGAGCTTCAAGCCATCCCGTCTTGTGATCTTGTTTCTAAGAAAGTTCATCTCGAATCCAGCAGATAATGAAATCATGAACGCCGACCGGTCTCCTGAAAGCTCCGGTGCTCCGATCCAGCTTGATGATGGAAAACGCTCCGCTCCCGGGCGGATGTTGAATGTCCCTTCCGTCTCTTCGGGGCTGCTCATCCAGCTGAAACGTTCAAAAGCGTTTTCGAATCTTCCATCAATAGAGAGTCTCAACGTAACAAGATCCTCGCCCGCAAATGCCGTATTGACAAAACCTTGTGCGAAAAACAGATTGAATTCATCGAACTGAACCGTATAGTCTCTGGGAAAACTGCCTTTTCCCTGCGGATCCATCCCATAGGGCTCTCCTGTATCAGGATCCTGTTCAAGCCTCCGGTACTCCAGCCCGTTGTCCAGGCGGAATGCCAGTTCTGTCTTGCTTCCGGAAATGAGATCCGGGACAGGAAAATTGAACTGGTATATGAGCGAGGAGGGGAAGACTCCTTTTGAGAATTCCGGAGTGGTGCGTATTTCCAGTATGTGGTATCCGAAGCCAATTGGCAGAATTCCGTATAGCGGGAACATCAATAAAAGAAACATCAGGAATGTCTTTTTACTTTTCATCCGATTCTGCTCCCCCTAAAGCGAAACGTAGAAGCTTATGCCGGCATTTTGCGTCCATGCCGGATATTTAGCCCAAATCCCACGTATGAATTCATATCCGCAGGAATAATCGAAATTTATAAAGCCGAACAGCAGCAAATGGAATTTCATGTTTACATTGCTTTTCAGCTCTATTGCCTTTGTCTTTCCATCCGTCTCATTTGCAACGCCGCCCCAGCAGAGATTGTTGTTTAAGGAGACTGTGAAATATGTATAGCAGTCTCCGGAAATGAACTGCGGGCCGGTCAAAGTAATCCATATCTTGTCCGAAAACACCCCGCGGAGCCTATCGTCTGGAATCTTATTTTCCGGAATTATCCCTCCCCAGATATAGGATGCTGTATTAGAGTGCCCAATGTACATGCTGTTCCAGTTCCATCCATTGTCCTGCTTCCATTCATAAAGGATCATTTTCTGTTCAAAGTATCCATGCAGGCGTATGAAATCGCTGGTCGGATATTTTGTTAACATGTCGTTGGCAAGCCAGGTTGGACCGTACTCCAGTCCCATATATCCGTAAAGCCCCTCGTATGTGTTCTCCACATCCTCTATGTCCATGTTGAGGTATAGCGTGGCATAAATGTAGTTGTTTAAGCTGTTTCTTGACCCCTGCAGCCATGGATATGCTGCTATCTGGGATGAGAAAATAGGCCTCAAATACCCCTCTGAATCCACGAATGTAGGTTCAGCAGCAGCTCCTTTTGACAACCCGAGAGGTTCAAGCGCCATCGTGTAATAGGAGCATAATCCAAGCCTAAGGTCGATGAGGCTTGAGTCCTCATCCAAAGGATTCGTACCGAAGCCCTGTTCTAAGAATATGTTCCACCAGGCTGTGGGCTTGAAAAAGTTCCCTTCATAATTGTCGTTTAGAAATGTTTTTTCCGCCCATTGGGGTCTTCCTGTATAAAAGTCATAGCCTCCGAAGGATGAGTTTTTGAAGGAAAAGAAGAGATTCGATTCAAAGTAAGCCTTGTTTTTCAGGCTTGGGAAAATGGTGAAGTATTTGTAAAAGTCGAAATCCGTGCCAAGGGGGAACATGCCCAGGCCGAATGAATATTCTCCTCCTGAAATTCCATTTATGCTTGTGGATAATGATATGGAATCTGAAAAACATGGGCTCAGCAAGCATAATGCAAGCAATAATATGGGCAGCAGCTTCTTTCTCATCATCTTTCCAGCATCATCGTCTCAAAATCTTTTGTCCCGGCATATGCTAAAAATGCCATTAAATTATATCGGTCCTATATAATATCATAAATGCAAAAACTGATAAAGCCTTCATTTATTCGTTAAATTGACATGAATTATCTCATTTGATCGGATGCAAATTAAAATAAGTGCTTGATTTTCCTCTACGTTTCGTGATAATTTACTCATCGGTGTTGATGGCACCGTTTCGGGCAGTAGCGCAGGGGCTAGCGCACTTGGTTCGGGACCAAGGGGTCGGCGGTTCAAATCCGCCTTGCCCGATCATGAGAGGTATCCAGCGGATACCTTTTTTTAATAGTAAAGCCCGGTCGGATATTTTTCCCCTTTTTCTTTCACAAGCATGCGGGCGTATCCTTCCAGATCTCCTGCTTTGATGATATCCACCTGATTTACGATTTCCTTAGGCCTTGAGACTATTGTCCAGTTCTTATTTTCCGCCTGAACACAGAAAGAAGATGCCTCTGTTTCATCTAAAATCCTCTTTGAATCGATCAAAAGGGTGTCGATCCTGCTGAAATCTGCATCAGGATCACCTGAGATAAGAGTTGCTACCGTCTCATTGCCTTTTATTTTCTTTCTTCCAGTAATGCATCTGTTATCGGTAAGGATGTTGTATTGTAGGCTCATTTGGGATTTCTCTATTTCTGTTTCCACCCTGTCATCAAAAAACATGGTTATTCCAATACCATCTTTTTCTATAGAGGCACGCCTTCTTTCCATTCCAATATTGCAGCCAGGAAATATATGCCAGAAAGATTTATAGGCAAAATCCTCTTTAGCAGGGGAAAGGACTTCGTCCAATACCAAGATGGTGCAGGAGCCCAGGCTTAGGATTTTCCTTCTGCATACGGCTTTAAGGTCCAAGTATTCTAAATGGGCTGCCTGAATGAGACTATAGCCGTTTTCGTGTACTGCAGGTAAGCGCAGCATTTCATAAATTCCCGTATAGCTCCAGGAGCCTGAGGCCTTGCAGTGGGAAGAGCCTTCCAATATGAACGTGTTGTGCGCTTCGAAATCCTTTAATGCGGTTCTTTCGGCGCAGTCGGTATAGGTGTATCTTCCGCTGTCTGTTAAAAAGGTTTTTCCATTGAAAGAGAAATCGACATGCAATGGATTCAGATGCCCATGCCCGGAGCCGAGGTTTCCTGCAAGCAGGCGGACATCCATTTTCTCTGTAACAAGCCGGAAGTTACCGCTTGGATCCAGATTCTGCACAGTGCTGTATCCTTTTATTTCTGTTTTTTCCAAATCATCTGCAGAGTCCCAGAAATTCTCCTCTTTTTCAGTTGCACCAAAAGCTGAGAGCAGCGGGGAATCAAATAATCGGGATGCAAGGTATATCAAATCGGCGCATTCAATCTCATCGCTGTCGCCTGTTAATAACAACAGGCCGTCTTTTTTCATGAGTAATGCCAAAGCCTCCGACATCCTGAGCGTCTTTTTCAAAAATACATCATTAAGAGCTATGCCAACTCTTTTTGCTGCAAGCATTGTGTCCAATGCGCTATGAAGCACCTCGCAGTGATATAGCGGGCTCTGTTCCCAATCGACTCCATCCGGAAGGACCTGATGCACCATTTCCTCTTCAAGCCTGTCGAGGGCCATGGCCGCAGTATCCTGGTCGTTGGAATATATTGCAGATAAGAAAAGTCCATGGTCTTGGATGATTCCCCAATTGGAAAGCCTATGGAACGCCCTATGTGTTTCTGCAAGCTGCTTGCTATGGTCTTGAAGGCTTTTTGCCATCCTTTCTTCCAATTCTTTATCCAAAGGGGAGTCCAAGGCTTGGAAGATGGCAAGAGAACGCAACCAGTTCTCGACCCTTATACCGGTTTCCAAGCTCCTCCAGCTGCTGTTGAGGCATTCCTTTCTGTAACCGGTATTATCTAAAAAGGAATTCATCATCGAGGTGAAGGTATTCTTATAAATTCTGTTTTTGGTGAATGCATATGCTTTTGCAAGATTAAGAAGGATGCTGTGCCTATTGAAAGCATAAAGCCACTCGGGATCGCCATTGGTGATTTCCTTTGGAACGCTGTTCCAGCTGCTTGGGCAAAAAGAGACTGGTATCGTGCATCTTTCCATTTCGTAATGAGCTCGATGGCATATTACGCCGCTTGCTGTCTCATCGGCCCATGAGATAATCTTCTCCACATCATTTGGACAATTTGTCCGGATTCCTTCTATTGTTTTTGCAATGTCTTTTATCCCGTATGGATTTTTATTCATTGTATTCTCCTCTTTTTCTAATGATATCTGCAAAGCTTTTGGGGGTAGTGCCGACATACTTTGAAAATACACGTATGAATGTCGTTGAACTGGTAAACCCGACCTCGTTGGAAAGCTCGGAGATCTTTATGTCCGGGTTGGCTTGTATCTTTTTCCGAGCTTCGTCTATCCTGTATTGGTTGAGATAGTTCTTGAATGTGTCGTTGCTCAGTTTTTTGAATATCTGGCTGCAGTATTTTGGGGTGAGGTTGAATTCGTTGGACAGATCTATGAGCATTATGTTCTCACTGAAATGTTCGGCAATATAATCCTTCATCTTGTTTATGATATTGTCATAGTCCTCTTCTTCTTTCATCTTTCCTGAGATGCACGCTTTTTCAAGAATATCCCTGATTCTTTTCAAAGTGGCTTGGTAATCCGTGCTTTCATAAAGGCTGCTCCAATCTATCTTTTCTCCTATGAGCTCCTCCGGATCCTCTTTCAGCTCCTGGAAGAATCTCATGGCGCTGGAGGTCACCGAGAATGTGAACCTTTCAAGTTCCTCCCTTGGAAGATTCTTATCCGGACCGATGTTGTTCTCCATGATCGAATCGAATATGGCAAGTGCATCCATGTCGTTTGAAAGCAGGGCGTTCATAAGCCTGCCTTCTTCTGAAAGAGGGTAGTACATAAGCATCTTGCCATCATTCATATCGTTTGTTGTCAATATGATCTTGTTTCTTGTCTTATATCTATATCCGAGTATCTTTTGAGACTCCTTATACGCAGATGGTATATTCATATACCCTTTGACTGTATCGGCTATGGCAAAGCAGATTCCTGCAGTGTTCTCAAAAAGCACAAGGGATTTTTTGATAAGTTCTACAAGCAGCGTGGAAGCCTGAGCCATCTCGTCCGCTTTCTGGATTATCACACATTCGCCAGGAGCAGTCCGTATGGTATGCAAATGCGGCTGTTCCTTGCACAGCATATCCATTCTTGCAAACAATGTGTCGATGTTGACATCGTTTTCAGCCAGGCTTGCGGTGCATAGAGAGAAGAAGGATGAGCTGTCGTTTCCTGCTGTCTCTGTCGGCACTCCTCTCAAAAACGCCCTGTATTTCTGCTGTTCAGAAAGCATTCTCTGCTCGTTCCTGGCCTTTTCCAGATCTATGTTCAGCTGTTCGATCTTCCTGCAGTTGTCCAAAATGAGGTTGAATTCGTCTGTCACCGGCGCATTGTTGGTATTAAGCCGGTTCACAGCCTCCTTGACAGGTTTGTACAGATTGTTTGTCATGTGGTAGCTTGCCACCGACAGTGATGTTATAGCTATTGCCAGCAATACGATGATCATTGCAGAAGCTTCCGTATACTTTGACTCAAAGCCGTATATCAGCGTGGCATTAATATCAGGAAACTGTGTAACGGAGAAATTGCTCCTGCCTTCTTTGTAGTTTCCGGAGGCTTTTAAAAGATAAGGTGTTTTTAAAATCTTTTCTTTCAGCTTTGGGGAATCCGACAACACTACGTTCCGGTTGCCATCTGCTATGGCCATGTCCAGATAATCCGTCTTTGAATATACGGATAATGCGGGAAACCGTGCAAATATGATGAAGATGTTCCCGTTCATCGATCTATTCAGGACCATGATAAAGTCTGAAATTGCGCCATTTTCATCATATACAGGATACATGCCCTGCATGAAGTCAGCAAATTGGGGATCCTGTACTCCGCTCTGTTTTATGAAAAGCTCCTTTGAGATCGTGCCTTCCGGGGTTATGACAAAGGAATCCTGGTCAGGCCGTGTAAGGGATATCTCATAGACAAGATCGCCGATTGAGGGGCTTGCCGTTTTCATCTGCTTGTATAACAAAAGGGAGGATTGATAGTACTCCGGGCTGTTAGGCTCGGATTCCAGCCAATTTTGCAGCTGCCGGCTGGTAGACAATCTGTCGATTGCCGATCCGATGAACTCAAATGTAAGGCATGCATTGAAAGACTGCGCATCCGCACTGGATATTACCGCATGGTCGCGCGATACCGACAAGTTCCTTATCAACAGCATGGCGGATAGAAGCAGAATGACCGATATCGCTATGGTAGCGGCGGCGAAAGTGATCGCAAGCTTCTTTAAGTATATATTTTTCCCTCTTGCCATAATTTTGGATTTTACCACACCTATTTGAAAAAAAATCCGATAATTGTTATTTTTCCTGATTTCCGGCTTTTTGCTGATGAACGGAAAAAAGACGATTTACAACTGAAAAAACGGGAATTTAGACTGATTCTGGACTCAAAAGGAGGATTCAGGATGGAAAATAAACTTAAAACGGTTTCCATAAATGCACCGTTAAAGAAACGTTTCCTGAAATGTTGGCAACTGCTTGTTCTGCTGCTTCCCGGATTTATCTGGTATCTTATGTTTTGCTACCGTCCCATGATCGGCCTCAGGATGGCATTTTATGATTACAATATCTTCAGGGGATTTAGCGGGAGCACGTTTGTCGGCCTAGATAATTTCAAGACTTATATGCTCGGTCCGGATTTCATCCGCACTGTGAAGAATACGCTTTTTATCGCACTTTGGCAGATGGCTATCTGCTTCCCATTCCCGATAATCCTGGCAATCGCGATTACAGAAATGAAAAGCAAGGTGATAAAAAAGACTGTGCAGACCTCGTCTTTTCTGCCTTATTTCATTTCAACCGTCGTTGTCTGCGGCATGGTTGTGAATTTCCTTTCTCCGAGCACCGGCATCATAAACAAATTCATTGAGCGTCTGGGCGGGGAGGCAAAATACTTCATGGTTTATCCGCAGTATTTCCGCCCTGTCTACACCTTGATGACGCTTTGGCAGACTGCAGGTTTCAATGCAATCGTATATATTGCCGCATTGATGGGCATCGACCCGCAGCTTTATGAGGCGGCAATAGTCGATGGAGCCGGAAGATGGCAGAGGATAAGGCATATAACGATTCCTGGAATAATCCCGACTGTAGTCACGATGTTCATCATGAATATCGGAAAGATGGTCAAAGTAGGGTATGAAGCCATCCTTCTTCTTTACCAGCCGTCCACATATTCGACAGCGGATGTGATCAGCACATACAGCTTCCGCGTAGGAATTCAGAATGGCGATTACGGAATTGCGACCGCCGCCGGCCTTTTTGAGGCTGTCATCGCATTGATACTGGTTGTATTCGCCAATAAGTTCAGCAAGCGTCTGACAGAGAATGCGCTGTGGTGAGGAGGTGTAAAATGAAAGTGTTTTCAAGCAAGATAAAAGGTACGGGCTCCTCTGCCAGAATCGAGGGGACAGGAGAAAAGGTTTTCGATATCGTGCTCAACCTGATCGGCCTGATTCTCATAGCTGTATGCCTTTATCCGATATACTATGTCTTCATCGCTTCCATAAGCAGGCCGCTTTATGTAGAGAACGGACAGGTGATGTTCAAGGCAGTTTTGCCTACCTGGCAGAGCTATAGGGAAGCCTTCCAGACCCCGTATCTCTGGTCGAGCTACGGCAACAGCATCTTCTACACTCTGTTTGGAGTGCTGGTGAACATGATCTTCTCATCCACTATGGCCTATGCACTGAGCAAGCAGCGTCTTTTGGGACGCAAGGCGTTCACCCTCTTTACAGTGTTCACCATGTGGTTCAGCGCCGGAGTCATTCCTCTTTATATGACGTTCAGGGATTATGGATTGATCAATACCAGGACTGCGATTTTGTTCGGGTTTGCAATCAGCACATACAACATGATAATCCTCAAGAGCTTTTTCGAGCAGGTTCCGGGATCTTTGGAGGAGGCGGCTTTCATCGATGGCGCAAGCGATTTCAGGATTTTTGCCCAGATCTATCTGCCGCTTTCCAAGCCAGCTCTTGCTACGGTCGGACTGTTTTATGCGGTGAACAGATGGAACGGCTACTTCTGGCCGATGAACCTTCTTACCGATGACAGCAAGGTTCCTTTGCAGGTGCTTATGAAAAAGCTTCTTGTGGATAGGACTGCAAACGAGATGGAGTCTGCAATAATAACAAGCGCGTCGCTGACAAGCCAGACCACTGTCATCTATGCGTTGATAATAATAGCGATCATTCCGATGGTGATAGCTTATCCGTTCGTACAGAAATACTTCAAGAGCGGATTGACCATCGGTGCAAATAAGGGTTGATGAAGGAGGATTATATTATGAAGAAAACCTTATTGGCAGTATTTTTATGCCTGCTGGTCATCATGCCGGTCATGGCTATGGGCGGAAGCGATTCGAAGAATTCCGCTTCTGCAGTGGCAGAGTCCACCCCGACCTTGAATGCCGATGGAACTTTCCATCTGCCTATTGTGGACAAGCCCACCACGTTTACGATCTTTTTGAATTTCAACAACATGCCGTTCGATCCGAACTGGAGAGTCTGGCAGGAGCTCACAAAGCTTACTAATATCAGCTTCTCCAGCGTCATAAGCCAGTCCAACTCAAATGAGAGCGAGGCTTTCAATCTGATGCTTTCTTCCGGCAATCTTGCCGATGTCATCGGGTATGTAAGCACATCCGACCTTGAGAAGCTCGGAAGGGATGGGGGCCTTATCGCGCTTAACGATCTTATTGATCAGTATGCTCCGAACATCAAGAAGATGATGGATGAGGATCCGAAGTTCAAGCAATACGCGACCAGCACCGATGGAAATATCTACTTCATTCCTAAAAACCAGCAGCTCAAGGCTGCAGAGTATTGGTGGATCAGAAAGGACTGGCTCGATAAGCTTGGCCTTGAGATCCCGACGACTGTCGACGAGCTTTACACCGTCCTGACTGCATTCAGGAACGAGGATCCGAACGGCAACGGGCTCAAGGATGAGATCCCTGTATTCGACCGTGCAGGATGGAAGATGCCAGATGAATACCTATATCTCTGGGATACATCCCTTGAGTTCTATGTCCGCGATGGCGTTGTTGAGTACGAGCCTATGGAAGAGAACTTCAAGATCGGTGTTAAAAACATGATCAAGTGGTATAAGGAAGGGCTTATAGACCCGGAAATCTTTACCCGCGGGCCGAAGGGAAGGGATACTCTTCTTGCTGCCAACCTCGGTGGTATGACGCATGACTGGGTGAGCGCCTCCGATTATAACGGAAAGCTCAACAGCGAGATTCCTGATTTCGAGTTTGTCGTCATGGCGCCTCCTGCGGACCAGAACGGTGTCGTGAAGGAGAGGACGGAGCGCTTCCCTGGAGTAGGTTGGGGCATCTCAAGCACCTGCAAGGATCCTGTGACCGTAATCAAGTTCTTCGATTTCCTTTTCACAGAGGAGGGGTCTGCACTGATGAACTGGGGAATCGAGGGCGAGTCCTACTATATCGATGAGAACGGAGATAAGCAGTTCTATGATGAGATCCTCAATGGAGATCAGACTGTAACCGGATACTTAAGGAGCATCGGAGCCATCTATCGTGTAGGAATGAACCAGGATGGCGGATATGAGCTTGCAAGCATGAACGAATATGGAAAGGCTGCGTCTGATCTCTACGAATCGCATCCGGAGTGGTATCTCGAGGGCGTTCCCCCGTATGCGGATGGAAAGCTCGACATGAAATACTTCCCTGAGGATGAGACGAGGTATCAGAGGATAATGAGCTCCATAACACCGTATGTGGAGGAAAAGTTCCAGTCATGGATTCTTGGAACCAGCGATTTTGATGCCGATTATGACAAGTTCATCCAGGAGCTCAAGAACCGTGGCATCGAGGAAGCCATCGAGATCAATCAGAGAGCATTCGACTACTATATCGAAAGCGGAAAATGATCCAAAGGGGGCTTCGGCCCCCTGTTTCAGGCGGTATATGAAAAGAAAAAACCTTTTATACATTTTTGCCGACCAGTGGAGATACCATGCTGTCGGCTGTTCTCATGAAGATCCGGTGAAAACTCCGAATATGGATGAATTTTCCGCCGAAAGCCTTATCTGTGACAATGCAATCAGCACATATCCCTTATGCTCCCCGCATAGAGCTGCGCTTTTGACCGGCAAGCATCCGCTTAACTGCAGGATGTGGACCAACTGCAAGATAGGATTGAAGGACATATTAATGCTTTTCCCGCAAGAAAAGCTGATCAGCGATGTCCTTTATGAAAACGGCTATGATACATCCTATATAGGGAAGTGGCATCTTGATGCAAGCGAGCTTAATTTCGATCCCGCTCCCGCATCCGGAGCTAAGAACTGGGATGCCTATACGCCTAGGGGAGAAAGGAGGCATCACTTTAATTTCTGGCATTCCTATGGAGCTATGGACGAGCATCTCGATCCTCATTATTGGGAGGATTGCCCAGCTCAGATAAAACCGGGCAAATGGTCTGTGGAGCATGAAACCGATGTTCTTTTATCGCATCTTGATGAGAGCAGAAATGATTCTCCTTTTTGTGCATTCCTTTCATGGAATCCTCCGCACCCGCCATATGATCAGGTGCCTGAAAAGTATCTCGAGCTCTATCCTGAGGGCTGCCAGGATTTCAGGCCCAATGTTCCCCCTGAAATGGCAAATGATCCTTCCTACCGTTTGAAATGGCGCCAGTATTTTGCCGCTGTAAGCGGTTTGGATGAGCAATTCGGGCGCATCATTTCCTATCTCAAGAGAAAAGGCCTTTATGATGATACTTTGATAATCCTTTCTGCAGATCATGGTGATTGCATGGGGTCCCACGGGCTTTATGGAAAGAATGTGTGGTATGAGGAATCCATAAGGATCCCGCTCATAATCCACGGCTGCGGGGTAAAAAGCGGAAGAAGCGATACGCTTTTGGTGAGCGCGGACCATATGCCTACGATCTTGGAGCTGCTTGGCATTGAAATACCTGCAACTGTCGATGGAATAAGCCATGCCGATGTCCTCAGGGGAAATACTGAAGCAGCCATGCGCGACGATTGTTTCTTATGCATGGTTCCCGGAATGCCGGAGCTTGTAAAGCGTTATGAGCGCTTGGGCCTTAATAACAGGGCTTTTGGCTGGAGAGGTGTGCGCGATAAAAGATATACATATGTCGTCGATAATGGAACCGATCCCCAGGCAGAACAGAAGAGATACCTCTATGACAATCTCGAGGATCCTTATCAGATGGAGCCTAGAGTGTTGGAAAAGGATGATGAGGTATGCAGAAAGTATGATAAGCTTTTGTTGAAGCATATGGCTGAGAACAACGATCCGTTCGCTTTATAGGAGGATTTATGCTTGATTTGGAAAAACTTGCCGATCTCGATTCTGCAGCATTGAATGATGCTGAGAAATATGCGCTTATGCAGACAACTTCCTGTCTTGATAGGTTCACCAATTTTTTCAAGTATTCCCATGCTGAAAATGGATTCTATCCTCAAAGTGAGAATGTCGAATGGACTACGGGGTTCTGGACCGGGCAGTTATGGCTATGCTATGAATTGAGCGGGGATGAGAAATTCCGGAAAGCAGCTGAATGCCAGGTGGATTCGTTTTATAAGAGGATAATCGAAAAAATTGATGTGGAGCATCATGACATGGGCTTTCTTTATTCGCCTTCCTGTGTTGCTGCTTATAAGCTTACTGGAAATGAAACCGGCCGGAAGGCTGCTCTGCTGGCTGCTGACAACCTCGTTTCAAGATTCCAGCAAAAGGGTGGATTCATACAGGCCTGGGGACCGCTGGGAGCTGAAGACAATTATCGTCTCATAATAGATTGCCTGCTTAATCTTCCGCTTCTTTTCTGGGCCACAGAGGAAACAGGGGATGGCCATTATGCTGAAATTGCAAAAAAACATCTTGAAACAGCATTGAAGCTCGTTCTAAGAAGCGATGATTCCACATACCATACCTATTATTTCGATAAAACTACAGGAGAACCGCTTCGGGGCGTCACTGCACAGGGAAACAGGGATGGTTCAGCTTGGGCAAGAGGACAGGCGTGGGGCGTATATGGCTCCGCTTTGGCCTACAGATATCTTAAAAACGATAAGTCGATGGATGTTTTCAACCGGACAACCGGCTACTTCCTTTCCCATCTTCCCGATGATGTTATTCCATATTGGGATTTTGATTTCACAAACCCCAGCACAGAGCCGCGCGATTCCTCAGCTCTTGCGATCACAATCTGCGGCATGCTTGAAGCATCCAGATGGACAAACGGAGAAAAGTCTGTCTTGCTCAGGCAAGAGGCCGGAAAGCTTTTCAGGCAGCTTTATGAGAGATGTGCGGTTACAGATCCCCAGGTATCAGACGGCCTTCTGCTTCATGGAACCTACGCTAGAAAGAGCAAATGGAACACCTGCCGCAATCGCGGTGTGGATGAATGCAATATCTGGGGGGATTATTATTATCTGGAGGCCCTTGTCCGTCTGAAGAAGGATTGGGACCCATATTGGTGATTGCAATGGAAAAAAAGAACATACTCATATTCGTTTTGGATCAGCTTGCCTGGCGTGCCTTGGATATCCATGGCGGGTTTGCCGCTGCTCCGAACATCGCGAAACTGGCACAAGACGGGGTGGATGTGGATGAATGCTATTGTCCCTATCCGCTATGCCAGCCGTCCAGGGCTTCGTTTTGGACCGGTAAATTCTCGCATCGCAACAGGGTGTGGTCAAATGGCCGCAAATGGAAAATAACGGAAATCGGCGAGGATGTGCCGACGCTAGGATCCGTATTTTCCGAGCATGGCTATCAAACCATGCATTTCGGAAAGAAGCATGATGGCGGTGCGCTCCGAGGTTTTTGGTGCGATGAGGAGAAGGAAAAATGGATTGCCGATGAAAATCCGGCCTTTCCTTTCAATATGGATACATATGCCGATGCGTATACTGTTGAAAGGAGCGTGGACTATCTTTCATCCTATTCGTATGAGAAACCTCTTATGATGGTGGTTGATTTGATCAATCCTCATAACATCTGCGGCTGGATCGGCAAAAACCGCGGGGTGCATGATGATGTGCCTTTTTCGGGAGCGCTGCCAGAATTGCCTCCGAATTACCATTTTGATGATATTGCCAACAGGCCTATTCCAGTCCAATATCTCTGCTGCTCTCATGTCAGGCAATCACAGACTGTCGGATGGACGGATATGAATTTCAGGCATTATCTTGCCGCTTATTCGTATTACCTTGGAATAGCGGACTCTTATATCGGAAGGGTTCTGGAGGCTTTGGATAAAAGCGGTGGCCGGGATGATACGCTTATCGTCCTTTTTTCCGATCATGGAGATAATATCACGAGCCGGCAATCGGTAACCAAGCAGGTCACGCTCTATGAGGAGGTTGTGCGGGTGCCGCTGATTTTCTCCGGATGCAAAGTAGGACGGAAAGGGGTGCATGTCAAAGGGCTAGCTTCCCTTCTCGATCTTTTTCCCACTCTCTGCTCTTATGCCTCCATTCCTGTTCCAGAGGGCTTGGATGGCATGGATATCTCATCGATCTTCAGCTCTGGAGATATCCCAAAAAGGGAATATGTTGAAAGCGAATGGTTTACAGAATGGGGCTATACAATATCTCCCGGCCGCATGATCAGAAGCGGACAATGGAAGTATATCCGTTATCTTGAAGGAGATGGGGAGGAACTTTATGATCTGCAGCATGATCCTTATGAGATGAGAAACCTTGCCGGGGTAGCCGAATATTTTGCAAAAAAGGAAATGATGCGCGCCCTTCTTGCCAAGCATCTAGATAAGACGGATGACCCGTTTTTGTCTTTGAATTGGAAGGCTTCGCCCAAATGGCGCAGCCATGAGCTCGGCTACCAGTGCCACAGGGGCATAACAGCACCTGAAGATACGGAGGAACAGTAATGGAAAAAAAGAGACAGTTCGTTCTCATTATGACGGACACGACCAGAAAGGATATGCTGGGCTGTTATGGGGATGATAGGATGAAGACCCCGAATCTGGACCGTTTGGCTTTTCAGGGGCTCAGATATGAGAATGCCTATACCTGCCAGCCCGTATGCGGTCCTGCCAGATCCGCAATATTCAGCGGAACATTTCCTCATTCGAACGGGGTTTTCACCAACTGCGTACCATTCGGGGATAATGTCAAAACAATAGGGCAAAGGCTTCGTGATCACGGCATAAGGACTGCGTATGTCGGCAAGTGGCATCTTGATGGAGGGGATTATTTCGGTCTTGGACGATGCCCTGACGGATGGGATGACGAGTACTGGTATGATATGCACCGCTATCTGGAAGAGCTTTCGGATGAGGATAGGATGCGCTCAAGGAAATCTGCTACCGCCTATGATCCTAGCTGGACGGAGGATATGTGCTATGCGCATAGATGTGCTGATCGTGCAAGAAGTTTTATTGAGCATCATCACTGCGAGGATTTCTTTTTCACATTGAGCCTTGACGAGCCGCATGGCCCCTGTGTTTGTCCAGCTCCGTTCAATCATATGTATGACGGGTTCAGCTTTTCTGACGATCCTGTGTTCCATGACGATCTTGAAAACAAGCCTGCCATGCAGAGGCTCTGGGCGGGGGAGGCGATAAATGAGGATCCTGCCAAATTGCATAAGAGCTCTGATATGCTTTCCCTCTTTTTGGGTGCAAACAGTTTCGCCGATTATGAGATTGGGCGTTTTATCGAGAAGGTTGATGAGCTTTGCCCCGATGCGCTTGTGATGTTCACCTCCGATCATGGGGACATGCTTGGAGCCCATCGCCTTCAAGGCAAGAATGCAGCATTCTATAAAGAGATTACCAATATTCCTCTTATTATCCGTAATGGAAAATCCGGATCAAGGGGAGTGGTGGAGCATCCTTCATCCCATATCGATATAGCACCGACTGTTTTGGACTACTTTGGAATTCCAGTGCCGAAGCTTTTTGAAGGAAAATCCATGCTTGAGCAGATAAAGGATCCCCAAAAGGCTGTAAACAGGCATGTCTTTACCGAGTTTACCAGGTATGAGGTGGATCATGACGGCTTTGGAGGCTTGCAGATGATGAGGGCCGTAACCGATGGCAGATATAAGCTATCTATCAACCTCATGGACAGCGATGAGCTTTATGATATCAAGACTGATCCGTCGGAAACCGTTAACCTCATAGAGGATATTAGATATGAAGATATCAGAAACAGCCTGCATGATGTGTTGCTTAAGCATATGGACGAGACTCGGGATCCTTTCAGGGGATATCAGTGGGCCGTCCGTCCTTGGCGTAAGGATTTGGTGCCGAAATGGAATAATTCAGGCTGCACAAGGCAGCGTGAGAACGAGGAATACGAGCCTAGGCAATGGGATTACGATACAGGATTGCCAATGAAGGAAGCTGTTAGGGGCAAAAAACTCTACGATGAAAAGAAATAGTTTTTATCAACAGATATTTTTTGCTGATTCTGTTTTTTCTGATACAATATAAAAAGACCACGACGGCTGGGTCTCATCCATCGTGGTCATCCTGCATTACGCCTTATAGGCAATAAGATTCAGGAGGGGTAATATAAGCTTGCTATCCTGTTTGCACTTATATTACAATATATCGTTGTGTGTTTTATATGAAGAATTCGGGTAGTTTTTATCCGTATTCAAAAAAAAGTTGACAAATCCCTAAAGTCGCAAAATACTAATAATACTATTAATGATACCACTGATATTATCAGAGGTTGTTCTTAAGACATTATTCTGGAGGTTTGTCATGACAAAAAAAGAACGGGTAGTATCTGCAATTAATAAAATGGATGTGGACTACGTTCCTTGCGGATTCTCACTTCATTTTCCTTCCTGCTGCAACAGTGGCGATGCCGGCGTCAAGGCTCATGTGGATTTTTTCAAGGAATCGGAAGCCGATATCTATAAAATAATGAATGAGAACCTTGTTCCGACTCCCGGAAAGGGTGTGCATTTCCCTGAGGCTTACAAGCAGGTGAAGTCTTTTGATCTCAAGACTCCGTTCATTCGTGAGCAGGTGGATTTCACAAAGAAGATTCTGGATGCATGCGATGGCGAAGGCTTTACGATGGGTACGCTTCATGGAATCTGTGCCTCTGCGCTCCATCCGATTGAAAAGAGCGGTGTGGACTATGATACTGCCAGACAGCTTCAGCTTGACAGCCTCAGAACGGATGAAGCTGTGACATTGGATGCTTTCAAGCGTATTGCCGATGGCATGTGCGCGTTGGTGGAGGGCTATAAGGAAGCTGGGGTGGACTCAATTTATTATGCTGCACTCGGAGCCGAGCATAGATATCTGACGGCAGAGGAATTCGAGAAGTGGTTCAAGCCCTTCGATCTCCAGATCATGAAAGCCATCAAGGACAACGGCATGTATTGCTTCCTGCATATCTGCAAGGACGGCCTTGATATGGCTCGCTATGCCGGATATGGAAAATATGCGGATGTCGTCAACTGGGGTGTCTACGAGGCTCCTTATTCCTTGGAAGAAGGAAGAAAGCTTTTTGAGGGATGCACGATAATGGGCGGCCTTAAGAACAGAAGCGGAGTTCTTGTGGATGGTACAGATGAGGAGATCAGAAACGAGGTGCATTCCGTCATCTCTTCCTTTGGAAAGAAAGGATTTATTCTTGGAGCCGACTGCACTCTCGCCACAGAGCAGGATATGCATAAGCTGAGGACGGCAGTCGAGGCCTGCAGAAGCTGAAAAAGGTCTAACTATGGTTAACGAAGAAAAATATATAAGCATCTTGAAAGAAGAACTTGTTCCCGCTTTGGGATGTACGGAGCCTATCGCACTGGCCCTGGCCGGAGCTAAATGCCGGCAGCTGCTGGGCTCAGAGGCCGAGAGGATAGAGGTGGGCTGCAGCGGAAACATCATAAAGAATGTCAAGGCTGTCGTCGTCCCGAACTGCGGAGGCCTGAAAGGTATCGAGGCTGCTGTGGCTGTTGGAATGCTTGCAGGAAATGCCGATGCCGATTTGGAAGTCCTTACTAAGGTGACAGAAGAGGATGTTGTCCGCGTGAAAGCTTATCTGAAAAAGAAGGCTGTGAAGGTCGAGCATATCGACACGGAAGCCAAGCTGGAGATAGCGGTGAGGATGTTTGCCGGCGGACATGAGGCTTATGTCCGCTTGTTGAACAAGCATACCAATTTCGTCGATATGAGCAAGGATGGCAAGGTGCTGTTTCATAAGGATGAGGCGCCGGCGCTCGAGAGCGCATCTTTGACAGACAGAAGTTTTTTGACTGTGGATGGAATTGTGGATTTTGCTGAGAATGTCGATATCAGCCTTATTGAACCCACCATTTCCGTTCAGATCGAGAATAACATCCGTATCTGCAATGAAGGGCTGGAAAACGATTGGGGTGCATCTGTTGGAAAGACAGTGCTTTCCGGCGGCATGTACGGCTTCATGGGACGTGCAGAGGCGCTGGCGGCAGCCGGTTCGGATGCCAGGATGAGCGGATGCAGCATGCCGGTTGTCATAAACAGCGGCAGCGGCAACCAGGGGATCACCGTATCCATTCCGGTAATAGAGTATGCCAGAGAGCATAATGTTCCGGAAGAAAAGCTTATCAGGGCTCTGGCGTTGAGCAACCTCCTTGCAATACATCAGAAAACCGAAATCGGAATTCTTTCCGCCTATTGCGGAGTAGTCTGCGCCGCCTGTGGAGCAGGGGCTGCGGTGACATGGCTTGCCGGAGGCAATAGAAAGCAGATCGAGGAGACGGTTGTGAATACTTTGGCAACCATTTCAGGAATGGTCTGTGACGGTGCAAAACCATCATGTGCCGGAAAAATCGCCGTTGCTGTCAATGCCGCCATGATTGCCCATAAGATGGCAATGTCCAACAAGAGCTACCATTCCGGAGAGGGTCTTGTGAAGGATGACGTGGAAAAGACGATCTCCACGATCGGAACCCTTGCCAGCGTCGGGATGAAGGATACGGATAATGTGATCCTCAACCAGATGTTGGAGGACTGAAATAGGTTAAAACCTTTTTTCCATATAGAGGGTGGAAGAGGGAAAAAAACTTAAAAGGAGAGCCGAGTCCTCTACTCGGGAAAAACTATGAAGAAGTTTTTGACAATTTTATTGGTTTGCCTTCTGGCGTTTGCTCCGATTTTTGCAAACGGTTCCAAAGAGAGTGCGGCTGCCGACGATGGCACTTATCCTGCAGGAGATCTTGTTATCTGGTCTACTGGACAGCCTCAGTACAGGCAGATGTATTATCAGGGATTCCTCGATAGGAATCAGGATATCGCTTCTGGTGTGAAGCTTTCTGTTGAAACGATTGCCACGATGGCTGACGGACAGCAGAAGATAGCAATGTATTCCATGTCCGGGGATCAGGATTCTCTTCCTGAAGTGATCATGCTTGATGCTGTCGGCATCATCGAGCTTGCAAATGCCGGACTTCTGCTCGACTTGACCGACTACTATGCTCCTCAGGCAGATAAGTATGTTGATGGTGCAGTCAACGATTCGACTGTTAATGGAAAGGTTTATGGTCTTCCAGATGCAGTCCGCCCGCAGGTTCTGTTCTATAATGCAGAGATTTTCGAGAAGTATGATGTGGATCCTGCTATGATGAGCACTTTTGATGGATATCTCGAAGCAGGAAGGCTTTTGAAGGAGAGAAGCAACGGAGAGGTTTACCTTTCATGGATCGACCCGACAAGCTACACCTGGAGATATTGGGGCAGAAGAGGTCTTATGCCGCAGGCTGGAGCAAGGATCTGGGATGAGGAAGGCAACGTCGTCATCGGTTCCGATGAAGGGACAAAGCTTGCTCTCGGATATCTTGATACTCTTTATTCCGAAGGCCTTCTTTATAAGACCAACATGATGCAGCAGCCGATCTACGAGGCTACCGACGATGGCAAGATCGCCACATTCTACATCGGCGCATTCTGGGATGAATTCCTCAGGAAGAACCTTACCGCTACAGCTGGAGACTGGAGAGTCATGAATGCTCCTGTATTCGAGGGAATCGGCACTGGCGGAGCCCCTGTCAGCACATATTTCTGCCTTGTTGATACAGGCAGCAACGAGTATGTAGGACTTATCGAGGACCTCTGGTATGATTTCCAGAACAATGTCGAAGAGATCAATGCCTGGGTAACGGAAATGGAAGCTATCAACGGCGCATACAGCAACCCGGTCAGCAAGGCGACCCTCGCAGATCCGTTCTGGCAGGCACCAAGCGATTTCTATGGCGGACAGTCCTTCAGAAAGGCTGAGAGCGACGGCTTGAACAATCCTTCAAAGAACATGACCGTTACTCCGCAGGATGCAGAGGCCGATCTCATCATCAGTGCAGAAATAGAGAAGTATGTTGCTGGTGAGCAGACCATGGATCAGGCGATTGCGAATATGGACAAGGAGCTTAAGCTTAAGATTGGCAAGGCTGATGTCTGATTGATTTTATTGCTCCCATCTTCGGATGGGAGCTTGGAACGAGGGGAGGCAATGCATGAAGAAATTTGTGAAAACTTTGAAAAAGTATAGGGCGCCATATATTTTCATCTGCCCATTTTTCATCCTGTTCTTCATCTTCCAGTTGGTTCCGGTTATTTTTACCGGATATATCAGTTTCACCGAGTGGAACGGCTTGAAGACCCCGAAATGGGTCGGACTTAACAACTATAAGATAATGTTCCAGGATTACATGTTCAAAGATGCGTTTTGGAACAATGTTTTTTATTGGGTATGGGCTGTCGTAGGCATTTTGTTTTTTGCCCTTCTGATAGCTACATGCATAAATAGTCCCCATATTAAATGCAAAAGGACTTTTCAAACGATAACCTTCCTGCCTTATGTATGTGCAAGTGTTGCCATGGGCCTTATCTTCATGATGCTCTTTGATGAGAATGCGGGCCTGATCAATGAATTCATTGTGGCAATGGGAGGAAGCAGGATACCATGGCTATCGAGCAGCAAGTATGCAAAAATACCGGTTATAATCCTCTTTATCTGGAGGAGCATACCCTGGTTTACGATAATCATCTATTCCGGATTGCTCAACATCAGCAAGGAATATTATGAAGCGGCGACCGTTGACGGCGCATCGCCTTTCCAGCAGTTCAGGCTCATAACAATTCCGCTTTTGAAGAACATCCTCTTTTTCTGTGCTCTCACAATTACTATCGACATTTGGAAGATGTTCAATGAATCCTATACATTGTCCGGACCTGGATCGAGCAACACCTCGCTTTTCCAGCTGGTATACGAATACGGATTCAAGACATTCAAGCTCGGCTATGCCTCCTCCATCAGCGTCGTACTTATCCTTGTTCTCCTCGTGATTTCAATGGTTCAGTACAGGATGAGAAGGAACGATGGCGAAGTATAAGGGGGTAGGTATGAAAATCAAGAAACAAGGTTTTGGACAGACGCTTGCGGTTAACATCTTCATGATCATCGTAGTCCTCGTATGTCTTTTCCCGGTATTGTGGATGTGCATGATCTCCATAAAGAGCGTGGGCGAAAAGGTCTCTGGTTTCAATGCCCTTACCGTTGCAAATCCGACGCTTAGCAATTTCTCCAGGCTCTTCGAGCTCATTCCTGTATGGCAGAACCTGTACAACAGCGCTTTCACGACAATTATCGGAACCATCACAACGCTGTTCTTCTGTGCATTGGCTGGTTTTGCTTTTGCAAAATACAGATTCCCGGGCAGGAACAAGCTTTTCGCTTTCGTGATCGCAACGATGGCCATCAGCGCCGAAGCAGGTGCGATTCCGCTCTTTGTGATCATGAGAAAGCTCAATCTCATCAACAGCCTGTGGTCCCTGATAATCCCAAGGATTGCGACTGCAGTCGGAATCTTTTATCTGCGCCAGTACATGCTTGACGTTCCCGATGAGCTTGTTGAGGCGGCAAGAATAGACGGATGCAAGGAATTTGGAATCTTCATCCGCGTCATCTGTCCTGTCATCAAGCCGGCTCTGGCATCCTGGGCGTCTCTGACGATGATCGCAAGATGGAACGATTATTTCTGGCCGCTGCTTTTCTTGAACAAGAACAGCAAGTATACGTTGATGGTGTCGGTTTCGATGCTTCCTGTCAGCGATGGCCTTGCAACTCCGTGGCAGGTTATTCTTGCTGGATGTACGCTCGTAATCGTGCCAGCCATAATTCTTTATCTCATCATGCAGCTCATGCAGAAATCCGGAAGTTTCGCCGGTGCTGTCAAGGGTTGATCCCAAAGCTGCATATCCAGGCCTGCTCCTTGTTTGGATGCAGGCTTTTTTTGTGATCTGAAAGATGGCAAGTCCATATTTTCCAGCTTTCCGTTTCCCTTATTGACCGGAGGCCATGCATGACCTTGCTTTGTTTTTAAAGTTTTTTTTATTGAAGTTTGCACATTTAGGGTGGACAATCAGTATATGAGATACTTATCAGTTGATTTAGGAGCATCCAACGGCAAGGTGCTTGCCGGAGAGCTTCGCAATGGCAAGCTATGCTATGAAACCGTTTATCGCTTTAAGAACAACATGGTCAGACAGGACGGATGTCTATGTTGGAATCTGCCCGAGCTCTTTTCAAACATCCTTGAGGGGCTGAAGAGAGCCGGAAAGGCCGATTATGTCTCCCTTGAGTGCTGGGGTGCTGATTTCGTTCTTCTGGATGATGGGGATCAGATCATAACCCCTGCGGTAAGCTATCTTGATGCACGTTCGGACAGGGTCGGCATACCTTATGACAAGAAGGACCTTTATTTCAAGACGGGCTGCCATGACCAGAAATGGAATACCGTCAACCAGCTTTTGTCTATCGTTGAGGAGAGCCCGGAGGTCCTTGACAGGGCTGCACGGCTGATGTTCATTCCAGATTATCTGAATTATCTGCTTACGGGAGTCAAGGCGACAGAAAAGAGCATTGCATATACTTCCGCCCTCATAGATTATAAGACGGGAGAATGGGACTTCCGCTTTATAGATTCGCTAGGGATTCCTGTGCGTCTTTTTTCTGAGATATCCGAACCCGGAAGAGTTCTTGGAATAGTGACCGATGCGGTTGCAAGGGAAATAGGGTATACCCCAGCAGTGCTCATGGCCTCTTCCTACGAGGGCTCTGCTTCCATCTACGCTTCCCCCTGCCAGGATGGGCCTGTTATGCTTTCGCTTGGCGGATTCTCGCGCTTGGCGATGCTGACCGATGATGCGATTGTTTCCGGCATGGGATATGAGGAAAACATCTCCAACTGCCCGACGTATGCCGGCTGCAACGTGTTTTTCAAAAGGATACCTGCCTTGATCCTTCTGCAGCGGCTCAAAGATGAGTTCAAGGAAGGCACAAGCTATGATGAGATCGAGAACCTTGCAAAGAAGGAGACGGCCTTTTCCGGCCTAATCGATATATTCGATTTGAGATTGATCCAGGGCGGAAAGATCAGCGCAGCAGTAGATACGCTTCTTTCTGAAGCCGGCCTCGAAGCCTGCAAGAGCTTGGAGGAGACTGCGGCTGTGATTTATTATTCGCTTGCATCCGCCTATGCCTCCCAGATTGCGAAGATGGAGGCTGTCACCGGAGCAGAAGTCAAGGAAATAAATATCACAGGCGGCGGAAGCAAGGATATGTTCCTCTGTTCTTTGATCGCCATGTATACCAAGAAGAAAGTTGTAGCCGGTCCGGTGGATGCGGTTGCGCTTGGAAATCTGATCATCTCCATGGCCGCTACGGGAAGCCTTAATCTTTCAGAGCGCCACGAGCTTCTTCTTTCCTCGTTCTGTTATACGACCTATCGAAGGAGCGAAGGCGTATAGCAGAAAAACTGTTTGCGAATCCTCCGGCGACGGAGGATTTTTTTATGCTTTTGAACTTTTTTTCATAATTATATTGACCAATTTGAAAAAATGGGAATAATTCCCAAATTGTGAAAAACTATAATACTCAGCAGAAGAATGCTCTTTTGGATTTTTTAAAGAAACGCAACGGAGCATATGTTTCAATAAATGAAATCAGCGGATGTTTGGATCTGTTGGCAAAAAGCACTCTCTACAGGCTGCTTGGCAGGTTGGAGGAGGAAGGAGTGCTGGAAAGCGCGATGGTGGGAGGAAACAAATGCTATGCATACCGTCCTGCCGAATGCCATGCTCATCTGCATATGACATGCTCTGTATGCGGAAGGTGCATACATCTGGATGAAAAGGAAAGCTTAAAGCTGAAAGACAGCCTTCTTGATGCTACGGGCTTTGAGCTGGACCTTTTTTCCTCAGTCCTTTTTGGCGTATGTAAGGAGTGCAGGACATGAAAAGATTGGTTTTGATCCTTTTAGCTTCCATTCTGATCCTTTTTTCCTCCTGCAGCAGAAAAGAGCTTCTTGATGCCGACGGGCTTGTGATCACTGCTGTGAATTTTCCATGCTATGATGCAGCCCGGGCGATTGCCGGAGATAGGGCGGATATCCGCATGCTCCTTCCTGCGGGGGCTGAAAGCCACAGCTATGAGCCGAGTCCTGAGGATATAGTACGGATACTGTCATCCGATCTGTTCATATATACAGGAGGAGAAAGCGACTATTGGGTTGAAAGCCTTTTGAGGGATCTGGATGGAAAAGTGAAGACATTTTCCCTTATCGAACATGCTCCGATGGTATTTTATGAGAGCGAGGTCGACTTTCTGCAGCAGGAGGAAGAAGAGCAGGAGGATGGAGTCTTTGATGAGCATGTATGGACATCCCTTTCTAATGAGATCGCCATAATCAAAGCCTTATGCGAAACCATGTGCGGCCTTGATAAGGATAATGCCTCCTTTTTTGAAGAGAATTGCAATGCCTATGTTGTTAAGCTTGAAGATCTGAAAGACGGGTTTTCAAGCCTGTTCAGCGAAGTAGGCCATCCTGAGATGGTGGTCGCTGACCGTTTCCCTCTGATCTATTTCGTCAGCGAGTTCGATCTTCCTTATCTTGCCGCATTTCCCGGCTGTGCCAATGAGAGCGAACCGGGGGCGAAAACCGTTGCTTTCATTATCGATAAGGTGAAGGATGAGAAAATCGGCTGCATTTTCCATATGGAGCTTGCCAATACCATGCTTGCCGAGCTGATAGCAGAAGAAACGGGGGCAAAAGTCTATCAGTTCAACAGCTGCCATAACGTATCCAAGCGGCAATTCGATAAGGGGATCACCTATGTCGATTTGATGCAGGAAAACCTTGAGACTTTAAGGGAGGCCTATTTATGAGCATTCTGATAAAGGGGGATGATCTCAGCCTCGGCTATGAGGGCAAAAGCGTTGCAGACGGGATTTCCTTTGAAATATCAGAAGGGGATTACCTTTGCATCCTCGGGGAAAACGGCGCCGGCAAAAGCACTCTTGTAAAAGCCATTCTCGGCTTGCATGCTCCGCTTTCAGGAACGATTTCTTATGGAGCTGGTTTTTCCAACAGGGAAATAGGGTATTTGGCGCAGCAGACCATGGTGCAGCAAAGCTTTCCAGCCTCGGTGGAAGAGGTTGTTTTAAGCGGGATGGTGAATCGTCTTGGAAAGAGGTTTTATTATTCCAGGAGCCAGAAAAATGAAGCCTTTGGCAATCTTAGGAAGATGGGAGTGGAGGATTTGAGGAAAAAGTCCTTCCAGGAGCTTTCCGGCGGGCAGATGCAGAGGGTGCTTCTTGCACGGGCGTTGTGCGCCGCAGGCAAGGTGCTTCTTCTGGATGAGCCGGTTTCCGGCTTGGATCCGCATACCTCCAGCGGTCTTTATTCGATAGTGGACAGGCTCAATAGCGAGGGCATGACAATAATCATGGTCACACATGACATACATCCCGCTTTGAACAGCGCGAGCCATGTACTATATCTTGGCAGAGGTTTTTTCTTTGGCAGGAAGGATGAATATTTTGCATCCGAGACGGGAAGAAGGTTTTTGAAGGAGGCGGGACATCATGATTGAAATGCTTTCCTATCCGTTCATGCAGAGGGCGTTCGTGGTAGGCCTGCTTGTCTCTGTATGCGCATCCCTTCTAGGGGTGTCTTTAGTGCTCAGACGTTTTTCGATGATTGGCGACGGGCTTTCCCATGTAGGCTTCGGAGCTCTTTCCATAGCTTCTGTTTTGGGGCTTTCTCCTCTTGGGTTCACTATTCCGATTGTAGTATTTTCTGCCATCCTGCTTTTAAGGATGAATGGCAGGAAGGGAATATCCAGCGATAGCGCGATTGCATTGATAAGCGCATCTTCCCTGGCTTTGGGAGTGATGATGATATCCTTTGTAAAAGGAACGAATACGGATATAAACAATTTCCTTTTCGGCTCCCTGCTTGCCGTGGGCAAAAGCGATGCTGTCTTTTCCGTAATACTCTCTTTTGTGGTGATATTATGCTACATATTGCTTTACCCGCGTCTTTTTGCAGTCACTTTTGATCCTGTCTTCTCCAGAGCAGGCGGATTGAAAAGCGAAAGGTATACGATGCTCTTGGCCATTCTTTCTGCTCTTACGATCGTTCTTGGGATGAGGATGCTGGGCTCCCTGCTCATCAGTGCTCTTATAATCTTTCCTCCTCTTACTTCAATGAGGGTGTTCAAGACATATAAGGCAGTGACTTTTTCAAGTGCTCTGACAGCTGCGCTTTCTTTTATTATCGGAATAAGCATCTCGTTTTTCGAAGGAACTCCCGTAGGGGCTTCCATAGTCATGGTGAATCTTGGCTTTTTCCTTCTCTTCTCACTTGCAGGATTCGTTTTGAAGAGGAACCGTTAAAGAGCATCCTTCTTGATGAACACTATTTCTCTCTCCCTCTTTGCCCCATCTTCCAGGACAAAGCCGGGAGGAAGGAATTCCTTCACCCTCTCAACATCCGTAATCCTGTTTGAAGCGATGAACCTTACAAGCATGCCTCTGAGCATTTTCACATGCACGCCCTTTTCAATCAGGCCGTTTCTTCCTTTTTCGTAGAATGATACCTTTATGACCTCTATATCCTTTTTTAGGTGTGGAATCACTATCTTGGCATATTCGTCGCTGGCAAGGTTGAGAATCGGGCCGCAATCAAGTTTTTGGGCAACGCGGCCGGCCCAGTATTCATAAAGATCTGCATATTGGGCGAACTTGATCCTGCTTTTCATTTCCAGCCTGTATGGAAGAATCCCGTCCAGCGGGCGAAGTACGCCGTAAAGGGCTGATAGTATGAGCAGATGCTCCTGTAAAAACGAGTACTCCTCATCTGAAAAGACATCGCTTGCCATATAGCTGAATTGTATGCCCTTGAAAAGAGGCAATGCGGCATAGCATAGGCCATTATCAAAGTCGATGTTCCTGTATAAAAGAAAACTTTCATCAAGAAGTCTTCCTCTTATATCCAGCACCCTTCCTAGCTCATCTTTATCCAAGGAGGAAAGGAATTCTGCCAGTCTTCTTGCCTCGCTTTCAAAGATGGGCCTGCTCTGCGCACCGATATGTATCTCTTCATTCTTCATCTGCTTTGCAGGGGAGATGAGTATTTTCATTTCTCCAGTTTACCATCTTGAGGCATTTCTGTCCCTTTTCTGTTGAAAACTGTGGAGAATTTGAAAAAACATAATGCTTTGAAAGAAATTATGTTATTAACAAGTCCTAAGAAAATGTATAATGTTTTCAGGAGGCTGCATGAAACTTTTTCTTGATACTGCCGATGTAAATTTCATACGTTCAACCTATTCCATGGTCAATGCCGACGGGGTGATAACGAACCCGAGCCTGATAAGCAGAAGCCAGTCGAAATACGGGTCTGCCGTGCTTGATCTGAAAGTGATCGGAAAATTCATAAACGAGCATGGCGGAGAGCTGCATGTGCAGACCGTTGGCAAGAGCTATGAGGATATAACTAAGGATGCCTCCTTCATCTTGGAGGAATTCGGCAATGAGACGGTAGTCAGGATTCCTGTCAGCCGCGATGGCCTGGCCGCGATGTCCTCGTTATCCCAGGAGGGCGTAAAAGTCGCAGGCACTTCCATATATACCTTCTCACAGGCCCTTTTGGCTGTGAAGGCGGGAGCCTCGCAATTGACCGTTTACGCGGGAAGAATGGAAGAGAACGGCCTTGATTTTGAGGCTTTGGTGGAGCTTTTGAAAAAATCGGTCCCTGAGATCTTCGTGCTTGTTGCAAGCATCCGCTCGATGAGCATGGCGGAAAAAGCGGCCAAGGCAGGTGCCGACGGAATTGCCTATAAGCCTGAGCTTCTTTTCTCGGAAGTGGGATCGCTTTTGGTGAGCAAGACGATGGATGGTTTTGCAGAAAGCTGGAAAAATACCTATGAGATTGGAAAATTTGAAAAAATTTAATTATATTTGCTTAGAGGAAGGTTGAAATGGATATTCATAAGATAACAGGAGTGATCAAGGACTACCCTTGGGGGAACGATTATTTCATTCCAAAACTTTTGGGGATCCCCTCTAACGGACCGATGGGCGAGTATTGGATGGGCGCCCATCCATCGGGAGATGCCGAAATCGAAGGTATTGTCAGGCTTTCACGGGTCATAGAGGAGGAGGCTGATAAATATATAGGGCCATGCGCCAAGGAGAAATTCGGCTCTAAGCTTCCATTCCTGTTCAAGGTTCTCGCCATAAACAATCCTCTTTCCCTTCAATGCCACCCAAACAAGAGGCAGGCGGAGGAGGGCTGGCTCAAGGAAGAGGAGGCAAGAAAGAAAGGAGTGGCGTGCAATTACCAGGATGATAATGAGAAGGCAGAGGTAATTGAAGCTATAACCCCCATTACTGCGATGTGCGGATTTCTTCCTTTGGAGAGGATCAATGAGAATTTTAATTCCTTCATCCCCAAATCTTGCAAGAAGTTCGATCTGCTTAAGGGCAGCATAAAAGATATGTTCTTGGCCCTTTACCGCCTGGGGGAGGACCAGAGGACTGAAGTGCTTTGGGAATATAAAACCAATCTGATCCAAAAGGAAGATAAGGTGAAGGATGGGGATTTTCTTACATATAAAGGTGTTGCCATGGAGGCGTTGGACGAGTATCCGGGAGATATAGGGGCTCTGGCTCCGATATTCATGAATATCGTTCATCTGAATCCCGGCGAAGCCCTGTACCTGGAGCCTGATACCTTGCATGCATATGTCTATGGCAATGGAGTGGAGCTTATGAGCGCTTCTGATAATGTATTGCGGGGCGGGCTTACCCATAAGAAGATAGATCTTGCCGAGCTTTCTTCCATAATGAGTTTTGAGCCGTCCATTCCTTCAAAGACGAAAATGGAGAAAGATGCTTATGGCAGAATCAGGGCGGTCACCCCTTCATCAGCTTTTTCGCTTCTTACCTGCAACAAGGGCTTTTACAGCATCGATAAACCGGAAACGGCCATACTGCTGTCCGTAGAGGGGGATGTGACGGTAAATCAAGGCAAGGAGAAGCTGTTGCTCAAAAAGGGACAGGCTTGTTTTATTCCGTATTGTGCAGCTCCTTATTCCATCGATGTGCCCGCATTGGCTTTCATGGCAAAAATTCCGGATTGAGTAAATTGAACGTGGCTTTTCCGTTTTATTCGGAAAAGCCGAATAGTCATCTGCTATTGACCAGATTCCTATCAATCGTTACTTTGTAAAGTGGTTAACATATATGAAAGAGCATATTGGTTGGAACCTTCGTAATCTTGATCAGCTTTTTGAGCGGACCATGGAGGAAAAGCTTGGCTATCCTGTTGCTCAGCTGAGAATTTTGGGGTTCGTCGCTGGACGGGGCGATGAAATCACATACCAAAAGGATATAGAGAGGATGTTCTTGATTTCCCGTGCTGCCGTTTCTACGACGATAGACAAGATGGAGAAGTCAGGATTGTTGAAACGATGTCTTTCTGAACGTGACAGAAGACAAAAATATGTTAAGGTGACGGAAAAAGGTCTCCAAGTCGCCGAACTTTGTTATAAAAACCTTATGGATATGGAAGACAGCCTTGTCGAGTATCTTGGAAAGGAGGATGTGGCCTCGTTCCTTGATATCTGTTCCAGGATAAGGGAAAGGCTGGAGGAGTTCTGATGCTTAAGATTCTTTTCTCCCGTATAAGGGAATATAAGAAACAGACGATACTCACGCCGCTTTTAATGGTTGGCGAGGTTTTGATGGAGGTTCTTATACCGGCCATCATGGCGCAGATCATAGATGTCGGGGTAACTCAAGGCGATCTGCCGTATACCTTCAAAATGAGTGCGTTGCTTATTCTTGCCGCATTCATGTCGATGTTCTTCGGTGTATTGGGCGCACGTACGGCAGCTGTCGCCAGTGCTGGTTTTGCGCGCAATATACGACACGACATCTATTACAAGCTGCAGGATTTCTCGTTCTCGAACATCGATAGGTTCAGCACATCAAGCCTGATTACCAGGCTGACTACAGACGTGCAGAATGTGCAGATGGCGTTTCAGATGATAATCAGGATGTTCGTCAGGTCTCCGATCATGTTCATCTTTGCCATTCTCATGGTTCTGCGCAATGGCGGCTCCCTTGTCTTTGTCTATGTCGTCGCGATCCCCGTCCTCGTATTTATGATCATCTTCATGATGAACAAGGCGCATCCGAATTTCGAGAAGGCGTTCAAAAGCTATGATGGCCTCAACAGGGTCGTGGGTGAGAACCTGACCGGCATCAGGACAGTCAAGGCATATGTCAGGGAAGAGTCGGAGATGAAGAGGTTTGACGAATCGGCAGGCCAGATTTATAAGAATTTTGTCAAAGCTCAGAAAATAATGGCGCTCAGCCAGCCTGTCATGATGTCTGTGATGTATCTGTGTACCATAGCCGTCTCTTATATAGGAGCCCGCCTAATAAATATTTCCCATATGAGCACAGGGCAGCTGATGAGCGTTTATACGTATAACGCACAGATATTGATGAGCCTTATCATGATAGGAATGTTCATGGTTATGGTTACCATTTCCAGGGCCAGCGCCGAACGTATAGTCGAGGTGCTTACCACGGTTCCGGACATGGATAAGAATGAAAACGGGTTGAAGGAAGTCTCAAATGGCGATATCGAATTCGATCATGTCGATTTCGCTTATAAAGAAGGATCTCCGGTTTTGGAGGATATAAGCTTCAAAATTAAGAGCGGCCAGATGATCGGCATCCTCGGTCCGACCGGAAGCGGCAAAAGCACGTTAGTGTCGTTGATTGCACGCCTTTATGATGTAACTGAAGGCTCTGTGAAGGTTGCCGGCCATGATGTTAGGGAGTACAACCTCAAGGCATTACGGGACGAGGTATCGGTGGTGCTTCAGAAGAATCAGCTGTTTTCTGGTACGATAGAGGAAAATCTGAGATGGGGCAACAAGGATGCAAGTGATGAAGAGGTGGTACGTGCTGCAAAGGTTGCCGCCGCCGATCCTTTTGTTTCTGCCATGAAAGATGGGTATAAGAGCCATGTCGAACAGGGAGGAAGCAATTTCTCCGGAGGACAGAAGCAAAGGCTCTGCATAGCCAGGGCTTTGCTTAAAAAGCCCAAGATCCTTATCATGGACGACAGCACCAGCGCTGTCGATACTGCTACAGACAGGCAGATCCGCCAGGCTCTGAAAAACGATGTCAAGGATCTGACTAAAATCATAATCGCCCAGCGCATTTCCTCAGTTGAGGATGCGGATGAGATCATAATGATGAACAATGGCCGTATAGAGGATATCGGCACACATTCCGAGCTATTGCTGCGCAACGAAAACTACCGGGGGCTGTATGAGACCCAGGTCAAAGGCAAGGAGGAGGACTGATATGCTTAGAGCCAGAGGTTCAGCAAGGGCCAAAAACCCATCAAAGGTATTAAAGCGCCTCTTTAGTGTCGTTTTCAAAGGCCACCTGCCTGTTTTCATTTTTGTTATTTTCTGCATAATCTGCACCGCGCTTGCCACTGTGTATGCTTCTAATTTCATGGAAACGCTCATAGACGGGTATATAACTCCGCTTGTGAACAACCCCAATCCGGATTTCCAGCCCCTTGTTTTTGCGCTAGTTAGATATGCAATTGTGATTGCGGTTTTCCTGGTGCTTCCGTCCTATATGATACAAAGGACGATGATCAAGATATCTCAAGGAGCAATTCTCGATATACGCTGCAAGATGTTCAAGAAGCTTGAATCCCTTCCTCTCAGCTATTTCGACACCCATCCTCATGGAGAGATCATGAGCCGTTTCAGCAACGATACCGATACGCTCAACCAGATGCTCAGCCAGGCTCTTGTCCAGGTGATGAGCGCAACGCTTACCATCGCTTTCCTTTTGGGGTCCATGTTCCTCAATTCCTGGATTATGGCGCTTGTTGTCATCCTGTTCATTTTCCTCATGTTCAAGGTCACTGGTTCTGTCGCTTCAAAAAGCGGCAAACATTTCGTGCTTCAGCAGCGTGATCTCGGAGCTGTCAATGGATTCATAGAGGAGATGATCAACGGACAGAAGGTGATCAAGGTGTTTACTCATGAGGAGGAAAGCAAGGCCGATTTTGATCGTTTGAACGACCAGCTCAACCAATCTGTTGCCCTTGCAAACGGATATGCGAATTCCATGGGTCCTGTAAGCGCGAATATGAGCAATCTGCAGTACGTGTGCCTTGTTCTTGTAGGCAGCGTGCTTACAATCCTTTCCCCTTCCTATACCGTTGGGGCCCTTGCCGCGTTCCTGCTGCTTTCAAGATCCCTGTCTAATTCTGTCAGCCAGATTGCCCAGCAGTCGAACAGCGTTCTTCTTGCTCTTGCTGGCGCCGAAAGGATTTTTGAGCTTCTTGACGAGGAGAGCGAGGTGGATAACGGATATGTTACTCTCGTGAATGCCAAGGTGGATAACGGTGTTATAACGGAGAGCGCTGAAAGGACGGGCGTTTGGGCTTGGAAGCATCCCCATACCGACGGCAGCGGCACCACATACACTCTTTTGAAGGGCGATATTGTGATGAAGGATGTGGACTTTGGATATGTTCCTGATAAAGTCGTCCTGCATGATATCTCGCTTTATGCGAAGCCTGGACAGAAGATAGCCTTTGTAGGCTCTACTGGAGCTGGAAAAACCACGATAACAAACCTCCTTAACCGTTTTTATGATATACAGGATGGCAAGATCAGGTTTGATGGGATAAATATCAATAAGATCAAGAAGAGCGATCTGCGCAGGTCACTTGGCATGATTTTGCAGGATACCAACCTTTTTACAGGCACTATCCGGGAGAATATACGCTTTGGACGGCTCGATGCGACCGATGAGGAGATAGAGGAGGCCGCAAAGCTTGCTAACGCACATGATTTTATCATGCGCATGCCAAATGGATATGAGACCCTCATCACTAACAACGGCGAAGGATTGTCACAGGGGCAGCGGCAGCTGCTTGCTATCGCCCGGGCTGCGGTTGCAGATCCTCCTGTAATGGTCATGGACGAGGCTACAAGCAGCATCGATACCCATACAGAGGCGCTTGTGCAGGCAGGCATGGACAGGATAATGGAGAACCGCACCGTATTCGTCATAGCCCACCGCCTTTCCACCGTCCGCAACAGCAACGCTATCATGGTCCTTGAGCATGGACGCATAATCGAAAGGGGCGATCATGACGATCTGATTGCTCAGCATGGCGTGTATTATAGATTGTATACCGGTGCTTTCGAGCTGGAGTAATGCAAATGTTTTTCATGGCTATGGAGTCTTCATAGCCATATTTTTTTGCCCTCTTTTTTTTCTTTTCCCCAATAAAACCCCTTACAAAGCCATTTTTTTTTGGGCTTACAGGATGTTTTTATGAGCCAAAAGGTAAAAGATATGGTATTCTTTGACAGACAAGGAGGCTCCCCGTGAACTTTGATTGTGTGTTCCTATCCAAGGATTCCAGTTCGGACAATGGCCACGGACATGAGAAAAGGGGTTTGTGGGAAACCTATGCATTAACCGCATCTATAATCTATCCATCCTGTTCTTCTATTGAACCGGGTAAATTCAAAGAAATTCTTTATTCCTATCTTTGCGCCTCCAAGCTTGAATACACCACAATAAAAGGAGATGAAGAGGACGGGTTTCTTATTCTCAACACAAACTTCTTTGAAATGTACCTGCTTTGCTCGAAAATCCTTTTTTTGAACAGCTTCATCTTTGCCGAGCTTCTTGATAAGGGCATATATTTTTATAATATGAAATGGAGCCGTAAAGAAAGGCGTTTCAGGCAGGAAGAGGAGAAGGTATATTCTGATGCGCAGCTTGCAGATGGAAACTTAGAGCTTTTTTTGCAGAATTCCGGGTTTGCAATCAAGGCTAAGGATCTAATTTCATCTGTTTCGGAGCTTTCCGACAGTTTCTATGAAAACTACGGATATCTTGAGCATGGGGTATTGAAAAAGATAGTCGAGGAATGCTGCCATTCGTCGATGGATCCGGAAACTTTGGTCACCTATAGACGCATACATCTAGTCAAAGAGTCCGAGATGGATGATGCGAACGAGCTGATGCGGGATCTCATTAGACGGCACAGGCAGGAAAGGCGGACAAAGAAAAAGACTTGAGCATTCTTGCTTCTGACTCTTCTCTTGTTATTTGGTACGCAATAAATCAATCCTAAATCGGAATGAAATAAATTAGCTTTTATTACTCATAAAGGTAGTTTACAAGCGCCTTTACCAAAATCTTGATCAGCTCCTCATAGTTTCTTATCGGCTCAATCCTGTTTTTCCTTCTCTGGTCCAAAATGATGGCGAACATGTTTTCGCAGGTTGATTTTTCCGCTTCCTTTCTTATTTTCAGCTTTCCTTCATACAGCGCTTTTGTGAATACTTTTGCCTCGTCAAAGAAAGCATCATCATCCTTCAATCTGGCAATTATAGTCATATCATCCTCGCTTAAATTGTCATGAAGGCTTTCCATTTCGAATATCATTTCACATAGGAGGTTTCTAAGCTCCTGTTTTTTTGTTACGGATGAGCTGGTGATTGCTTTGATCCTGTTTATGTTTTCTTCGCTGATGGTGGAGAGTATTTCATAAAAAAAGTCCTCTTTGCTCGAAAAGAAATTATAGAAAGTTCCCTTTGCAATGCCTGTCTTCGCTGTGATTTCCTCGACTGTGATCTTTCTATATGGCTTGCTCTGCAGCAGGAGCACTGCATTGGATTTAAGCCTGTTTCTGATTTCAATCCTGTCGTTTTCCGTAAAAATTTTAGGCATAAGAATCCCTCCTGTGACTGGAATAGTGGATATCGGTCATTTTAAAATAGGCCCATTCATTTGTAAAGCATGATGTTTTCAAGTTGCGTTAATTGCCGGCTTATGATATTCATAAAAGGTGTATATCAAAGAAAAGGGGGAACTATGCATAAAGATATCTTTCACATCCTTTTTCTCTTCCCCATGCTTCCGGTTTGAAAGCCTTTTGATTTTCCCGGCTTCAGACAAATTTTTTTAGGAGAAAATACATGCTAAGGCTTTTCAGATATGCATTGAAACGGAAAAGGCTCTACTTCTTTTCGTTTCTTGGACTTTTTTCTGCTGTGACTGCCGATGCCTTGCTGCCGAAGGTCACGCAGATAATCATAGATGATGTGTTTGTAGCCGGAGATTCCGGCATGCTTATGCGTTATCTCTTCCTGATTTTTCTTCTGTCATCGGTAATGGCAGTTGGCTACTATGTGCAAGAGTATTGTTCCGATAAGATGAGTTCGTTTTCCCAAAAGGGTATGAGAAGGGATCTTTTTGCCCATATACAGAAAATGGATATGGGGTTTTTCAGTAAAAACAGCCCCGGTGAGCTGATGAGCAGGACGAAGCAGGATGTTGAGAACGTTGGTCTTGTATTCGGCTTTGTCGGAGTGTTTACTGTCGAGATACTTTTCCATACGTTTATTTTCCTGTACATGCTCGTGAAAATAAACATCTACGGAGTGATAGTCCCTGCCATCATAATGCCGATAATATTTTTTATAGCTTTTTTTGCTGAGAAAAAAGGGGATGCGGTATACGACGAAATAAGCGATGAGACTGCAGATATGAACGAGGATGCCTCCGAGGTCCTCGGGGGGATAAGGACTGTCAAGGCTTTTGGCAGGGAAGAATACGAGCAGATCAGGTTCGAGCGCCATAACAGAAGGTTTTTCCGTCTGAATCTCAATGTGGATTTCTTATGGGCGGATACCATGAGCCCTATGAGTGCGCTTGCACGTGCCATGCAGATACTTTCCGTGCTTTCATCCGGCATCTTGGTCATAAAAGGCAATATGAGTCTTGGAGAGGCTGCAGCGGTAACTCTTTATGTTTCCAACCTTGCTTGGCCAATGATGGATCTCGGGTGGGTTTTGCAAGCTATAAGCACAGCGAATGCGTCGGCAAGAAAATTATTGGATATCTTTGATAAAGAAAGCTCAATCAAGGATGGAAGCCTATCCCAGATCGATTTGTCAGGACCGCTTATTTTCGATGATGTCTGTTTTGAAATAGAAGGCAAGAAGATACTTGATGGTATCTCCTTTACATTGGAAAAGGGACGGACGCTGGGCATAATGGGTGCTACAGGCAGCGGGAAAAGCACAATCTGCTCGCTTTTGACCCGTTTTGCAGATCCAACTTCAGGAGAGATAACCTATTCTGGGATTCCAATTTCAAAAATGAGGCTTTCTGTGTTGAGAAAGCTTACGGCCATGGTTAGTCAGGACACCTTCCTTTTCTCAGACAGGATAGATGAGAATGTGAAGATAGGTGAAAAAGATATCATGAACAATGATGCGGTCCTCTCAGCTTTGAAAAGCGCTTGCGCCCTTGATTTCGTAAATCGTCTTTCTGAAAAGGAAGCGACGGTCATAGGCGAAAAGGGAGTCGGGCTTTCAGGGGGACAGAAGCAGCGGATCAGCATAGCGCGGGCTTTTGCAAGAAAAGCACCGCTTCTTGTATTGGATGATGCCACCAGCGCTCTTGATATGGAAACCGAGAAAGAAATCCAAAAGAGCGTCAAGGCCCTTTCCGCATGCAGCAAGATAATAATCGCGCATAGGATAAGCGCAGTGCGCAATGCCGATGAAATCATATACCTGGAGAATGGCAGGATTGCAGAAAGGGGAAGCCATGAAAGCCTTATGAAAAAAAACGGGCTTTATCGAAGGACATATGAGGCTCAGTATGGGAGGATCATGTGATATGGCTGTAGAAACATTCAGAACGGACGAAAAAAATGCCTCATCCGATAAGAGACGGATTTTACAGCGGGTTTTCTCATATCTTAGCCAATACCGTAAGGACATCATATTGTCCATCATTCTTATGACGGTCTGTTCCCTTATAGTGATCATATTGCCGAGGATAGTGGAGCATGCAATCGATGTGGACATCATGAATAAGAATGTCTTTGCCTTGGTAAAAACTGTATCATTCGGTTTTTTCCTCTGTCTCATCTGGTGGCTTTGCAATACAGTGAGGATGCATAAGATGGCAAAGGTTGCAAACAGCATAGTATATGGCATAAGGCGCGATGCCTTTGCCCATCTGGGATCTTTGAGCCTTTTCTATTTCGATTCCCGCCCGACTGGCAAGATCCTTTCCAGGCTCATAAACGATATATCCGGAATGAAGGATATGATGAGCCAATTGGTGACCAGCATACTTCCAAATATAATAATGATAGTCGGAATACTTATTGCAATGCTTATTTCGAATTGGATTCTAGCTTTAAGTGCTATCATCGTTGTCCCACTTTTCATTATAGCTACTTACTTTGTTACAATAAAAGGGTTTTCGAACTGGGAGAATTACAGGAAGAAGCAGTCCAACTTGAATGCATTCAGCCATGAAAACTATTCAGGCATAAGGATCATACAGTCCTTTAATGCAGAAAAAGAAACTGAGGCAACTTTTGAAGACATCATAAACGATGTGGAAAAGGGTTGGAACAAGGCTGTACGAAGAAGCGATCTGATGAATATTGTGTGGTCCATGGCAAATGGCCTGGGACTGATTATGCTTTATTTTATCGGATACTTCATATTGGGTTCAGGAAAAAACGAAATAGGGGAATTGGTTGCGTTCTCCTCTTATCTGACTCTGTTCTGGATGCCGATAAGGCAGCTTGCCATGACTTATAACCAGCTTACAAACAACATCACGGCCGCAGGCAGGGTTTTTGAGCTTTTGGATACTCCTGCAAATCTTCTGGAAGCGCCGGATGCAAAGGCCTATGAGATCAAGGATGGCTCTGTATGCTTTTCATCCGTTTCGTTTGCATATCCGGATGAGCCGGAAACGCTGATTCTAGAGGATCTTTCCTTCTTTGTTCCAAAAGGAAGGACTATTGCATTAGTCGGAGCGACAGGGGCGGGGAAAACTACAGTGATAAACCTGATCGCCCGGTTCTATGACCCGGTCACCGGAGCAGTCCTCATAGATGGCAGGGATATACGTGATATGAGATTTTCGGATTTGAGGAAAGCCGTGTCCGTAATGACGCAGGAGCCGTTTCTTTTTTCTGGCACTATCAGGGAAAACCTTTTGTATGGTAATGAGGCCATTGAAGAGGAGAAAATGCGTACTGCATGCCAGATGATAGGTGTTGAGAAATTCATTTTATCGTTGCCGGATGGATATGACAGCAAAGTGGCCTCAGCCTCGTTTTCCCAAGGCCAGAGGCAGCTTCTTGCTCTTGCCCGCACTCTTATTTCAGATCCCCGCATATTGATTCTGGATGAGGCTACAAGCGCAATAGATACGGAAAGCGAGATACTTGTGCAGAATGGCATGAAACTCATAATGAAGGGCCGTACGAGCTTTGTGGTGGCGCATCGCCTTTCGACAATAAGGAATGCCGATGAGATTTTCGTCATCCAGGATAAGACGATTGCAGAAAGAGGGAATCATGAGGAGCTGATTAAAAAGAAGGATGGGATATACCGTGCTCTTTATGAGGCTCAGTTTTCCACAATATGATTTTTGTGACCAAGTCACATATTCGATGTACACACCATGGAAGAAATGTATTATATTTATGCTAAGGTCATGGACTGGGAATCATTTTAAATAAGGAGAAAACGCTATGAAATGGGTATGCACGCTTTGTGGTTATGAATATGAGGGTGACGAGCTTCCTGAGGATTTTGTATGTCCTCTTTGTGGAGCCGGCGCCGATGCTTTTGAAAAAGTGGAGGAGTGAGCCTTAGGCCCGCACCATTTTTCACCGCCAGGGTTTCCTGGCGATTTTTTTGCCTATAACCGTCATCTTCCTTTTTGCATACGGGTGGAAAAAAACTTTATAATGCGGTAATTTCGTAATGTATGAAGAACGTCCTGTTTTCACATTTGAGACCGTATGCGAAGGAGTGTGTCCTTGCACCGCTTTTTAAGCTTTTGGAAGTGGTTTTGGAGCTCCTTGTTCCGCTGGTGGTCGCAGCAATAGTCGATGTCGGAATTGCCGGCTCGAACCTTCCTTATATCATCAAAATGGTTGTTTTGATGTTCTTGCTCGGCCTTGCCGGCCTTGCTGTGAGCATAACAGCCCAGTATTTTTCCGCCAAGGCCGCAACCTGTTTTGCACATGATGTCAAACGGGATCTATTTAAAAAGATACAGGCGCTGTCGGCAGGGGATGTTGACTCAATAGGTCCGGCTACCTTGCTCGTAAGGATGACGAATGATATGAATTTCGTCCAAAGCGGATTGAATATGACGCTGCGCCTGCTTCTGAGGAGCCCGTTTGTAGTGCTTGGCGCTGCTGTGATGGCGTTCTTGGTCGATGTCCGCTGCGCGCTTGTCTTTGCTGTCGCCATACCGCTTTTAGCTCTGGCTGTATGGATTTTGATGGCTCTTACCGTTCCTCGCTATAAGATGGTGCAGCGCAACATGGACAAGGTCCTTTCCAAAAGCAGGGAAAACCTTTATGGCTCCAGGGTAATAAGGGCTTTCTGCCTTGAAGAAGATGAGGATAAGGCGTTCCTTTCTGATAATTCCAGCCTGCTGAAATCCCAAATCGCCGCTTCCAGGATATCCAGCCTTACCAATCCACTGACGAGCGTGATCATCAATTTTGCAATCATCATTCTTATATATTATGGCGCACTCAGGGTCGATTTGGGATATATCAGCCAGGGGGCCTTGATCGCTTTAGTGAATTATATGAGCCAGATACTTACGGAGCTCATCAAGCTTGCTAATCTTATTATCACTATAAGCAAGGCCATTGCCTCTGCAAGAAGGGTTGAGGCAGTATTCGAGACTCCTGAAAGCCAGAAGGATGGGGATGATGATGCTTTCCTGCAGCAGGGAGATGCAATCAGTTTTGATAATGTCTCCTTTAGGTACTTTCCCAATGCAGGCCTTGCCTTGGACGGCATATCCTTTTCCATCGGCAGGGGAAAAACCTTGGGCATCATTGGGGGCACCGGCAGCGGCAAGAGCACCCTTGCTTGCCTTCTGATGAGGCTTTATGATCCTAGTGAAGGGAAAATAGAGATACATGGCAAAAATATCCTTTCGTATAAGATGTCCGCTCTGAGAAGCCATGTGGCCATGGCATTGCAGAAGGCCAGATTGTTCTCCGGAACGATAGAAAGCAATCTCAGGTCGGCAAATCCTTGCTGCAGCGAGGACGAGATCAAGAAGGCCCTTGAAACCGCGCAGGCATGGGATTTCGTTCAGAAAAAAGGGCTTAGCTGCAAGGTCGAGAGCGGAGGAAAGAACTTTTCCGGCGGGCAGCGGCAAAGGCTGTCGGTAGCTCGTGCTGTTCTCAGAAATCCGGATATCCTTATTCTGGATGACAGCTCGTCTGCATTGGATTATGCCACAGAGGCCTCTTTGAGGACCGCTCTTTCGAAACTCTCTTGTACGAAAGTCATCATAAGCCAGAGAGCTTCAAGCGTGATGGCCTCCGATCTTATCCTGGTCCTCGACCAAGGACGGCTTGTTGCTTCCGGCACCCATGACGAGCTTTTGAAAAGCTGTGAGATATACAGGCAGATCTACCATACCCAGTTCAAGGAGGCCTCGAATGTATAAGAATGCTTTGAAGAGATGTCTTGCCCTGGTTAGAAAGCATATGGTTCTTGTAGTCCTGACTGTCATATTCGCCTTGCTGTCGGTTGCCGCCTCCCTTTATATACCGTTGTTGATAGGCAGGGCGGTGGATCTTGTTGCAGGCATCGGACAGGTTGGATTCGATGAACTTTACAAAGTCCTGTTTATGATCCTTGTTTCCGCTCTTGTATTCTTTTTCTCACAGTATTTTGTGAGCCGCATAAGCAACGGGATTGCATATCGCATTGGAACGGAACTGAGGGAAAAAGCATTCTTGAAGATCAACCGTCTTCCTCTTTCGTACCTCGATACAAGAAAAGTTGGCGATATCGTATCCAGGATAGGAAATGATACCGATCAGTTCACAGATGGATTCCTGTTGGGCTTTGCTCAGATATTGACCGGCTTAGCCTCGATAATCGGAACGCTTTACTTCCTTTTGCGGGTGAATCTGATTCTCTCTTTGACTGTTCTCCTTCTTACTCCTTTCTCGCTTTTTGTAGCTTCCTTTATTGCAAAGAGGACGCACCGCATGTTCAGAAGCCAAGCGGAGAGGAGGGCAGAGCAGACGGAATATACGGACCAGTCGATAAACTCGGATAAGGAGATAAGGTGCATGTGCATGCAGGATGAGACGGAAAAGGATTTTGAGAGGATCAATTCCGAATGGGCATATTGCAGCATGAGGGCAACCTTTTATTCTTCCCTTACTAATCCGTGCACCAGATTTGTAAACAGCATGGTATATGCGGTGGTCGCGCTTGCCGGAGGAATACTTGCCTTGCGCGGGATGATCACTGTCGGAGCCCTCACCAGCAGCCTTGCATATGCCAAGGAATACTCGAAGCCTTTCAATGATATAACAGGAGTGGTCACCGAGCTCCAGAACGCTCTTGTATGCCTGGATCGCGTGCTTGCTTTCATAGATGAGAAGGAGGAGGATGAGATTCCTTTTGATGGCAGGCTCCTTCATGGAGGGGTGTCGTTTGAGGATGTATGCTTTTCGTATAATCCAAACGAGCCTCTGATCGAGCATTTTTGCTTGGATGTGCCTGAAAAGAGCCATGTGGCGATAGTCGGTCCTACAGGCAGCGGAAAAACCACCATCATCAACCTTCTCATGAGGTTCTATGAGCCGGTATCGGGTGCTGTGAAGATCGGCAATGCAGACATTTCAAAGGTTTCCCGTAGAAGCCTGAGAGGCAATATCGGAATGGTTCTTCAAGATACCTGGATAAAGAATGCAAGTGTCAGGGAGAATATCACGATGGGACGTGAGAGTACCGACGAACAGGTGGAGGAGGCTGCAAGGATGGCCCATGCCGATGGAATAATCAGACGGCTTGAGCATGGGTATGACACCATAATAAGCGATAGCGAATCATCCTTGAGCCAGGGAGAACGCCAGCTGCTTTGCCTTGCACGCATTTTCCTTCGCATGCCTGATATCCTTGTTCTTGACGAGGCTACGAGCAATATCGATACCCGTACAGAGCTTCTGATCCAGGATTCCTTTGCGAAAATGAGCCATGGCCGGACCACGTTCATAGTCGCCCATCGCCTTTCAACCATAGAGAATGCAGATCTGATAATCGTCCTGAAGGACGGCAGGGTGGAAGAGATGGGGAATCATAAGGAGCTTTTGGAAAAGGGAGGTTTTTACAATACCCTGTATCATAGCCAGTTTGCGCATGCATAAAAGTCATTAATTGATGGTAATCAAAAAGCAGCCAGCGATCAGCTGACTGCTTTTCTTTGTGCCTTTTCAGATTGCTCAGGCTTCTTCTTTCCACGGTCTGCCGTAGAAGGAATCGAGATAGAGCTGCTTGATCTGGCTGATGAGCGGGTATCTCGGGTTGCTGCCTGTGCACTGGTCGTCAAAAGCCTTGACGGACAGCTCATCGACTGCGGCGAGGAATTCTGCTTCGTCGACTCCCCATTCCTGAATGCTTGCAGGTACTCCGAGCTCCTTCTTGAGTGCTTCGATTCCCTGGATAAGGATTTCCACCTTCTCTTCAAGCGTCTTTGCATTCCTGCTGTCGAAGAGGTCGGTATTCTTTGCATTGTTGACAGGTGTGGAGATGTAGTCTGCGACACGAGCATACCTGCTTATGACCGATGGGAACTCGTACTGCGGGAAGGATGCCTGCTTCGTCGGGTTGTCGTTCGCATTGAAGCGGATGACATTGGTCAGAAGCAATGCGTTGGCCATTCCGTGCGGCACGTGGAACCTTGCTCCGAGCTTATGCGCCATGGAGTGGCAGACGCCGAGGAATGCGTTGCTGAACGCCATGCCCGCCATTGTAGAAGCGTTGTGAACCTTCTCTCTGGCCTTCTTGTCCGTTCCGTCTGCGTAAGCCTTTGGCAGATACTTGAAGATGATCCTTGCCGCTTCAAGGGAGAGCGAATTGGTATAATCCGTGCTCATCGAGGATACGAGCGCTTCAAGTGCGTGTGTAAGCACATCGATTCCGCAGCTTGCGGTAAGCCCCTTGGGCTGTCCCATTGCCAGCTTGCTGTCGACGATTGCCATGCTCGGGGTAAGCGCATAGTCTGCGATTGCCCATTTCATGCCGGTCTTCTCGTCCGTAATGATTGCAAACGGGGTTACCTCGCTTCCAGTTCCGCTGGTGGTCGGGATGCAGATGAGCTCAGCTTTCTTGCCCATGTTCGGGAATGCATAGATCCTCTTTCTGATATCCATGAAGCGGAGCGCCAGGCCTTCGAACTGTACTTCCGGATGCTCATACAAAAGCCAGATGATCTTTGCCGCATCCATCGGAGAACCGCCTCCGACTGCGATGATGATGTCAGGGTTGTATGCATTGACAAGCTGCATGGCGGTGTTGATCGTTCCAAGTGTCGGATCCGGTTTGACCTGATGGAAAACCTCGGTCTCCACGCCGATCTTGTTGAGCGTGTCGGTGATGTCGTCGATCATTCCGCTGGAAAAGAGGAAGCTGTCGGTGACGATGAATGCTCTCTTCTTTCCTTCGAGCTCCTGGAGGGCTACCGGGAGACAACCGTATTTGAAATAGATTTTCGGTGGAAGCTTGAACCAAAGCATATTCTCTCTCCTCTCTGCCACGGTCTTTACGTTCAAAAGGTGCTTGGGGCCGACGTTCTCGCTGATGCTGTTGTTGCCCCAGCTGCCGCATCCGAGCGTAAGGCTTGGCTCGAGGCGGACGTTGTAGATGTCGCCGATAGCTCCCTGGCTTGCAGGCATGTTGATAAGCACGCGGCTTGTCTTCACGGTCTTGCCGTAGTTATCGATCTTATCCTGCTCTTTTTCGTCCACATAGAGTACGGAAGTATGTCCGAAACCGCCGAGTGCGATAAGCTTTGCGGCCATGAGGCATCCTTCTCCATAGTTGTCGCAGGAATACATTCCCAAAACCGGAGAAAGCTTTTCATGAGCAAAAGGCTCCGAAGCCTCTACCTTCTTGACTTCTCCGATAAGGACTTTTGCATCCTTTGGCACTGTGAATCCTGCAATCTCTGCAACCTTGTATGCCGGCTGTCCTACGATCTTGGGGTTTACAGTTCCTCTCTGCGGGTCAAGGATGACTGCTGCAAGCTTATCGTGCTGTTCCTTTGTAAGGAAATGCGCACCCTGTTCCTTGAGCTCTTTCTTCACTTCGCTGTAGATGTCCTTGTGCACTATGATCGACTGCTCCGATGCGCAGACCACTCCGTTGTCGAATGTCTTACTCATCAAAATCGACGCTACAGCCATCTTGATGTTGCAGCTCTTGTCGAGAAGAGCAGGGGTGTTTCCGGCTCCAACTCCAATTGCCGGCTTTCCAGAAGAGTAGGCCGATTTGACCATTCCCGGACCGCCGGTTGCAAGAATGAGGTTTACAAGAGGATGCTTCATCAGATAATCGGTCTTTTCCATGGTAGGCTCTTCGATGAAAGCGATGATATCCTCCGGCGCACCTGCCTCAACAGCCGCATTGAGTACGATGCGGGCCGCATCGCATGTGCATTTCTTTGCTCTCGGGTGCGGGCTGAAGATGATTGCGTTCCTGGTCTTAAGCGCGATCAAAGACTTGAAGATTGCAGTACTTGTCGGGTTTGTTGTCGGGATTATGCCGCAGATAACGCCTTTGGCTTCTGCAATCTTCTTGATACCGAATCCCGGGTCGTCCTCGATGATTCCACAGGTCTTTTCGTCCTTATACTTGTGGAAGATATACTCTGCTGCGAAATGGTTCTTGATGACCTTGTCCTCAATGATTCCCATTCCTGTTTCCTGAACGGCATCCTGGGCAAGAGAGATTCTTGCGTTGTTGGCAGCGATTGCCGCAGCACGGAAGATAGCGTCGACTTTTTCCTGCGGGTAGTTGGCATAGATGAGCTGAGCTCTCTTGACGCGCTCGATCATCTGCTGCAGTTCTGTCTGCCCTGGAAACAATTCATTAACTTCAGCCATGTTTTTCTCCTTATTGTTATCGATAAATTTTTATATATTAAATCGACGACAGTGTCAACTCATATGACAAAAATAAGTATAACATGACTAAAAAAACTGTCCAGCTTTGGCTTTTATTTATTTTTATTGCCCTAAAAAGGCAATTTAATGTGAATATAGTAATATTATTTATAGAATTTTAACAAATAAATGAAAAATGTTGTGTTGACTGGCCTTCATTATTGGCATCTTGTAATCATGAACATTGCCTGTGTTTTCTTATTTTGTTAGCGGAGCAAGGAATAAATGAAACATGAAGCGCAGATTGCAAGCGGAGCCATGGATTTGATGACGCCTGCTTTAATTTGCATTTCCCCGATTTCTTCATATGGGCGGGAGAGGACTGAAGAAATTCTTTCTTTCAGGCTACCTTTTGTATTCTGGAGGGAATATTCAAGAAAGAAAAACTTGGAAAGCGTCTTTCCGATCAGTCCGGGGGCCCTCATCATTTTTGAATAAATCAGGCTCAATGCAACGGTAGCAGAAAGCTTTAAAGCCCTTTCTATGGCAATGGCGAGGCTGTCCGAGGTTATTTCGAATCCGAAGATGGATGCGACCACCATGCCTCTTTTTATTATCAGGTTTGAAAAAAGTGAAACCAGAAAAAGCGTCAGATACGGCATCAGTTTTATCCTTCTTTTATAGACAGGAAGGAGGAGAAGAAGAATGCAGAAGAGAGCAAAAAGGATTGCAGAATCATCCAGCATCTGTACCAGAAGCACGGAGAAAAGCGCTCCGGAGACAACCAGGATATCCTTTGGCGAGGCTTGTCGGGTCTGCTGGAGATCCTCTTCTCTTATTTCGATCCAGCTGAATGAGCCTGCTAGGTATGCCGTAACGAGAGCAAAGACGAACGATGAGAGAAGAAATGGTGCAAGAAGCATGAGCATTCCCTTTCCCATGTATAGCGAGGCTGTGTAAATCTGTACGATTGTCCCAGAAAAAGCGCCTGACAACGATATCCCATAATAGGATATCCTTTTTTTCTGTGTCCTGCCGAGAAAATACATTACAAGCCCGGAGACCATGCTCTGCAAAAAGGATATTAAAAAGAAATATGTGAATATGGTGCCGGAAATATAGGATGAAGCGACTGCTTTGAGCATCAGCAGGATAAAGTAGTCCTTGAAATCCAGTGTGCTGATTGCAAGCATTATCGGGATGTTGGCCAGCCCGATCCTGAAAAATGGGACGGGCTTTGGCACCAGCATTTCCAAAAACGATCCTAGTAGGCATAAGGATGCATAGGAGGATATCTTTTCAGTAGCTGATCGCATCCGCACCTCCGCCGCTCTTTTCCAGGCTTACGAGCACCTTGTTTGGAAGACAGCAGACCGAGGTCCCCATTCTCATATAAAGGCATGTATGGTTGGGGCAGGGGGAGCTGATGATTGCAAAATCGGAGTTCTCGATTTTCACAACCGTATCCCCGAGAGGCCCGGGGATGCTTACGATGCGGTCTTCATCCAAAGGATAGATATAGCTGGCATATGCTCCATCTATCCTCACCATGTCGCCCCCCTTTGAAAAGGACAGGCTCAAAATGGTGAGTGCGAGAAAGATGATGGCAATTACTATATCCAGCTTTTTTATTCCTTTCATTTCCAGGTTATTTCAAATTCCATCGGTTCATTCAAAAGCAGAAAGTCTATCAAGGGGAATGAGTAGAGCACGGTTTTCGGTCCCTTTTTTTCCACGCCGCTTGAGGATACGATTTCAGAGGGGGTGATGATCGTTATATCTATGGTGCTATTGCGTATTGCATCCGGTCCATCTTCGCCGAGCAGGTAATAGATCATATCCAGATAATCCTCTTCGCTCATCCCTTGGTTGTATTCCGGGCCGTATACCTCGAAATTCGGGTCAGCCAAGAACGGTATTATCGCCTTAAGCTCTTGATAATTATTTATATCCAGATGGAATTTCAAGCTGTTTCTGTCTTCCTTCAGCACGGAAATTGAATGATCTCCTTTCAATGCGGATAAGACAGAAGGGATATCGTTGAAGTTGAACGATATGGAATAACTGTTTTCACCTGTCTTGTACATATGCACATCAAAGGCCTTTTTGCTTGTTTCAAGCTTGTTTGTAAAATCGGTGATTGCAGCATCCATTATGCTTTCATCGTTTTTGGGAAGGAATTCGGAGAAGTCATTCAGCACATCGATGAAAAATGGATATATGGTTATATCCGTGTAGCTTGACGATCCGTTTTTACTGAGAGAAATATTTTCGCTTACTGCACAGGAAGAAAACAGCAGAACAAATAGCAGCATAAGCAGATATGTTGACATCTTTTTCATAAACGTAGGATACTAAATTAAAATGATGCGGACAAGAGTTATGATGAGAAGGTTCCTTCTGGCACTCCTTTTTTTCGTGCCTTCCTTTATCTTTGCAATTGATGTTGCGGAACACCCCACCGGATTCCTGGTGGACTGGGATGAGGTCGAAGGTGCGAAATGGTATGACATATATGTCGACGATGGTTTTGTCGCCCGCCTTGAGAATAATGTCTTTTCTTATGAGATCGAGAATCTCCTGAGCAATAAGACTTATAATATTTCCTTTGCCGCCAGAGATGAGGGCAACAACACGCTTCTTGCGGAATTCTCTACAAACACCACTACATCCTGGGATGGCACTTATATATGGAACAATCCCACAAAAAAGGATAACAAGGGCAGGGTGAAGAAGCTGATTTTCAATGTGAAGACCGTCCTTGACCCGATTTATGGCCAGCATCAGGAAATCTACATACTCTCCGACGATGGAGCCGAGCACCGGATCTTCCCCCTGTATGATTTCAACGACGAGAGTGCGGGATGGACCGATTATGATGATGATACGGAGCAAGCCGCCACATACAGGCTGAACGCAGAGCGGTTCAACACATCATCCATAGTACCCTCTTCCTGGAGGGTATCCAAGATCTTCCTCGGACAGGACCACATCGAGGTTACCGTGGAGACAAAGGCGTTCGGAATCTCTCTTGATACGATGGTCATATATGATTTCATTGTGGATGATGACGGATGCAGGAATCTTATCTTCCGCATGGACGGCCCTTCCCTCGTCCGTACTTTTGTCTTCTTCAATCCGGACGGGACAAGGGATGACGGGGCTTATGTGCTGAAAAATTCGAAAGATCTGTGATTTTGTAAAAAAAAACAGCCGATTAAAAATAATATATGTTGATATATCAACATCCTTCCAAACGGTCTTTTCCAAGCGTCGGAAAGGCCGTTTTTTTTGGTTGACAATTTGAATCCTTCAATATATTTTTTTTACGTTTAAGGGGGAGTTATGAAGGCTGATCCTACGAAGAAGACTCTTATCATAGTCGAATCTCCGACTAAAGCGAAAACCATAAAGAAGTACCTGCCTGCAAGCTGCACGGTGATGGCCAGCAAGGGGCATATACTCGATCTGGCGAAGAATCCGAAGATGGGCACCTATGGAGTTGAGACTTCAAACGGTTATGAGCTTGAATATGAGATGCCGGATGATAAGAAGAAGCTCCTTTCTGAGATGAAGAGATGCCTCAAGGATTGCGAGCAGCTGGTTCTTGCAAGCGATGAGGATAGGGAGGGGGAGTCGATCAGCTATCACCTTTTCCAGGAGCTCAAGCCCAAGTGCCCCGTTTATAGGATGGTGTTCCATGAAATAACACGGCAGGCGATTACAAACGCTTTTGACAACTGCCGTGAAATCGATATGAATCTTGTGCATGCTCAGGAAGCCCGTCGTGCGGTGGACCGTCTGCAGGGATATGGGATTTCCCCAATAATAAGCAAGAAGCTGGGCTCTGCATATTCTGCAGGACGCGTACAGTCTCCAGGCCTCAAGCTTTTGGTGGACAAGGAGAAGGAGCGGAGAGCTTTCAAAAAGAGCGATTATACCGGAGTCGATATATATTTTTCCGATTTCAAGGCCAGGCTTGTCTCCATAAACGAGTTGGCGGTTGCTTCAAAAAACAGCTTCGATCCCTTAACAGGGAAGGTCAAGGATGGATATGTTGTTCTGGATGCTGTTGCGGCAGAGAAGGTCTCGCAGGAGATAAAGGGCACGGTGGCGGTTGTTGCAGAGGTCGAAGAGAATGAGAAGAAGCAGACGCCTGCTATACCGTTTACGACATCGACTCTTCAGCAGGATGCTTCAAGAAAGATGAAGACCAGCGTACGCCGTATAATGCAGGTTGCGCAGAGCCTTTATGAAAAAGGCTATATAACCTATATGAGAACCGACAGCCCGACCCTTTCTTCGGAATGCATTAATGCATCCCGCAAGCAGATCGAGATGCTGTATGGGACTTCATATCTTTCAGAAAGGGTCCGCAATTACAAGTCGAAATCCGCTTCAGCCCAGGAGGCTCATGAGGCGATCCGCCCTGCAGGGGACACTTTCCGTCTTCCTAAGGATACAGGATTGGAAGGGGATGAGCTGAAGCTTTATACGATCATTTGGAAGAGGACGGTCGCTACCCAGATGGCTGAGGCCGTCAAGAAGACCACTTCCATTAAGCTCAAGGATGGCATTTACGGACTTGCCGCCAGTGGAACGGTTATCCTGTTCGATGGCTTTTTGCGCGTTTACAGGGAAGATACGGACGAGGATGAAGATGATCTATCAAAGCTTCCTGATTTAAAGAGAGGGGATGAAAGGGCTGTTGAGGATGTGGTCTTGGACAGCCATACAACAGAGCCTCCGATGCGATATAATGAGGCGACTCTCGTAAAGACGCTTGAAGCGGAAGGAATCGGACGCCCGAGCACGTATGCTACCATAATAAGCACCATCCTCGACAGGAAATATGCAGTTAAAGTCGGATCTTCCCTCGTTCCGACGTTTACAGGTTTCTTCGTCTCGAATTTGCTTGAATCGACCTTCCCGGTATACATCGGATATAATTTCACAAGCGAGATGGAGAAAGGTCTTGACGACATAGCGGAAGGAAAGATCGGCAAAAAGGATTATCTTGATGCATTCTGGCTGGGAAAAGATGATTTTTCCGGACTCAAGGCAGACATGGGCAACGTGTCGAGGACTGTCAGGATAAGTTCTGCGAAGATGCTTTCGCTTTCCGGCCTTGATAACTTTTTCATGTTGGGCGACAGGAAGGTCTGCTACGAAATCAGGATCGGCAAATTCGGTCCTTATCTGGTTTCCGATTATCAGGATGAGGATGGCAAGGAAAAAATGGCCAGCATAGACCAGGAGAAGTATTTTCCTGGAACTTTCACAGACAAGGATGCAAAGGATATACTGTTTAGGAAGGAGGATGCCGATTACATACCTTCCACCGACATAAGGATATTGGAAGGCAGATGGGGCAAATACCTTAAGCGCGAAAGCGACCAGAAATCTGTAAACCTTCCCAAAAGCATGGATCCTGCCAAGCTGAGTAAAGAAGATGCATTGCTCATCATGTCGCTTCCTATCGTCCTTGGAGAGGATGAGCAAGGCAATGAAGCGTTGCTCAAGCTTGGCCCTTATGGGTATTATGCATCTTACAAAGGAAAAAACATCAGGGTCCGCAATCCCCATGCTGTCAAGTTCGAGGATATAGCCGCAACGCAAGAGGAGCAGGAAAAAAGTGCCAATTCCGTCATAAAGGAATTTTCTCCGCTTGAAGGCAAGCCTCTTCAGCTTTTAAGCGGAAGGTATGGCGCTTATATCAAGTGGGGAACGAAAAACTGCGCCTTGTCAAAAGATGAGAAGAGCAATCCCGATGCCATAGGCGAAGAGCGTGCAAAGGAGATAGCGCTTTCCGCTCCTGAAGGGAAAAAGACGTTCAGGAAAAAGAAAGCTTAACCAGAAATAAGGAATTCGATATCTTCGGGGCTGAGGATGAGATTTGTATTTTTGAGCGTATTTTCAAGCTGCTCCATCTTGCTGGCTCCTATTATCGCGATCGCCTTGCCCTTATGGCTGAGAATAAAGGCTAGGGCGATTGCCGATGGTTCGGCTCCGTATTTCCTGCAAAGCTGTCCGACCCTTTCTGCTCTCATCAGGTTTTCCTTTGTCAGGAATCTTTTTTTTGCCCGCTCTGATAATTCATCCGTTTTGCCTGCCAGCACCTTTGAAAAGAAGCCTTTTGCCTGGCTTGAGAATGTCAGGTATGTGATATCGCTGTTTTCATAATAGCTTATAGGACTTGTTGACTCCATTATCTCGATGGTGTCGTCCCCCCAAATCTGCTGGTCTGTTTTTGCAAGCGAATATTGCAGCTCGCTGTACATTATGTCCGCTTTACCGTGTTTTTGGGCATATTCCCTTGCCTCATTGATTCTGGGTATGCTCCAGTTTGAAACTCCTACAGCTTTCGTCATTTTAAGCGATACGAAAGAATCCAGGATGTCGACAATCTCTGGTATCGGCATGCTCTTATCATCCCTATGAAGGAGAAAAATATCCGGTATGGTTCCTAGCTGCCTGATGCTTGCCTCCAGGTCGTTTTTCAGGTCATGCTCGTTTATTCTTGAGTCGTGCATCCTTCCGATATGCGGATGCCCGCCTTTTGTGAGTATCACAACTTCCTTTCTCATTCCTGTGCTCTTAAGCCATTTGGAGATGACCTGCTCACTTGTGCTTGGGCCGTCATCATATTGCTGCCCGTATACATGGGCGGTATCCAGGAGATTTCCTCCTTTCTCGATATATAAGTCCAAGAACGATAATGCATCCTTTTCGCTTATGCTTTCCCCATAGTGGTCGCAGCCGAGCGCGATTTTAGAAAGGATATCGAAATTGTCATCGTGAATGTATCTCATGTCTCAATGATAAACTAAAAGGGGAGAAAGTGGTATCGTGCATAAAAAAATGACCCCGAGCAGATTCGAACTGCTGACCTTCCGCTTAGGAGGCGGACGCTCTATCCAGCTGAGCTACGGGATCATAAAATGGCGCTTTCCTGTCTTATGTATCTACTCACATGCAAGATAGGGCTTGATGTTTCTTTATACAAAAGGCATCTGCATTCCAGATTAGTTTTATGTGCTTTGCTTCGGATGTGCTGCCGTTTTATAGCAGTGTGCATTTTTCCGAACATGCATATATATATCCTTTTTGAAAGAGAATGTCTAGTGAAAACCGGATATCTTTTCTTGAGCGCCTTTTCGAAGGGCATTCCATGCTGTCCGATGCCGTCGATAAATTGTTTTCTGCGTTTGTGCACACGGATTTATCTAGTCTGTCCAATCTGAGGAAAGCACTTGCTTTCCATAAAACAGGCATTGCTGGAAAAGCCCTTCCTTATGACAGGCTTTGCTTGCAATTTATGTTTTTATTGCACAAATCAGGTCAAAAATATAAACTCATCTAAGTATCAGCAAAGCCGGCTGGCGAAGACTTGGAGGACGATTATGACTATCGAGCGGAGGATGACAAAAAATCCCGTGGTGGCGAGAACCGATATGACATGTGTTGAGACATTGAATCTCATGAAGTCTGAGAATGTCCAGAAAGTTCCCGTATTGGACGGGGAAGGCAATCTTGTCGGCATCCTTACTGAAAAGGATATCCTTAAAGCAAGCATTCCATCCTCCCGCATGAGTCTTCTGGAAATGGCGTATGATGTCGGAAACATGCCTATTTCCCAAATAATGACGAAAGATGTTGTTAGCATAAGCCCCAAGACCAGTATCGAAGAGGTTGCAAGATTGATGGTCACCCAGGACCTTTCCTTTCTTCCTGTTGTGGAAGAAAGAAAGCTTGTGGGGCTTGTGAGCAAGAGCGATATGTTCAAGATCCTGATGGAGCTTTTCGGGGCGCGTCATTATGGTACCCGGATCTCTTTCGTTGTATTTGACAAGATTGGCACGATTGCCAGAATATCCAAGGTCTTGGAGGAGAATAATATTTCCATCATCAGCTTCTGCACTTTTTCAGATGCGGATCCTAAAAAAGTGATCTGCACCCTGAAGGTGGAAGGGGCGGATGAGAAAAAGCTTATCGAACTCCTTGAACCGCTTACAGCCGGTTTCGTGGATCTTGGAGAAAATTGATGGGAAAGAAACAGAAAAAAGTTGTAAAGGCCCAGGAGTTCAGAAAACGGGAGGAAGATGCTTCATCTTCCCCGTTTTCATCCATTATCCTCAAAGAGAAGAAGGAAGAGGAAAAAACTTCTATGCCAAAAGCCGCATCCAAAGTTAAGAAACCCTCTGAAATAGTGGGAGGCTATGATCCCAAGGCCTCTTTTGCAGATATCCTTGCCTCTTATGAGAGAACGGGCAATCCTTACAGCATGCCCCAGAAGGGCGGAGCTGATAAAAAAGAGCCTGCCATGGATTTTGCTACCATACTTGAAAAGTGGGAGAACCGGGGTAAAATCAAACCCGACAGCCCTTCAAGAAAAAAGAGCACATACACAGCGACAAAATCTTTTGGCGATATCCTTTCAGAATTCGAGACGGGAAAGCCTGTGGAGAAAAACCTTCATCAGGAAAAGATTGAAAAAGAGGTTCCAAGCACATTGTCAGAGACTCCGAAAGATCAGGATGCTCTTTTTAAAAAACCTGAAGAGGATGAAAAGAGGTCCCCTGTCGCTTCATGGTCGATTTTTGGCGATAACAAATCTTTTGTAAGAAAGCTTGAGGAGGAGAAAAAGCCTGATGCCGAGCCATCAGCTCCTTCTTCAAGGCAATATAATCCGACCAAACCGTTTTCTGAAATCCTTTCCTCTTATTATGCGGGAGAAAAGAAGACGGAAAAGGTGGGTAAGGATGCCGGAAATAAGACTTTTGAGCAGATTCTGAAAGAGAAGGGGGATGAAGAGAAGAAGACAAGGAGCTATACGGTCAGTGAATTGAGAGCCATGCTTCCGCAATCGACATTGGACCTTCATGGCATGACACAGGAAGAATGCATAAAGGCTGTGGAAGATTTTCTTTCTGATGCAAAGAAAAACGGCTTAAGAAAGATAAGCATCATCACAGGAAAGGGACTTCATAGCGATAATGGGATACCTGTGCTGAAGGAAACTGCGGAAAGGGTGCTGGAGAATTCCGGCTTGGTTAGCGAGCAATCGCGTGCGCCTTCAAGCCATGGCGGGGGCGGGGCGATTTGGATTATTTTGAAAAAGGAATAAAAAAACAGGGAATGCGGTTTTCAGCGTTCCCTGTAAACGATCCTGCCCTTTGTAAGGTCATACGGACTGAGTTCCACTTTGACTGTATCTCCAGGAACAATCCTGATGTAGTGCTTGCGCATCTTTCCTGAAAGATGGGCAAGGATTACAAGCTTGTTCTGAAGCTCAACGCGGAACATTGTGTTAGGAAGCGCTTCTTTGACTACTCCCTCAACCTCGATTGCTTCTTCCTTTGCCACTTGTGTTTCTCCTTAATTTGAATTGGCGCTTTAGATTATAACGGTCTTTATCAACTCAATCAAGGGGATTGTTTCAGGCGTCAGATCCCCAAAAAACGCCGACATTATTTTTTCTTCTTGTAATTATCGAATTATTTTTCCATACTCTGCTTGTCGGAGGATTGCTTATGGATGTTTTGGAAAAATATTTGACATCCGGCAGGAAGGTAAATGCTGGAATGCTTGGGTATGTTTCGTCTCTTTCTCTTGTTGCAAAAGTCAGCCCGTTTGTTGCCGCTAAGATTGTTGCCGAATTAAAAGATCAGAGGAGCAATCTCAAGCTGATTGCCAGCGAGAATTATTCCTCTTTGTCGGTGCAGGCGGCCATGAACAATCTTCTGACCGACAAATACGCAGAAGGTTATCCTTACCACAGGTTTTATGCAGGCTGTGCGAATATCGATGATATAGAGGATTTTGCCGCCCGCCAGGCAGAGAAGCTGTTTGAAGCAGAGCATGCTTATGTGCAGCCCCATTCAGGAGCGGATGCCAATTTATGTGCATATTGGGCAATCCTCAACAACAGGGTGCAGGTGCCTGCTTTGGAGGAGATGGGAATCACCAATACCTCCATGCTGTCCCGCGAGGATTGGGACAGAATCCGCACCTGCTGTCATAACCAGAGGCTCTTGGGTCTTGATTATTATTCAGGCGGCCATCTCACACATGGCTACAGGCAGAATGTGAGCGCGCAGATGTTTGATGCCTATTCCTATTCAGTTGATGAGAAGACCGGGCTGCTTGACTATGATGCGATCAGAGCTCTTGCTGAGGAGATCAGGCCGCTGATCCTCCTTGCGGGATACTCGGCATATCCGCGCAAGATCAATTTCCGCATAATGAGCGAGATAGCCCATTCTGTAGGTGCTGTCTTCATGGTGGATATGGCGCATTTTGCAGGCTTGGTTGCTGGAAAAGTGTTCACCGGCGATTACGATCCTGTGAAATGGGCTGATGTTGTCACCAGCACCACACATAAGACTCTCCGCGGCCCGCGCGGAGGAATTATCCTCTGCAAGAAGGAATTTGCAGAATCGGTCGATAAGGGATGCCCCCTTGTGATCGGCGGTCCTCTTCCCCATGTACTGGCGGCAAAAGCGGTGGCTTTTACTGAGGCGCTTTCCGATGATTTTAAGGAATATGCAAAAAAAATCGTTGAGAATTCACAATTTCTTGCCCAGTATCTCGAAGAGTGCGGAGCGAAAATCCTTACAGGCGGTACGGACAACCATCTGATGCTTCTCGATACCAGGCCATATGGGCTTAATGGTCGCCAGGCAGAAAGCCTGATGAGAGATTGCGGCATAACGCTTAACCGCAACGCACTTCCCTTCGACAGCAACGGCCCCTGGTATACTTCCGGGCTAAGGATCGGAACTCCGGCTGTCACGACACTGGGAATGGGCGAAAAAGAAATGAAGGAAATCGCGTCGATCATCACTTTGGTGCTTGAGAATGCACGCCCCGCAATCCTGACAAAAGGGGAAAACAAGGGGCAGGCGAGTAAGAATAAGGCGAAATGCCCTGAAAGCGTGATGCTTGAGGCAAAAAGCCGTGTAAGGGCCTTGCTTGAGGAGAACCTGCTTTATCCTGAACTCGATCTGGATTTTCTCGAAGAGTGTTTCCCGACAGCCTGATTTCAGCTGACATAAGCCTTCCTCAGGGGAGGCTTTTTAATGCTTGCTTCCCCAAAGCCTCGGGTTTATCATCTTTATATGGCTAAGATATTGATTAAAGACGGCCTTTTGGTGGATACCGAATGGGCCAGACACCAGGATCTGCTGATAGACGGATCCAAAATCGTACGCATCGCATCGGATATTGATGAGGCCGGACTTGAAGAGGTCACGGTCATTAACGCAGACGGTCTCTGCGTGCTCCCCGGGCTTATCGATGCGCACACCCATTACCATCTTGTTTCCCGCGGCACCGTCACCGCCGATAGCTTTGCAGAGGCTTCCCGTCTTGCAGCATTCGGGGGCGTGACGACTGTGGTGGATTTTGCCGATGACGATAAGGTCAGCCTGTCCTCATCTTTTGAAAAGAGGAGGGGCGAGATGCGTCCTATGGGAATCGATTATGCCTTGCATATGGGAGTATATGCCTACCGGGAGGATATCGAGAAAGAGCTCGAAGAGGTTAAGGCTAAAGGGATAGGTGCTATAAAGATTTTCACAACCTACCGCAATGTCGGCTATCTGATTGAAAAGCGCGAGGAGCTGAAAAAGGTTTTTGCCTCCTGTAAGAAGCTGGACCTGATGGTCTGTGTGCATTGCGAGGACAATGATGTGATAGAGGACATCGATAAAAAGTGGAAGGGCACTTATCTTCCCAAGGACCATCCTGATATGAGGCCTGCAAAAGCCGAGGCGGAAGCTATAAGGTATGTCGGCAGCATTGCGAAGGAGCTGGACATGCCTGTTTATATCGTCCACCTCTCCAGCAAGGAGGGCTTGGAGGTTGTCCGCAAGCTCAGGAATGATGGAGTGCACCTCATCGTCGAGACCACTCCCCATTATCTTTTCCTTTCCAGAGAAAAGCTGGAAGGCCCTGACGGACCGCTTTATGTGATGACTCCTCCCCTCAGGACAAAGGAGGATAATGAAGCCCTTCAGGAGGCTGTTGTCAACGGAGAGGTGCAGGTCGTGGCGACGGACCATTGCGCATTTACACGAAAGCAGAAGCTTGAAAGCAATGATGTGAGGACCATATATCCCGGCATCCCCGGAACAGAGGAGATGCTTCCCCTGCTGCATACATTCGGCCTTACACAAGGTCATCTTTCCCTCTCGCAGATTGTCAATCTCCTTTCTACAGGGCCAGCAAAGATTTTTGGTCTTTATCCGAAGAAGGGCAGCCTTGCAGAAGGCAGCGATGCCGATATAGTCCTGTTCGATCCTGACTGGTCCTGGACTGTGGAAGGAGAGAAGCTCCATTCTGCTTCCGGATATTCCTGCTATGAAGGAATGACATTGACAGGAAGGGTGGTCATGACACTCCTGCGCGGCCGCATCGTGATGGGGGATGGAATCTATCTCGGGCTTGAAGGCGATGGGCAGTATGTGAAGAGCCGGGGGCAGTGATGATCCGGGCTCTATTGTTCGACATGGACGGGGTCCTCGTGGATAGCGAGGGCATCGCCATCTCCATAGGTATTGAATATTTTTCCTCCAAAGGCCTTCATTTATCACAAGAAGATTTCAAAAACTATATAGGGACCGGGGAAGAGAATTTCTTCAGCGGTCCTGCTAAAGAAAAAGGTTTTCATGATTGGTCCTTGAAGGAGGCTTCATCTTTTACCCGCTCAAGATACCTAGATAGGGTGAAGAAAGAGTCCATTGCCCTTGCTGGGGTGAAGGAGGTTGTAAAGTCATCGCGCAAGGCCGGTCTTCTTATGGCAGTCTGTTCCTCAGCTCCTACTTGGAAGGTTCTTGCCAATATTGAAGCGATAGGGCTTGAGAGCAGTGATTTCGATGTTGTTGTCAGTGCTGCAGACATCAAGCGGAATAAACCATATGGGGATATATATCAGTTTGCTTTGATCCGGCTTGGAATTGCTCCTGACGAGGCTGTAGTTTTCGAAGACAGCCTCGGAGGACTGGCCGCAGGAATCGCTGCCGGCTGTCCGACTGTGGGGCTTGAGACTTCCGTAGAAGGGGATCGCTTGCTTTCTCATGGGGCAAAAGCCGTCATAAAGGATTTGTCTGCAATCGGAGAGTTCAAAAGCTCTGAAGAGCTTGAACAGAAGCTGTTCGGTGTAAAGAAAGACGATATGTTGGTTTATGGAGCCAATCTCATTGGGCCAATAAAAGGGGGTTGCAATAAAGAGATCCTGCTGTCCCAGGCTCTTGAAATGGCCAAGAAAGCCAGAGCCAATGCCTATGCGCCATATTCGAAATTCAAAGTAGGGGCTGCTTTGGTGAGTGCCGCTACAAATAAGATATATGCTGGATGCAATGTTGAAAACTCTTCCTACGGTGCGACGATCTGTGCTGAACGCAATGCAATATTATCTGCAATAGCTGCCGAGGGGGCGATAGGGATAGATCTTCTTGTGGTCGTAAGCGATGATAATCCTCCTGCTCCTCCGTGCGCTTTATGCCTTCAGGTGCTTGCAGAATTTTCAAGACCGGAGACAGAGGTTGTTTTAAGCGATTTGGATGGAAATAAAAATGTATATCTTTTTAAAGACCTATTGCCAAATCCGTTCATTTTTCCGACTATGAGGAAGTGATGTTTTTAAAGAGATTGTTGCTTCTTCCATTGCTTCTTGTGCTGCTCTTTTCGTGCAGCACCACTACTGGTGTGTTTGATGACCCCTATACTTTCTCATCTGCTAGTGTGGATGAAAAACTCATGCATTATGGGGCGGAGAAGGTCAGCGTCCCGATTCCGGAGTGCTATTACAACGGAGGGCTGTGGCTTGAGAAATTGGAAGAGCTTGTCCAGGAGGCGGAGGATTATATATTCATCTCCACTTTTTTAGGTTCATCCTCATCCCGTCTTGAGACCCTTTATGAGCTTTTGTCACAGAAAGCGGAGAGCGGTGTCGATGTATATATCATAATCGACGGCCTTTCAAGCTACGATATGACAGAGACCAGAAACTATATGACGCAGCTTTATTTCTTAAGGGACAGCGGCGTTCATCTTATAGAGTATGCCCCGGTTTCTGCTCTGAGGATAATCAATCCCGCGTCATTGATCATACGCGATCACCGCAAGCTGTTTGTGTTCGATGGAAAAAAATGCGCAATCGGAGGGATGAATCTGAATTATATCAGCCTCGGTGCGCCTGATGTCAAGCTGCAGAGGGACAGCATGTATCTGTTCGACTCTCCAGAATTGTCAGCCCTTTTCATGCGTGAGTTCATAAACATCTGGAATAAGACGAGTGTCGAGAAGATCGACCCGGAGCTTTATCCGACATACGCCGGATCAGGGGATGAAGCTCTTTATGATGCATACCTTTTCAATCAAGGGCCTGGAGGCTCGAGCAATGTCGCCTCGATGTATGCGAGCCTGATCAATGGCGCAAAGGAAAGCATATACATTCTTCCTTATCTGCCGATTTGGAACGAGAGCATGTACAATAGCATACGTCTTGCGGTCGAAAGAGGGGTGGATGTGCATATCTTCTTTCCCCTTGACAGCCGCAGCTATGCAGAAAGCGGTGTCAAATATGTTATTCCAGATATAGTCGATACAGGAGCCCATGTGTATGTGGCAGTTATCGGGGGTGATGAGAATCTTCCGATGCTGCATGAAAAGCTTATGGTTGTGGATGGACGGTATACTGTTATAGGCAGCACCAATTTCAATTACCGTTCCATGGATCTCAGCCACGAGGATTCACTTGTAATTGACAGCAGCGAATTCGCTGCTTCCTCAATAGAGCATTTTTATGACCGTATGGCCGAAGGCTCAATTGAGATAGATGAGCAAGTGGCTGAAAAGTGGAAGGATGATTCGTCCTTCCTGAGCTATCTCATGGTATATTACGGAGGTTGAGATGAAAAAGATTGCTCTTTTTTTCTCCGTTCTTTTTCTTTCTTCTGCTATGTATTCCGCTTCCTTCTATTATTCGGTGGGCGCGCAAGGCGTCTCCGGTAAAATACCTTATGGCGGTTTTGCCTTCTCCTCTGGCTGCTCATTCTTTGACGAGCCTTATCTTGATATCGGCGGCGAGATCGTTTTCAGCCCTCTTTTTGAAAGCGCAGGGATAAGCATCACCACCCAGCCGTTCAAGATTTTGAACCATCCGTTTGATTTCCTTTTTGCAAACAAGATGATATATTCCCCAAAACTTGAAGTGGGCGCCTATTATGTGCATCCTGATGTTTGGAATATAGGATGTTCACTGGCCCTTCTGAACTTCAGGGATACGATGTTCAGTTTCGAGTTCTTCACTCCGATTTTCGTTCTCAGCATTCCTGATTATGATTTCGGCTTGGGAATCAAGGTGCTGAAGATCACCTGTTATCTGTGAGGTGTTATGAAAAAGCTGATTGTTGTTTTGCTGTTACTTCCAGCCATATGCCTCGGCTCTTTTGCCGGTGACTGCCAGGATATTTCACTTTCTTTCGGGCTGATAAACAATTTCGGACTCTCAGATCGTCCGTTCTTTTCACTAGAAGAGGGGATTTCCTTTTCTTATGGATTCAATCTCGGGCTCACAAAACGCTTGGAGCTGATGGCCGGAGGCTCATCCACTCTTGTTCCTGACATCCTTTTGGACAATGTGTTTTATGGAGAGCTGGCGCTTTCGCTGCTGGGAAACAGGAGCACTGCAAGCAAAGTTGCAGGAAGCGGTATAAACATGCTTCTGGGAGTCGGGGGCTTTTATGGTTTTAATCGGCTTAGCAGCTATAAAAGCGCTGGGGCATATCTATCGATAACCCCGCTTGTCGTCGGATCTCCTGTGACTGGCCGCAGGGAGAGGGTCCTTAGGACAGCAATGGGGTATGATTTTCTAAATAATCGTTTTGTTCTCATGTTTTCCGCCATCTGCCTTGATTATTATGTCCGTGGAAGCTGGCGGGATTATTATTGATTTTCAGTGCGCGATTTTTCAGCTTTCAAGCGCTGTTATCTTATCTATCCTTCTTTGATGGCGTCCGCCTTCGAATGTGGCATCCAGGTATGCATCGAGTATCTTTACTGGATCTTCCTTGTATTCAACCTTCCCGCCGAATGAAAGCATATTGGAATTGTTATGCCTTTTAGTCATTTCCGCCGAATGGCTGTCCATAACAAGGGCGCATCTTATCCCCTTGATCTTGTTTGCAGCTATTGAGATTCCGATGCCTGTGCTGCATGCGACGATTGCAAATTCATATCCTCCGCTAAGGAATTCCTTAGCACATTTTTCCGCCATGTCCGGATAGTCCACGCTTACGTTTTCCTTAACTCCGAGCCAGTTTACATCGTAACCTCTCTTTTCCAGATGCTCTTTGAGCTTTTCTACAAGCTCAACTGCTCCATGGTCATTGGCTATAACACATTTTTTTGACATAATACCTTTGCCTTATCCTTTATACATATAGTAACATTAATCAGTAGGAAAAAAAACAATGGCTAAGATTTTTGTAACAGGACATAGGAATCCCGATATGGATTCCGTCTGCTCCGCATATGCTTATGCAAACCTTAAGAACCAGATAGATGGCAGAAACGAATATATACCCATAAGGCTGGGGCATGTGAACCAGAATGTCAAGGATGTGTTCTCTTTTGCCAACGCCGAGCTGCCGCCCTTGGTAAAGGATGTCAAGGCCAAGGCCCGCGACATAGCAAAAAGCCCGGATTTCACAATGACGGCAGACGATCCTGTATACGAGCTGATAAGCCTGTACAACAGCAAGCATCCCTCTGTCGTGCCGATTTTCGATGAAAACGGGTACCGTGCGCTTGTTTCCGTGGATGATATAAACAGGTTTTTCCTCATGGAGAACCATAACGGACGTCCGTTTTATCTTATAGGTTTGGGCAATATCCCGCGTGTGATACCGGGATTCTTCTTCAAGAAAGGGCTCAAGGATGTCTATGAGACACAGATCGTCGTCGGGGCGATGGAGTACGAGGTCTATAAAACCAGGGTGGGAGCGTGCAAGAGAAAACCAATTCTTGTCGTAGGCAGCAGGCTGCGCCATATAAGGTATGCTGTTGAGAACGGCTTTCCTGGCATCATACTTACAGGAGTTGAGGACCCGGCTAAAATGGATGTCGATTTCTCCTCCTATGAGGGTTTTGTGTATGTCTCAAAGGAGGATACTGCGGAAACCCTCCGCCTTTTGAGGCTTGCCATGCCGATAAGCACCATCATACCTGAAAAGGATGTGCCGGCTGTATCGATGGACTGCCTTTATGATGAGGTGAAGGACATACTCTCTGACAGCGAATACCGCGGGGTATCCGTTTTCGAGGACGGCCAGTGGAAAGGCTTTGTCACCAGAAGATGCTTTTTAAAGCGCCCGAGTGCGAAATTGATCCTCATGGATCATAACGAAGCGGAGCAGAGCGTGCTGGGTATCGAGGAAGCCGAGATCCTCGAGATAATCGACCACCACCGCCTTGCGGCTCCAAAGATGAAGAATCCCATCCTGATCTGCTCGGAACCCCTTGGTTCCACCTGCACGATCGTGTTTGAGCAGTATAAGAAATGGGGTGTCTCTCCGGACAGGAAGAATGCTACGATCCTTCTAGCCGGACTTATTGCAGATACGGTGATGCTGAAAAGCCCGACAGCAACGGATTACGACAGGTATGTAGCATCACGTCTTGCCTCGATAGCTGGTCTTGATCTTGATGAATTTGCCCGTACTGTCTTCTCTTCCCAGCGTCAGCTGTCCAAGGAAGATCCTGCGAAGATCATCGAAAGCGATTTTAAGAAATACGATGAGCAGGGAGTCGATTTCGGAATCGGACAGGTCGAGGTGTCCAGCTTTGTCGAGATAAACAGCCTGATAGATGTGTACCTTGCTTCTCTGGAGGAGGTGAGGAAGCTTCATGGCCTTGATTGGGCGATGCTGATGGTCACGGATGTTTTTAAGGATGCATCCCTTCTTTTGACAACGGGCTTTGATAAGGAATACCGTTTTGTATATGAGAAGAAGGCTGAGAAAGTCTATGACATGCCTGGGGTGCTTTCAAGAAAAAAGCAGCTTCTTCCCGAGGTCATAAGGATACTTGAGGATTAGACTCCGGTTATCTTTTTTATGCTTGGAATGGCCCTTATTGCTTGAGTGGTCCTCTTCAGGGCTTCCTCATCATCGCAGCTTATTGTGAATACGCCCGTAAGATCTCCGTCGTCTGAGGCCTTCAGCTCTCCGCTTATCAGATGCGCATCGTGTTTTCTTGTCGCGTTGTCTATTTCTCCGAACAGCTCGCTGTTCATCTTCGCAACGACTTTAAAGCGTCGTACGAGCTCCTTGCCGTCCCATTCTACCGGAACTAGCCGGACATCGCTTTCCGGCATGTTCTTAAGGTTGGGACAATCCTTTTTGTGTATGACATAGCCCCTCCCTCTGGTGATATATGCAACAATCTCGTCCCCGTGCACAGGATTGCAGCATTTTGCGAAATCGAAAAGTATGTTCGAATTGTCCCCGATTATCACGGAGCCTTTCTTCTCATGCGGGGTGAAGATTATTCCTTGGGATGGGGGAATGATCGGTTTTGGAGGAGCAGCTGGCGGCGGGCTTGCCACCTGAGCGCTTGCTTGCGGGCTCTTCATCCCGGATGCTATCGGAAGGTTCGAATTCGCATTCTTATTCATCCATGCCTTGATTTTCTTTCTGGCACTGGAGGTCTGTGCGTATTCAAGCCATGCCTGGTTTGGGTGGGCGTTGGGGCTTGTGAGGATTTCGACGATCTGCGTGTTCTGCAACGGCTTGTTCAACGGGATGATGTTGTTATCCGCCCTCGCCCCTGAGCAGTGCACCCCCACTTCCGTATGGACCTTGAAAGCGAAATCCAACGCGGTAGAGCCGACAGGGAGTTCTATGACATGCCCTTGCGGCGTGAAGACTATGATGGAATCCTTGAGAAGCTCGTTTTTGATCTCATCCATGTAGTCTTCTTCGCTCTGCTCTATCTCCTTCGACCAGTTCTTGAGTTTTGCGATTATCTTGTTGTAGTTTATCGAATCGACCGTTTTCCAGGCGCCGCTTTCGCTTCCTGTAGAAGCCTTGTAGGACCAATGGGCAGCAACTCCTTCTTCCGCAGTCTTATGCATCTCAAAGGTCCTGATCTGGATTTCAAGATGCTTGGATCCCGGTCCGAGGACTGTGGTGTGCAGGCTTTGGTAGTTGTTCGGCTTCGGCATTGCGATATAGTCTTTGAAGCGCCCTTCGATAGGCACCCATATGCTGTGGATCAGGCCGAGTATAGTATAGCATTCGACCTGGGTCTCGCAGATCACCCGCACCCCGAGGATATCATAGATTTCGTCTATTTCCTTTTTCCTCTTCTTGATTTTCTGATAGATGGAGTAGGCGTGCTTGACCCTTCCAGATATCTGCACGTTCTTCAGTCCGGCTTTGCGGCAAGCCTCCTCAAGCGTTTTTGAAACCCCTTTTATGTATGCGGTATATTCGCCCTTCCTTTCAAGCAGGTATTCGTTGATGTATGCGTAGCTTTCAGGCTTCAATACTTTCAGAGAGAGGTCCTCGAGCTCGCATTTTATCGTGGACATGCCGAGGCTGTCGGCGATCGGGGCGAATATATCGAGGCAATCCTGCGCGAATTCCTGCCTGCGCTGAGGAGGCAGATAGTCTGCTGTCTTCATGTTGTGCAGCTTATCCGCAAGCTTGATGAGTATGACCCTGACATCCTTGCTCATCGCAAAGAACATCTTCTTTATGGTTTCCGCCTCTTGGATGCTCTTGTTGTCCGTGATGTGGCTTATCTTTGTCACGCCCTCGACCATTATGGCCACTTCCTTGCCGAAAATCCGTTCCAGATCCTCCTGCGAGGTATCGGTATCCTCAAGCGTGTCATGGAGAAGTCCCGCGCAGATCGTATCCGCGTCCATTCCAAAGCTCATCAAGGTCTCGGCCACCGCTAGCGGGTGGATGACATATGGTTCGCCGCTTTTCCTTTTCTGGTCGCCATGTTTTTTTGCCATGAATATTGCGGCCGCGGCTATCTTGTCCTTATCTTCTTTTTGGAACCTGATGATATTCGTTATGAATTTATCTATGAGTTCCTTGTTCGGGATTTCTTCCATAGACTGATTATAATTGAATTTCCCCTTAAAAAAAATAGGGACGCGGCTGCTTTGGAAAAATAAAAAGGCGGGCTTTTTTCTAATATGCCCGCCAGGATGTGCCAAATTAAAAAAAGCTCTCATTTTCCGGTGTATAGCTTCGCATACACGCCGTTTAGAGCCAGCAGCTCCTCATGCGTACCCCTTTCGATTATCCTTCCTTTGTCCAGCACCATTATGCAGTTTGCATTCTTGACTGTGGATAAGCGGTGCGCTATGACGAACGTGGTCCGGCCCTCCATCAGGGCATCCATCCCATCCTGTACCAGCTTTTCAGTTCTTGTGTCGATCGAGGATGTCGCTTCATCGAGAATAAGCACAGGAGGATTGGCAAGAGCTGCGCGGGCGATTGAGAGCAATTGCCTTTGCCCTTGCGAAAGATTTGCCCCGTCGCCTTGAAGCATTGTCTGGTATCCGTTTGGCAGGCGGGTTATGAAGGAATCGGCATTTGCAAGCTTTGCGGCCTTTATGCATTCCTCGTCGCTTGCCTCCAAGCGTCCGTATCTGATGTTCTCCATTACGGTCCCGGTAAAAAGATGCGTGTCCTGCAGCACCATGCCCAAAGAGCGGCGGAGATCCGGCTTCTTTATCTTGTTTATGTTGATTCCATCGTACCTTATCTTGCCGTCTGCGATATCGTAAAAACGGTTAATCAGGTTTGTGATGGTGGTTTTCCCGGCGCCGGTTGCCCCTACAAAAGCGATCTTCTGTCCGCTTTTCGCCCATAGGCTGATATCATGCAGAACTAGATTGCCCTCTGTATATCCGAAATCGACGTCCTTGAAAACCACTGAGCCTTCAAGGGGTGTGTAGGTGATGCTTCCGTCTGCCTTATGGGGATGCTTCCATGCCCAGAAACCGGTCCTCGCAGAGCTTTCTTCGATCTCCCCGTCTTTTGTCCTTGCTGCGTTCACAAGCTCGACATACCCATTATCTTCCTCGCTCTTTTCGTCCATCAGCTCGAAGACCCTCTTTGCGCCGGCGGCTGCGGTGACTATGAAGTTCACCTGGTTGCTGATCTGCGTGATAGGTTGGGTGAAGTTCTTATTCAGGCCGACGAAGGTGACAACAGTGCCGAGCGTCACCCCTGCAAGCCCCTTGATCCCCAAGGCCGCTCCTGCTATTGCAACAAGCGCATAGCTTATCCAACCGATGTTCGCGTTTATCGGCATGAGAAGGTTTGCATAGGTGTTGGCCTTGTCAGCGCTTTTTCTGAGCTCTTCGTTGATTTTTTTAAAATCCTTTTTGGCCTGATTCTCGTGGCAGAAAACCTTCACGACCTTCTGTCCGTCCAGCATCTCTTCGATAAAACCATCTACGATTCCAAGATTCCTCTGCTGTGCGATATAGTATTTCCCGCTTTTTGAGGAAAATACGACAGAAACCACCACCATGACAGCCGCCGTCAAGAATGAGATGATGGAAAGGTATGGGTTCATCATCAGCATCACCACGATGTTGGCGCACATCATTATCACCGAATTGATAAGCTGCGGCATGCTTTGTCCCAGCAATTGGCGCAGCGTGTCCACATCGTTCGTGTACACGGACATGATATCCCCGTGGGCATGCGTGTCGAAATACTTGATCGGCAGCGTTTCCATTTTTGAGAAGATATCTTTTCTGAGCCTGTTCATCGTCCCCTGGCTTATGTTGACCATGATGCGGTTATAGGCGTAGGCGGCAAGGATTCCGATGATGCATGCTCCCGCAAGCTGCCCTAGACGGCGGCTTAGTGCGGAAAGGTCGTCAGATCCCGAGTTGAGCAGCGGAACGATGTACGAATCGACGAGCTCCCTTGAAAATGAGGCTGCCATGACCGTAACGGCTGCAGAAATGATTATGCAGGCAATGACTGCCAGAAACAGCCATTTATAGTTTTTGAGCATATAAGAGATGACGCGCATGAGGACTTTGGACGCATCTTTCTTTTTCATTTTTTCGTTCATTTATACCTCCTTACGCCTTATGGTCGAAATCCCCGTTGCCACCGAGCTGGGATTCGTAGATTCCACTGTATATTTTGTTGCTTTTTAAAAGGTTCTGGTGGGTGTCGAAGGCATCGATGCGTCCGTCCTCAAGAACCAAAATCCTGTCCGCATCCTCGACGCTCGATATCCTCTGTGCGATTATTATCTTCGTCGTTCCGGGGATATAGGATCTGAAAGCGCTGCGTATTTTAGCATCGGTTGCCGTATCGACCGCGCTGGTCGAATCGTCAAGGATGAGGATCTTAGGTTTCTTCAAGAGGGCGCGGGCGATGCAGAGCCTTTGCTTCTGTCCCCCTGAAACGTTGACTCCTCCGCGTTCGATGATTGTCTCATATTTTCTTGGAAAGGCTTGTATGAAATCATCTGCCGCAGCGGCCTTACACGCATTCTCGCATTCTTCTTTTGTTGCGTCCTCATTTCCCCAGCGGAGATTATCCAGTATCGTTCCTGAAAAGAGCGTGTTTTTCTGCAGTACGACCGCAACCTGGTTTCTGAGGCTCTTCATGTCGTATTTTTTGACATCGATTCCGCCGACCTTCACCATGCCTTCGCTCGCATCATAAAGGCGGCTGATGAGGTTTATCAGGCTGGATTTACCCGATCCTGTGGCTCCGATTATCCCTATTGTCTCTCCAGATCTGATATGCATATCGATATCGGAGAGCACGTTCTTTCCTGTTCCGGTTTTGTATGCGAACGATACATGGTCAAAGTCTATAGATCCGTCTGCAACCTCATAGACCGGATCATCCGGCTCCTTCAGATCGCTTTTCTCCTCCAGCACCTCCTCGATCCTTTTGATGCTCGCAAGCGACATCGTGATCATCACCACGACCATCGACAATATCATGAGGCTCATCAGGAGGGACATTATATAGCTGAATAGGCTTGTGAGTTCTCCTGTGGTCAGGCTTCCGGAAACAATCTGTCCGGCTCCGAGATAGGAAACCATGATTATGCAGAAATAAACCGCAGTCATCATCGCCGGGTTGTTTAGAGCAAGCAATCCCTCTGCCTTGACAAACAGCTTGTATATGTTGTCGCTTGCCTTTGAGAATTTTTTCTTCTCGTAGTCTTCCCTTACAAAAGATTTTACAACCCTTATTGCCCGCACGTTTTCCTGTACGCTGGCATTCAGGTCGTCATATCTTTTGAACACCTTTGAGAATATCCTTATCGTGACCACCATTATCGAACCGAGTACGATGATCAGGAATATAAGGGCGATCAGGAATGTAAGGCTGAGCTTAACGCTGATTATAAGGCACATGATGTAGCTGAAGAGCAGCGTAAGCGGGGCTCTGACAGCCTGCCGGATGACCATCATGAACGCATTCTGGACGTTTGTGACGTCGGTTGTCATCCTTGTGACCAGTCCGGGAACACTGAATTTGTCTATACTCGAGAACGAGAAATCCTGTATGTTCCCATAAATCGATTCTCTGAGATTCGCAGCAAAGCCCGATGATGCTTTTGCTGCAAAACGTCCTGCTGCTGCACCTGAGATAAGGGAAAAGAATGCGAATACAACCATTATTATCCCGTATCTGTATACTGCGGGCATGTCTGCCTTTTCCAACCCACGGTCGATTATAAGGCTCGTCATGAACGGCAAAAGGATTTCAAACACAACCTCCATTGCCGACATCGCTATGCATATGAACGTATCCTTTTTATAACGGCCAAGCCGGCTGAGCACGTTCCTCATAAATGCCTCCTTGGTATTTATAAATAAAATTTATTGTTTTCTTGTTTTTTTAGCTGACATCAGGGATATAACACAATTTTTGTTGATAGGGAAATTGATTTTTGTTATATTCAATAAATAAAATTTATAGATACCATTTATAACAGGACCAAGGGATATGAATACTGTTCAGCTGGAAAGCTTCATGGCTGTCGCCAATTTCCTCAATTTCTCCAAGGCCGCCGACCAGATGTGCCTTACCCAGCCTGCCATCAGCCATCAGATAAGCATGCTGGAAGAGGAGCTGGGAGCAAAGCTTTTTTACCGCACGAGCAAAACTGTGCGCCTGACAGAGGAGGGGGTGCAGTTTCTGCATTATGCCGATGAGATGCTGCGCCTGGCCGGCCTGTCTAAGGCAAGGATGAAGATACTGAGCGAGAAAAGCGGAAAGAGAGTTATAATAGGTGTCCGCAATTCCATCGAGCTGAGAGTTCTCAATCCTGTGCTGCGATGGTATGCGGAAAACGGCGGAGGATTCCTTCCGATCATACGGATGATGCCGTTCGATTCCCTTACGAACATGCTTCTGGATGGAGATATCGATGTAGTTTTCTCCTTTTCTAAATCTGATGTGAGCCGTCTCCGATTCCGCCTGCTGTCCCGGCCGGATATTTCCGTTATCTGCAGCAGATCCGATAAGATGTTCTCAAGCCATAAGGCGGTTGGTATGGATGAGCTTGGAAAAATCGGGAAGATGGCGATATGCCGTCCTCCTTATTGCCCCGATGAGCTGTTTCAGATCCAGGGCAGGGTTTTAGGAGCAAGAAGTCCCGAGATGATATTTTTCTGCGACAATCTTGAGATAGTCGAGGAGCTCTGTGCGACGGGATATGCTTTTGCGCTTTCTGTGGATTTGAAATCCGCACGGAGGCAGGATCTTGAATACATCCCATTAAAAGATGTTCCTTCAATCCAGTTCGGCGCGCTTACGCGGAAGGCCGGAAGGAATACGGCCTTGGACGCCTTTTTGAACAAAATGGAAGAGCTCCTTAATATCTGATGCTGATAGCCGATGAGCCGAAGAAGCTTATTGGCACCCTCATGTCTTTTAATTTGATATAAGGACGGGTATCATGTTCATTTTAACTTTCGTTGTGAGATGAAAACTCCTAATCCATATCTTTGCCGGTATCATTTTGAGTCACACCTTGTCAACTTTGCCTATGAAAGAGCTCTTTCATCCTGATAACCAAGTGCATTGGTCCAGTCTTCCTGAATATTAGTTAGAAAACTAAATGGTGATGCCGAGAGAATACGGCAGTACATATGTTCACCGCATCAAGCGAGGCGGGAAGAATACTCATCCAGGATATTTTTTCTGTTATAATTTAAACAATCTTATTATAATTGAAAAAAAGGAGGTTTGATGCATATGAAGAGAAAAGTGTTTGTTTTTTTGGACCTTGAC